>CAURPQ010000001.1:0-138077 GCA_963527005.1 uncultured Candidatus Saccharibacteria bacterium
GTGATGCGTTATGAAAGACCGAAGAACTTACAAAATACTCACCGCCTGTAGCTTTATACTACCTATTAATCGCTTTTATTTAGGCAATCGTCAACACAAATATACGCAATGAGCAAGGATGGTAGCTAAACTTCTGCAATTTGTCATTATGACTTACTGCTCATCGTTTGGGGCGGTTTTGCTTGATAGGTGTAAAATTGTTGGGTAAACGTATAGTAACATGTCTTTAAAGTAGAAGCTTGCCTCAGTTAGTCTATGCTCTATTCTAGAGTCGAAGGAATGGGCGAAGAATCGTAATTAGCTGGCTTTTGCGGCGGAGCTGAATTGGGAGCCTAATCTTATTATGCAGGTTGGTTGCAAATTAGTATTGCACTGCGATTGAGGAAAATATTAGCCCTTCTCATACAACCCAACAATCAAATCGCCGTCATGAAATTCCTGTTGTAGTTTCCAGTTTTTTGGCACGATAGCCATAAATTGGTCGTAGTTTTTAGTGCGGCTGATGAGCCAAATACGCCTTGAAGGCACGCTGTCCATTGTCGGGATTTGCGGCGTTTTTGTTTTTTTCACCAAGCCCCATTCGCCCCAGCCGTCGTCGCCTTCCGGTGCTAGCAGTACGATTTCTTGTCCGGTTTTATTATAATAAGACGTATTGAAATAAGTATAAATTTCTGTCGATAATATCGTGTCGCCCGGCTTAATTCCGCTGTTGATATGGCTCATTGCCGTATTTGTATTATTCCAAGCCGCTTCTGCAACCTCATGAATGCCGACGTTCCACATATATCTGCCGATGTATATAGCTAAGAGGAGCGCTATTACTGCTTTCCACCATTTAGCGCCGATTAAACATAAATAAACCGCCAGCAATGCGTAAAATACTGGCGCTGAGTAGGTGAAATAGCGGTCAAGATATACCGGCTGGCGCAAGCTTAATAAGTAGACGATTATCATCGGCGCGAGCAGCCAGGACGTTAGCAGCCAGATTGCGGCGCGTTTTTTCGGGTAATGTTTTGCCAGGCAATACGATACGGCGATCATCATCGGCGCTAGCATTAAACCAAAGTATTTGGTTATTCGATAATCGTATGATATGAACATTGATAAGGTGTTTGGTATGCTGAACCTGTCAACTTCTGGAATCCAAAAACCGCCGCCGACTTTAGTTGTTTGGGAGATCATAATTGGCAGCCATGGTAAAAATAACAACAGCCCGAAACCAGCGCTTAGCCATAGATTTTTATTTTGTATTACTTTCAGAAAGGCTTTTTTATTGCCGCCGAAGGTTAGCCATATATACAAAAAATGGGCTGGAATAATAAGTGCCAAAAAATACTGCGTGTAAATTCCAGCAGCAACTAAGGCGCTGTACAGCAGCCACCAGCGTTTTTGCTTTTTATGATCAATTGCTTGAATAAAAACATATGTGGCGGCCAAAGCGATGAGCGCAGCCAGTGCATACATCCTGGCTTCGTTGCTGTAACGAACTAAAAACGGCCCGATTGCTGCAAAAATCGTTCCCAGAACGGCGATTTTTTTGGAAAATAGTTTTTCTAGTAGAAAAAAAAGTAATGCTACAGTGGCAACGCCGCAAACAACGCTAAAGCCGCGCAGCGATTCGGCTGATCCGCCGAACAGCAGCTGCCAAACATGCATAATTATGTAGTAAAGCGGCGGATGGACGTCGGTAATGGTTATGGATAGAATGTCGCCGATCGGCTGCTTAACGAGGGCGGCGGTGTAGCCTTCGTCGTGCCAAATGTCTGCTTTGGTAAGGTATAGTAGCCGGGCGTGGACGGCTAAAAGTAATATTGGGATAAGATATATCCAGCCGGGAATTTTATGGCATAAGCTAGCAAAGCGTTTGGCTGCTGATTGAGTTTGTTTCATCGCGGGCGTTTCTCAGCTGTTTCTCGCGCTTTTCTGGCTAAATTGTCGTCAATAAAATAATTAGCAATTTCAAGGTTGCGCCGCTTCAGAGCGGTATCGATCAAAAAGTCGGCAATTTGCGGATTCTTCGGCAGTAGAGGCCCGTGCAGGTATGTAGCGATGATATTGTTATATCTTACGCCTTCGTAACCGTTGTCGCTGTTTCCCGCGCCTCTAACAACTCGCCCCAAAGGCAGGACATTTTCATTCAAGAAGGTTTGTCCGCTGTGGTTTTCATAGCCGACGATTCCGCCGAATTCTTTACTTTCCAAAGTAATATTGCCAATCATCCGCTCATCGCCAGCTCTGGTCTCGATTGGCAGTATTCCTGCTCCGATGATTCTTTCGCCGCTATTGGTGACGAAAAACTTGCCAAACAATTGATACATACCGCAAATCATGAGCATCGGCACGCCGTCTTCGGCGAGTTTTTTTAGCTCCGCAGCGCGCCGCAGCAAATCTTCTTGGATAACATTTTGGCCGGAATCTTGGCCGCCGCCGCCAACGAAAATATCGCCTGCCGAAAAATCTGTAGAATCGCCTGGGTTGTGGTCAATAACTCTGACCGGATAATCGCGCCACTGCAAGCGTTTTTTTAAGACTAGCGTATTGCCCCAATCGCCGTACAGATTCATGTCGCGCGGGTACAGTTGAATGATAGTTATAGGTTTCACGATATTTTCTCCACTTCAGTTTTATCGCTGAGTAATTTCCTGAGCGTTGTCATGGCAGTGTAGCTGCAAAAAATCTGCTTCGGTTCGTCTGGATTATTGTCTATAAAATAATCCAGTGCTTTTGCCAGGTTCGGTTCGACTTTTTCAACCGGCACTTCGTCGTATTGCAGCCGCAAAGCCATGTCGTAGGCGCGGATACCGCTGACAGTTGATACGGCTTTTATTTTTGAAAAGTCAACGTCCCACAGCCAGCTCATATCGCGGCCGTCGGCGTAATTATCGTTTATGGCAATCATCATAGCGGCCTGGCTGCGGGCAAACGATAGCAGCGCCAGGCGAAAGCCGCTGGGGTTTTTTACGAGGATTAGTTCAATTGGTACGCCATGCAGCATAATAGTTTCGCCGCGGCCAAATGCTGGCTGGATATTTTTTAGTGCCAGAAGCAGCGCGCCGGTTACTTCGTTGCCGGCAATCTGCCGCGCTAAAGCAATGGCTGCCGCGGCGTTCAATAAATTATACACGCCAGTCAGCTGCGTGCTAATAAGTGCATTTTTTTCGGATATTCTGAAGACTGCCCGTTGTCCGTCGATTTTTGATAGTAGCACGTCGGCAATTACCCGGCTGTTAGCTCTGGCTGATCCGGATTTGAGTGTATCGTCGGTCGGCATTAGCTGTAATAACTCGCTGGTTGTGCCGAAGAAAACGGATTTTGCCCGGATTTTTTTACTGATTGCGAATATCCTTGGATCATCGCGGTTCAATACTACCGTGTCGATTGTTGCTGCGGCGATTTTCTCTAATAATTTGGCAGTTGTATCAATCTCGCCGAAACGATCTAGCTGGTCGCGCATGACATTAAGCAGCAAGGAGAATCGCGGCTGCACCATTTTAACAAACTTAACCGCCCAAGCCTCGTCTAGTTCCAGTACGGCGATGTCGGCGTCCAGTTTGCCGTGAATGTCAACCTCGTTTAATAACGCTGCCGCTACGCCGCGGGAGAAATTGCTGCCGGTACGGTTGGTGAAGACCTTCATCCCGACCGATTCTAATAGTTCGACAACTATTTTCGTAGTCGTTGTTTTACCGTTAGTGCCGCTGATAATTACTACTCCTTGCGGCAAATCTTCTAAGGTGCGCCTGATAAAGTCCGGATCGATTTTTTCCACTATCAGGCCTGGCAAAGCCGACCCGCCGCCGCGTAATTGCGCCACTTTTTTTACGCTTTTGCCAATAATCGTACTGATCATCTGCCTCTGCATACTAGCTATTATAACCCGATTAGCAAATATGCTACAATAAAAACATGTTTTTGGTGGGGATTTTTCAATGGTGGTATGGCAGCGGCCTGTGGGATTACGCCAGGCGAAGCTTCGTGACAGTATTAAGAGTGGCCGATCATTTCTCTGTTGGGTTGTTGCTAAGGACATTATTTAACCCGTTTCGCCAAATATCCGCCAGTTATGTTGACGGCCCGCTGCCAGTCAAATTAAGGGCCTTTTTCGACAGGTTGATTTCCAGAATAATCGGCGCGGTTGTTCGTACGCTAGTTATTTTTATCGGTATTATAGCGATTGCTGTTGTGGTTATTTTTGAGTTGATAGGCGTTTTGGCGTGGCTAGTTTTGCCAGTGCTGCCAGTTATCGGATTTATCTTATGGCGATTGGGGGTGACGCTATGAATGTTGCCCCAAGGCTTAATTATCACAGTTTACGTTCGCAAAAAGCGCGTTTTTCCGTTCGTTTCGGCAAGGCTTGGCATTTACTGACCGGCGTTTTAAGCTGCGGGTTGCTTTTGTTGGGGGTTTGGTCGCTGTTTACGCATGGCGCAGCCGGCTGGCTGTTAATCGGCTTGAGCGGCCCGCTTATTATGCTGGCAATTTGGTGGGAAAAAGATTTGAAAACAGCTGAAATTAGTAAAAATCCGCAAACAATTGATGACGTTATGGCGGCGGATGTTTTAGGAAAGTTATCGCCTCAGCCAACGCCGAAAGACGTAGCTCTAGCGGTTGCTAGAACGCGTGCCGGGCTTTTTCTGGCGGTACGTTTGGGCATGACGCCAAATTTGCTGCAAAATATCGCGTCGGAAAATCCGGCAGACATTGAGGCGATTTGGCAAACAGCGATTAAAATTTGGCAGGAAACCGCCAGTCCAAAGATTACCGGCGCAGTCTTGGCGGCAGCAGTCGTCAAGCAGCTGCCGCAACACGACGCACTGCTGGCAAATATGAAAATTGACTTTCAAGATGTAATGGAGGGAATTCGCTGGTATGAACGAAGCAAAGAACTAATCGAGCAGCGCAAGGTTAAGCCGCTTCGGACGGGCGGTATTGCCCGGGATTGGTCGTTTGGTTATACGCCGCTACTAAGCCGTTTCGCGCAGAATATTAGCGCGCAGGTCAGCGGCGGTATAATGGCGACCAAGCTTGATATGCATAATAGTGTGCTTGAGCAGATGCTGGCGACATTTAGTTCCGGCGGGCGGCAAAATGTTACGCTGGTTGGCGCTGACGGTGCGGGCAAAACGACGGTAGTGGCGGCGTTTGCCGAGATGCTAATCGACGGCTATAAAGGCGTGCCGCGGCATTTGCTGTATCAGCAAGTTTTTATGCTGGATGCCTCGTCGCTTGTGAGTTCGGCGTCCGGCCGCGGTGATTTGGAGAACTTGGTGACGATGATTATTAACGAGGCTTATTTGTCGAAAAATGTTATTTTATGCTTGGATAATGCGCAGTTGTTCTTTGAGGAAGGTGTCGGCTCGGTTGATTTAAGCAATGTCCTGCTGCCAATCCTGGAGGCGGGGCGGCTGCGCATGATTTTGGCGATGGACGAGCAGCGGTTTTTGCAGATTTCCCAGATGAAACCGCAGTTGGCGCACGCGCTGAATACAATCGCTATTCGTCCGACCGACGAGGCGGGAACGATGAAAATTATGCGCGACCAACTCTTCTTTTTTGAGGCGCAATATCGGGTGGCGTATATGTATCAAGCTTTGGCCGAGGCTTATCGTGTCGGTGATCGCTACGTCCAAGATTTGGCGATGCCAGGCAAAGCTTTGAAGATTCTAGAATCAGCTGCTAGCTGTGCTCAGAATGGACTGGTGACAGCGCAATCGGTGGACGATGCAATTGAAAAAACGCTTGGTATAAAAATATCCACAGCGAATACTGGCGACGAGCGTGAGAAATTGCTTAATTTGGAAACACTGATTCATCAGCGGATGATTAATCAGTCGCGGGCGGTGACAGTTGTTTCCGATGCTATTCGCCGCGCCCGTACTGGCGTCAGAAACCAAAACCGGCCGATTGGCGCTTTCCTGTTTCTTGGGCCGACTGGAGTTGGTAAAACTGAACTATCCAAAGCGTTGGCGGATGTTTATTTTGGCGGTGAGGGCAGCATGATTCGGTTGGATCTTAACGAGTTTGTCCGCCCAGATGACGTAGCGCGGCTGATTGCTGATGGCGCGCATGATCCAGGTAGTTTGACTGCTCAGGTGCAGAAGCGGCCGTTTTCTGTTGTGCTGCTGGATGAGATTGAGAAGGCTCATCCGCAAGTTTTAACAACGCTGCTGCAGCTGTTGGACGAAGGTATCCTGCGCGATGAAAATAACCGGGAAATTAGTTTTCGCGATACGATTGTTATTGCTACGTCGAACGCTGGAGCGGATAGAATTCGCGAATATATTGAACGCGGTTACCAGTTGGAGCAGTTTGAGCAAACATTTATCAATGAACTGATCAATGCCAATTTGTTCCGTCCAGAGTTTTTGAACCGTTTTGATGAAATTGTCTTATTCCGTCCGCTGGGCAAGGAAGAGCTATTGCAGGTTGTCGATTTGATTTTGGCTGGCGTTAATAAAACCTTGGCGCCGCAAAAAATCCAGGTTGCGGTTGAGGAGGAAGGTAAGAAATTATTGGTTGAAGCTGGTTACGATCCGCGCCTGGGCGCTCGTCCGATGCGCCGTGTTGTCCAGCGAGCAGTTGAGAATACTATTGCCAAGCAGATGCTAGCTGGTCTGATCGCGCCGGGCTCGACGGCGACTATTACTGCTCAGCAAATTAGCCAGGTGCTTGATGCATCAGAAGTTTCGCAGCCAGCACCGCTTCCGCCAACAGATACCCAAGGCTTCGGCACCCAATCTTAGCTAGTGAATTTTACTTTGCTGTAATTGTGGTTTTAACGTCTGCCGATGCGATTATCGCGCCAGTCAGCAAAGGCTGCGTTGTACTCCTGTTCGGATCAAATGGCCGTCTATTCAGATTATTGACATTATCGACAAGGGTAGAGAAATTAGCTGCCAAATCATTATACGGCCTGCCATCAGGTATCGTACTATCGGTGGTGATAAATACCCAGCCGGCATTGCGCTGGCGCGATAAATTGATTATTTTTTGGTAATCGTCAGCTTTTGCGGCATAAATCGTATGGAAAATACGATGGGAGTTTGCCGGATCTTTTTCAAAGGCAGAGTAAGCGGTCTTATAGTTATTAATATATTCATCAGCAGTGCCTTCGTTAGTCATGAAAATATCGGCGTACGGCGCAATCGCGTCGGTGATATGGGTGCCAGGATTGGCGACGACCAACTTGTTGCCGTAGGTGCTTTTCGTGTAGTTGTATAATTCTGCCATGTAAGCCGTTGCGCCGTTATTTCTGGATGATATCTCGTCGAAGTAAAACCCGTGAATTTTATCTGTCCCGTAAAGTTCAATGAACTTAGCCATGGCGGCTTTAACTTCGGCAATTGGGCGGGTTTGATGAATAGTGCGGATGTAAGCGACAGTCTTGAAACCAAGCTCGGCGTTCTTTTTTAGCAGCCGCACATAGCCTGGGTCGAGCTTGGCGTCAGGATTGCCATCTGCCATGATGAGTGTGTACGGGATTTTGCTGCTACCCGCCGCGTGAACCGCTTTCCAGTAGTCAGAGAACTCGCTGCCGCCAGCCTCGGCGAGCGGATAAACGTACGATAGCATAAAGACCGATTGAGCGTTGACCGCGGTATAGGAACTGGTATTTGTTTTATTGACCATGCCAGCGACAGCGTTGCTAAGAGAAACGGTGTAGGTCTTACCCTTGCCGCCGGTGCCGGCATTGGTATCAACGTAGAGTTTGGCGCTAGTCTCTCCGGCTTTAATAACCACTCGCTGGCTGTCCCAACGGACGTTAAGATTGTTCGGATTGCTAGTATTGTGCGTAATTTTAATATCCGCGCTAACATCGGTACTGGCTGCTTTGTCTAAAGTTGCCGTGTAAACAGCAGTTTCTCCTTCTTTGACGTTGGCTGGTCCATGAAGGGTAATTTTTGGCGCAGTCGCAGCAGGACTGATTATCCCCGCGCCAGTGCCGCCGCCTGAATTATCGACGACTGACCCGCTAAATCCGCTAGTGACGCTCTCTCTATGTCCTTTTTTGTCGGTGTAACTGGCTTGGACGATGACTTGCATACCGAGGTGGTCTTTGGTTTGTGCGAGAGTTTTGCCAGTTCCCAAGAATTTGCCGTAAAATTCGTACCATCGGTAAGTAATACCGCTCTCCGGTACGCCGTCGGCATCAGTAATACGGGCAGTGAATACCTGTCCGACTCGGTTTATTCCGTCGACAGTAATACTGCCAGGTCTGTTGCCTGATGTGGCATTACTAACAGCTGTCGTAGTTGGGCTAACTAAATCTTTCATCGCGTTTTTGCCGTCAGCATGAGTTGTTTTGACGGTGATTTTTTTGCCAGCTTCGGCTGGTGTCAATTTGTATGAGAAATAGCTGGCGCCAGGAATAGCCGTGCCGTCGGCAAACCATTGATAATATCGTATGCCGCCGTCCTTCAAGCCGTCGGGATCGTCGATTTGTGCAATCAGCGTCGAGCCGACCTCTGCTGCACCGACGATTTTTACAGCTGCTTGTGCAGGTTCGGGTGTTGGTTTGGGTGTACTTGGCGGTGTAGTTGGTTTGTTACTGCCGGGCTTAGTGATTGGCTTGCGTTTAGGTTTTTGGAAAATACTACTGCTGGTTGGTGGTTTTTTGCTTGCTAATATTGCTTTGGGGTATTGGGAAGCGGTGCTGCTGCGGCGCACGGCGGCAGTATTGTCGACAGTCGTCTTAGTGGAGCTATTTGACGAGGCTTCTGTATCTTTATTAGGTTGATTGGTTCTATTATTATCCAAATTTGATTTTGAGTTTGTGCTCGGCTGCTGCGGACTGGTGTTCTCGTCGTCCATCTGATAGTTATCAGTACGGCTAGGCTCCTGTTTTGTTTGGCTATGCTGATTTGTATTCAGCAGGCTAGTAAATAGCCAATATAATAAAGCCGCCACCAGTGCAATGGCAAGTATCCCAGCGACAATTTTTACTTTTCCATGATTTGTTTGTTTATTTTCCATATCCCTCTCCTCAGAGTACTAATGCTTATGATTTAAGCACAGGTGATATGGAAAGTCAAATATGAATAAGATTTACTCCTCATTTTTTTGGACGTTATTAGAAAATCCCCGATCACTAAAGATCTATTCCGAGATCATTCAGGCGATTTCGCATAGTTGCAGCAGAAACACCAAAGTGTGTCGCAACGTCGTCGATATTCACTCCCAGACCGACAAACCTCTGGACCTCATTCTCGGGCATCAGCAGACAACAAGCAAAGTAGTCTGCGAATAGTTCTCGCGGAGACTGGTCAGGCGTCCTTGAGCCGATAGGCATGATGCCTCCGAGAATTTTCTCGTCGCTAACCATCGATTCATCGGAAAATCCAAAACATCCAGGTATTTTCTGGTTCGGGGAGTCCGAGTCTCTGAAGCGCTCAACGCAGTGGCCGATCTCATGAGCGATCGTGAAGCGTTTTCGAGAAGTAATAGCCTCACTGTCTACAACTATTTTCGACTTTTCCTCTTCATCGGATTCCTGGCGTTTCCTCTTCATAGGTCTTCGGCTTTTCTTCTTTTTAGTTTTTAAAATGACACCCGCAAGTCCTCCCGGAATAGGTGCAAAATATACCTCTATCCCCATCTTTACTGCGATACTGTTCGGATCAACAGGGAACTTACCGTCCCAGTATTCGCTAAGGAGTCTACCTGCCCATAGTTCAGCCTTGCCGAGATCTGCTGGCCCATGGTCTTGATCTCGGGAGTTTAGTTCATGACCGGTTGTCGGCTTCTTGCGGACAGGATCTTCAGTGTTCTCATTTTCGATCATGCTCAGGCTAGCTTGGCAGCCAAATAACCTAGCAATCCGCTCGCGTAGACAATGCTCTCGCCCTGCATATAAATAAGGACTCCGGCTATCTCCCCGTTCTTTCATCATTGAGGATATTGTAGCAGAGATTTAAGAATCATATCAATTGATGATTCAGAATTGCTGAATGGTTTTTAGAATCAAAATAATTCGTTGCATATTTTTCAAAGACTGTCTGCTCGCGCGCCATGTAACAAGCGCATGCACGTTACGGCAATTACGGCGGCGACAAATAGTATTGCGGCTGTTTTGAAAAGTATTGAAATGACGGCTCGTGATTTGCGGTTCGTACTATTGTGTGGAGCTTTTTGTCGTGTCTGCCAAGCAACAAGCAGTAGCAGCGTAACGATAATAAGTTCGACGCTGAGGCTAAAAAGATCAAGTCCCCAATCTCTATGAACTGGAACAATGTACGGCGTCTGATGAATAGCTACACAATCAAGACGCCTGTGTACTGGGCTAAGAAGCCAGCCGGCAGCTTCGTCGTTACGGTAAGGAGTTTCAGAAAAATCACACATAATAAATTCATTTTTGGTACCCCGCACAGGAATCGAACCTGCAACCTTTGGTACCGGAAACCAACACTCTATCCAGTTGAGCTAACGGGGCATTTGGTGCGCTGCTTACAACACAGCCAAAGGACGTATAATTTAACGCCGAGGGTGGTTCAGCTGGATTGCCAGAGCGCAAAAATTGGTACACCCGGCAAGATTCGAACTTGCGACCACTTGGTTCGAAGCCAAGTACTCTAATCCGCTGAGCTACGGGTGCATAACGGGTATATTATATCACACTAGCGCCAGCCGGGAAAAATGATATAATGTGCTTATGGAAATGAGAACTGATATATCTTTGAAAAAATACACAACCATGCAGCTGGGCGGCAAAGCGCGTTTTATGGCGGCAGCCAGCACTGCTGATGATGTTAAAAATATTTATAAGGAAGCCAGTACTAAGGGGCTGAAAGTCTTCGTCCTTGGCGGCGGCAGCAACGTGATCACACATGACGAGACATTCAACGGCGTTGTTTTATTGAACCGCATCAAGGGCTTTGACATTGTATCGGATGATGGCGAGAATGTTGTCATAAAAATTGGTGCTGGCGAAAATTGGGATGAAATGGTGGAGAATATAGTTGGTATGGATTTGCAGGGCGTTGAAGCCATGTCGGGCATTCCTGGAACAGCTGGTGCTGCGCCAGTGCAAAACATCGGTGCTTACGGACAAGAGATCGCTGATACGCTGGTTAGCCTGGAGGCATTTGATTCAAAAGAAGGGAAAGTCGTTACTATTAGTGCCAAAGATTGCCATTTTTCGTACAGAAATAGTATTTTTCGCAGCAGCCAAAAAGGGCGGTATTGTATTTTAAGTATTATGCTACGATTGTTTCGCACTCAGCCTAAGCCGCCGTATTACGCTGCCATCCAAAAGTATCTTACCGAAAATGACATTAGAATTGTTAATTTGCCAGTTATCCGAGTGGCTGTTCTTAATATTCGCGCTGAGAAATTGCCAGATCCCGCCCAAGAGCCAAATTCCGGTTCTTTCTTTAAGAATGCCATCATAGAGCAGTGGCAGCTGGACGAATTAAAGAAAAAATATCCGGATATTCCGAACTACATTATGCCGGACAATACATATAAAATTCCTACAGGCTGGCTTATTGAAAAGGCTGGCTTAAAAGGAAAAACATTCCATAATATTCGAGTTTACGAAAAAAATGCGCTGGTTTTAGTTAATAACGGTGCGGCTGGCTATCCTGATTTGGCTATGGCCAGAGAGAAAATTGTTCAGAAAGTATACGATAAATTTCACATTCAAATCCAGCAAGAGCCGCTTGAGCTAGAATAAGGCTTGTAGTTTTTTGTCTTTACGGTTATGCTTAATACATGAGGATGAGGCGTGGATTTACAATCATTGAATTAACTATCGTCATTGCTATCATAGCAATCTTATTTACTATCGGCGTTGTTAGCTTTCGCGGTTACCAAGCAAGCGCCCGCGATAAGGAGCGCGAAGCTGACATAGCGGCGATTCAGATGTACTTGGAAAGTATTTATTCGCAGGAAATCAAAGACGGCGGCGGTAATGTTATCAAGCCAGTCGGCAGCTATCCGGCTTATTTTTCCGGCGCAGCTGGATCGTCTAATTTGACCAGCGCCCAGTTTGATAAAATATTAGCCAATTTACAGGACGATGCGAAAAAAGGCCCGTCCGGCAACGAAGCGCTAATTCCAGCCAAGCAGGGTATATTTTCCGGCGGCCGCAGTATTAACAGTATTGCTGATATAAATTCGTATAAAAATAACTACGCTGCCAATAACTTGCCAACATATCCAAGCGGCGCATAC
Source organism: uncultured Candidatus Saccharibacteria bacterium (assembly GCA_963527005.1). Taxonomy (GTDB): domain Bacteria; phylum Patescibacteriota; class Saccharimonadia; order Saccharimonadales; family Saccharimonadaceae; genus Nanosynbacter. Next base: position 12,172 of record CAURPQ010000001.1, read on the forward strand.
GTATACTTTGCCCACTCTGGCAGCGGTACGAAATGCCAGGAGAGCGGCGTTGAATGCCGCCAATACTCAATTATGTATCATTTAGAAACCAAAGATTCAGATAAATGGCAAGTTATAGAAAGCAGGCATAAATAATGAAACAGGGTGGGTTTACGACAGTGGAAATATTAATAACCCTTTTCGTGGCGGCGCTGTTTTTAATGAGCGGTTACCAGCTATACAGCGTAGTTATCAATCAGTCGGCTGACACTAGGGAGATGAGCGAGGCTAGCAATCTTGGCTATGAGATTTTACGCAAACAAAATTACGCCGCCGTTGCTAATACTTGCTCATCGCCGGCTGTATCACCAGCAACTCTTCGTCCGAATTCCTTGCCGAAGCCGGCGTCCGCCACTGTCTCTATGTGCAAACCATACACGGATTCATCGTTAATAAGGGTCATCGTCACCGTAAAATACGGCTCCGATGGCGGGGAGGTGTCGCATGCGACGTATCTTGGAGGCTAAACGCCAAGACGAGTTAGGCGGTAAAAAAAGCGCCGGATTTACGCTGATAGAACTGTTGACTGTCATGCCGCTTATAATATTAATTATTAGCGCCATGGTGGTAGCAATAGTAAACTTAACCGGAACCTCAATGCGCGCTAGCGCCCGTACACAGCTGCAGAATGAGGTGCTGGCGGCGCTTGATCAGATTGAGCAAGATGTAAAAATAAGCACCGACTTTGACGGTATGGCGTCTAATAAAATATCAATGCATAATCTGGCGACGTCTGCCAACCCATTAAGCGCCAGCCGGAAGCTGATTAAAAAAAGCGACTGTTCGGTGGCGGGAACTGGTATTTCTGTGGCGGAAGCACTGGTATATAAGATGGAATATTCTGTCGTTGGCGGCAATACTTTAAAGCGTAAGGCTAGTATGGACAGCGGCTGTGGCTCGTCCTCAAATGTCTGGCAAAGAGGTGTTGACGATACGTTGATTTCTGCTGGTAAAGAAGTCAAACTAAGTGTAACCACCAATTCCAATACTATGGAAGTAAAATTAACCGCTTCTAAGACGGTTGCCGGCGACGACATCAGCTATACTGGCTGGCTATACGTAAAATCTCTCAATTTTTAATAAAATGCTTGCGCTTATTTCTCGCTTCTGATACACTAATGCTTGTTAACAACTTAACTTAAAATAGGGGGCAAATCAGAAATGGTTTCTTCAAAAAACAAAGTAAAAGGTTTTACGCTCGTTGAGCTTCTAATCGTCATCGTGGTCATCGCCATTTTGGCAGCCATATCAATTGTGGCGTATAATGGCGTGACTCAAAAGGCACGTGACGATGAACGCCAGTCTAATGCGCGTAATCTTGTAAATGCAGCTGCGTCATATAACTCGGAGCATGATAAATGGCCAACTGTCGCTGAGGTTGGATCGTTTAATACTATTAAGGTTCCGGGTACTGTGATTTCGGCAACCGATGCTAGTGCTCCAGATGAAGACCACAAGAATCATTATGGATATGAATTCTGCAAAGATGCCGGTACTACAGCCAATCAAAGTGAGGCGACTGGTGTTAGAGTTAAATACTGGAAAGACATTGACGCTGGTGCGGATCATGTAAAGAGTGTCACGAGCGGTAAGTGTTCAGCGTAGTGTTTGCGCATTAGCAATAATACTTAGTATATAAATAAACCCCGGCAGGCTTCGGGGTTTATTTTTGTAATAATTTTCCTTAACAGCCGCTACCACTACTTACCGTCTTATTATGGGTCTCATGTCCATCGACTGCTTCTTTCCAATAAGTAACTTTTGCGCCAGTAAAATTTGGTGTAGTTCCGCATAACTCGTATAAATATTTGTTTTTATCACCCGGGCTTGGTGCGGTAGTTCCGAGACGACTTTTTATTTGGCTGGATAGTCGAATAGTATTGAATGATCCTAGCTCTGCTATTGTTGGCCAATGACCATTTTCTGAGTTATATGTGGCAGCGGCATTGATAATATCACGTGCGCTAGCTAGCCTTTCACCGTCCCGGGCTTTATTGGATACACCGTTGTAAGCTGCTATTGATATAGCAGCCAAAATGGCGATAACCACGATGACGATTAGAAGCTCAACGAGCGTAAAACCTTTTACTTTGTTTTTTGAAGAAACCATTTCTGATTTGCCCCCCAATTTATTTAGTATTACTTATATGGTAGCGGAAAACGCGCCGCAAGACTAGTAGTTTGCTGCTTAATTTTTGCGTATTCTGCTGGATTTTCTGTATTTATCGCTGTAATAATCCACTTGGCAATTTGCTTAATTTCCGCTTCCATCATGCCGCGTGTAGTGAGTGCTGGCGTGCCTAGGCGTAGGCCGCTTGGACGGAATGGCGGCAGGGTGTCATTCGGTATAGCGTTGGCGTTGGCGGTGATACCGCTGGCCTCTAGCCGCTCCTGAGCAGTCTTGCCGTCAATGCCGAAGCTGCCATAGATGTCCGCTAACACTAGATGGTTGCTGGTGCCACCTGTTACCAATTTCAGGCCGCTGCGCTTTAATTCATCTGCCAGAACGGCTGCATTTTTAACGATTTGCTGGGCGTATTCTGTGAATTCTGGGCGTAACGCCTCGCCAAAGGCCACTGCCTTGGCGGCGATGGTGTGCATGTGTGGGCCACCTTGAGTGCCAGGGAAGACCGCCCGGTCGATTAGTGTAGGCAAGTTTTCTAAGGTTTTTTCTGGTCGCTTCAAAGGATTGCCGACCACACCTTTTGACAGAATCAGGCCGCCACGCGGGCCGCGCAAGGTTTTGTGCGTGGTAGTGGTGATAACGTGAAAGCCGTAGTCAAACGGATTGTTGGCTTGACCGCCGACGATCAGTCCAGCAATGTGCGCCATATCCGCCATCAGCATGGCGCCGACTTCGCGTCCAATCTCGGCAAACTTGGCATAATCCAACTCTCTCGGATAGGCCGAAAAGCCCGCCAAGATGATCTTTGGCTGATGCTCCAGCGCCAAACGGCGGATTTCTTCATAGTCAATTTCGCCAGTCTCGACATCCTTGATGCCGTAGCGGACGAATTTATATTCACGGGCTGAGCGGGTGACCGGTGCGCCGTGTGTTAAGTGTCCGCCATGCGCCAAATCCATCGCCAGAATGGTATCGCCAGGCTCGCACCACGCATAATACACCGCCTCGTTGGCCTGGGCGCCGGAGTGCGGCTGGACATTGGCGTGATCAGCGCCAAATAGCTTTTTAGCGCGGTCAATCGCCAGCTGCTCAATTTGGTCGGTATTATCCTGCCCGCCGTAATAGCGCCGGCCGGGATATCCCTCAGAATATTTGTTGGTAAAGACGCTGCCCAGCGCTTTGAGTACGTCTGAAGAGACATAATTTTCACTAGGTATCATTTCGATCCCCAGCTGCTGTCGTTTTATTTCTGCCGCAATCAAGTCGGCGACCTGTGTATCCTGCATGGCATTTCCTCCTTTTCTTCTATTATACCATTGCGTTAATATATCATCTGTGATATAATCGCCGCATGAATAAAAATAAGTACTTGAAGAAAATTGGTAATTTAATCGCTGAAAACCGCCAAAAACAGGGCATGACGCAAGCACAATTGGCCGAGGCGATCGGCACCTCGCAGAGCGCTATTAACCGGATTGAAAACGGTGGTCAGAATATTAGTATAGAGATGGTAGCGCGTATCAGCGAAGTGTTAAATAATAACATTATGATGGTAAATCATTCTGGAAAAATGAATTTTCGGGTGCATGGCGGTAAAAAATTGTCTGGTGAGATACGCGTCAATACGAGTAAAAACGCGGCGGTAGGTTTGCTGTGCGCCAGTTTGTTAAATAAGGGGAAAACTACGCTCAGGAAAGTGGCGCGGATTGAGGAAGTTAATCGGATTATTGAAGTATTAAACTCAATTGGCGTGAAAACTCGCTGGCTGGATGGCAATGATTTGGAAATTATGCCGCCAGCGCGCCTGAAGCTGGAAAATATGGACATAGAGGCTGCCAAGCGGACGCGTACGGTGATCATGTTTCTTGGCCCGCTGCTTCACCAGTACCGTGATTTTCGTTTGCCGTTTGCTGGCGGCTGTAATCTCGGCAAGCGCACGGTTGAGCCGCATCTGAGCGGCTTGCGCTGTTTTGGTATGGATGTGGCGGCAGAATCGGAATATTATCATGCGCAAACTAAGGTGATTTCTGGCAATCGAACGATTCTTTTGACGGAGCGCGGCGATACAGTGACGGAAAATGTCATTATGGCGGCGGCTTTGTCGCCAGATACGACAATCATCCGCAATGCTAGTCCAAATTACATGGTGCAGGACGTCTGTTTCTTTCTGCAAAAACTGGGCGTAAAAGTCGAAGGAATCGGTACGACGATTTTGAAAATTACTGGCCGTAAGCATATTAATAAAAACCTTGATTACCATCCAAGCGAAGATCCGATCGAGGCGATGAGTTTTATCGCCGCAGCGGCGGTAACTGGTTCGGAAATCACCGTGCGCCGGGCGCCGATTGAATTTTTGGAAATTGAACTGGCGACGCTGGCGGAAATGGGTTTACAGTTTGAATTAAGCCAGGAATATTTTGCGAATAACGAAAGGACGCGCCTGGTTGACATCCATCTCAAGCATTCTAAGATGAAAGCAGCCAAAGATAAGCTGCACGCGCTGCCGTTTCCGGGGATTAATATGGATAACCTGCCGTTCTTGGGGCTAATCGCGACAGTTGCCAAAGGGCGGACGCTAGTACACGATTGGAGCTATGAAAATCGAGCAATTTATTTCACGGAACTAAGCAAATTAAACGCGCAAATTGAGCTGGTTGATCCGCACCGGGTATATATTACTGGTCCGACGAAATGGAAGCCGGCTGACGTTGTGGCGCCGCCAGCACTGAGACCGTCAGTCGTAGTGTTACTGGCGATGCTGGCAGCACCAGGCGTGTCAATCCTTCGCGATGTATATTCAATCAATCGCGGTTACGAGGAGCTGGCTCAGCGGCTCAATTCGCTGGGCGCAGAAATTGAAGTAATTATTGAATAGCGGCTTTCTTTGGTTCGGACACTGGCGTGTTTCGCGGTGCTGGTGATTTTTGCGAATGGTGCTGCGGAAACAGGAACTTCAGATAATCCTTCATCATGCGCGTGCCAGAAATGATCGGCAGGTATGCCTTTAACTGGCGGCGAACGGTCTTTTCTAACAATTGATCGTTCTTAATAGCAGCGGCAGCTTTTAGCATATTGACATACAGTGACGATATTTCGGCATCGTAATTATTACCCGACACTTCCAGGCAGGCAATCGGTTTGACATCCGCGACGCCGCCATCGCTGGTAGAGATAAGAAGCTTAAGATTGGCGATATCTTTTTCCCACGATGTGCCGCAAGCCTCCAGTCCGATCATCGGCACGTTAATCGCAATATCCGAGCCGATTGCCAAAGCTCGGCCCAGCTCTTCATCATAATCCTGGATGTAATGGACGCGCTCGCGTAAAACTGGATCGCCGTCAACGAGCTTCAGGATGCTGAGTAGTCGCTGGTACATAGCCGTGTCGCCCTGATGGACTTTTCCGGCTAAAATATAGTGCGCGTTATGGTTGATTAAAATCTGGCGCAGAGTTTCCGGCTGTTCAAACGCCATATACGGGCGTTTATAGTTGGCGAATCGCCGCTTGAAATCAAACAGCACCGCATCTTCGGGAATTTGTACTGGTTCATTGTACTGATCTTTGCGCGCCGCTAGAATCCTGTTCAGTTCCTGGCGTCCAAGCCTTTTTAGTTGGCGAATGGCTGGCGCGTCAATTTTATCAATTTGTTCTTTGAACTCTTCTGTCGGCAAGCCAAACTTATCGATGACGTTTTGGCTGTAATAAGTATTCATAATTTCTGGCAGCACCCATGTCTCCATGTCGATGCCATTAGTGATTGCTTGGAATTTAACTTTATCATTATTGCGATCGCGAAAATCAGCTACGCGAGCGTGTAGCTTGCTGACGCCATTTTTTGCTTCGGTCAGCTCAATAGCTAGTAAATTCGGCCGCAGGCGGTCATTGCGGAACTGTTCCATTAGCCAGCAGCGTACAGCGTTGCTTTTTAGGTTTGGTAAAACTAGTTTTTCAAATTGCGAACGATTGAATTCCGGCTCGGCAGCTTGCAGTAATGTATGGTTAGTGTACAGTGTATGCTTGCGAACGTAAACAATGGCTTCATATAAATTCATGCCGTTCGCGCATAGTTCGTCCAGCCGCGCTAGCGCTGCGAAAATAGTTGCCGTCTCGTTCAGCTGGATGACCGCTGGTTTAATGCCGACCAGTTTCAGCGCCTTGTAGCCGCCGAAACCCAGCGCCACTTCTTGGTATAGCCGGTGATCGCCAGAGCCGTCACCTTCGTATAACTGTCCAAAGTTTGGCTCTGACATTGTGATAAATTGCGTCGAACCGAGCGTTTTCCTGAAAATACTCAAACTTGAGTCAGGGAAGCCTGTCGAGCTAACAGTAACTTCGTCAATGTATTCAAAACCGTAATCTTGCGGTGAAACTTTTTCCGAATATTCATTCTGCGATAAATCATCAATTTTTTGGTGCGACTCGCTGCGGTAAAATGGCGTCACTACCACGAACGGTACTTCCAATTTTTCAGCCACGCGCCGGGTATCCGCCGCCAAAACACCGAGACCGCCGCCGCCCTTAATGCCATTGGCCTTGTCATAAATCTCCATTGTCCAGTAAACGTACGGCCGTGTTTCTGACAGCTGATGTGTTAGGCTGCTGCGTTCAATCAAATTATAAAATTCTGACGCGTCCTCGATGTCTTGAGGCTGATATTTCGGTGTATCGGTATAAGAATATAGATCCATGATGCCCTTTATAGATTAAATAACAACTTACTTATTATAGCATAAACATGTTAACTAATTAGCGGTAACTGCGGGTATATTGGTAAAAACCTGCTGCCAATTATATTATGCGCTTGGCGCAGGTAGCTGTTTACGATCAGAAAAAAGCCGCCTATTTGGGCGACAAAATATTAGAAAGTTCTATTTTGGTGCGGGTGGGGAGAATCGAACTCCCATCTCAAGTTTGGAAAACTTGCATACTAGCCGCTGTACTACACCCGCAGTGTATTCTATTGTAGCAGAAAGATGATATAATGAAAACACGCCCTGATAGCTCAGCTGGATAGAGCAGGAGACTTCTAAGCTCAAGGTCGTAGGTTCGAATCCTACTCGGGGCACCATTTTAGTATATATCGCAAACAGGGGGATATATGGATGCGAACGGGAAGCCGCGAATGTCGCGCCAATTATTAAACAGGCTGATGTCCAATCATGCAGCTAATGCGCAGACCTACGGTACAACCAGAATGGCGTCTGCGAATCGTACTCATAACGTAGACCGCCAATACATAAAGGGGTACGGCGATTCAATGTCGGCAAATTCCAGCATTGGCAGTAGCCAGCGGGTTGGCGGCAGTGATGCTAGTAGCGGCAGCGGTACGGCGATGTCTGGGCAAAATCGCCAGCTCAATCGCGTGCAGTCTGGTAGTTCTCAACAGCCCTCTACTGGTTCTCAACATTCATCTACCGGCTCTCGGCAGCCTGGTAATCCTACTAACGCGAAAGGCAGAATTGTCTTTAAGGAGCCACCGGCTCGGTATAATCCATTTGCCTAAGCCATTTATAAAAAGTGCTTTCTTTGCAGCGTATGCCAGACGCTAAATTAGAATTAATGACAGAATATGCAGGGAGTTATCATGAGAAAAATACTAATTGCAACTACAAATCACAACAAAGTATCCAGGATCAAACGGCTGCTGGCCGATGTGCCAGTAGAGATTATCTCGCTTGCTGATTTGCCAACGGAGCTACCTGAACCTGCCGAGACAGCTGAGTCTGGGATTGAAATTGCCGCCCAAAAAGCGCTAGGCTATGTCCAATATGTTGATGAGGGTACTGTAGTTTTAACGCAAGACGACACTATTTCATTTGAGGGAGTTGCTAGCGAGGATAATCCAGGTGCATTTATTAAAGAGCCAGTGAGGCTGAAATATGGCAATTTCACAGATGACAATGCTATTAAAAATATTACACCGATCTTGCGAAAAAGTATGGCGGAGTAGTGCCGATGACGTTTCATTACGGACATGCTATCGCCTATAAAACTAAGACAGATCGTCAAAGAATAAAAATTGTTGCAAGTTCATCGGAATTGCCAGCCCGCTTAGTAAGTGCACCTCGAAAACCAGAACTGGTGCCAGGATATTTCCTATCGTCAATCATGCAACTCAATATTAACGGAGAATGGATATACTACACAGAATTAAATGAAGAGCAGAAGATAAAAGCCGACGACGATATAAAGTCCTCTATATTATCATTGCTGCAGGAGGTGCTGTAGAGAGATTTGACCGTATGGGTTTACTCGTGGCTGTGCCGCTGGGTGTTGAATATCCAGATACTCCTAACTGTTAAATCAAAATATCGCTCTATTGGAGCGATATTTCGTTGAAATTCTATCCTGGAGGGCCAGGAGGGGCTTGAACCCTCGACACCCTGCTTAAGAGGCAGGTGCTCTAACCAGCTGAGCTACTGGCCCATAATTCAATTATACGACAATCAATAAGAATGTCCATACTTTTATTATATCACAATTCGCCAGAAAAGTAAATCGCGATAGGACTTGGGGCGAATGATGGGGTTCGAACCCACGGCCTCCGGAGCCACAATCCAGCGCTCTAACCAAACTGAGCTACATCCGCCAGAAACCCAAGCTTTTCAGATTATACCACAGGTTATCTCTGTACTCAAGGAGCGGTAATTGTTATACTGGTTAACGTGAGAGAACTGAACGGATCGGAATTGGCGGGTTTTATTAAGGAGCGCCAAGCCAAGCAAGTACGAGCGCTGCGCCAGGCGCGCCATATTCAGCCGTGTTTAGCAATTGTGACGGACGCTCAGAATCCAGTAATTGAGACATATATGCGCTTAAAACAGCGGTACGGTACGGATATTCTAATTGATGTGGAAATTCATCGAGCAACTTCAGGACAAGCATTAAATATAATAAAAGAATTGAATATCAGGCAAGACGTGCAAGGAATAATTGTCCAATTGCCCGTAGACAATCCAGAGCAAACAGATGAATTATTAGAAAGCGTTGATAAAAAGAAGGATGTTGACGGTTTGTGTCGAAACGCGATTTTTGATGCCGCAACGCCGATAGCCATCAATTGGCTGCTGGCTGGATATGGTATTGAGCTGAAAGGAAAAAAAATAGCGATCGTGGGGCGCGGACGGCTGGTCGGCGCGCCGCTGGAGCGAATGTGGCAGAATTCTGGAATTGATACTACGGTGTTTGAGAAAGGTGACGACTTGAGTGAATTGATGAATTATGACATTATCGTGTCGGCTACGGGAGTTCCAGGATTAATAACGAGCCAGATGATAAAACCGAAAGCCGTGGTTATTGACGCGGGAACAGCGTCGGAAAACGGTAGAATAGTTGGCGATACGGCGGAGGAAGTCCGTCGGCGGAATGATATTACCATCACGCCTAAAAAAGGCGGCGTCGGTCCGCTTACGGTCGCCGCGCTGTTTGATAATGTCATTAACGCCTGCCTAAAATTACCGGCAAAAACTAATATCAGTTAGCTGTTTTTATGGCTGATTTGACTTGCTCGACAACTTGGCGCGGCGTGTAGTTTGCTTTGACAATGTAGCTATCAACACCCAGGCTTCGCAGCTCGTGCGGCGCTTCTTCTTCGCCAAGGTTAGTTAGTATGATAACTGGCACGGTTTTACCCCAATCCCGAGAACGGATTATTTTAAGCGCTTCGGTGCCGTCCATCTCTGGCATTTGCAAATCTAATAAGATTATATCCGGCCGGACCTTTTCTGCTACATTAATACCAATTTGCCCGTTTGCTGCCAAATGCACCTCAAAACCATCAGACTCAAATTTTATGCGGTACATCTGGCTGATGGTTGGATCGTCTTCAATAATAACAATCTTTATCATAATAAAAGTATAGCATGAATTACCGGGTTGGATGTTATAATAAACATTAGCATGACAGCGCACAATCCTATTCTTATGGTTGGTCTGGCGGTTATATTAGCGGCGGTTGCTATCCATGTTTCGGTTTCTCGTTATAAAAAAATAGGTGCTAAGGCGGCGCTAACGCGCGGCGTCGTGTATGTGCTGCTGATCGGCTCTTTGGCTGGTATTTATTTTGTTTTGTCCTATGCGATATCTAAGCTGTTGCTGTACGAAAACATTGCGCTGGGATCTAGCCTGGAGCCGATAGATGTTATTCTGGCGGTGGTTTTGGCATTTCTTTTCCAGCCGATAAAAAAGTTTTTTGATACATATACTGATAAAATATTTTATCGCAATGAATGTAATTTTGAGGATTTCTCCCAAGGTTTATCGGCCATATTGGCGCAAACTACTGACCTGCAACTATTACTCAGACGAATCAGCAACTATATTATGCGGGAATTTGAGCTGGAAAAAGTCACGTTTTGCATTCCTAGTAAAGGTATTTACGGCCGGGCTGGACGCCGGCGCTATGCGGTAATTGAAGATGATACGCGAAAAATTATGCAGTACTATCGGAAGTATTATAGTTTTCCCGAGGCGATTATTACTAAAGATATTAAAGATAGAAGTTTACAGAAGTTATTTAAGCTACATAAAACTGCGGTGGCAATTCCTTTAGTGCAGCAAGATCACGAGGCGGGCATATTGTTTTTAGGCGAGCGTAAAGGGCGTAAATATAGCCGGCGGAATATCTGCATTCTGGAATCTGTAGCTAGCGAATTGGCAATCTCGATTCAGAACGCTTTGTCGGTGGAGGAAATTAAGCGGCTGAACGATACTTTGCAGCGTAAAATTGACGAATCGACCAAAGAGTTGAGATTAACCAACCGCCAGCTTCAGCGGCTCGATGAGTCAAAGAATGAGTTTATTTCAATGGCGTCGCACCAGCTAAGAACGCCGCTAACTAGTATCAAAGGATATTTGGATATGCTACTTGAGGGTGATTTGGGTAGAGTGTCGTCAACTCAGAAGGCTGTTCTAAGGGAGGCTTTTTCTTCTAGCGAGCGAATGGTGCGGCTAATTAACGATTTTTTGAATGTCTCGCGGCTGCAAACTGGTAAATTTGTGATTGACAAGCAAAAAACCGACATTGCGCAAATTGTAAAAGAAGAAGTTGCTCTATTGAAAGTGGTGGCCAGCCAGCGGTCAGTAAAGTTGAAAGTAAAAATTAATAAAAACATACCGGAAGTTAAAATTGACGCCGAAAAAATTCGCCAAGTTATATTAAACATGATCGATAACGCCATCTACTACTCCAAGCCTAATAAAGACGTAGCGATAAACCTGTCTAAAAAAGGCGGCTTTATCGAATTTACAGTGAAAGATTCGGGTATTGGCGTGCCGAAGGCCGAGCAGCCGAATTTATTTGGTAAATTTTTCCGCGGCTCAAATGCCAGGAGGAAACGGCCGGATGGAACTGGTGTCGGCTTATTTTTAGCGAGGAAAGTTATATTCTTTCATGGCGGAGAAATAATATTTTCATCAGAAGAGGGGAAGGGTAGCGTGTTTGGATTTAGAATTCCAGCAGGTAAACCTTAGGTGAAAATGAAAACATTAAAACAAGCGGAAAATTCCCGACAGAATTAAGACAATTATTAATATAATAAATAGGACTATTCCGGCTGGTTTAATTAGCGATTTCCGATCAAACAACCACTGCGATGTTTTCGAGCGGTTGACGGCGGTTATTTTAGTAACGCTTGGACGCTTAGAAGCGGCGTCTACGCCGGAATATTTCTTGCTGCGTTTTTTCTTATGTTTCGCCATATATTTCTATTATACAACAAAGACACTCCCTGCTAAACACCGGCCACGTCGAGGGAGACACCCAGATAGTTTCTATTATACAACAAAGACACTCCCTGCTAAACAGGGAGTGTACTGTCTGAAACTGAACGCTTCAGAAAAAGATTTTGGAGCGGTCAGTCTCTATATACGACGCCGGCTAATGGCGTAGGCTAGACCAGCTGTCATCAATGCGCCGAGTCCAATTCCGCCAACTAGCGGGTCATTCATGCCGGTTTTTGGCAAAGCAGCCGGTTCTGCTGAAGAATTTTTTGTTGTTGATTCGGTGTTTGTTGTCGATGGGGGTGGGGTTGTTGTAGACGACGGCTGCGTCGGAGATGGGGACGTTGGGGCTGAAGGCTTGCTTGGTGTCGTCGGCGTCGGGTTTGATGGCGTCGTTGGTGTCGAAGGGTTTGTAGGGTTTGACGGAGCTTTTGGATTCGGGTTAGTTGGTGCTGATGGTTTCTCTGGCTCTGTCGGTTTTGACGGCTTTGATGGATTCTTATTGTCGTTCGGTTCTGTCGGTTTTGGATTATTAGCCGTCTCAACTGTCACAGTTGCACTATCGCAGCTGTCCGGCGCATTTGCCGCGGTTTCCGGGATGTCTGCACAGGCGGTGTTCTTGACTGCGCCATTTACAGAAGCCGGAGCTTTCGCGGTAATTGTAAAGCTTATAGATTGTCCAGGCTGTAGTTCAGCGATAGTATATTTCCACTTGTTGTCTTTTAGTGTGCCAGCGCTGGCCTTAGTGAAGGATATACCTGCTGGCGCATTGTCGGTGACAGCGACGTTTTTAAGGCTAGTTTCGCCGTTGTTGGCGACTTTAATTTGGTAAGTGAATTCTTTATTAACGCCAACCGCTTTTTGTTCGGCGTTTTCTACTAGCTTGTCGATTTTAACGCTTGATTTTTTAGGAGTAGCCTGCCCGTCGATAACGAATTGCTTTTCGCAAGTTTCGCTGGTGACAGTCTTTTCTGAGCCATCTACCGCCACGGTAATGAAAGCTTTGGCGGTATATTTACCCGGTTTAAAGCCATTGAAGTTGCCTTTGTCTGAGCTATAAACTTCATTGTTATTGGCATCATAAACCTTGTACACTACCTTCTTAAACACTGCGCCGTTTGATGCTGTGTATTGTACGGAAAACTTGAAGTCATCTTGAGAAATCTTCTCAATAGTTAGCGAGTTACACTTGTAAATTGGAGCTTGCGCGCATTCGTTTTCTACAGTAACTGTCGCTTCATCACTCTTAGGAGTATTGCCGACGTTAATGGTGGCGGTGTTTTTTAGCACCGTCGTGCCGCATGACAAGTTCTCTTTGTTAGGAATGACGGCTTTATAATAAACGACAGCATTACCGCCCGAATCATGATGTCCGAGATTTACGCCACTTTCCATGAGCTTGTCAGATAATTTAGTGCCATTTAAGACAGACGAATTGGCTACGTACCGCAAACCTTTGCTCATTTTATCGCGTAAAGCCACATTGAGTTGGCGAATTTTACTTTTGTTGGTGTAGGTCACTTGGTATTCGACAGTATCGCCTGGTTTGGCGGTAGTGCTATCTTTCCATTCGGTTGTACCAGCCACTCGAACTTTCTTATCGATAGTAAAAGCTGCGTCCGTGTTGTTTGTTGGGCCCAAAGCGTTCAATGCGACCGGCAAAGCTGCGGACACTGCCGCGATCATAGCCAGCGCATAAAACTGCTTTGGCGCATTTTGCAGCCAATTGATATATTTACGCATGCATCGCTCCTCCTTACTGTTAGCCAGCTCCACCGCCAGCTAACACATTATTAAATCTGCATCTGATATCACTATTATACAGAATATTTTTAGAAAAGTCAATAAACGATCAATGAGCGTAAGAGCTATTTGTCGTACGCGTATAGACACAGGGCTAGGTTTCTGCTACAATTAACTGGCGTTGAGGCCTTATCGTCTAGCGGTTAGGACACCAGGTTCTCATCCTGGCAACCCGGGTTCGATTCCCGGTAAGGTCACCAACTGCCGCTAAAGCGCCGATTTTAGGAGGCTTATATACGGTATTTCTGGAGAGTATCTACACTTAGATGAACAACTTCAATCTGACGCGGCAACTGGCGAAAAATATTGACAGAAGTAACGCAATCGCAGACTCGTTTCAGATACAGAATTTACTCATTTACGCGAACATTTTGCCCGAGATCGATTGAATATCAGAAGATCATTGATACCCCGCCACTTGCGGCTGTGCTGAGACTTACGAGGCCTAAATGGTAGCAGCGCTCTTTGTTGGCGGCCCAGGGTAGCGATCGTCTCGAGGGCGGTGAGGGTAATGATACTTATTTTAGCAAAGGCAATAGAGCGGACGTAATACACCGAAAGTCTTATCTAATTCAAAGAGATACAGGCATGATCTGAGAGCAAGCTACAATAGCTCAACTAGTACAAGTCCAAGCCATTGTTCAGGAGTATTGGACAGTGCCGGGGGTGTGAATTGGCTATTGTAAATGATTTACATAATTGAATAAGGGCTAATATTGCTGAGAATTATCGGATTAATATGCCGTAGTGCCACTACTATATCTGTTTAAATAGTGTTATAATTTGAAAAATGAGTAGCAATGTATTTAAGAGGACAAAAATATTAGCAACAATTGGCCCGGCAACGTTCAGCCAGGAAAAAGTTTTTCAACTGCTGGACGCTGGCGTTAACGGCATTCGCATGAATTTTAGCCATGGCGATAATGAAAGCCGGTTGGAGCAGATTAATTGGGTGCGTACGGCTAGTCAAAGATTAGGCAAACCAGTAGCGATTTTACAGGATTTGCAAGGACCAAAGATTCGCCTGGGCATTCTGAAGGACAATATGCTGGATGTTAAGGCTGGCGATATGCTGATTTTGGATTCAGAAATTGCCGAACATGACGGTAGTTTTAACTTGCCGGTTCAGTATAATTTGGCAGAAAAGATGAAAGTCGGCGAACCTCTTTATATGTTTGATGGAAAGATTAAGACGATCGTGCGGGAAATTGTTAGTTCGACGGCGATTCGCGTGGAAGTTCAAAATGACGGATTTTTGATGAGCCGCAAGGGACTGAATTTGCCGGATACGGATTTTGGCGGCGACATTATGACGTCGAAAGATATCGCCGATCTGGAGTGGGGCGCTAAGCAAGACTTTGATTATGTGGCGCTGAGCTTTGTGCAGAAGGCCGACGATATTATTGATCTTCGGCAGAGGCTGGTGGAATTGGGCTCAACGGTTGATATTATTGCTAAGATTGAAACAAAATCAGCAGTTGATCCGGAAAATTTGGAAGAGATCGTCAAAGCTAGCGACGGCGTGATGGTGGCGCGCGGCGACTTGGCAGTGGAAGCTGGCGCGGAGATTGTGCCAGTGATGCAGCGGCGGATTATCGCTTTGTGCCGTAAATATTGCAAGCTGGTGATCGTGGCGACACAGATGATGGGTAGTATGGTCGACAACCCTGAGCCAAGCCGCGCTGAAGTGAGCGACGTGGCAAATGCCGTCATTCAGGGTGCCGATGTAGTGATGCTTTCGGACGAGACAGCCAATGGTAAATATCCTATAGAGACTGTTCGGGCAATGCGTAAGACGATTATCTACACCCAAGAACATAGCGAAGTGATGATGGTCGATAAGACTGAGATGCGCGAAAAAACTGATGCGATTTTAAGCTACACAGCGGCGCAGCTGGCTAGAAGAATTAAGGCGCGGGCAATTATTGCTGAAACTAATACTGGTGCTACCGCAGTTAATGTCGGTGCGTATCGTCCGAACTTGCCGATTGTTTGCGTGACCGAGAATGTCAAGACGGCGCAAAAATTAGCGTTAAGCTATGCTTCTCGCCCGTACATTCGTCCAAATGAGCTGAACGCTGCGACGAAGCTGGCTGAGGAATTGAAGCGGGAAGGCTATTTTGGCGAGGATCCAGTTACAGTTGTGCTGGTGAGCGGCCATCATCCTGAGCCGGGTAAAACGGATAATATTCAAATTAAGACGTTGTCGTAAGGAACAATCGGGTGGGCAGACAATTTTCAAAACAAACGATTAGAGGCGTTAATCTGCGCGGGCGGACTGTTTTAGTGCGCGCAGATTACAATGTGCCGCTGACGAAGAAGGGCACAATTTCCGATGATTTGCGGATTCGCGCTTCCTTGCCGACATTAAAGTACCTACTGGAACAGAATTGCAAGATCGTTATCATGTCGCATTTGGGGCGTCCAAAGGGCTGGGATATGAAGCTGAGCCTGGAGGTGGTGGCTAAACATTTGGCAGAACTATTGGGTCGGAAAGTGCAGTTCGTTGGCGATTGTGTTGGCGATGAAGTACGTCAAGCAGTACGCCGTGCACCTCTGGGCAGTGTTATTTTGCTAGAAAATCTGCGCTTTTACCCGGAAGAAGAAGCTGATGATTTGACGTTTGCCAAATCAATTCAGCGGGCAGTTCGCGCCGATTATTTCGTGCAGGACGGGTTTGCGGTAGCGCATCGAGCGCATGCTAGTACGCATGCCATTGCACTATGCGTGCCTGGCGTGGCGGGTTTTTTGCTGGAAAAAGAGTATACAACTATCACCAAGGCGATGAAAAATCCCCGGCCGCCGCTGGTGGCGATTATCGGCGGTGCTAAAGTTAGCGATAAAATTGCTTTGATTAAACGGTTGATTGATAAGGCTGATCGGATTTTAATTGGCGGTGCTATGGCAAATGCTTTCTTGCAATACCGCGGCTGCAATATTGGCAAGAGTGTCTCTGAGTCTGGTCAGGAACAGGTAATTAAGGATATTTATGATAAAGCAGAAAAAAAGGTCGGCGTAGATCATGTTGATGATTTTTTGGTTTTGCCAAGTGATGTGGCGGTAGCCCCCGATCCCTATAGCGAGCTGCCTCGCCGCGAGGTTAGCGTTGATAAAATTGCCAGGGATGATATGGCGCTAGACATTGGCAGTCAGACAATTGAGGCGTTCACGAAAGTCTTGGCAAATGCGAAAACGGTGATTTGGAACGGTCCTCTCGGTTATACTGAGACAAAGATTTTTTCAATTGGTTCGGCGCGCGTAGCTTTGGCAATTGCTCAGAATAAGGATGCAGTGTCTATTGTTGGCGGCGGCGATACGGCAGATTTTATTTTAAAGTGGGATGGTCATGACGGGCAAAGCTTTACGCATGTTTCTACTGGCGGCGGTGCTAGTATGGAGCTGATGGCGGGTAAAAAACTGCCGGGAATTGAAAGTTTACTAGACGTGTACGGACTGAGGTGATAAACTAAGCATAAGGATTATCATCATGAGAAAAAAATTAATCATTGGCAACTGGAAGATGAATCTCAATATGCAAGAGGCGAGCTTGTATTTGCATAAGCTAATGGAGGTTCTAAAGCCGCGCCGGGACGTTGAGGTTGTTGTATCTCCTACAACATTAACATTGCAGAGTTTAAGCCTGCAAATCAATCGGCGAATTGCTAAGTTGGCAGCCCAAAATTGCTATTGGCGCGACCATGGCGCGTACACTGGCGAAGTGCCGGCAGCGCATCTTCGGGGGATTGCTGACTATGTGTTGATTGGACATTCGGAGCGGCGATATATCTTTATTGAAAGCGATAAAGATATTAGGTTGAAAGTTCAGGCGGCGATTCGTAATCGTCTTCAGCCGATTTTGTGTATTGGCGAGACGGCGCAAGAACGGGCTTTAGGTGAAACGAGAGACGTTTTGGCTGATCAGCTAACTAGCGGTCTGGCGAATGTGACGGCTGAGGAGTTGGATAGAGTAGTGATTGCCTATGAGCCAATTTGGGCGATTGGTACCGGCGATAATGCTAAACCGGTTGATGTAAAAAAAGCAACGCAAATGATTCACCAGCACGTTGCTCATTTGTATGGTAAAAAGGCAGCCGAGGAAGTACGGATTTTATATGGCGGTAGTATAACGGTTGATAGCGCAGCTGATTATTTGGCAATTTCAGGACTTGATGGATTATTGGTTGGCGCGGCAAGTTTGGATATACATCAATTTACGGAGATAATAGAAAAAGCACATAAGGGATAAAAAATAGGGGGCATATGACAGATATTGATTTTGACGAGCTGGACAAAGCAGTAAATTCCTTGATGAGCAAGCAGCGGGCAGCGGAAAATAAGACAGATGCTGGCGAGAGTACGACTTCTGACACTAGCTTGGCTAGTGGTAATGAAAGCAGCTCTGAGCTTGCTAGTCCTACAGTCTCTTCTGTCGAGAACGCTAGTCCTGATCCTGTCTCTGCCCCTGTCAATAATAATGTTGGCGGTAACATTCCGGTGAGTGTGTCGCATAGCTCGCCTGTAGTGCAAACGTCTGGTAATCAGAGTGCGGAGGTTCCGGCGGCTAAGATTGGAACGGAAGCTTCCAAGCCATCTCCAAACACTGAAGCAGAAGCTAATGCTGTTAAAGTTACAACAGTATCTTCGGTGCCGGTCTCTTCGCCAACTTCGTCTGCTCCAGTGGCTGCGTCAGTTGCAGGCCAGTCGTCAGTTCCTGCAAGATCTTTGACTCCTTCGGCCTCTCCTGTTCCTTCAGCGGCAACTAACGTGAAGCCGCCAACTGTTTCGTCTGCTCCGGTGGCCTCCTCGGCGCCAGTAGCAGCCCCCTCCACTTCAACTACGCCATCAGCAACGACAGTATCAGCGGTACCAGTAGCAACTACTGCGCCGACGGTAACGACAAATTCGCCAGCTTCGGTTTCATCGGCTCCGCCGTCTTCTCCATCTTCGCCAGATTCAGAAGTAACACCAGCTGCACAAAAACCAAAACCAGCGGCATCGACAGTGTCGATATCGCCTGCGTCAACGACGCCAGCAGTGCCGTCCGCTCCACTGTCAAGTTCATATAGCTCTACGGTATCGTCTTCTGGTTTGCCTAGTGGTCATACGCCAGCAGTTACGCCGGCCGTATCTCCGCGGCCAGCCACCCCTCCTGAGAGTGATACTGTTCATGTATCGCCAATGATAGCTAAGCGTCCGCATGGCCGTTTTATGGATGTTGTTCATCCGTCGTCTAAGTCTAAATTAGTACAGCAGCGAAAAATGACTCCAAATACATCCAAAGCTGGATTGGGCGGCCAATCTGGAGCTGATTCAATGGATATGGATGATAGTGCTAACTTGGCAGATAAGGGTATCCGCCGCCCGTCCATGATAGGAGGGGGTAATAGCCTTAATAATATTCATTCAAACGAGAACAACAGCGGTGTTGATGCGCCGACGTCCGCTAATCCTGAAAAGTCTTTACTGAGTTCAGCGAAAAAACGCGTCGTGTTGCCGCAAAACCCAGAGGGTAAAACAAACGATTCGTCTGGTGCAGCAACGCCAGTTCAGAGTAAGAGCGAAAGTATTGCTCCAGTATCGCCTTTTATCTCTAACGTTGAAGTCGAGAAAAGGCCGCTAGGTACGCCAGCCGCCGCTACTGATGATGCAAATGACAGAGACGCTGCAACAGCAAAAAATGATGACCATAAAAAATCTTTAGCAAATTATACGCCGCGTAAGTTGGATGTTTCAGAGGATGATCCGGACGATGAAGTTGAGCCGGGCGGTGATGTCGGGCTGCCGCCAGAATTTAGCGCGGATGTTATGGCGGCCGAGGAGGCTGATGTTTCTAGCCTTGATGCTGCTGTTGATGATATTAAGGCAGCCGAGCAGAGAGCTTCTAAAAAACCAAGTGATAACGACGATGTTTCGCCGCGTCATTCGCCGAAAAAAGATTCAACTGAACCTGAACCCAAGCCTATGTTCGATGCAGCAAGCCGTATGTCAAAAAATTTTGACCCTAAAGAAGAAAGCAAATCTGGCTGGCTGACAGTTCTACTGATTCTGTTATTTTTGGCAATTGGTGTGGCCGGCGGTGCGGCAGCATACTTTTTGCTGATAAAATAGATACATGACTGATTTTACGGATGGTTTGAATGATGAGCAAGCTCGGGCGGTGACGCATGGCGACGGGTCGCTATTGATTTTGGCGGGCGCTGGTTCTGGAAAAACAAAGACGCTAACGCATAGGATTGCTTATTTGATTGGCGAGTTGAAAGTTTTTCCTAGCCGAATTTTAGCAGTAACATTTACTAACAAAGCCGCCAAGGAAATGCGGCAGCGATTGGCGCAATTGCTGGATGAGGAGGCTGATAATCGTCAATTTATGCCGTGGATGGGGACATTCCATAGTATTTGCGTACGGATACTAAGGATAGACGGCGCGCATATTGGGTTGGACAGGCGGTTTTTAATCTACGATACTGACGATCAAGTAAGCCTGATGAAACAAATTATGAAAGCGCGCGGTCTGACGGATAAAGATATTAAGCCGCGGGCGGTGCTTTCGGTTATCTCAAACGCTAAAAATGAAATGCGCAGCGCGGAAGATTTTTCAATGTCAGCGCGCGGCCCTCGGGAGCAGAAAATTGCTGAGTTGTTCTTCGCCTATGAAAAAGCCTTAAAAGAGGCGGCGGCGCTCGACTTCGATGATTTATTGACTAAAACTGTAGAATTATTGCGAGCCAAGTCGGATATTCGCCAGAAGTGGCAGCGTCAGTTTGAATATATTCTAATTGACGAGTATCAGGATACGAATGCTGTGCAGTACGCGCTAATAAAATTATTAGTTAACGAACGGCGTAACTTGTGTGTGGTTGGTGATGATGCGCAGTCGATTTATAGTTTTCGCGGCGCTGATTATACTAATATTCTTAATTTCGAGCGCGATTTTCCGGGGACAACTGTGGTTAAATTGGAGCAAAATTATCGTTCAACTGGCGCGATTTTAGATTTAGCAAATTCGCTCATTCAGCATAATATTCATCGGACAGATAAGAATTTATGGACGGCAAATGGTGATGGCATTGATCCAAAATTATGGCAATTATATAGCGAGTCGGAAGAGGCGCTGGCGATTGCTAATGAGATTCAAGCGCAAATTGCCAACGGCCGCCAGTACGGCGACGTGGCGGTGTTATATCGGACAAATGCGCAGAGTTATGCGATCGAGCGGGCGCTCAGGCAAAGTTATATTCCGTATAAAATTGTCGGCGGACTAAGGTTTTTAGATCGGGCGGTTGTTAAGGATGTACTGGCGTATCTTCGATTGTTGTATCAGCCAAGCGACCGGGTTAGTTTTTTAAGGATTGTCAATGTGCCAAAGCGCGGTATCGGTACAGTGAGCGTGGCTAAATTTTTGGACTGGAATGATGCGGCGCGGCGGGATATTGTTAGCGGCTTGCTGGCGGTCGAAGAGGCGGATAATTTGACGGCGCGAGCGAAACGACCTTTGTTGGAGCTGGGAAAAATTCTGGAGGAATTACAGCAGGAAATTGACGGTTCGCCAGCGGAGCTAATTGAAAAAATTATCAGACAAACTGGTTACGGAGATTTTATTAATGACGGTACGCCTCAAGCTGAGGAGCGGATGGAAAATATTGGCGTGTTGCTGGCGGAAGCTAAAGCTTATGTTGACGTGCCGGCGTTTTTGGAAGAAATGGCGCTGATGTCTTCGGCAGACACGGCGGCGGAGCAGCAGGTAACGCTTATGACGCTGCACGCGGCTAAGGGTCTGGAATTTCCGGTAGTATTTTTGGCGGGGCTGGAAGAGGGGATTTTACCGCACGCGCGAGTGTTTGACAGCGGTAAGGCTGACGACATTGAGGAAGAACGCCGGCTGTGCTATGTCGGCGTGACGCGCGCCAGGGAGGAGCTGTTTGTTAGTTGCGCCAGTTCCCGGACACAATTTGGGCAAATTGGTTATAATATGCCGTCGCGGTTTTTAGACGAGATGGGGCTGATGGTCGGCGGAATTGATAGGCCGGCTCAGCCGCCAGCGGAAGTCGATTTCTACTCAGAAGAAATTGGACTGGAAGTGGGGGATAGGGTGCGCAGCCCGAGCTTTGGCGCGGGTGAAATTATTGACAGCGAGGGCTTGGGTGTAACTGTCAAATTTGACGACGGAACAGTCAAAAAATTAAACGTTGAATTTGCGCGTTTGGAGAAAATTTGATATAATAAAAAAGATTATACATTCGTACATTGTTATGGGTATCGCATCGCTAATAAAACGTCATTATAGAAGCGCCGCTGTTCTGCTGGGTGTGTTTGCGGTTTTATTTGGCAGTCTACTTTTCGTTAATCAAGCGCTCGCTAATAGCGATAATCCAGTGGTCAAAGCTGGTGAAAGGCTTGTTAATATTTATGATCGAGGCGCTGGGCGGACGGTTATTACGAAGGCTAGGACTATCCGCGAGACGCTAAAGGCAGCCAATATTAAGGTAGATGAAAAACAGGACGTAATAGAGCCGAGCCTCGATACGGACATGGCTGCAGAAAAATATAATATTAATATCTACCGCGCCCGGCCAATTACGATTGTTGATAATGGTAAGCGCTTGAAAGTAACGACTGCCCAGCAAACGCCGGCTTTGATTGCCAAGGCGGCGGGTTTGAAAGTATATCCTGAAGATAAAACTGCGCTTAATAAAACGGATAATTTGCTGGTTGACGGTGCGGGTTTGGTAATGAAAGTTGAACGGGCAAAGGCGGTGAATTTTGTCTTGTACGGCAAGGAATCTATTATCAGAACGCATGCAAAGACAGTTGGCGATTTGCTGAAAGAAAGGAATATTAAGCCTGGCAGAAACGACACGCTGTCTGTAAATGCGCTGACGGCTATCTCCGAGGGTATGAAAATTGAGTTGTGGCGAAACGGCAAGCAAACCGTTACTGTTGAGGAAGAAGTCAATTTTGAGACTGAAAAAATCCAAGATGCTAATAAAGATATTGGACATAAGGAAGTCAAGCAAGTTGGCGAGAAAGGCAAGCGTAACGCGACATATGAGATTGAAATGAAAAATGGCGTTGAAATAAGCCGCAAGGAAATCGCCAGCGTCGTAACAAAAGAACCTAAAAAACAGATTGAAGTTGTAGGCGCAAAGAGTTCAAACACTTTTTCTGGTAGTTTTGCTGAGGCTTTAGCTCGATTGAGAAGCTGTGAGGGCAGCTATACGTCTAATACAGGCAATGGTTACTATGGCGCTTATCAGTTTAATAGAGGCACGTGGGCGTCGGTTGCCGACCCGAGCAAGTACGGTAATGCCACGCCGGCTGAACAAGATGAAGCCGCTTGGAAATTATACCAAAGGCGCGGTTGGAGCCCGTGGCCAGCATGCAGCAGAAGCAGGGGCCTGCAGGATATCTATAGATAGATAATCAGTGCTGGTCGGTGATACAATAATAGGGTGAACAAATTTACCTTAAAGTCGAAATATCAGCCCACTGGCGACCAGCCGACAGCGATTGCTCAGTTGGTGGATGGTTTGGAGCGGGGCGAGCGCGAGCAGACTTTATTGGGCGTGACCGGTTCGGGTAAGACTTTTACTATGGCAAATATTATTGCTCGGCGGAATGTGCCGACGCTGGTGCTAGCACATAACAAGACCTTGGCGGCGCAGCTGTTTTCTGAATTTAAGGAGTTTTTTCCGGACAATGAGGTGCATTATTTTGTCAGTTATTTTGATTATTATCAGCCGGAAGCCTACATTGCGTCAAGTGATACATACATTGAGAAGGACTCGAAAATTAATGACGAAATTGATCGGCTGCGGCACGCCGCGACGTCGGCGCTATTGACGCGGCGCGATGTTATCATCGTGGCGAGCGTGTCCTGTATTTATGGCATCGGTTCGCCGGAAACGTACGCTGATATGGCTATTCAATTGACGGTCGGTGAGCGGCGGGTGCAGGACAAGTTTATTCGCTTGCTAACTGATATTCAGTATAAGCGAAACGATGTTGACTTTGCGCGGGGGAACTTCAGGGTGCGCGGCGACGTGGTGGATATTTTCCCGGCTGGGCAGGACACGGCGGTGCGAGTGGAGTTTTTTGGCGATGAAGTTGAGAGACTCACGCGAATCGATCCGCTGACTGGCGAGATTTTGGACCAGCCAACGCAACTGACGATTTTCCCGTCCAGTCACTATTCGACGCCGCGTGAACGAATTGAAAAAGCCATCATGGGTATTGAGAAAGAGTTTGACGAGCGGCTGAAGTGGCTTGAATCACAAGATAAATTACTGGAGGCCCAGCGCCTAGCTCAGCGCACCAAATATGACCTGGAGATGCTGAAAGAAACTGGCTTTGTCAAAGGTATTGAGAATTATTCGCGCTATTTGACAGACCGAGAGCCGGGCGAGCAGCCGGCGACCTTGATTGATTATTTTCCAGACGATTGGCTGCTGCTGGTCGATGAGTCGCATATGACCTTGCCGCAGGTGCGCGGCATGTATAACGGCGACCGGGCGCGCAAGGAAGTGTTGGTGGAGCATGGGTTTCGTCTGCCGAGTGCGCTGGATAACCGTCCGCTGAGGTTTGATGAGTTTGATCAGCATATTCATCAGGCGATTTATGTGTCAGCTACGCCGGGCGACTATGAAATTGCTCATTCGCCAAAGCCGGCTGAGCAGTTGATTCGGCCGACAGGACTGCTTGATCCGCCGATTGAGGTGCGGCCAACTGACGGGCAGGTTGATGATTTGATGGAGGAGATTCGCCAAACCATCACCAACGGCCACCGCGTATTGGTAACCACCTTGACCAAGCGCATGGCCGAGGATTTGAGTGCTTACCTGACCGACAATGGCGTGAAAACAGCGTATCTACACAGTGAAATTGACACATTAGAGCGCGGCGATATTCTCAAAGATTTGCGGCTGGGAACGTATGACGTGTTAGTTGGTATCAATCTGCTACGCGAGGGGTTGGACCTGCCAGAAGTCAGTCTGGTGGCGATTATGGACGCTGATAAAGAAGGCTTCCTCCGCAGTGAGCAGGCACTGATTCAGACGATTGGCCGGGCGGCGCGGCACGTGGACGGGCGGGTGCTGATGTACGGCGACAACATGACTGACAGTATGCGTCGAGCAATTGATGAGACTAATCGTCGGCGGCAAATTCAGCAGCAATATAACGAAGAGCACGGCATCACGCCGCAAACCATCCAGAAGAAGATTGACGATGGCCTGCGTTCCATCATCCCGCAAAAAGAGTCAGACAAAAAGCCAAAACTTGATTTGAAGAAGATTCCAAAGGACGAATATCCGACGCTGATCAAGGAGTTGACTGGTCAAATGGAGCTGCATAGCGCCAACCTGGAGTTTGAAAAAGCGGCGGAACTGCGTGATTTGATTGCAGAAATTCGCCAGACCATGTAGAATAGAATTATTATTAGATTAGGAGGTATTATGGCAACTAAACAACAACCACAGCCAGAAAATAATGTCGCACAGCCAGAAGCAGCTGCACCTGCGATGCCAGCGGCAGGCTATCAGGCATATCCGCAATATGCAGCGTATGTTGATCCAAATAAGGGCAAGTCAAAGTTGCTGACATTTGAATACGCTTTTGCGATGGGTTCGGCTGTAGCGGCTGCTTTTTTGCTCATTGACACAATGGTAAGTGTATTCGGCCTTTGGGCTGGTACTGCTTCGGTAACCACTTCATTTGTGCGTGGATATCTATCTCCAGACATGGTAACGCCAGGTACGGGGATCGTAGCAGCGGCTGTATTAGCACTGCTATTTTCAGTTCTATCGTTTGTGTTGTTTTCGCGAGTTTCCAGGACCGTGCCAGAGCGTGAGGGTTACACTAATCGTACAGCTTATAAATTAATAACTTATGGCGGTCTTGGCGCGTTGTTATTACCAGCTGTTGGGCTGGTTGCGAAGTTGGCCAGCATCCTTGTTAACTCGCTTTTGTTCATTGGTGTTAGCGGTGCTGGTGAAGTTTACAAGAGTTTGTATCTTGGCGAGTTTTTACCGTACTTACTGGCGTTGTCAGTCGTGTCAGCTTCGGCGTTTTTCGTCCATAAAATTGTTCAAGGCAAGAATACTTCTAAGACTCTGACATTAGTATTGGTTGCAGCTTCAGCTGCTGTTCTGCTAGCTGGCGCTATCACTATGGCTGTAAAACTGCATGGTGGGACAAGTTCAAGAAGCAGTGTAGACTCTGGCAGCTCTAATAGGCTGCGGCTACAGAAGAACTTTGAAAGTTACGTAAGCGACTAAAATTTGAAAAGGGGTGGACGGTATGATTAATAAAAAGCGCTTTGAGGGGTTTACTTTACCAACAGTGCTAATTGCCAGTCTAGTGCTTTTAGGTTTGTTGTCTTCGGCGCTCTTATTATCTACCAGCGCTTCTAATGCTCTAAAAGAGCAGTATTATAGCCAATTGGCTAGAGAAGCGGCCGAGGCTGGAGCTGCTAGGTTGGCCCACTGTATTCGCAGGGATTACTTTGATACGACAAAAACTGTTCGTCCGAATACCAATTGCCTAGGGGGAGTAGTAGCAGCACCTGATCATATACTGAAAGGTCCTAATTACACGACAACTTTTGAAGCGAAATATGTGTCATCCGGCTTAGCTAGAGTTACTGAGTCTGTTGGTATGATTAACTTGCGCCGTAAAGATGGTTCGATATATAAAACTTATTCGTATGTGTCGCGCCAGCAGGTAAGTCAGGAGGTTGATCCTTCTGGCAGCCGCGCTAGTAAACGATGGTGGTATTTTGGGAATAATGCCAGAGTTGATTTTGGTACTGGTGGGACTACTGTATCCCCTTCTTTGGCGACGCCAAGCCGTCCGATATCAGCAGAAGGTATAACAACTGTCTCTGGACGGGACGGTAATTTGAAATTTATATCCGACGGATTGAATATATGGGATAAAAACGGCAATGTCATGCCAACGCGGTCTGGCGCTGCCAATTTTAATTCAAATTGCGATTATCCTACTGGTACACCATTCCCGTTCAGTCCGCTTGGGCAGGGGCTGTGTGGTTCAGTAACAGGAACTCAAGCAGTGGCATCGTTTCCTATTAACAGAGAAGAAACTAGGTTTATCGTAGTTAGTAATACGGTCAATGCCCAGGATAATAAAAAGTACGGGACTTTGTATTGGAGTATGATAGATTTTGCGGTACCAGGGTATCCTGATGGAGTAATTACTCTTAAAAACGCAGCTGTTGCGCCTGGCGGTATGAAAGAATATGCTTCAGAGGCGCTGAATGCCCGGCCGAATGCTGTTGGCAACGGCGGGATTATTTACACGTACAGACCGAACGCGCCAAATGCGTTATATGCTTTTGGTATATGGACGCTTAATAACGGATCTAATATTATTAGCGGGCAATATCCGAATATGAGCGGCAACACAAAGCCGATACAGTTTGCTTATAAGGAGTTTACCTCAGCAAATGGTCGGTCCGCTATGTGCGGGAGCGACGCCATAGCTTTCAAGACGACTAGCTTTGGTAGTATAAACTTTAACGATAGCTATACTAAATTGGTTGTCATGATGGGAGGGAGCGACAAATGTCCCCAGGAGCGGCGCGCCGGCTCTATTCAGGTTTTTGATATTAGTGCTGGCGACAACGATATGCGGCAGATGAATTACTGGAGCGTAAATAATGGTACTGAGAATAGAGGGGTGGGGTATGCTGCAGATTTTTCACCGTCAAGCCGATATATATACACATCGTCAATATATCCTGGAAGATTATTCCGGTATGATCTGAGTAGCGGTAATAATACTATTATAAAAAATAGCGAAAGGTTTATCGGTAAAACTAACTGTGCAGAACATCCAGGGGCTGGCATAGCTGGGGGATCATGTCGGGTAACCTCATATCATATTTCGGAAGAGGGCGGTGGCCAGGTGTTGCGCGGCCCTGATGGTAAAATGTATGTTGCTGATCGTAGCGCACCATGGATTAGCGTAGTTGATCATCCTGATGCGTCTAGCGGTGCAACGTCAGCTCAAACGGCTGTCAATGTTGGCTGGCGGTATGGCGGACTACCGCTGCCTGGAGGTGCTTTAAGTTATTACGGACTACCGCAGATGGTCTCGCTATATAACCCTCGCTTTATTCAGTACTAAGTTAGCTTCCAAAGTGATATAATAATCTACATGACAACTATTTCTACCAGTGATATTCAGCACTTGGCGAGTTTGAGTAGTCTGGCATTGACCGACGACGAAGTTGATGGACTGCGCCAAGATTTGGAAAATATAATTGGCTATATTGAGCAGCTCGGCGAGCTTGATACGGCGGGTGTGGAGCCAACCTATCAAGTGACAGGCCTGGAAAATGTCTGGCGTGAAGACGAGGTCAAGCCGGGGATTTCTCGGGATGAGTTGCTTGAGCTGGCGCCTGAAAAGCAGAACAATCAAGTGAAAGTGCCGCAGGTATTGTGATGAGTCGAATTAGTGATTTTACTGGAAAAAGTGCAGTCGAAAATGTCAAGGAAGCGTTGCGACGAGCGCGCGAGATTGAAGAATATCATGCGCTGCTCAGTTTGACGGAAAAGCGGGCGTTGGAGCGAGCAGCTAAGATTGATCGGGGTGAGATATCTGGGCGATTGGCCGGTGTGCCATTTGTCGTGAAAGATAATTTCTTAGCCTTTGGGGCACCGACAACTGCTGCTGCAAAAATGCTCGAGAACTTTAACGCGCCGCTCCAGGCAACAGCCGTTGAAAAATTAGAAGCTGAAGGTGCGATTTGCATCGGCAAGGCGAACTTGGACGCCTTTGCTCACGGCGGTTCGACGGAAAATTCAGCCTTTGGTCCGACCAAAAACGCTGCGGATAAAGCGTGCGTAGCCGGCGGCTCGTCGGGCGGCTCGGCGGTGGTGACGGCGCTTGACGTGGTGCCATTTGCGCTGGGAACAGACACTGGCGGTTCGATTCGCCAGCCTGCCAGCTTTAACGGCGTGATTGGTGTCAAGCCAACCTACGGCGCGGTCAGCCGCTACGGCGTGGTGGCCATGGCGTCGAGTACGGACACGATTGGTTGTTTCGCGACGAATGCCGATGACGCTAATTTAGTGATGGAGATTATGGCGGGCCGCGATGACAAAGACATGACGACGCTGCCGGACTTTTGGCGGAATCAGCCGGGCTTTAGAAAGAAAAAGATTGGTTTGGTTAAGCAATGTATGACTGATGATGTGGACGCGGCAGTTCGCCAAAAAACGCTTGATTATGCTGAGAAATTGAAACAACTTGGTTATGACGTTGAAGAAGTTGATCTAGATATGATGCAATATTCGCTGGCAATGTACTATATTATTGTGCCGGCAGAATTATCGTCAAATCTGGCGCGCTATGATGGCGTGCGCTATGGTCACCGGGCGGCCGAAGTGAAAACGCTGGCGGAATTGTACGGCCGCAGCCGTAACGAAGGTTTTATGACGGAGAATAAGCGGCGGATTATGATCGGTAGCTTTGTATTGTCGAGCGGCTTTTTTGACGCCTATTACATGCAGGCGCAAAAAGCGCGCACGCTGCTCATCAACGAGTTCAAAAAGTTGTTCACTGAGTACGACGCGCTGTTAATGCCGACGGCACCGACACCAGCGTTCAAACTTGGTGAGAATACTAGCGATCCGATAAAAATGTACTTGGCGGATATCATGACCGTGCCAGCCAGCCTGGCTGGGCTGCCGGCGATTTCTGTGCCAGCTGGAAATAACGACGAAGGCTTGCCAATTGGTGTGCAGTTGATTGGTGATTATAAGTCGGACGGCAACTTGCTGAAGTTAGCGGCGGAAGTGGAGGCTGCCTGATGGACGGCTTGTTGATTGCGCTGGTAGTGGCGGCGTTGTTAATCGGCGGTTTGTTGATCGTTTTTATCCAATTGACATCGCGCGGACACAAACAGCTTGACAGAGAAATGTATCAAAAAGTTTGGCGGGCAATTCAGCGCGGCGCTAAGGCGGGTAACTCGGACAGCTTGCAGATGGCAATTGTCAAAGCTGATAAACTACTCGACAAAGCCATGCGCGACTGCGGCGTGGCTGGCGCGACAATGGGCGACAGGCTGAAAACCCGCAAGGGTGATTGGACGGATGAAAATGGTTTGTGGGCGGCGCACAAATTGCGCAATCAAATTGCCCACGAGACTAAAGTGAAACTAACCGCGCAAAGTTTTCGGCGAGCTATGACGAGCTTTGAGCAAGCACTAAAAGATTTGGGAGCATTATGATGAGTGTATATGATAAATATGAAATGACTATTGGCATCGAGTGCCATGTCCAGCTGGCAACCAAAACCAAGCTGTTTAGCCCAGCTGATAATGACGCACGTAATGCCGAGCCAAATGAAAAAACACATGAGATTGATTTTGGTTTGCCGGGAATGCTGCCGGTGCTGAATAAGCACGCCGTCGAGCTGGCGGTGCGTGCGGGCAAGGCGTTGAATGCACCGATTGCACGGGTCAGTAGGTTTGATCGCAAACATTATTTTTATCCTGACCTGCCAAAGGGCTACCAGACCTCGCAGATGTACCAGCCGATTATTTTGGCTGGCTATGTTGACGCGCCACTGGAAGATGGTTCGCTCAAACGAGTGCGGATTCATCACGCGCACATGGAAGAGGATGCCGGCAAGTTGACGCACCACGACGGCTATTCGCTGGTTGACCTCAACCGCGCCGGTACGCCGCTGATCGAAATTGTTTCTGAGCCGGACATGCATTCTGCCGAGGAGGCCAAGGCCTACGCTTCGGAGTTACACAAATTGATGGTCTACGCGGGCGTGACACACGGCGATTTGTATCACGGCAATATGCGTTTTGATGTCAATATTTCGGTGGCTAAGAAAGGTGCGACCGAGCTCGGCAAACGCGCGGAAGTGAAGAATCTCAATTCATTCCGCAGCGTTGAGCGTGCCGCTGAATACGAGTTCAAGCGTCAAGTTGACCTGCTGGAGCATGGTGAGCCGGTAGTTCAGGAAACTCGCGGCTGGAGCGATGACCAGCAAATTACTACCTCGCAGCGCTCGAAAGAGGATGCCCAGGACTATCGCTACATGCCCGATGCTGACATCCCGCCAGTGGTGCTGAGTGATGAGGAAATTGCTCGGATTCAAGCTGAAGTGCCGGCGTTGCCGAACGAATACCGAGAGCGCTGGGTAGACTTGAAGCTGGATCATTCGGTAATTGATACGGTGCTAGCTCATCAGGAAGCTGCCAAAACTCTGGACGCCATTTACTCCCTGACTGATAGCAACGAGCAGTCAGTACTGGAGGATTTGAATGTTGATCGCCAGACTTACGACCGGCTAGCTAAACGAAGTTTTAACTTATTTGCCTCCACGCCAGACGAACAATTAGACTATCAAAAAGTTGAGTCTGGACTAGTCGGTCCGCGCCGCTTGGTGCATTTGGCTCTGCTGGCTGAGAAAGGGACGATTAGTTCGAATAGTGCCAAGGAAATCTTTCTCGATTTATTCAATGAAAAGTACGCTGGCGTCATGCCAGAGGATATTGCCAAGGAAAAGAACTTGTTGCAGGTATCCGACGAATCAGCCATCGCTGCCATCGTTGACGAAGTATTGAACGACCCGGCCTCGGCAGCTTCCATTGCCGACATTAAAGCCGGTAAGGACAAAGCCATAGGCTACTTAGTCGGCCAAGTCATGAAGCGTTCCAAAGGCCAAGCCAACCCGAGCCTCGCCCAGAAATTAATCCGCGAAAAATTATAAGGTTCGACACTTCAGAAATAGGAGAGAATAGGAGTTAGATTATGAAAAAACCGACCAAAGCTATCATTGCCGCCGCTGGTTTCGGTACGCGTTTCCTGCCGCAGACTAAAGCCATGCCCAAAGAAATGTTGCCGCTAATTGACAAGCCGATTATTCAATATGTCGTCGAGGAATTGGTGGAGGCTGGTATCAAGGATATAATTATCATCGGTAGCGCCAACAAGCGGGCGATCGAAGACCATTTTGACGCGCCAAATGAAGAGCTGCTCGCCAATCTGCGCGCTGGCGGCGCCAAAAAGCAGCCGCTAATCGACATCGTTAAGCGTCTGTCCGAGATGGCCAACTTTGTCTATATCCGCCAGAAAGGTCCGTACGGCAATGCTACGCCGCTAGCTTGCGCTTCGCATTTAATTCGCCACGATGAGCCAGTGATTTATACCTTTGCGGACGATTTTATTGCCGCTAGCCCAAGCCGTTTCCGGCAAATGATTGAGGCGTCAGAAAGTCTGCACGGTGCAGTACTGTCCTGTAAGAAAATTACCGACGATTCGGAATTTGATCGTTACGGTGTAGTCAACGGCCAGCAGGTCAAAGACGGCGTCATTAAAATGACCAATATTGTCGAAAAGCCTGGCAAAACCAATGCGCCGTCCGATCTGGCGAGTGTCAGTAGTTATCTGCTACCGGGCGAGATTTTTGGCTACTTGGAGAAGGCTAAGGAAAAATTCGATAGCCATGGCGAATTCACCATCCAGCCGATTATGCAAGAGATGATTGACGACGGGTTTGACTTTTACGGCGTGGAAATTACCAACGGTACCTATTATGATACTGGCGATAAGTTGGAATATTTGAAAACGGTGATTGACTTTGGTCTGCGCGATCCGAATTTTGGCGAGGACTTGCGCGCTCATCTGACAAATCGCTTGAAATAGTGTATAGTAAAAAGCATGAATGGTTTGTTGATAGCACTAGTAGCGTTGATGGCGGTATTTGTCGTCATGCTGATCGTCATGACGATTTCCATTATTAAGCTGACGCGGCAGATTCATCAAACTCAGCAAAAAGTAGAGGCGATAACTCAGCGAATTTCTGGATTTAGCGGAATTGTCGGTGCTGTTTCAATTGGCGCAGAACTAGCGAAAAAATTGACTTCAAATCATGGATTTTTAGCAAGGTATTTTACTAAAAAGAAGGCGGGAAATGGCAGAAAAACCCAGCAAAAAACAACCAAATAAAGTAGTGCAGAAAATTATCCGCGATAATGAAAACAGCGCGCGGCAGGCGATTTTAGAAGATTTGTTTTTTGATTTTCATCGTTCGCGCCGTCAAGTCTATTGGATGAATTTTATTCGCGGTATCTTCTTTGGTATTGGCAGCGCGCTGGGAGCGACGCTGTTGATTACTTTGCTGGCTTGGCTGCTAGGTCAGTTTGCTGACATTTTTCCGCCGCTGGCTGATTTTATCAACCACCTAATAGAGACGATGCGGCACCGTCAATAACATGCTATAATTATTAGCAATGACTGGGGGAACTAGCGGACAATCATCGCCGGCAGCTTTGAAGCCGTCAGATTTCGTGCACCTGCATAACCATACCTTTCATTCGGTGCTAGACGGCTTGACTAAAATCAATGATTTGGTTGATAAGGTTAAAGAGTTCGGCATGGAAGCGGCGGCAGTAACCGACCACGGCACGATGAGCGGTATCCTTGACTATTATAAAACTGCCAAAAAGGCTGGTATCAAGCCGATTCTCGGTATCGAGACGTACGTAGCGGCGCGTTCGCGCTTTGACCGCGATCCGGCCAAGGATAAGCAGCGCTTTCACTTGACGGTGCTGGCGATGAACAACACCGGCTTTCATAATTTGATGAAGCTATCGACGCAGGCCAATCTGGAGGGAATGTATTACAAACCGCGGATTGATCACGACTTGCTAGAGGAGCTGAATGAAGGGCTAATTGTGATGAGCGGCTGTGCTAGCGGTGAAATTGGCGTAGCACTCAAAGAAGATGACTACGATCGCGCCCGCGATATTGCCAAATGGTACAAATCGATTCTGGGCGACCGCTACTATCTGGAGTTGCAAGACCACGGTCATCCAAAGTCAAACACGCACTGGGACGTCCAGGCGAAAATCAACGAAGGCTTGATAAAATTATCGAAAGAGCTGGACATCGAGATGGTGGTGACTTGCGATGGCCACTACTTGACGCATGATCACCAAGACGCGCACGAAATTTTGCTATGTGTCGGTACCGGTTCGTACTTGAGCGATGAAAAGCGGATGAGCTTGAAGGATTTTGAGCTGCACTTGACCGACCCGCGCGATATTATTGCTCACTGGGGAGAGGAATATCCCGAGGTAATTCGTAACACTAAAAAGGTGGCTGACCGCTGTAATGTTGAAATTGAGCTGGGTCGCATTCTTATTCCTAAATATCCGCTGCCTGAAGGCGAGAACGAGCACTCGTATCTGCTGAGATTGACTTATCAGGGTTTGCTGCAGCGTTATAATGGCGCTTCGAAAGAGGAAGCTGAGAAGCTAGATCCTGACGATATCATCCCGCAATTATCCGACGAAGTTCGCCAGCGCGCCGAGATGGAGCTGGGCGTGATGGGTAACATGGGTTATGAGGGCTATTTCTTGATTGTTCAGGATTTTATCAACTGGGGCAAATCTCAAGGAATTGTCTTTGGCCCGGGCCGTGGTAGCGCCGCAGGATCAATTATTGCCTACGCACTGAATATTACCGACCTTGATCCGCTGAAGTATGGTCTTCTATTCGAACGTTTCCTTAATCCAGATCGTATTTCTATGCCGGATATTGATGTCGATATCCAAGATACCCGCCGCGACGAAGTGATTGAATATTGCGCTAAAAAATACGGCGAAGACCATGTTAGCAACATCGCTACCTTCGGCAAGATGTTCGGCCGCATGGCGGTGCGCGATGTCGCTAGGGTGCTGGAAGTGCCGTATGCCGAGAGCGACCGCTTGGCTAAGTTGGTACCGCCGCCAAACCAGGGCCGGCACATTCCGTTGTCGGTTAGCGTTAAAGAGGACGCCGATCTGCGTAAGGAGTACGAGAATAACCCTACTGCCAAAGAGGTGTTGGACTATGCCATCCAGCTCGAGGGCACGATTCGCAGCCACGGCGTTCATGCCTGCGGCGTGGTGATTGCACCGGACACGCTGGTTAATTATATTCCGCTAGAAATGGCGCAAAAAGGCGTGGTGGCGACGCAGTTCCCGATGGGTGAAGTTGAGGAATTGGGACTGCTGAAGATGGACTTTTTAGGCCTTTCAAACTTAACGATTATTAATAATGCCATGCGTATTATCAAAAAAGTTTATAAAGAAGAAATCGATCTGGCGCATTTGCCGCTTGATGACAAGCCGACATACGAGCTGTTTCAGCGCGGCGACACCACTGGCGTGTTCCAGTTAGAATCGGCGGGCATGAAACGCTATCTGCGGGCGCTCAAGCCGACGCATTTCGAGGATATCATCGCTATGGTGGCTTTGTACCGTCCGGGGCCGATGCAGTTTATTGATAGCTTTATCCGCCGCAAGCATGGCGAAGAGCCGATTACCTACTTGCATGAAGGTATGCGCAACTCATTGGAAAACACCTACGGAATTTTGGTCTACCAAGAGCAATTTATGCAAATTTCCAAGGAATGGTGCGGTTTCACTGGTGGTCAAGCTGATACGCTACGCAAAGCTGTCGGTAAGAAAAAAATCGACTTGATGAAGAAAGTCAAACCGGAGTTTGTCGAGGGCGCGGTCAAAATCGGTGGCGCTACGCGCGAAATGGCAGAAACCTTCTGGACGCAGCTGGAGGAATTCGCTAATTACTGTTTCAACAAGTCGCACGCCGCTTGTTACGGCTTGATCGCTTATTGGACAGCCTATCTGAAAGCGCATTATCCGGACGCTTTCATGGCGGCGCTAATGACCAGCGATCACGACGACACGGATCGTTTGGCGATTGAAATGACTGAGTGTAAACATATGGGCATTGACGTATTAAGCCCGGATGTTAATGAGTCGTTCATCGAGTTTGCAGTGGTGCCGAACGAGCATAAAATTCGCTTCGGTATGTCGGCGGTGAAGGGTGTCGGCGTTGGCGCAGTGGAGGAAGTGCTGCGTGCGCGCGAAGAAGGCGCGTTTTCTTCGGTGGAAGATTTTGCCAAGCGTGTCTCTACTAGTAAATTCAACCGCAAGGCTTGGGAATCGCTGATTAAATCCGGCGCCTTTGATGATATGGGCGATCGGTCGGACTTGCTATTCAATCTTGACGCAATTACCGCCTTTGCTTCCAAACTTCAAAAAGAAGCTGCCAGCGGTCAGACGGATTTGTTTGGTATGCTTGGCGGCGAAGGATCGGGTGTGCAGTCAATGCTAAACTTGCAAAAAGCGCCAGTCCAACATACGGACAAAGAGCGCCTGGCGTGGGAGCGGGAACTGTTGGGCTTGTATATTAGCGCCCATCCGCTTGATAAGTATGAGACGTATCTAAGCGAGCAAGCCCAGCCGTTAACGCAGTTAATTCCGGAGTACGACAGCCGGACGATGACCGTCGGCGGAATTATCAATTCGGTGCGGACAATTGTCACAAAAAGCGGTTCAAAGATGGCTTTCGTGGGAATTGAGGATAAGTTTGGCGAAGGCGAGGTAATAGTTTTTCCAAATCTATATGAAAAAGTTGGCGCTAAGCTGCAGCAAGACGCGGTTATTCGGGTGACTGGTAAGAACTCAGCGCGGGATCGCGACGGTAATTTAGGCGGCGAGAGCAAGCTTATTGCCGACGATATTATTATGATTACTGATGACGACGTCGATAATTACGAGTCGACCGGCCGTAAAATGGATGCACCAAAAATCAGCGCCGCAGTAAAGAAAGAGCGGCGGGCAGCTTATAAAAATCAGCGCCGCAGTT
Source organism: uncultured Candidatus Saccharibacteria bacterium (assembly GCA_963527005.1). GTDB lineage: Bacteria > Patescibacteriota > Saccharimonadia > Saccharimonadales > Saccharimonadaceae > Nanosynbacter. The sequence continues at coordinate 48,556 of CAURPQ010000001.1, forward strand.
CTGCTGGCAGATCGGACGGATCAAAGCAGGCGAGTGCGGCAGTTCAGTCGGCTACTAAACAACCTGCAGTGTCAGTTGCTGCTACGGAAATGCCGGCAGTAAAATTATTTGTACATGTTAAAGATCCGAATAATCACGACGCGCTGATAAAAATGAAGTCAATGTGCGGTGATTACGCCGGTATGACGGATGTAGTGCTGGTGCTGGGCGAAGAAAAAAAGTCAGCCATGCGCCTGCCTTTCAAGGTTGAAGCGGATGATGCGCTTATTAAGAAACTAGAGCAGCTGCTGGGTAAAGAATGCGTCAAAGTGCAGTAAGTAGAGAATATTGATTTCCAAAGAAAATAGCCCACCGAACTGGCTCAAACCGGAATTGGGTGTATCTCAACCCAGGAAACGCGATATGCGCCTCAACCAGGTTGAGCCAATTCGGCGAACTACTTTCGGTGGGCGCCCTTCAGCTCCTGCTCCTGCCTCCTCTGAATGGGATGGCGATAGTTGAAACAATCAGCCAAAACCCAACGGCCTGCCAGAATGACAGGTGAGGGATGTATCCAAGACCGGAGTCGTGAAGCGCTCCGGTCAGAGCCATGAGTATGACCGCGGCTAAGGCGACTCCTCCCGCCCAAAGGGCGAGCGCAAGGACACAGCCACACCCGATGTTGTTATTCATGATCTCTCCTTTCAGGAGACTCTCGCTCAAAGCTAAAGGGCAACTTCTGTCCTTTATACGAAACTTTGAGCAAAAGCTGATATATATCATACTGAAGCAGAAATGTCAACACATTTTTCAGAAAATGTGTCATAATATACATCGCCACCTCTGTTATTGTTTTTTATAAAAATCAATGCTATTTTCTGACCGTCAGTCCGTATAAAGCAATCCCGGCCGCTACCGACACGTTAAACGACTCTTTTTGTCCGGACATGGGGATTTCCACGATGTGCTGGCATTGTTCTAAAAGCTCAGGTGTAATGCCATGAACTTCCTCGCCCAGCAGCAGCGCGAACTTTTCTGGCGGGCGAAAATCTGGCAGCATGGTGCTATCAGGTGATTGCTCCAGGGCAATAAGCGGTAATTTTTCATTGCGTTCGTTTGCTTCCAGCCAATCAGCAATATCGTCATAAAATGCAAACGACACCAAACTTTCCGCTCCCAGCGCGGTTTTGTGGATTTGCTGGGTAATTTTCTGGCGGATGTGTGGTAAGCGCGGATCATTCTGGCATATTTCGCCGCTGACAAATGCGCAACTCGGCGCCTCGCTATTCAAGCTCAAGTCCGGGTACGGCGTATAGCCGCTGAGAATAATTTTTTTCACGCCAAACCCCTCGGCGGTACGGAAGATTGCCCCGACATTATATGTAGAGCGAATATTGTGCAGCAGTAGCGTTATTTCCGGTTTCATGCTCTCATTATAGCATTCGCCAAAACGTAAGCTTTTTGCTATAATTTTTCTCATGGACGAGGAAAAGATCCAAGCGCGCCGCCGCGACCAAGACGAGGACGCAACACGCCATCGGGCGTCGATCTTAGGTTTGCCTTATTTGGATGGCCGCGAGTTTGAGGATACTATGCCGTTATTGCGGGATATTCTGACAATTGACGAAATGTACGAAGGCCGCATCGTACCATTGTCATTCAATGAAGAAGATCAGTCGTACCGGTTTGCAGTAACATCGCAAACGCCGCAATCTTTAATGGCGCAGATGACCAGGGAATATACCGACGAAGGCCGGCGAATTTTTTTCTCTTTAATTTCCGGCTCGGCCTTCCGGTCGATTATGCTGCGGTTTGATCCGCCGAAAAAGATAATTTACGATGATATCGAAATTGCCAAAGAAGGCGATAGCGACACGTTAGCGCAGGTGACGCAGATTTTAGCGACAGTCGGTACAAATGACGTTTTTAACTATTTGATTGATCAGGCCGACAAATTAGGCGCGTCCGATATTCATATTGAGAACCAGCGAGAATCAATTCGGGTGCGAATGCGCGTTGATGGCGCTTTGCACACTGTGGCAGAACTAAGCCGTGATCGCTACCGGGTGATTATGGCAACGCTGGCGTCTCACGCTAATATTTCCACGGCAGCCACCGAGCCTCAGTCTGGCCACATGCAGCAAGTAATTCACCGTGACGGCGCGTCTCATTTGCTAAATCTGCGCGTTGAGGCAGTGCCGACGATTTACGGAATGGATTTAGTGCTGCGTTTGTTTAACTTTGATACATCAATGCTAAATTTGGATCTTTTAAGTATTTCCAAGGAAGAACGCGAGCAAATTGATGAAATTATCTCGCATCCGCGCGGCATGCTGTTGATGGTTGGTCCGACTGGCTCGGGAAAGTCAACGACGCTGTATAGTATTTTGAATGCCCTGAATACTTCAGATCGGAAAATTATTACGCTGGAAGATCCGGTGGAAAACACAATTCCGGGGATTACGCAGATTCCGATTGATACGACTGCCGGTCAGCGGTTTGCTGATGGTTTGCGCAGTGTTTTGCGCCTTGACCCGGATGTGGTGATGGTTGGTGAGATTCGCGATCAGGAGACTGCGCGGACAGCCATCCAGGCGTCGATTACCGGGCACTTGGTGCTTTCCAGTTTCCACGCCAATTCAACTGCGGCGGCGTTCAGCCGTATCATTGACATGATTGGGCAAAACCCTATTTTTAGTTCGGCGGTACGATTATTAATTGCCCAGCGGTTGGTGCGTAAACTTTGGGACGAGAGCAAGGAAGAATACGAACCAGATGAAGCTACGCGTAAATGGGTAAAAAAGGTTTTGGCAGATTTGCCGGAGAATGTTGACTGTCCGGATTTGGATACGTTCAAATTATGGAGACCAGTGCCGACTCCCGACGTGCCGTTTGGCTATAAGGGGCGTATTCCGGTAATGGAGCAGTTGGTGGTGACAGAAAATATCCAAAGCTTTTTACGCGGCGACGTGGTTGACATTCATACTGAAGCTATCGAGGCGGAAGCGAAGAAGAACGGCATGGTGACGCTGCTGCAGGCAGGGGTGTTAACGGCGCTGCGCGGTGAAACGACGTTGGAAGAAGTAAACCGGGTGATTTAGACGGGCTTTCTTTGTTTTATTTAACACAATTTAGTTGACTTATTATCCATATTTAGTTATAATAGCAGCCTATGGATTTTTACCCAAGAGGCGATCTGGGAGATAGCAGCCAAAGAGATGATAGCGGCAGTAGCTTTTTTGCTGATAATTCTTTTGTTAGATATAGACCCGATACTCGTCGGGCTGGCCGTTCTGGGAAATTAGAAGATATGCCGCCAGGTAATGATCAGCCTGTAGATCCAGATTCGGCGGACTTAAAAGACGGCGTAGAAGCAATACTTGGTAGAGTAGAATATCTTTTAGATACTTGCCGAAAAAAGTATGAAGAATTTTGTAGTCCTGAGAATACAAATCTAATTAATATCGCTTTGAATGAAGCTTTTGACAGTACTGTTCGCGATGAATATGCTGCGTTTCTACGTCAGTTGGATAGAATCTTTCCGAAAGGATTGGCTGAAGTTAATGTTCCAGAAGATTGTCAGGTAAAAATTCCAAAAGTTAATCGATGGCAAAGGAATTCTGGGATTCGCGATAGAGAAGAAGCTGACAGAATTTACGTTAGCGAAGCACAGAAGGCAAAAGAACGAACCGCTGAGGCGTTTACGAGTGACGGTATTGACAGGCGTTTTGAGATGGTTCCGTTGAAGGAGGTTGGAATTGATGGTGGTTTCATGAAGCGAATATTGAAGAGGCTGGACGGCATTGAAAGAGATTTTCCACCTGAAAAAGTTGATCAAATAATAAGAGGTGTTAGTCGTAAGATGATGGCAGATTTTTTAGAAAGTTATCTTCCTTTAATTCGCGATATTGAAAAATTCTTAGACTTAGGGGAAGCTGCCTGGCGTAAAACTGAGATTGATGCAATTATAAAAGCCAATGCCGGCAATATTCGTCAGCATATAAAAAAACAGCTAGAAGACCGATTCACCGAGGCTCTGCAAAATTCGTTATCTTTGTTGGCGGAGGAGCTGCGAACGTATCAATGCGCAGAACCTGTAGCGCAGTCTGGGCTAACAGGAGTTGCTAAGAAAAAGCGAAGTAAAAGGAAGAAGCGAGGACGCCAAAATTGTGCCTCTAGCTGTGTCGGTTCTTCGACAGAGAAGTCAGCTCGGCAAGTACAGCTTGCTAAGGGTGATACGGTTGCGGTTACGAAAGAATTATTCCCTTGGCTGGTAGATGATGAAACGGATGTTCCAGTTCTTGGAGTTGAAGCTGGATGCGGCGGTGGTACGGTTGTTTTGGATATGCGTACAGATACGGCGAAAGAAGTTGAGCATAAAATGGCGGGCTATGAAACAGAAGCAAGTAGAGATGGGATTTTATCATTTATTCAAGAAAAATTGATGATGGTAGCTAATAGTATCGCTACGTCTTCAAGTAGGAACGATGTTCGACTGGAGGGATTATTTGAAAGGGATTCTGATAAATATCCGTTTCCAATCATGAGCTGGAAGGAGCATGGTGCGCATAATCCGCGGCGGGTATATATGTGTTGGGTTGATGTTGAGAAAATGCCCGAGTGTGCAATTAAAAATAGGTTGAGGGAGACTGGTGTTACTAATTTATTATCTTTTGTGGGGGCTTGCGATAAAAACCACCAAGTCGACTTGCTTAGAGAATTTACTTCAAAAAATTCTCGCAGGCTGGTTAATCAAAATGTCGGACCAAAGTAAGATCGAACTACATTTCAGGCGGTTTGGTCTTCGGTCTTTTATGAATCGTTGGATTTTTAAGCGTGGTTAATCTATAATATAGGTCGTGGAGTTGTCGATAATATGGCAATAAAAAGACGTTGTAATTATTTTTTCGGCGCGATTGTAGCAATCGGAGTTGTTGTATCTGGCGGATTTTTATTTAATCGTATAGTAAAAGCTGAAAGTGCAGAGAAAGCCGGGTCTTCTACGCGTCTAGTGAGTATTCACGATAGAGATTCGGAAAAAACGATTGTTACGAATGCACTGACAGTTCGCCAGTCTTTACAGGCGGCGGGCATTACAGTTGACGAAAAGCGAGATGTGATTGAGCCGAATATCGATATGGAACTAACTGGCACGAAATTTCAGGTAAATATTCATCGTGCTCGGATGGTGACGGTTATCGACGGCACGAAAAGCCGTCAAGTAATTACCGCCGAACAGTCGCCAATCAGAATTGCTAAAAAAGCGGGTATTATACTGTATCGTGAGGATAAGATTGATTTTTCTAATCCAGAAAATTTGCTGGTTAGCGGCGCCAGCCTAGCGATGAAAATTGAACGAGCCAAGCGGCGGACGATAACCGAGGACGTGGAGATTGCTTTTCTGGTTGAGCAAACGAAAGACGATACACAGCCGATTGGCTTTAAGCAGATTAAACAGCTGGGCGAAAAAGGAATTAAAAAAGTGACGTATAAAGTTGAGGCTAATAACGGGATTGAGATCAGCCGCAGAGAGGTTTCTCATGAAATTATTAAGCAGCCTAAAAAGCAGATCGAAGTAGTCGGTACTAAGCCGAAAAATCCATTGACTAAAGGCAAAGGTGCGCAAATATTTACTGATTCCAAAGGCGTGGCGCACCGCGAAACCTACTACGACCTGCCGATGAATATTGTTGCTAACGCCTGCGGCGGTGGTGGCTACACGGTGCGGGCGGACGGCGCCAAGGTGGACAAGGACGGCTATATTTTAGTGGCGGCAAATTATGGGAATTATCCGCGCTGCTCGGTGGTGGAAACTAGTATGGGCCCTGGAAAGGTGTATGACACCGGCGGTTTTGCGGCGCGGCATCCGCATGGATTTGACCTGGCGACTGATTGGACGAACGGGGACGGGCGTTAGATGGCGTCAGCGCATGGACCGAAAAAAGAGTTAGGCCAGCATTGGCTGCGCGACCCAGAAATCTTGGCGGAGATTGCCGAGGCGGCGGAGCTGAGTAAAGATGATGTGGTTTTGGAGATTGGGCCGGGACTTGGCACCTTGACCAGCCGGTTGTTGGCACGAGCTCAGCGCGTGGTGGCGGTGGAGTTTGATGGGGATTTGGCGCGCAAGTTACCGGGGCAATTTCCTGGCAAAAACCTGGAAGTGATCAATGAAGATATCTTGCAATTTGACTTAAATCAATTACCAACTGGCTATAAAGTAGTCGCCAACGTGCCGTACTACATTACCAGCAAAATTGTTGAGAAGTTGATGACGGCGGAGAATAAGCCGAACTTAGCGGTGCTGCTGGTGCAAAAAGAAGTTGCTGAGCGTATCGCGGCCGAGCCTGGCGAAATGAGTATTTTAGCGGTTAGCGCGCAGCTATTTGCTGAGGCAGAACTCGATATTGAGGTGCCGCGGCAGTTCTTCACGCCGCCGCCAAAAGTTGATTCGCAAGTGGTGGTATTGAGAACTCGCACCGAACCATTAGTTGATTCTGAAGACCAAAAAGACTTTTTCCGCATTGTCAAAGCTGGTTTTTCGGCTAAGCGTAAAAAACTGCGCTCTAGCTTGAGCGGCGGACTGGGCGTCAGTAAAGCTAGTGTCGAGCAGCTGCTAAAAAAGGCTAACATTTCACCCGATGTCCGTGCTGAAGATTTGGCGATTGACGATTGGCAGCGGCTGCTCAAAGAATGGCGGGCGCGATGATTGCGGCAGATCAGCCCGTCTGCTTTCCGCCTGAACTGCTCATTGCGGTCTCGTCGAAAGACGACGGCACTATGCTCAATCGTATTCGCGGTCGCCACGTAGCTGAGATAGTGAATAATCGGCGGCGGTTTTGCGATCAAATTGGCGTTAAGTATGACGACGTTGTTTATCACGTAATTTCATATGACCAAGCACAAACGTTTGATACTACCATCGAAGTCACTGAAGCTGACACGGTTAAATATAACAACGAGGGGATTTTTGCTGACGCGCTATACACCGAAACGGCTGGCGTAGGTTTGTTCTTGCCAGTGGCGGACTGTATCGCCACCGTCATCTATGACCCAAAGCGTCGGGCATTGATGCTGGCGCATTTGGGTCGGCATTCGACGGTTGCGCAGTTGATGAAAAGGGCGATTCAGTACTTTGTCGAGCATGGTAGCCAGGCAAAAGATTTACAAATTTGGATGTCGCCAAGCATCACGCAGAAAAATTATCGTATGGATTATTTTGATCATACAAATGATACGAATTGGCACAATTTCTGCCGTCAAACGGCTGACGGAATTTATCTGGATATGCAAGGATTTAATCGTTCGTTGGCTATCCGGGCGGGCGTTCCTGGTGATAACATCTTCATTTCGCCAATTGATACGGCAGATGATCCAAATTATTTCTCACATTCAGCTGGTGATACAGGGGGAAGATTCGCAGTGCTAGCAGAGATAAAATCTACTAAATAAGCTCCAAAACGTCATGGCAATGTTGCGTGCCATCTTTGATTAGTATTAGTATATTGCTAAAAAAATAAAGTATAAGTATAATGGTACTAAATGAATAGATGTTGGAAAACAAAAAGGCTAAAATTTGGATTGGCCATCAAGGCGTTAGCCGTGACAATAGGTGTGCTAGCAGCGTTTTCTGGTCCGATATTTTATTCGCCAAAAGCTGCCGCCGACGCTATCAATGACACAGATTTTGTGTTTACCGTGGACACACGCAAGCCTGGGTCGCCAGATACTCAGTTCGTCATTCCGATAAGAGGAGGCGGATATAATTATACTATTGATTGCAATAATGATGGTACGGTCGAAGCAACCGCTCAGACCGGATCTTATACTTGTAGTTACGCTACACCTGGTGTGTATACGATTCGTATCGGAGGTGTGTTTCCAGAGTTTTATCTCAATAACGGTGGCGATAAACTGAAGATGATTTCTATTGATCAGTGGGGGAAGAATAAATGGAGATCGTTGGTGGCTTCATTTTACGGTGCTGCAAATATGGATGTAAAGGCGATTGACACTCCCGATTTGTCGCAGACTGACTCGATATACTCTGTCTTTAGAGGCAATACTTCTCTCAAGGGTGAGAATGCTAACTGGAATTGGAACACCTCGACCATTACTAATATGGGTAGTGCGTTTAGCGATACTGAAAATTTCAATCAAAACATCGGATCGTGGGATGTCTCTAACGTTGTTTTTGCTGGCGGTTTATTTAATAACGCGACAGCATTTAATAATGGCGGCAGCGATTCAATTAAAAACTGGAACACTGGCAAGATGACTGCGATGAATGCAATATTTCAAAATGCAGTTAAATTTAATCAGCCGATAGGATCGTGGAACGTTTCGAAAGCCGAGCTGATGAGCGAAATGTTTAATGGCGCTCGCGCCTTTAATCAATCTTTGGCAAATTGGCGGCTAGATTCGCTCGTTTCGACAACTGGTTTACCAAATAGTCCTTGGTCTGGCGCCCCTAGGATGTTGGATAATAGTGGTTTATCTATGAAAAATTATGATGCTACTTTGATATCTTGGAATATTCAATCAACTAACTCGCCGCTTATACTAGGGGCCGCCGGGTTGAAATATTGCACTGCTGATGCGGCTAGAAAAAATCTAATCAAGCCAGTCGCCGACGGCGGGCATGGCTGGACCATCAATGGCGATGCAAAGGAGTGTCCGAAGCATACCGTAGTTTTTGATACCCAGGGCGGAATGGCAATTGCCAACCAAGAAGTTGCTTTTACTGATAAAATTACCGCGCCAGCTGTGCCAAATCGGCAGGGTTACACCTTTGCTGGGTGGTATACGGATAACACTTTTGCGAGAGCCTGGAACTTTGCTGTCGATACCATGCCAGACAGTAATTTGACTTTATATGCAAAGTGGATTGAGAATCCTAAGTCTGTTGCAACAAGCAGTGGCGCTTCGGAAAACAATTCAAGCTCATCAACCAAGCTGGCTGAGACTGGCTCGGATGTGTCAATGCTTCTTTTTGCGACTGCTGGATTTATAGTGACTGGATTTATTCTAATTAAATTAATAAAACGAATTTAATTTGTTGGCTATAACATGAGGGTAGATGGCATTTATGTTTAGTTAGAGATATGCTGATTTGGTAATTAGTTTATTGATGCTCTATTGACTTTTTTGCAACTTTCGTCTTGATGCGCGATCTGTTGTTTGCTGAACGATCCGTAAAATCTATTGTCAAAAAGCTAAAGCATAAGTACAATAATAATAATCATCATCATGAATAAACATTTTAGAGTAACGAAAATACAGAAATTTAAGCTGCCATTAAGGTCGCTGATTTTAGTGTCTGGTGTCTTGTCGGTGCTTGTTGCATCAACACTCTATTCGCCAAAAGCCGCAGCTGACGTTATCAACAACACGGACTTCGTATTTACTGTTGATACCAGAAAGCCGGGGTCGCCAAACACTCAGTTTGTTATTCCGACAAGCGGTTCAGGGTACAATTATACTGTTGACTGCAATAATGACGGTGTAACTGAGGTATCTGGGCAGACTGCCTCTTATACTTGTAATTACGCTACGCCGGGGGTCTACACTATACGCATTGGCGGCGCTTTCCCTTGGTTTATCGTAAATGGTAGGGGTGATAGGTTAAAACTGCTTTCGATTGATCAATGGGGCACGAACAAGTGGAAGAATATGCGTTCTGCCTTTGCTGGCGCGGAGAATATGGATGTTAAGGCAACTGATACGCCAGATTTAAGCCAAGCCACTGACTTATCATGGATGTTTGTTGGAAATAAATCGCTGAAAGGCGAGTCTGCTAACTGGAATTGGAATACGTCAACTATTACCAAAATGTCGGGCGTCTTTCAAAACGCAAACCAATTTAATCAAAATATCGGTTCTTGGGATGTTTCAAAGGTAACTGATACCGCTGCTATGTTTAGCGGCGCTAGCGCTTTTAACAACGGAGGTAGTAATTCTATTGTGAATTGGGATACGTCAAATTTTGTAATCGCAAATGACATGTTTCAAAGGGCAATTTCATTCAATCAGCCGATTGGCTCATGGGATATGAAAAAAGTGCAACTTCTTGTTCGTTTTTTGAGCGGCGCAACTTCATTCAATCAGTCGCTAGCTGCTTGGCGATTGGATTCGTTGGTTATTTTGCCGGGAAAACCGTTGTCTGGTGCGGCGGCCGCGCTTGATCATACAGCGATTTCGCGCCAGAATTACGATGCTATGCTAATTGCTTGGAATGCGCAGAATCTAAAATCGCCAATGTCGCTTGGTGCGGCTGGTTTGAAATTTTGTGCAGCTGCTTCGGCGCGGGCTAACATCTTGAAGCCTGTTGCTGACGGCGGACACGGCTGGGTAATCACTAGTGATGGTAGGCTGTGTACAAAACATAAAGTAACATTTGATTCGCAATCTGGTTCTGCCGTTCCAAATAAGATGGTAGGCTATACGTATCCTTTCAGACCGCCGGTCGCCCCGACCCGCTCTGGCTACACTTTTGCCGGCTGGTATACGGACACTACGTTTGCAACAAGCTGGAACTTTACAAACGACACCATGCCAGATCACGATTTGACGCTTTATGCGAAATGGAATAAGAACCCCGATTATATCGCAGCGAGCAGCGGCTCAAATAGAAATTCGCAATTAAAATCCAAGCTGGCTGATACTGGCGCTAACATTGCAGCTATTTTCTCTGTAGCTACTGTGCTTGTAATAATTGGTTGCGCCGCGATTAAGTATAGATAGTTTTATCGGCAAAACAGACCGATTTTTGATTTTATTTATCTCGCTCTTTCTTTTACTAAAGAGGTGATATAATATATATCATGACTAAACAACACGCCTACATTACCACTGCTATTCCTTATGTCAACGGTTTGCCGCACATTGGGCACGCCATGGACTATATGCTGGCGGATGTGTGGGCGAGGTATCAGCGGCAGAACGGCCGCGAGGTACGTTTTCAGACGGGCGTGGATGAGCATGGGAATAAAATTGCCGCTAAGGCTGCCAGCCAAAATCAGACACCACAAGCCTATGTCGACCAAATGCATGGCAATTTCCAAAACATGATTGCCGAGTTGAATATTTCGGCGACGGATTTTATCCGCACAACTGACCCGCATCATGTTAGCGCGGTGCAGTATATTTGGCAGAAGCTGGCTGCGTCTGGCTATATCTACAAAGGTACGTACGAGGGCTGGTATTGCCAAGGTTGCGAGGCGTTCGTCACCGACAAAGAAGCGGCTGAAAATAATGGCATTTGTCCTGATCATCAGTCGCCGTACCAGCGGCTGAGCGAAGAAAATTATTATTTCAAAACCAGCGCCTTTTCAGATCATATTCGCCAGGCGATTGAGTCAAACAAGATGAAAATTGTGCCTGAATTCCGTAAAAAAGAGTTTCTGGAATTGATGAAGGACGGCCTGAAAGACGTGTCGGTTTCGCGTCCGCGCAAGAACCTCAGCTGGGGTGTGCCAGTGCCAGGCGATGACACGCAGGTGATGTATGTCTGGTTGGATGCGCTGAGTAATTACATCACGGTCATTGGCTATCCTGACCGAGCTGATGAATGGCAGGCGTTTTGGCCGGCAGATGTGCAGGTGATCGGCAAGGATATCCTTCGTTTTCACGTCGGAATTTGGCCGGCAATGTTGATGGCATTGGATTTGCCGCTACCAAAGGTGCTATTAGTTCATGGCTTTATCAACGTTGGAGGCACTAAAATGAGTAAGAGTCTCGGTAATGGTGTTGGTCCGGTTGATATCATCCCGTACTATGGTGTTGAGGCTTTCCGCTATTATTTTCTGCGCCACGTGCCAACTCAGGATGACGGTGACTTTACTTGGGAGAAGTTTGAAGCAGCGTATAATGGTGAACTGGGTAATGATCTCGGTAATTTGGTACAGCGGGTGGCAAAGATGGTGCAGAATTATCAAGCTGGCGTTATTGGCGATGCGCCGCAGTCTGAGCACGATATGGGGCCGTACCGTGCCGATATGGAGTCTTTGAATTTTAACCTAGCAATTGATGAAATTTGGCAGATTATCCGTTCATTGAATCAATATATTGAGCGCGTGCAACCATGGCAAGTTGCTAAAAAACGCGATAAAGACCCAGAGGCGGAAGCGCATTTGGGCGAGATTTTGGCGCATGCCTGCGGCACATTACTGCAAGTCTCTGATATGCTTCGTCCATTTATGCCGCAAACTGCCGAGAAAATTCACGACATGTTTGCCAGTGGTGTTGTGCCGTCAGAGCTGACACCATTATTCCCGCGCAAATATCTACATACGCCCGATCCGCGCGCGCCAAAAGCAGAAGCCCAGGGCAAATAATAATGAGTCTGACGGCGGAGAATAGTATGGCGGCAGACTTACGCTTGATTGATTCGCACTGTCATCTGCATGATACCGAGTTTTTCGCGGACAATCGCGAGGAGTTGTATCAGCAAACAATCGCGGCGGGTATCGGCATGATTTGTGTTGGTACCGACCAGCGCAGCAGCCGTCAAGCAGTAGAGTTTGCCGCGAATCGCGACTATACTTGGGCGGCAGTTGGCGTTCATCCGCATGACAGCAAAGATGGCTGGAATGAGGTGGAGCAACTGCTGAAAGCCAGGGCAGAGGATTTACCAATTGTGGCGATTGGCGAGATTGGGCTTGATTATTATTACAATCATAGCCCGCGCGATGTGCAGATTCAGGCGCTGGAGGCGCAGCTGCAGTTGGCGGTGGACTATGATTTGTCAGTTAGCTTTCATATTCGTGATGGTGCAGCTGGTCAAGTATCAGTGTGGGATGATTTTTGGCCAATTTTTGATAATTTCCATGGCCTGCGCGGCGTTCTGCATAGCTTTACTGATACGCGCCTCAATTTAGACAAGGGGTTTGCTCGCGGATTGTACGTTGGTTTGAATGGAATTAGCACGTTCACCAAAGACCAAGTGCAGCGGGAATTATTCGCCTCCATTCCGTTGGAGCGGTTATTATTAGAGACCGACGCGCCATTCTTGACACCAAAGCCATTTCGTGGTAAGATGAATATGCCAAGATATGTAGAACTGGTAGCGAAATATTGGGCGGATAATCGAGACATACCTTTTGACGATTTGTCTGAAGCTACGGTTCGCAACACTAAGAATCTTTTTGGCATATAAGTGGAGAGAAAATATGAACAAGGGAAGTGCTAGGTCAGGTATTTTAGGTATTAGTCCGTCTAGGCGGGGCGAGATGTCTCAGAACGTGATTGTTCCGGAAAGGCAAGGATCTTTTGATAAAGTTAAAAATAATAAACCTGATGTCAACAGTGCTTCATTTGGTAAAATCAATAATATTGACAGTGCTTCATTTGGTAAAATCAATAATATTGACGGCGGCGTAGCGGTAAAATCGACATTATTTAATCCTGATAGAAATATAACACCTGTCGACGAGGTAAATCATATTGATTATAGAGGCAAGTTTGAGCGAAATCCTGATGATGAGGCGCTAAAAGAAGTTGTTAAGATGGGCGAGAATATTGCAGCTTTGAGGGCGAACGCGGCAGGGGTCGAGCTATAATGCCGAGTATTCTTAAAAAAGCCTTAAAGCTGGTGTTTACTGACGATGACAATACGGGTTTAGTTTCTATCTTAAAAAAGAAAAACCGACCGCTGAAAAAGTTTACTGAGCGCGAGTTGATTCAATTAGAAAGCGAGATTGGCGCGACGATTTTTGGCGAAAAGCCGGCGCATGTGACGCGGCGGGAGTTCTTTAATTTAGATAAAGACACGTGGATTTGGTACGAAGAAATTGTTGATAAAGATGGCAAGAAACAGGAATTGACGACACGCTACGAAGTGCAGCCAAAGGGTATTTTGAAAGTTCAGCCGAATTATCGGTATAGCTATTTGGAAGGCGATGAATTGCAGAACTTTGTACTGGCGGTTAAAGAATATTACGAGCGAGTTTCCCGGGATCTATATAAACGCGACCCGCAGACTGGTTACTGTCTCTGATATAATAAAGAGGTGAAAGACAAATTTATATATCTTGATCACGCTGCTGCCACGCCGATGGATCCGTTAGTGGTTGAGGCAATGCAGCCGTATTTTTCCGAGAAGTTCTTTAATCCGTCCAGTCCATATGCACCGGCGGTCACTGTCAAGCGCGACTACCGCGAGGCAAAGTCGCGTATCGCGCGGGTGCTGGGCGTGGGCGCGGATGAATTAGTGATGACAGCTGGTGCTACCGAGTCAATCAATTTGGCGTTTACCGCAGTGGGTGGCGTGAGTTTAGTCTCGGCGATTGAACATAGCTCGGTCATCAATTCTGCAAAAGCGCGCTCGGACGTTCGGCTCATCCTGCCGATGAAAAATGGACGCATTGATCCGCAGGCCGTTAGAAAACTGCTGACGCCAGACGTTAGTTTTATGAGCATCGCGCTGGCGAATCATGAGCTGGGGTATATCCAGCCCGTTGAAGAAATTGCGGAAGTTGTAAGGCTCGAGCGCATGCGGCGCCAGGAAAATGGCGAATCAACGCCGCTTATATTTCATACCGATGCCTCGCAGACCGCGGCGCTGATGGATGTGAAAATTAAGCGGCTGGGGGTTGATTTGTTGACGCTATCGGCGGCAAAAGTTTACGGACCAAAGCAGGTTGGTTTGCTATGGATACGGCCGGGCGTCAAGCTACAGCCAAATATCGTTGGCGGCGGGCAGGAAGCGGGCCTGCGCAGCGGTACGGAAAATGTGGCTGGCGTGGTCGGCTTTGCGACGGCGCTGGAGCTAGCTGCCAAGCGTCGCAGCGGTGAAGTAAAACGTCTGCGAGGACTGCGTGATACGTTAGTAAAGAAGCTATTAGCGGCTTTCCCTGACATGATTATTTCTTCTGATCAGAAAAAATCGCTGGTTAATTTCCTCAATATTTCATTTCCTGGTGTTGATGCTGAACGATTGGTGTTTTTATTGGAGGCGCGCGGCGTGCTGGTAGCGACGGGTAGTGCCTGCGCGGCTAATTCGGGTACGCGATCACATGTCTTGGCGGCGATCGGGTTGGGTGATACTGCGATTGACGGTAGTCTGCGGCTCACCTTCGGGCGATTGAACGATAAGACGCAAGTTATGCGGGCGGCGGACGAGATTATTACTGCAGTACGTACGGAACAGGAGCGAACGCGGTGATTCATCGGTTAATCGGCTTGGTGTTAATTGCGGTCGCGGTTATTGTCGGCTTGAGCTATTATTTGTCGCCGGATGATTTGAAAGATTGTCCACACCCGGGCTCAGGGCAGTGTCAAAAGGCAGGCGCGATCATCGTTATTAGTGGCGGTGACACGGAAGCGCGCACGGCTGAGGCAGTTAAATTATATCAAGCTGGCTGGGCGCCGACTGTCATCTTATCTGGTGCCGCGGCTGATAAATCCGGCCCGTCTAACGCCGCTGCCATGAGAAAACAAGCCGAAGCGGCGGGTGTGCCAGCTGCGGCCTTGGTAATGGATGAACGTTCAGAAACCACCAAGCAGAATGCCCAAGAGGTGGCGAACATCATAGCGCAGCGCGGCATCAAGCGTGTCATTCTGGTCACCAGCGGCTATCACATGCGGCGGGCGCTGGCTGAGTTTTCAGTGCAACTGCCGAATGTTGAGCTGCGGGCACGTCCGACAACGCATGACAAGCATTGGAGTGCATGGTGGTGGCTGACGCCGTGGGGCTGGTGGCTGGCGGTCGGCGAATTGCTACGGATCGGCTTGTTTGCGCTGGGAGTGTCGCGCTGATGGCTCGGGTGTTCGTCGGTATGTCGGGTGGCGTTGATTCGTCGGTAGCGGCAGCACTATTGGTTGAGCAAGGCCATAAGGTAACTGGTGTGTATATGAAAAACTGGTCGGAAGACTTGCCGGGTATGCACTGTCCGTGGGCAGAAGATGTGGCTGACGCCAAGCGCGTGGCGGTGGGGCTGGGAATTGATTTTCAGGTGTTTGATTTTCAAAAAGAGTATAAGCAAAATGTCGTTGACTATATGATCCGCGAATATCAAGCGGGCCGGACGCCAAATCCTGATGTGATGTGTAATCAAGAGGTGAAGTTTAAGTTGTTTTTAGAGGCGTCGTTGGCAGCGGGTGCGGAGTATATTGCGACGGGGCATTATGCGCGAATTGAACATTTAGCAGACGGTGCAGTATTGGGTAATTCTGGCGCGGTTGTCTCACGCCATGGTGTTCACGCTGATCCGTCGCTGTCGCCTGCGGAACTCACTGCGTTCAGACAGTCCTCGGCGATTCAGGACGAATCAACGTTCACGCCTGGGTTCGTCAAAGCGCCATCATTACCCAATGTTACACGCTTACTCCGTGCTCACGATGACAACAAAGACCAAACCTATTTTCTGTACCGCGTGACGTCCGGGGCGTTGGCAAAAACTATGTTTCCGCTCGGCGATTTTACCAAGGCTGAGGTGCGCGAGATGGCCAAGAAGCGGGGTTTGTGGACCGCCAGTAAAAAGGAGTCGATGGGGATCTGTTTTGTTGGGCAAGTGGGGATTCGCGAGTTTTTGTCAGAATATGTTGAGACTAGCCCGGGTGATATTGTCGATCAGCAAACAGGTGTGGTTGTTGGTCGACACGACGGGGCAATCTTCTATACCTTGGGGCAGCGGCATGGCCTGAATGTTGGTGGCGGCTTGCCGTACTATGTCGTCGGCAAAGACATGGAAAAGAATGAGGTTTACGTGTCGCGTTTGATTGATAATGGTAACCTCTGGTGCCAAGAATTGACCCTGACTGACGTTCACTGGATCAATCAGCCGCCAAAAGACGATATCTATCAAATCCGAGTGCGGCACCGAGCGCCGCTAATTAATGCGGAGATTGCGCGTGTGAACGATAATGCTGGTGAGAAAGTGACGGTTGTCTTGTCCGAGCCGCAGCGCGCCGTCGCTCCGGGTCAGTCGGCTGTGATCTACGATGGTGAGGAATGCTTGGGCGGCGGGATTATTTACTAAGCTAGCTGCTACTAAGAAGCATATTTGAGGGCTATTTCTTCCAAAGGTTTCAAGTATTTCAATCCAGGTTTTCTTGGCATCCCCTTGAATCCTACATCGGTCTGACGACCATGAGCTGGATTTGGACCATGATAATCAGAGCCAGCGCTCACAGCAAGCCCAAACTCTTGAGCAAGTTCTGTCATCTGATCAATTGCTGTTACCATTGCTCCGCCTCTGGATTGGTCATGATAGTAATAAAACGCTTCGAGTGCGTCGAAATTAGTATTACTAATCACGTCGCGGAGAGCTGTCATGTCCATATCTTCGTATAAACTGGCAATAGGATGGGCGAAGATTGCAACACCGTGCGCGTCGTGAATTGCTTGGATAGCTTCTGTCGGCGATAGTGTTTCACGTTCTAGGAAATACTTGCAACCTTCATTCATCATAGCCTCGATAAACATACCGCGGGTAGGAATCTGGCCAAACAATTGTTTTAGGCGTTCAAAATTTTCTTCGTGTTCCACAATGCTTTGAGAGATGTGAGCCTTAGTGACTGATCCCAGTGACAGTAGGCTTTCTTTTGAAGCAATTGCCCACCCGTCTTTTTCAAACATATCAACGACGCGGTTCATATACTCAATTCTAAAATCATGCTGCCTCTTTAAGACGTTATGTAGAGCGTCATTCTCATGATCAATAAAAAGTCCCAAAACATGAATACCGACGGATCGATACTTGGCTGAAATTTCAACTCCAGGGATGAGGCGAATGTCACGTTTCTCAGCCTGTTCAAATGTTGATTCGTCCTCATATGCACCTAACGTATCGTGGTCAGCGATCGATAGCACAGATACGCCATTATCATGTGCTCGATCAATTAGTTCAATTGGCGTTAATACTCCGTCAGAGTGGACAGTATGGGTATGCAGGTCAATGATGTGTCGTTTCATTTCCAAGAATTAATCCTTTCCTTTAGGCATCGTGCAACACCGGGCGCTTCAAATTGGCGTTTCTTTTGTACCGCTAGCTACATGACAGTTTATAGTCTCTGTAACATTCCAGATAGAAATTGCTAGATATTTTATGCTCTATTGATTAGTGTAGTCTAATGTTGTTACATAGGTCAATATTTTTGTTGAAAGGATGCGGGTAGTTTTGGAGTTAAGCCTATATCCAAAATATAACTTTTTGAATACCATAGACGCGTTGTATAAATTTAGCAAAATACCTAAGGCTGTACAGAATGATATTGACGTCGTTAACAACAAAACGTTATTCGGACCTCAATAATTGATATGTCGGATTATGGTATAAGTGTGTCAAATGTTATCATAAAATGTAAAGAAGGGGTTGTATTATGAAAGTTAACGATATTTTTCCGTTTGTTTTCTGGGGTAAAGACAAATCAACAAAGTCTCAATTTTATCCGTGTGAAACCATTCCTGACTTTTCGCTTGTGACATCGTGTATGGTTTGTGCAGTTCATGAAAATAAAATACTTCTGGCCAAGCCACCGCGTGGCTGGGGTTTGCCAGGTGGTCGTATGGAATTAGGAGAAACGCCAGAAGATTGTGCGCGACGCGAGGTGTATGAGGAAACATCCGTTGAACTAAATTCTCTAAAATTGATGGGTGCTTGGCATATTGAAAAGCTATTTCATTCTAAATATAACGATAGATACCCTGATAGGGCATATCAGCTGCTTTTTCTGGCTGATGTAAAACGAATAGATGATTTTGTAGCTTCGTACGAATCATCAGCTAGGGAGTTTGTGGAATTTGATAAAGTGCAAGACTATCACCATGATTTTGATAATTTTGCTGAGATTATGAAATATGCCATGAGTTGTGGGTTTATTGACGACCGCGCATAAATAGTGTACACTCTCTAGGAGTAATACATTAATCAAAGAGTTGTAAGAAAAGGAAGAAATTACACATGTTAGCAATTCGTTTGCAACGGTTGGGTCGCAAAGGTTACCCAGTGTACCGCCTGGCGGTACAAGAGGCGCAGCGTCACCCGTCGAGCGGTCGAGTGGTCGCGTATGTTGGTAGCTACAACCCGCACACTAAAGAAGCAAATATTCAGGTTGAATCGGCGCAGAAATATTTAGATAGCGGCGCTCAGCCAACTCCGCGCGTCGTTAAACTATTGAAAGAAGCTGGTGTTAAATTACCGAAATGGGTTAAAGAGTCGGCTGCTGATAAGCATAAATCTATCCGCAACCCAGAGAAACTTCGCAAGAATCAGCCAAAGGAAGAACCGGCTGAAGAGTCTGCCGAGTAGATATTATAGAATAATTGCAAACCGCTCGTTAATCGGGCGGTTTTGTTTTATGCTATAATTACCTCTATGAACACACAAGAAATCCGCCAGAAATATCTCGAATTTTGCCAAAGGAACGGCCACACTATTATTGAGCGGGCGCCGCTTATACTGCACAACGACCCGACGACGTTATTTACTGGCTCGGGCATGCAGCCGCTGTTGCCGTATTTGCTGGGCCAGGATCATCCGCAGGGTACGAAATTAGCTGATAGCCAAACGTGTTTGCGGGCGCAGGATATTGAGGATGTTGGCGATAATCGCCACACGACGTTCTTTGAGATGCTGGGTAATTGGAGTATGGGCGAGTATTTTAAGCGCCAGCAAATCGAGTGGTTTTTTGAATTTTTGACAGAAATAGTCGGGCTAGATCCGCATAAAATCTACGTCAGCTGTTTTATTGGCGATGAGAAAAATAACATTCCGCGCGATGACGAGGCGGCGCAAATTTGGCAAGAAGTTTTTGCCAAAAAAGGCATTGAGGCTAAAATTGTCGAGCTGGATAGCGCTGAAAATGGCGACAAGCTGGGTATGCAGGGCGGCCGGATTTTCTTTTACAATGATAAGGAGAATTGGTGGAGCCGCGGCGGCGGGATTGATAGTACGCCGATTGGTGATCCATGCGGGCCGGATAGCGAGGTGTTTTATGATTTTGGCGAGCAGCATCATGACGCCAGCTTTGGGCAGGCGCATCCAGCTAGTGATAGCGGCCGATTTATGGAGATTGGTAACCAAGTTTTCATGCAGTACCGACGGTTGGATGACGGTAGTTTTGAACCACTAGCGCGTAAGAACGTTGATTTTGGCGGCGGCTTGGAGCGGATTGCCGCGGCGGCGATTGATAGCCCCGATGTTTTCAAAATTAGCTTGCTGCAGCCAATCATTAAAAAGCTAGAGAGTTTAAGCGGTGGGGAATACGCTACGCACACCGCGTCAATGCGAGTGATCGCTGATCATCTCAGGGCGGCGGTATTTTTGGCGGTTGACGGCTGCGTGCCGAGTAATAAGGAGCAAGGCTACGTGATGCGCCGCTTATTGCGCCGGGCGATTCGTTATAGTTTTGATCTGGGGATCGAGCAGAATTTCCTGGAGGAAGTTGTGCCGGTAATCGCTGACTTATACGAAGCGGATTTCCCAGAGGTTAAGGAGAACCGCGAGAGTATCATCGCTGTGCTGGTCAAGGAAGAAAAAGCCTTCCGCCAGACGCTGCGTAAAGGTTTAAGGCAGATGCGACATTATATTGATGACAGCTTGACTGGCGAAGAGTTATTTACGCTGTATGATACGTTTGGTTTTCCGGTAGAGCTGAGTACCGAGGAGGCGTATAAACAAGGCATCAAGCTTTCTGATAATTGGCGCGCCGAATTTGATGCGCGAATGGCCGAGCAGCGCCAACGCTCCAAGACAGCACGCAAGGGGCAGTTTAGCGGCGGTTTGGAAGGTCACGATCCAATCCATCTGAAATATCATACGGCGACGCACTTGTTGGGCGCGGCACTGCGCAAAGTTCTGAAGGCGCCGGATTTGCAGCAGCATGGCAGCAATATCACGTCTGAGCGCCTGCGTTTTGATTTTAATCACGATAAATTAACATCAGAGGAAAAACAGGCGGTGGAAGATCAGGTCAATGCGTGGATTGACGCTGATTTGCCAGTCAGCTTTGCCGTTTATCCGACTGACGAGGCGCTAAAAATGGGTGCAATCGGCGCCTTTGGCGAGCGCTACGGCGATAAAGTAAAAGTCTATTCCATCGGTGAAGGCGACAATATTGTTAGTTTCGAAGTTTGCGGCGGCCCGCACGTTGAACACACGGGTGCCTTGGCTGAAGGCGGTAAGCGCTTCAAAATCACCAAGGAGGAGTCCAGCTCGGCGGGAATTCGCCGGATTAAAGCGGTTCTGAAATAAATAAAAATTTAGGCAATTTATTAGGGAAAAAGTCAACAATTGCCTCAAAATCACAAGCGTTATATAATAAACCTGTATGGCATTGAGAGACATGTTAAAAAAAACCGATAAAGATACTCCGGAATTGTTAGTTGGTTTGGATATTGGTACAGAGGTCGTTAAGGCGCTGATTGCCGAAATAAAAGATGATAATTTGGAAATTATCGGTGTCGGGCGCAAACAGCAAGAGATGGGCGACATGCATTTAGGTGCGATTGCTGATATTGCTGGTGTGGTCGCAAATTGCGAAGCGGCGCTTACCGAGGCGGAAGATCAAGCTGGCATACAGGGTAAACGCGTGATTATTGGTATCGCTGGCGAACTGGTAAAGGGCGTTACTAATACGATTCGTTACCGTCGTCCGCAGCCGAATAAGACTTTAGACGTGGCAGAGATGGAGTTTATCATTGAGAAGGTGCAAGAGCGGGCGCAAAGTAAGGCGCAGGCGCAGATAGCACTGGAGACTGGCAACGAGGATGTTGAAGTGAAGCTAGTTAATTCGGCGCTGGTAAGTATTCATATTGATGGCTATAAAGTGTCTAATCCGATTGGTTTTCAGGGGCGGGACGTAGCAGTACAAATTTATACGGCATTTGCGCCGATGGTGCATATTGGAGCGTTGGAGAAAGTGGCTGACGAATTAGCATTAGAACTGGTGGCGGTAGCTGCCGAGCCTTTTGCAGTAAGTCGCAGTGTTTTAGGAACAGATACCGACAGTAATTTTACGGCAATTTTAGCGGACATCGGCGGCGGCACGACCGATATTGCAGTAGTAAACGACGGCGGGGTTGAGGGCACGAAGATGTTTGGCATCGGCGGTCGTAGTTTTACGCGGACGATTTCTGCCGATTTGGATTTGAGCTTTAAGGATGCTGAGAAGTTAAAACTAAACCTTAATGATGGTAATATTAAGCCGACAGTGAAAAGGCGAGTTGATGAAGCAATTGATAAGACATTAGAGGTATGGCTGTCCGGTGTGGAATTAGCATTAAGCGAGTTTGATAACGTTGATTATTTACCGAACCGCATTTTGCTGTGCGGCGGCGGATCCAATTTGAAGAAAATTACTGAGGCGCTGGAAAAACACCAGTGGCATGAGGATTTGCCGTTTACGAAAAAACCAGTTGTGCAATATATTAAGCCTAGCGACGTGACTGGCATAATTGATACCACAGGTGATATAGCCGATCATACGTTTATCACGGTTATGGGTTTACTCCGGGTGGGGTATGATACAATAATTGGAAACCAGGAAAGTAATGGTTTGGTCGAAAAAGTAAACAGGTTATTAAAGATTTGAAATGAATAAAGACGTTATCCATATTGATACAGAAGACGATATTACGTCAATAATTGGCAAGATTAAATCGTCAAAAGAACGGATTATTGCCTTGGTGCCGCCGCGGCGAATCGGCGTTTTGCAGAGTGCGGTTAACATTCGACTGTTGGCGCGAGCAGCTAAATCAGCGGACAAAAGAGTGGTAATAATTACCAGCGACAATGTATTGGCAGGATTGGCGGCGACAGCCGATATTCCAGTAGCAAAAACATTGCAAAGTAAGCCGGAAATTGCGGAGATTCCAGCGCTGAAAGTAGACGATAATGATGTGATTGATGGCGGACAGCTGCCAGTTGGCGATATGGCGGATTCAACGCATAAAAAACCAAAAGATAACAAGGGGGCTAGCGAGGCAAATACCCCAGATGCCGCCAATAAGAATAAATCTCCTGGTGATTCAGCAAAAAGTAATAAGAAAAAGCCGAAGATTCCAGATTTTAATGTTTTTCGCAAGAAGTTCGCTTTGATTGGCGGCGGCGTACTGTTATTAATTGTATTTTTAGTGTGGGCTACTTGGTTTGCGCCGCACGCGACAGTAATTATTACCGCTAAAACAAAGGGCGTAAAAGTCAGCGAGACGGTAAAATTAACGACGGACGACACAGTCAGCGCTAAAAATGACAGCATTAAGGTTCAGAAACGAGAGTTACAAAAAGAAATCAGTGTTGAGTTTGCGGCAACTGGTAAAAAGAATGTTGGAGAAAAGGCGACTGGGTCAGTTAGGTTTAGTAATTCGTCAAAGAATAGCGTGACTATAGCTGCGGGGACGATTCTTAAGAATAATGATTTGTCTTATGTGTTATCTTCTTCGGTGACAGTTCCGGCGGCGACGTTGTCATGGGATTGTTCTGGTAAAACTTGCTCTGGAACGGCTACCGCTTCGGTACGGGCGGCTGAAGGCGGTTCGCAGTATAATGCAGCGTCGGGCAGTATGTCGATTTCGGTTGACGGTATAAAAGCTTCGTTAATGTCGCCAACCAGCGGTGGAACTGACAAAACGGCTACCGTAGTGACGGCTTCTGACGTCGCCAGTGCGAAGTCTAAATTAAATGAGCAGAAGGATAATGGTCTAAAAAATCAGCTTGCTGGATCTTTCGGCAGCTCTGCGAAAGTCATCACCGATAGTTATTCCGAAAATCGCTCAGATCCAGTTCCTAACGTGGCGGTTGATAGCGAAGCCTCGGGTAGCGTGCTGCTAAAATCGACAATTACTGCCAGTATGCTGGCAGCAGATAAATCTGATATCAAATCCTTCATTGACGCTAAAATTAGAGAAGACGATATTGGCGATAAAAAATCGCAAAAGATTTACGACAGCGGCGTAGATAAAGCGGAATTTTCTCAATTTACTGATAGGGGCGGTGTTCAGAGTCTTGTTGTGACCGCTAACGGCAAGATTGGTCCGGAAATTAACGAGGCTAAAGTTAAGGAGCAGGCAAAGGGCCGGACGTACGGCGATGTGCAGTCGTCGATTGAGTCTATTGAGGGTGTTGAGGATGTTGATGTAAAATTCTCGCCGTTTTGGGTAAGATCTGTACCAAATGATATAAAAAAGATTAACGTTGAGTTTAAGCTGAAGGATGCCAAATAGGAATTTTTTGGCTCTGGATGTCGGCACGCGTCGGATCGGCGTAGCGATGGCTGATTCTCGGGTTAAGATTGCGGTGCCTTTTGGATGGCTGGAGAATGACGACTCAACGATTCAAAAAATTGTCGAATTGGTTTTACGAAACGATATCAATGTCATCGTCGTAGGCTATCCGCGCAATCAATCTGGCGAGCCAACGCAGCAGACGAAGTATGTAGAGAATTTTGTCGACCAATTAGCGGAGATTGATTTGGATACGAAGGTAGTCTTCCAGGACGAGTCGCTGACAAGCGTCCAGGCGGAACAAAGACTAGGCAATAAAATTAAAGATAAAGGCGAAATTGACGCCGAGGCGGCTAGTATAATTTTGCAAGATTATTTGGAGGAGAATGTATGAAAATTCGAAGAAGCCGCAGAAAATGGCTAATAGCTTTGTCGGTGCTGGTTGCTGTGGTCGGCGTGGCGTCGCTGAGTGCGGCGATGTGGTATCGACAGATGCTTATGCCAGCTGATGTTAGTAATAAAACAGCTGTGAGGGTTGATATTAAGGAGGGTATGAACTCTGGCGATATAGCTGACAGCTTGGAGCAGAAAAAACTTATTCGCAGTTCGCTGGCTTTTTCGGCTTATGTGCGCTTGCATAATACTAGCAGCAAGTTTCAATCTGGTGTATATTCAGTAAATCCGTCGCAAACAGTGCCGGAAATTGTAGCTCGCTTAACTAGCGGTAAATCAGATGAGGTTTCGATAACATTTTATCCAGGTGCAACGCTGCATACGAAAATCAAAAATTCAGATGGTAGAGAAGTAGAATCGGTACTAAAAAAGGCGGAATTTTCGGATAAAAAAATAAAAGAAGCGTTTAATGCCAAATACACGAATCCAATTTTAGCTAGCCGCCCGAACGGCGCTGACCTGGAAGGCTACGTCTATGGTGAAACGTTTTATATTTCGCCTAATGAGTCAATTGAACAAGTAATTAAGCGTTCGCTTAGTCATTTTGAGGATGTCGTGAAAAAATATAATCTAGTAGAGAAGTTTAAGGCTCGCGGTTTGACGCTGCATCAGGGAATTACATTGGCATCAATTATTCAAAAGGAGTCAATTGGCTGTGGTGCTGGTGCGGAAATATGCGCTGATCAGCGAAAGATTGCGAGTGTATTCTATAATCGTTTGAAAGCGGACATGCCGTTAGGGTCTGATGTAACATATCAATATGCTGCTGATAAAACTGGTGCAGTACGGACGCCGGATTTAAATTCCCCGTACAATACTCGCAAGCACAAGGGCTTGCCGCCAGGACCAATTGCTGTGCCGTCTCTGAGCGCGCTAAACGCAGCAGCTGATCCGGAAAATACTCCATACAAGTACTTTTTGAGCGGTGATGATGATGTTACGTATTTTGCGGTAACGAATGATGAGCATGAGAAGAACATCAAGCAACATTGCCAAAAAAAATGCCAGATCTCTTGACAAATTAGCATTTCATAAAATCTATTGACAATAATGTCAATGTCGTGTAAAATAAACAGTAGCTCGTTCGCGAGTTGAGTTGTTGGGGACTGGCACGACGAACGGCCTGCCAAGATTGTCGCTACGGATACGATAAACCAAATCATTTTAGAATATAAACTAATTATTAGGTCGACAAGGTATCCTGTTCTATTGCGAGAAGAAAGACAGTTTGGTAGTAGCACTGGCGGCAACGCTGGTGCAAGGAGTACGGAGATTCGTAATCAAGTATCTACTCTTCGGAGTAAAAGAAGTAAGCTGCGTTCCTTTGCGGTTTATGGCGGAATATTCATTTTAGTTATTTCGTTCCTAATATATGGATATAATAATGGCGAGTCGGCGGCAGCAGAAAGTAAAACAGTTGCCTCATCTAATACGAAATCATCAAAATCGCATAATGAAAATATCGCAGCAAGTGCAGTGTCTGTTGATCAGCTAGCAGCAGCAACTGTGGTGACGAATCTTGCTGAAACGACTGAGCTGCCATCAGCTGGTGATCTACGTGAAACTACTACATCTCTAGGAATTAAGAAAGATTTATCGCAAAATGACGCCGAGGTGATCACGAAACCGGAAATTGTCAAGCCTGATACTTCAGCTGGTCGCGGAATTACGACGTATGTGACGAAGAATGGCGACACTATGAATACTGTTGCTAAGAAGTTTAAGATATCGGCGCAAACATTGCGCTGGGCTAATAATACGGATTCCGATGCAATTGAGCCAGGCAAGACTTTGACTGTGCCGTTGGTTGACGGTGTGGTTTATACGGTTAAGAGCGGTGACACCACTCAGTCGCTAGCGGAAAAATATAAGACTAGCGCTGAGCGAATCGTACTATATAACGATATTGAGGAAAACACAGGACTTAATGTTGGCACTCGCGTAGTCCTGCCCGGCGGCGAATTACCGGAAACTGAGCGTCCAGGTTATGTAGCTCCGCGCCCGCGTTATGGCAATCGATATGCCTCCTCTTATGGCAGCGCCTCTGGCGGCACAGCAACCAGAAGTTCAGCTATTGCCTCTGTCGGTAACCGATATGCTGCTGGTAACTGTACTTGGTATGCATATGAGCGCCGTTTGCAATTAGGACGTCCAATCGGTAGCTTCTGGGGTAATGCCAATACGTGGGCAGCAAGCGCCAGGGCAGCTGGTCTTCTGGTTAATAGCACTCCAGCACCAGGCGCGATTTTCCAGACGAGAACTGGTTATTACGGTCACGTTGGTATTGTCGAACGGGTTGAGAATGGTGTAGTTTACGTCAGTGACATGAATTTTGCTGGCTATGGTATAGTTACTCATCGTGTCCTTGACAACCCAGGTGGCTACACTTATATCCACTAGGTAGACTAAGTATATTAGCGCCTCCGCTATCTCTCGGGGGCGCTTTTTGGTATACTGAAATTATGTTTGTAGATATAGCGAAAGTATTAGTGCGAGCTGGTAAGGGCGGCAATGGCGCAGTCAGTTTTCGGCATGAGAAGTATGTTGACAAAGGCGGCCCTGATGGCGGTGACGGCGGACGTGGCGGTGATGTGGTGTTCTTGGCGACCAAAGACCTGAATACACTGCTGAATTTTCGCTACAAGCCAGAACTAAAAGCAGAAAATGGCGGCGATGGCAGTAAGCGCAACAAGCGCGGCAAAAGCGGTTCGCCACTGGTCGTCAAAGTGCCAATGGGTACATTGGTCAAGCGCGACGGCGCAGTGGTGGCAGACTTAACGGCAGACCAGCAGCAAGCAGTCGTTGCCTGTGGCGGTGACGGTGGCTTTGGTAATGCACACTTTACCTCCAGTACGCGCCAAGCGCCGAAGATTGCTGAACTTGGCGAGGCGGGTGAAGAATTTGAGGCGGAGCTGGAATTGAAATTGCTGGCCGACGTTGGTTTGGTTGGTTTCCCTAATGCTGGTAAATCGACATTCTTGAGCGTGGTTTCCAATGCTCGACCGGAAATTGCTAATTATGAATTTACGACATTGACGCCAAATCTGGGCGTGGCGGATGTGGATGATGGCTCAGTGTTGATTGCTGATATTCCAGGCCTGATTGAAGGCGCCTCGGAAGGCAAAGGCTTGGGTGACCAGTTCCTTCGCCATATTGAGCGGACGGCCGTGTTGCTGCACATGATTGACGCGTATAGTGATGACCCGGCGGAAAAATATCAAACCATTCGCCGCGAGCTGGAAAAATATTCCGAAGAATTGGCGGCGCGTCCAGAAATCATTGCTTTGACGAAGTGTGAAGGGCTGGATGATGAGATTATTGCCATGCAGTCGACAGCGCTACAAAACGTAGCAAACGGCTCGCCGGTGGTGGCGATTTCGTCACAAACGCATGCTGGCGTGACTGAGCTGCTTCGCTTGCTGCGCCGTGAAGTTGCTGAATATCGGGTACGTGAGGCGGAGATGGTTGAAGAAGAGAGTGATGATCTGCCGGTAATCTCCCTGGACGCGCAAGCAGCGTCTGATGCCTGGATGGTAGAGCGGGTTGTTGGTGCGGAGCCTGAAAACGTAGACGATGAAGATGCGGTTTGTTTCATTATCCACGGCGCTAAAATTGAAAAGTTTGCTCGCCGTACTAACTTTGATCAATTTGAATCGGTCAATCGTTTGCGTGACATCATGCGAAAAATGGGCATTACTCACGAACTAATTCGCCAGGACGCAGTGGGCGAAAGCTTAGTGCAGATCGGCGAATCGACGCCGTTTACGCTGGTTGAGCAGTAGATTTGGGTGTCATCTCGTGGCTTTGCTATACTATAGTTATGGCACAAACATTTTTCTTCTATGACCTGGAAACCAGCGGACTAAATCCGCGGCAAGACCGCATTATGCAGTTTGCTGGGCAGCGAACAGACATGAATCTCGAACCGATTGGTGAGCCATATAACCTGCTGGTGACGCTGAATGATGATACATTGCCAAGTCCTGACGCGCTGATGGTGACTGGCATCACGCCGCAAAAAACAGTCGAGGAAGGCTACACTGAGGCACAATTTGCCCGGATGTTGAGTGAGGAGGTTTTCACGCCGGATACCATCGCAGTTGGATTTAATAATATTCGGTTTGATGACGAGTTTATTCGCCATTTGTTGTGGCGTAATTTTCATGATCCGTACGAGTGGAGCTGGAAGGACGGCCGCTCGCGTTGGGATTTGCTAGACGTGGTGCGATTGACGCGGGCGCTCAGGCCGGAAGGAATTAATTGGCCGCTTGATGCTAAAGGTGAGCCGAGCAACCGCCTGGAGCTGATCACCGGTGCCAATGGCATAGCCCACGAAAATGCTCACGATGCTTTGGCGGACGTAACAGCGTTGATTGCCGTGACAAAATTGATCAAGCAAAAGCAGCCGCAGCTATACGACTATTTACTGAAAATGCGTGACAAAAAAGTAGTCCAGCAGCTGGTCAATGTCGACGACAAAAAACCGTTTGTCTATGCCAGTGGGCGTTACGATAAAGAATTTGCCAAAACCACGGTGGCCTTTCCGCTGACGACCAGTCGAAACGGCGGTGTGGTCGTCTATGACCTGCGATATGATCCGACGCCGTTTGTTGGGCTGAGCGAGGAGAAATTAGCGGCGAAAATTTTTGCTTCGTGGGAAGAGCGGCAAGCTGAGAACTTCGTCAAATTGCCAGTCAAAGAATTGCAGTACAATCGCTGTCCGGCGGCGGCGCCACTAGGTGTACTGGAGCAGGGCGACGGCTGGCAGAAGATTTCGCTTGATCTGAAGACGGTGCAAAAGCACCAAAATATACTGCTGGACAACCCAGACTTTGCTGAAAAATTACGGACTATTTTTGAAAATAAGCCAGCTTTCAAAAAAATGCCTGACCCAGAAGCACAACTGTATGATGGCTTTTTGAACGACCGTGATCGTATCCGTGTCGAAGCAGTGCGCAATGCTGATAAGCGTGAGCTGGCCGATTTTCATCCAGAGTTTCAGGACGAACGGTTAACGCCGCTGTTGCTGCACTACAAGGCACGTAATTTTCCGCGTTCGCTCAGCGAAGATGATTTGGCGCAATGGGAAATCTGGCGGGCTCAGCGCTTGCAGGCACAATTGCCAGGGTTTATGACAGCTTTGCATCGTTTAGCGCCGACAGCAACTGACGAGCAGCAGTTTATTTTACAAGAGTTGCAGCTGTGGGCGGAGGCGGTATTGCCGGGTAGCGACTAACTCTTGAACTTTTTAGTTAGGTTAATTGTCTTTTGGCGGTAGTGGACGTTGTGCTGAGTTTTCAATAGCAATAAGTATATTCAGCGCTATTGCGCCATAAAATAGTAACATCAGCCAGTATGGAATTGACATATGTGTCCCAGGTATAGCACCAGCTATTATAAAATTTACAATTACATCATAAAGTCCAAAGTGTAACAGCGTGATAATTAGTGCGCTGATAATACATATCAGTAAAATACGCAACTTGAAACTAAGACTTTTAAAAAATTCCACTACCATAATCATTTGACCATACTATAGCAAATGTACTATAGTATGTGCAACGATAAGCATAATGCACTGCAGCCTAGATTAATGTGATCACCAGATAGACTTAAATATTTGACAAGTTATAGTATGTTGTTTGTATACCTAAGTGCTTGCCTTGATTGGCCAGAAGAATATCCAAATGTCTCCACGTCAGAACTGACTGGCATACTTACACAACGGCGACGTATGGATAAAATATATGAGCGACGATTTCCAGAATCTGCTCGTGAGGATTTTAAAGATGAACGAGTGGACACACAGTTCACTGACTGGAAAAAGTTGTGAAAAACAGGTATAATGTAGCGGTTATGGTAGAGTTTATTCGCGTCAAGGGCGCCCGTGAACACAATCTGAAAAATATTGACGTGGAAATTCCGCGCGATAAACTAGTGGTGATTACTGGCCTGAGCGGCAGCGGTAAGTCGTCGCTGGCGTTTGATACGATTTATGCCGAGGGGCAGCGCCGCTACGTCGAAAGCCTGTCGAGCTATGCGCGGCAATTTTTAGGCATT
The DNA here is from genome assembly GCA_963527005.1 of uncultured Candidatus Saccharibacteria bacterium. Classification (GTDB taxonomy): domain Bacteria; phylum Patescibacteriota; class Saccharimonadia; order Saccharimonadales; family Saccharimonadaceae; genus Nanosynbacter. Next base: position 79,208 of record CAURPQ010000001.1, read on the forward strand.
ATGGATAAACCGGACGTTGATAGCATCGAGGGTCTGAGTCCGGCAATTTCAATTGACCAAAAGTCAACCAGCCGTAATCCGCGTTCAACCGTGGCGACGGTGACCGAGATTTATGATTATCTGCGCCTCTTGTTTGCGCGGATTGGCACGCCGCATTGTCCGGCTCTCAAGCCAGACGGCACGCGCTGCCATAAGCCAGTGTCGCGCCGCACAGCCGAGGCGATTATCCAGGAGATTGCTAAGCAATATGATGGCAAGCGATTGCTGCTACTCGCACCAATTGTCAAGAATAAGAAGGGCGAGTTTGCACACATTCCAGAACAATATCGACGGTTAGGCTACGCCCGGGTGCGCGTGGATGGCGTGGTGTATGCACTGGATGAGTTTCCGCCGTTACAGAAAAGCTATAAGCACAGTATTGAGTTAGTGGTTGATCGCCTGGCAATGAACAATGACCTGACTAGTCGGTTGAGCCAGAGCGTCGAGCAGGCACTGGAGCTTGGCCAGGGTGTGGTTGAGGTGCTGGATGCTGATACGGATGAACTGAAGACGTTCTCACAGCGATATGCCTGTGTTGACCATCCGGACGAGGAAATTCCAGAGCTTGAGCCGCGTCTATTTAGTTTTAATGCACCGCAAGGGGCTTGTCCGAGCTGCACTGGACTTGGCAGCCGCTTGGAGGTTGATCCTAGTTTAGTACTTAATGATAATCTGACGATTGCCGAGGGTGCGATTCGGCCATACAACCGGATCAATGTCGATAACTTTTACATGCGCAAGATTTCGGCGGTAGCTGAGGCGCATGGTTTCAGTATCCGGACACCGGTCGGGCAGTTGTCTGAGGAGGCGCGCCACAAGGTGCTCTACGGCACGGGCGATCAGAAATATCCAGTGCAGCTCGGTAATGGGCGGCATTACGATACAACCTATGAAGGAGTGATTCCCAATTTGGAGCGGCGCTGGAAAGAAACCGATAGCGAATTTATGCGCAAGGATATTGAGCGGTTTATGCGCCAGCGGGATTGTTATGTTTGCGGCGGTGCGCGGCTGAAGCCGGTTGTCCTGGCGGTAACCGTGCAGGGTCTGAATATTATGGATATTTGCGATCTTGGCGTCGATGACGCGCTTGATTTGTTCACTCACAAGTTAACACTGAATGAGCAGCAGGCGATGATTGCGCGACTGATCTTGAAAGAGATTACCGCCCGCCTCGGCTTTATGAGTAATGTCGGGCTGAATTATTTGGAGCTGGGTCGGGCAGCTAATACACTGAGCGGCGGCGAGGCACAGCGAATTCGTCTGGCGACGCAGATTGGCAGCGGTTTGCAGGGCGTGCTATACGTGCTGGATGAGCCATCAATTGGCCTGCATCAGCGAGATAACGACAGGCTGATTGCTACGCTGAAGCGTCTGCGCGACCTCGGTAATACGGTGCTGGTAGTCGAACACGACGAGGATACCATTCGCCAGAGCGACTTTTTGATTGACATGGGCCCAGGCGCTGGTGTGCATGGCGGCGCGGTGGTGGCGCTGGGTTCTCCTGAAGAGGTAGCCAAATGTGCAGATAGCGTGACTGGGCGGTATCTGTCGGGTGCAGAAAAAATTGCCGTACCAAAACATCGCCGCCAGGTTGATGCGAGCCGTCAACTAATCGTCCGCGGCGCTCGCGAGAATAATTTGAAGCATATCGACGTGGCGTTCCCCTTGGGCCTGATGACAGTGGTGTCAGGTGTCTCAGGTAGCGGTAAGTCGACGCTAGTCAATGATATTGTCGCTAAAGAATTAGCGGCACGGCTTAATCGAGCCAGTGACGTACCAGGGGCACACGATAAAATTGAGGGTATCAAGCAGCTAGATAAAGCCATCGTTATTGATCAGTCACCAATTGGCCGCACGCCGCGCTCTAATCCAGCGACCTACACTGGCATTTTTACGCCAATTCGCGAACTGTTTGCCAGTACCCCTGAGGCTAATGTCCGCGGTTATAAGGCGGGGCGGTTTAGCTTTAACGTTAAGGGCGGCCGCTGTGAAAACTGCCAAGGCGACGGTATGATCAAGATTGAAATGCATTTCTTGCCGGATGTCTACGTTCAGTGCGACGAGTGTCATGGCCAGCGCTATAACCGTGAGGCATTAGAGATTAAGTATAAAAATAAGACCATTGCCGACGTGCTGAACATGACAGTCGAGCAGGCGGCAGGATTTTTCGATAGTGTGCCAAATATCGCTCGGAAACTACAGACACTGGTCGAAGTCGGTCTTGGTTATATCAAGCTCGGCCAGCCGGCAACCACCTTTTCGGGCGGCGAGGCGCAGCGGATTAAACTGGCGACGGAACTCTCCAAGCGCTCGACGGGCAAGACGATGTACATTCTGGACGAGCCGACAACTGGGCTACATTCTGCCGACGTTAAGCGGCTGCTGGGGATTTTGCAACAACTGGTTGATGGTGGTAACAGTATGATCATCATCGAGCACAATTTGGATGTCATCAAATCAGCCGACTGGATTATCGATATGGGGCCTGAGGGTGGTCTCGGCGGCGGTACGGTGGTGGCGAGCGGCACGCCAGAAGAAGTCGCCAACGTATCAGCCTCGTTTACCGGCAAGTATTTGAAGAATTTACTATAAAAAGACGATTGAGCGATTTCTAAAATTAGTTTGACAGGAAAAGGTGCAGTATACGATATCTAATTGAAACCAAGTAAATTAGTGCAACGATGTTTGGATTTTATTTCTTCCGGCGGCGGGTAGTTTTTGATAATAAAACCAAGATCTGTTTTTTTAGTGTTGCGCGGAACGAGGGCTTTTTTAGAGCGTGGATGATCATCGGTGAGACAGACAGGAATATGATAATAAGTGCGGTAACTTCAATGTTTATACCAGCCTTAGTTAGGAATTCTCCGGCGTGAAATCCTAGATAAATAAATAGCGACGACCATAAGAATCCACCGATTAAATTAAAAATTAAAAAGGTTTTATAGTGCATTTTTCCAGCACCAGCAACGATTGGCGCAAATGTGCGGACGATTGGCGCAAACCTGGCCAGGACAATAGTTACTGAGCCGTGTTTGTCATAAAATTCTTCGGTTTGTTCCAAATATTTTTTCTTAAAAAATCGAGAATTTTCTTTCTCAAACAGTTTACGTCCAACTTTATGTCCAAAGCTGTAGCCGACACTATCTCCGAGTACTGCTGCTATAAAAACTAAGATTGCGAAAATATGAATATCAATATGTAGAATGTTCTGTTGAACCATATATCCAGACGTGAACAACAAGCTATCCCCGGGGAGGACGAACCCTATAAGCAGACCCGACTCTGCGAACACTACTAATAAAATTGCTAATATGCCGAAGCTAGTAATCAGATGAACGAAGGATTCCATAACTATGTATTATAGCATACAGTAACTGCTTATGGCTTATGCATTTTGGTATAATAGAATAGTAATATAAATTTACCTCCGAACAGGTACCCGAAAGGAGAAGTATGGGAGAAAAAATTACACTAAATATTCAGCCTCGCCAGATTCATGGTAAGAAAGTAGCCAGGCTACGGCGCGAAGGATTGGTACCAGGGGTGGTCTATGGTGCTAGTGTAAAAGCGCACAATATTCAGGCAGCTGCTAGTGAAGTTGCTAAAGTTGTTGCGGCAGCAGGCAAGCATACTCCAGTGCAGCTGGCTGGCAAGAAACGGCAAATTGCCATGATAAAGAGTGTTGATATTCATCCAGTAAAGCGCACTATTCGTCATGTTGCATTTCATGCAGTTCGGGCTGATCAGCCGGTGATTGCCGAAGTGCCGATTCGTTTGATCGGTACAGGAGAATCTGAAGCGGAGCGTGCCGGCTTGGTGGTATTGCAAGCACTTGAGAAGATCAAGGTCAAGGCCTTGCCGATGGATCTACCAGAAGTATTGGAGGCGCCGACGAGCGGTCTTGTTAAAGAAGGCGACCGCGTGACCGTGGGCGATATTGTTTTGCCGGATGGCGTTGAGCTGGTCGAGAACGACGACGGCCGCGAAGGCACGGCTGACGACGATATTACGGTCAAAGATTTGGTTGTGGCAAACGTCTATGAGCCGAGCGCTCTAGCGGCTGCCAACGATGCGGCGGCCGGCGAAGCTGAGTCCGCTGACGCCGAGCAAGTCGAAGTTACGGGAGAAGCTGAAAAGACTGAAGCGTCGGAATAGTTTGGTCCTAGACTATCAAAAAACACCGTCATGATTTGGCGGTGTTTTGCTATAGTCGGAAATGCTAGAAATTACTCCTCAATGAACCCGCCTGATTGCCGCGCCCACAGCTTAGCGTAAACACCGCGTTTTTTGGCAAGCAATTGATCGTGCGAACCGTCTTCGACGATACGTCCGTTTTCCAGGACGATGATACGATCGAGCTTAGCGATGGTCGATAAACGGTGGGCGATGACAATTGACGTTCGGTTTTTCATCAATGTTTCCAGCGACTTTTGGATTAGCGCTTCTGATTCTGAGTCTAATGCTGATGTCGCTTCATCAAGAATCAGAATCGGTGCATTTTTCAAAATTGCTCTGGCAATGGCGATACGCTGCCGCTGTCCGCCCGAGAGTTTGACGCCGCGTTCGCCGACTAGCGTGTCAAAGCCGTCTTGCAGTTTGACAATGAAGTCGTAAGCGCCAGCCTTCTTGGCAGCTTTTTCAATTTCAGCATCAGTCGCGTCGCGTCGGCTGTAGGCAATATTTTCGCGGACGGAGCGATGAAACAACAGCGGTTCTTGCGGCACGTAAGCAATCTGTTCGCGCAAACTCGCCTGCGTAACTTCGGCGATATCTTGCGAGTCGATGGTGATCTTGCCTGAGTCAATATCGGCAAACCGTAACAATAATTTGGTGAGGGTAGTTTTGCCAGACCCGCTTGATCCGACTAAGCCAATTTTTTCACCTGGCTGAATATTGAGCGAGAAATCATGAAACAAGGTATCGCCTTGGCCTTCGTCGTGCGTAAAGGTTACGTTGTCCATGACAATGCCGCCGCGTTTAATTTTTAGTTTTCTGTCGCTGCGATCAACTAGCGTCGTTGGTGTTTTAAGAATTTCTACCATCTCGTGAGCATCGCCAATAACGCGATTGTAACTGCGCATGATGCTGTTCATGTTCCACAGTTCGCGTGCCACGCTGCCCGTGTACGTTATGATTAAATAAACCGATGCTACTGATACTAGATTGTGCTGGGCGGCGTATATTGCAAAAGCAATTGCGCCAATTCTGATAATTGTGTTGATACTAGAGTAAACGGTGCTAACTTTCAAGAAGCCGCGCATTGCACCCAAGCTGGCTTTGCGCCATGAACCGACCGTTTTTGAAAAGCGGTTTTTTTCTAGCGATTCAGCGCCAGACGATTTAACCGCCAGAATGTTTGAAACCATGTCGGCTAATTGGCCGCTAACTTTATTACTGGCTTTAGCTTCTTTTTCGCTCAATTTTGCCATTGGTCTAGAGCCGAAATAGACGGCAATACTAAAAATAATTGAAAAGATAAACAGGAATAAAGCATACTGCCAAATTAATGTCGATAAAATGACTATTGATCCAACTAAGGAGATAGCTAATGGCAAGATCGACCAGAAAATTGTATCCCAAAAGCGCTCAACAGCGCCGTTTAGCTTATTGGTTTGGCTGACGAGCGAGCCGCCAAATTTATTAGCATGGAAAAACATTGTTTGATTAGTTAACTTATTGAAGCAGCGCGAATATAAATCGCGTTGTAGCGCAGTCTCGAACGTCCAAGTGAGATACAACACCAAGCGCCAGCCAATGACCATTGAACACAGCTGGCTAATACCGTATAGGATAATTAGCGTCCATAAATTATTAGCGGTTTGCAACTGGTTGTGTTGGATAATATTAAGCAGCTCTGCGATAACAAGCGGACCGACAAAAATAGAAATAACAATCGTAGTAATTGTAAAAAATATTGCTAGATTCCTGCGACGCCTGTAGGGTGCAGATACTTGCCAGAATAGGCGTAAAATTTCTTTGTCGTTAATTTTATTTTTCAAGATAGCTCCTTTCGTCTGTAAAATATTTTTTTGCTAATTTAACCATTCGCTCGCCGATTTCACCATATTTTATTAGCGAATTAACTTGGCTTAAATTAACCATGGTATTTTTAATAACTCCGCCGCCCGGGTCATTAACGAACTCGCCGATTTTTTCCAGTTTGGCATATACGCGAAATTGGAAAATTTGCTTACCATCAGGTTCGATTAAGTGCTGATATCCAAGCGGTTGCCATTCAATCACGCGCATATTGCATTCTTCAATTATCTCGCGAGTAATAGTCTGTTCAATTGTCTCGCCTGGCTCGGTACGCCCGCCTGGTAAATTAAATTCTTTTTCGCATGTTAGGCTGGTAATGAGCGGTACTTTACAACCCAAATTTCCTATCGCATAAACTTGTTGCCACGGTAAATCGGGGATCCTGCTTTTAGTAGTCACTGTGTACCAGTTTGCCAGTATTTTCTGTTTGTTATAAATGAATGATGATTCTATTTCTGGTTTCATGGCTTTCCTTATATTAAGTTTTTAATTGCGAATTAGTACCTCTTTGCCATTTGAATATTAACATAGGACTCACTGTAGATCCTTGTATGAGCAAGCGTATAGGGCTACTAATTATAAAGTATAATTGTAATTAATGTCAAATGCTATAATAATAAAAAACTAGGTAAGCATATCACAATTTAAAATAATAGGTTGCATTACTATTGTAAATCATTTACAATAGTAATATGAAGCAAGCGGCTAGTCGGAGAATTACGAAATACACAGGCGATGTACTGTCGATTATATGCCAGCTGCAGCACGCTACTAATGCTGAAATTGCTGGTCGGCTGAGAGAATCGTATCCGGACATTAGCGACACTACAGTCCATCGCATTACGCAGCGCTTATATAATGACGGCGCAATTGGACTGGCGCCTTCCTCGAGCCAGGGCTGTTTGCGGTACGACTTTTCACCGGAACCGCACGATCATTTTATATGCAGCGAGTGCGATAGTTTACAGGATATTAAAGTTCCTGATTCAGTGCGTTGCCAGATCGAGTGCCAGCTTGATGGCTGCTGTTTCGACGGCCCTTTAGTCATTACTGGAGTATGTCAACAATGTAAAAATAGAAGGAGGAATTATGGCATTAATTAGTATTACAACTAAACAAGAGTTTGAAGAAAAAGTACTAAAAAGCAAGCGTCCGGTCTTGGTTGATTTTTGGGCGCCATGGTGTCCGCCGTGTCGAGCGATGACGCCGATATTGCAGCAGATAGCTGACGAGACAGACTTTGATGTTGTTAAAATTGACATTGATGCCAGTAGTGATAATAAAGAACTGGCTATGCACTACCGCGTGCAGGGCATCCCAAATATGAAGATTTTTGTTGCTGGCGAGGAAGTTGCCGAGCTGATCGGTATGAAGTCAAAACAGATGCTAATTGATGCGTTGGAAGGGGCTAGTAAAGTAGAGAATTAGTGTATTGCACATTAATATTAACGCCAAGTATAATATAGTTTATGAAGTGTGCTGATAATAGCCTGGCTTATTATTGTCTATTGGCTATAATGTCAGGCAGCGTACTGGCGGCTACTGCTTTTGCGCCCCATTGGATATTGCAGCTACCGGCTATATTAGCTATGGCGCCAATATTTTGGCTGCTGCGAAATGTGTCCGTAAGATATACATATGCGGTAGGCGTGTGTTTTACGCTTGTTTGGTTGATGCCGACGACATATTGGTATTATACTTTCATGCTGCCTGGCGTTGCGTTTGCGGCAAGCGTCGGATGGGCGGCATTGGTCTCTAATCTATTTTGGCTTGTTGGCTTGAGGAAAAAAATTGGAACACTGGCGGTCTGGATATTATTCACTCTTTTTTGGCTGATATTAACGTGGCTTCGGCTACGATTGCCGATTACTGAGGATTGGTGGCTGCCGCATTTAGGCTATAGCATTTGGCACAACAGCGGTGTCGTTTGGCTTGGTAAATTCGGCGGCGAGATAGTAATGGAGCTGGCGCTATTGCTTAGCGGTATGGTTATTGCTGGTGTATTTGTTTGCTGCGGTTGGCGTAAGATGTTGGTAGCTAGTGTGTTAATTGTTGTGGCTTTTATTGGGTTGAATAATATAGTTTGGAATATGCCTGCAAAACCAATTCATCCTGTCGTCGCTATACAAAAGATGACTCGCGGCGGTATAGATATGCCAGCAACTAAGCAAGATATAGAGGACCTGATAGCTATGACAAAGCAGGCGGCAAGCAGCCGTCGCAATGTACCTACAACGATCGTATGGCCAGAGAACTCAGTTCCTAAATCTTCTTATAATCGCGTAGCAGAATTTGCGGCGCAAATGCGTAGCTTAATTATATATCATACAACAGAGCGTGTTGGTAAAAAGGTATATAAAAAAGTTGTTGCTATTGACGGTACAGCAGGCAAAATTATTCTTACTAATTATAAACAACACTTAGCGCCGGATGAGAGAACTGGCTTGCCGCGAATGTCGCGGAATATAAGTGCATTTTATAACCGACATGTAACCGCCTATATATGTTATGATTTGCACTATCCAGATATCGTTGAACGATTGCGTGGTAGCGATATTGCATATGTAACTCTCAATGACGCAGCGTATGGTTATTTACAGAAGCAGTTTCATGCAGCAGATATTGCTTTGCGCGCTGTTCAGGCATATACGTCTATTGTTGTCGCTGGGACTAATGGTCCAACTATGATTGTCAATAGTAATGGGGTTATTCTCAGATCATTGCACAGTGTTAATGCTGGGTATATCCAGGGCGGCTATTAATACAAAAGGAAATGTTAATCATATATACTTGATATGAAATCACAAGGTAATAATTATCAAAAGCTTTTCGTGCGAAGATCGCTAAGATATTTACCGCACCATATCCTAATGTTAATTATTTACAAAAGTAAGTTGCTTCGTTTTGAAAAGGCTTTAGATGCTATCGCTAAAAGGAAAATAATTAATGTAAATGATTTACTTTCATTTGACAACTCTGATATAAAAGAATATCAAAAACTAACGGAAGATACTCAACTTTGGCATGGTACTGGTCGTTGGCAGTATGGTAAGGATAGTATCGTTGACGTGATGAAAAGTTTTTGCGATATTGCTGGCCTCAAGCCATCCCGTGATGTGTATGCAGTTTTTGGCGGCAGTGATCAGCATATCGTACATTCGATTTCATTATGCCGGAGTCGAATGGTGGCGCGATCGTATGCTGACATGCATGGTCTTGGCTGGAAAGAGAAAAATCGCTATGGTGACGCTCTGACTTGGACATCATATTACTACAGTTTGTTTTATGCGCGACTATTTACGGTCAATGGGGTCAAAATGTTGCGCCGTTGGAAAACTTGGCGTGCATTATCGCATGATGAAAATGGCGATAATACTTGGGGAAAGAAAGTGAATAAGCAGGCGCGCGATGTGTGGGATATCTTCTGTCTGGGTAGCGATATTTCGGGTAATTATCCAATTTTAATTGGCATTAAGAGTCTTGATTCGCAATTAAAACTAGAAAAACCGATGCGCTACTACGAAGTGCGCGCTGATAAACGGATAGACGTTGCAAATATTTCACACATAGAAGTTCCTCGCGATAAGCAGGACGAAATGCGAGAATTATTGCTTTCATACGGTATCGACATACCAGTGACGAGCATTGAATTAGGCGAATATGTCAGTACGCAGAAGCGTTTTACTGAATTGCTCGGCTGGTAGAGAAAAGAAATTAGACTAAGGCTGACGAAGTGGATGTGATAAGATTATTATTAATATATGAAGTCACATACTAAACCGCTTTTGTATGATCAGATCGCAGCCGATCCAATGAATGATGATTTTACTAATAGAGGTTGGTTGCCTGTGTATTCTGCCTCAGTAAGTTCGCGAATTGTACTGGTCGGACAGGCGCCAGGTCGAATTGCTCAGCAAACGCTAAAGCCGTGGAATGATGCGAGCGGTCGTTTGCTTCGGCAATGGCTGAACGTAACGGACGAGCAGTTTTACGATCCTAATCTCTTTGCGTTGATGCCGATAGATTTTTATTATCCAGGCAAGGGAGCGCACGGTGATTTGCCGCCTCGCTTGGATTTTGCCAGGAAATGGCATCCGCGTTTGCTAGCGCAGATGCCGAATGTGCGATTGACAATTTTGGTTGGTTCGTATGCGCAAAAATATTATCTTGATCGCCGCGCCAAGCAGAATTTGACAGCAACTGTGGCGGACTTTAATATGTATTTGCCAGATTATTTTCCATTGGTTCATCCATCGCCGCTCAATATTGGCTGGCGCAAACGTAATCCCTGGTTTGAATCGGACGTTATTCCAGTTCTACAAACTATAGTTAAGGAGGTGCTGTCATGACAGTTTATAAAATTAAACGAATTTACGAATCGCCAGAATCGGACGATGGCTACCGCGTGCTAGTTGACCGATTATGGCCGCGCGGTATAAGTAAAGAACGAGCGGCGCTAGACGAGTGGGCTAAAGAAATCGCGCCAACCAATGAGTTGCGCCAATGGTTTAATCATGATCCAGAAAGCTTTACAGAATTTTCAGAACGTTATACAAAAGAGTTAGATGAAAATCCCGCCGCTATCAAGGCGAGAAATGACTGGCCCAATTATCCAATCGTTACGTTATTGTATAGCGCTAAGGATGCGGAGTTTAACCAGGCGGTAGTACTTAAGCAATGGTTGGAGAAGACAGATTCTAATAATGTAATCTGAGACGATGATTATCAATACGTTTTTAGAAAAACACGACTAGCTTGGTGATCGCTGACAAGAAAGTACGCAGTGAAATATCGAAACAAAAACTAAACCGCCAGTGCATTGGCGGTTTAGTATATTAAATATGAGTTTATAGTTTTATTTTTCTAACTTTTTCTTCTGCTTTGACTTTATAATCGGCGAAGCAATAGCGCAGCCAATCACTCCAAGTATCGATACGACGGCGATTTGGCGCATAATATATTTGCCTCTGCCGAACGGACCCTCTTCCCATGCTATATGAGCTTTCAAGCTTTCTGAAGTTATCGGGCAATTTTTCTTAGTGTCTTTAAATCCGGAACTTGGCTGGCCGTTTTTGACGCAAACGTATTCTGGTTCTGGTCCGGACGGTGGTATGCAGCTGACAGCAATTAATACTGCCGCAATAGTCGCAAGCGATCCAGCAATAATTAATAGTAATTTTGGCGTTTTCATAAAACCTCCTTAATTTAACAAAGCTTACAGATATTGTAACACGAGGTTTACCTGTTGATAATTTTAAGTTTACCGTATCGGGTGATTAATAGCCAAACAGTTGCTAAACCCGCTAATATGCCGTCGCCGATTCCTGAGGGTATCATGAAAATCATCAGAATAAGGGTGATTATACACATAATCATTGCTAGCCACCAACTCCACAATAAATTTCGCCACAAACCAATTGCTGCAGCTATTCTCAGCAATCCAAAAATTATGCCGATGATACCAATCATTATCAAATTATCTCGCAAAAATGGCATTGCGAAAATATAATCCTTGGTTTTGCTAACTGGTAAAAGCGCCATCAGCCCGCCAACAATTTCAAGAGAGCCGTGAATAGATAGTGTGATTGCTGCATATTTTAAGTGCTTCATACGCTAACTAATTGTAGCATGCCGATGTATTATGGAGAAATGTCTGCGGTAGTTTATTTATTAACTCAATCTAGTGGTGCAGACGGTAGTTGTAGGCTATAATAATTGTTATGAATAATGGGCAAACTCCTGAAATTAATAAAGTTAAACTATTAGTCCGTGAATTACTAGGCGGCGACGCCTCAGGTCACGCCGATGATCATGTCGAGCGGGTGGCGCTGCTGGCAGAGCGTTTTGCTAGCGAATGTAGCGAGCCGGTGGATCTGCAAGAAGTGTTGTTGACGGCTTGGTTACATGACGTTGATGATTACAAATTAGTCGGCAAAGCACAGGCAGAGAAATTGACGAATGCAGTAAATATTATGGTGCAAGCAGAAGTGGCTGATAGTTTAAGTCAGGCGGTGCTAGAAAACATTGCGGTGATTGGTTATAGTAAACGGCTGAATGGCAGGCAGCCGCAGCGGCTGGCGGGGCAGTTGGTATCCGATGCTGACATGTGCGATGCTATTGGTGCGGTCGGTATTGAACGGGCGCTGGTCTATGCTTGCCATCACGGCGGGCGGATTTTTGATCCCAAAGTTTGGCCGAATGTTAATCTGGCGGCGCACGAATATAATGCTGACGGCAATACCCACGATACCGACGGCTTTATCAATCATTTCTTTGAAAAGCTGCTGAAACTGAAAGACTTGATGCTGACCGAGCCAGGACGGATAGAGGCAGAAAACCGCCAGCAAATTATGGTTGATTTCTTACGCCATTATTTCCGCGAGAAGAATGCGCCGGAGTGGAGCGAGTTTTTGGAAAAATATTTGTTAAAAATAGCTAATGTAAATGATTTACAATAGATAGAAAGAGTTGTATTATGGGTAAAACTTCAGAAAATGTCTACTCACTGCTTCCGGAACGCAACTTTCATGGTAAAATGGAAGATCTCAAAGTTCCGTATATCGTTGTTGGTGGTGTCGGATCGCAGGCGCTTATCAATGCTGATGAAATTGATTGGGATAATCGTACAGTCTATCTGTCTAGCGACGCATATATGTCGTGTCGGCGCGATAATGGTACAGTGCGAGATCTTGACGCCTTGGTAAAAAGTACCAGTAAGGCTACTGCTAAAGCATATCAACAGAAAATCTCTGGTATCGTTGGCGATAAACTAGTAATTTCAACCTTTAAGCTTAGTCCATACGAGGAAAATGTTCACGGTAGGTTTGACTTTTCTGGTGACCGCTATGTTGATAGTGAAGGCCATCTATACTGGCGTCTGGGTGGTATCGAGACGGAAATTCCTGTAGAGAGTCTTGAGCAGTGGCTTGTCAAGAGAGGTGACGAGACGGTATGTGCTGTACCTAATCCAGTTGCTCAACTAGGAGCGTACGGGTGTCGTTCAATCACCGGCTGGCGTCCGAAAGATAGAGAAAAGGTCGGTAAATTAGTAAAAATTATTACGCCAAACCGCAAAATTTCAGATATTCCGGCAGAATATCGCGGTCAATATCGTGCATTTAGGGAACAATATAAAAAAGTTGCTGCAGCTAGAAAAAAACTGGGCTTCTTTGGAGTAAGGGCTGACTTTTTGTCGCTTGTTGAAAATCAACCACAGTTTGTAGAATTTGCTCAAGGTCCACTAGAAGGTGTGCTAAGTCGTGCTGTTCGTAGGGTTTGATTGTCTGGATAAGCTATAATAGTATCCGTGAATACACACCTACAGCAAAAACTCAAAACCCTACCGCGCACTCCCGGTGTTTATTTTCACAAGTCAGCCAGCGGCGAGATTATTTATGTGGGCAAGGCGGCGGTGCTGAAAAATCGCGTGCGCCAGTATTTTCAGGATTCGCGCGGGCGGGACAATAAAACCATGGCGTTGGTGGCGGAAATTGCTGATACCGATTGGATTGAGACCGAGAGCGAAGTTGATGCGTTGTTTTTGGAGAGCGAGATGGTCAAACGTTATATGCCGCGCTATAATGTGCTGCTGCGCGATGATAAGTCGCAGATGTATGTGCGAATCGACATGAAAAGCGAGTGGCCGACTGTCAGTTTTACGCGCAATCCCGCTGATGATGGTGCGGAATATGTCGGCCCGTTTTACAATGGCTTTGCCTTAAAAAAAGCCTTGCAATATTTGCGGCGAGTGTTTCCGTATTTGACTAGGCAGCGCCGTCTGGGACAGTCGAAATTGGATGAAGATTTGGGCTTGAGCCCGCGACTAAGCGATGGGTCAGCTATCTATAAAACCAATTTGCGCAAGCTCATCAGCTACATCAAGGGTAACCGTAAAGCTATCGCCGCCGAGCTGGAGCGCGATATGAAAACGGCGGCTGGGCTGCATGATTTTGAGCGGGCGGCTGATCTTCGCAATAAGCTGCGCGCCATGCAGGAGTTGCAGCGGCGGGTTTGTTTTGGCGACAAAGAGTTTTTGGATATTTCTAAGGACAAGGCGCTGGCTGATTTGGCGAAATTGTTGGGTCTAAACGATATCCCAGCGCGCATCGAGGGCTATGACATTTCGCATATGAGCGGGCGGCACGTTGTTGCCAGTATGGTGGTATTTACGAATGGCGCGAGTGACCGGGCGGAGTACCGCAAATTCAAAGTCAGTGAGAAAAATGATGACACGGGTAATATCCATCAGACGATTTTTCGCCGGCTGAGTGAGCGTCATCTAAAAAGTTGGGGTCGTCCCGATTTGCTGCTCATTGACGGGGTCAAAGGTCAGCTGGCGGCGGCCATCAAAGCGCGCGATGAGCGTGGTGTCACCGTGCCGATTATCAGCATCGCCAAGCGCGAGGAAGAGTTGCTGGTGCACAAGACTGGTTCGCAGATTGATACGGCGTTCATCAAGCAGGTTCGGTCGCAGCCACGGGCGAACATCGCTATTCATGAAGACGGTGAGGTTTATGTGGTGAATTTACACCCAAGTCAGCGCAATGCCGGCTCACACTCAAAAAACTTACGAGCTAGCACTGAGCAAAATCATAAAGAGCACTCGAAGACGGACAAGAATATTCTCGCAACAACTGACATTGTCAAATTGTTCCAGCGCATCCGCGATGAGTCGCACCGCTTTGCGGTGAGCTACCACACGGCGCTGAAGCGTCAGCAGCAAACGAAAAACCAGCTGGAGGAAATTCCTGGCGTGGGGCCAAAAACACGGCGAAAATTGATAAGAAAATTTGGTAGCGTAACAGGCGTGTCCAGAGCTAGCCTTCAAGAATTGTCTATAGCTATCGGCGAACAAAAAGCCAAAACAGTTGCCGCTTTTTTGAGGGATGTTCTTAAAACATAAGCGATGTGATATAGTGAAGACATGAAAAAGAATGGATTTACTGCCGTTGAATTAATAATAGCTGTTGTGGTGATCGCTATTCTGGCGGGAATCGCTGTAGTTGGTTATGCGTCTTGGCGGTCAAGAACCGTTGAAACGGCGCTATCATCAGATTTAAGTTCAGCGGCCAGCGCCATGAAACAGGAATTAAATTTCAATAATACCTATCCAACAACTATGCCAAAATCTTATAGGGGTAGTACTGGTATATCTGTGAAATGGGCAAATTCTTCAAAATTCTGCATAGAAGCCGAGAAGAGTAATATTAAAATGCGCTGGCTCAGTACAGAAGGCAAGGCCGAAAGAGCCTCTTGTCCAACAACTCCATAGAGTAGTGGAAGTTTTCATTTTGTAGTATAATAGACGGTGATATGAAGAGGCAATCAGCAACTTTTTTACTGCGTTGGATCTTAAATTCAGTGGGTATTTGGGTGGCAATTCGACTGTTCGGTAGTGAGATCTCGGGATTGACATCAGTCTGGACTTTTGTGCTGGCAGGGTTGATTTTTTCGTTGGTAAATACTGTTTTAAAACCAGTTATTACTATTCTTGCCTTGCCAGCGATTTTGTTAACGCTAGGCTTATTTACTTTGGTTGTTAACGGTCTGATGGTCTATATTTCGTTAGCGATTGCGCCGGGGCTTTCCATGACGTTTGCTAACTCAATTCTTGCTGGAATTATACTTAGTCTGGTAAACTATATAATAAGTAGCGCGCTGGTTTTACAGCGGGAAGAGGAGTAATTATATTATTATGGCAATAGATACAATTTTACCTTATATTACGCTGGGTTCGGCGGCTTTAATGATCGCAGCAATTTTATTGCAGCAGCGCGGGGCTAGTTTGGGTGCTGGTTTCGGCGCATCTGGAGAATTATTTACAACGCGGCGCGGTTTTGATAAGAACTTATTTGATGTAACCATCATCTTTGCAGTTATTTTTGTGTTGTCCATTTTAGCAAGCATGATTTTGCCGGGGCTACAAAAATAGGAGAATAGTTTTGAGTTCGGGGGGGTCTTCTTGGAATCGGTTTACTCGGCTGAAGTTTTCCAGCAAAGTTGTTAATAAGCGCTTACAAAAACTAGAGCGGGGCAGTTTGCGGCATGCTCGTAAGTTTGTGACTTCGCGGTTAGATAGATTATCTAGCGTGCGGCGCAACGTGTCTGGTTGGATTATCTTAGTAATGTTGATGATTGGCGTCAGTGCAGCGCAATGGGCTGCGTCCAAAGATGCTTACATGATCACGACGTATACTTCCGGCGGCTCGTATTCTGATGGCGTTCTCGGACCGTTAGAGACCTTAAATCCGATATTTGCCAAGACTAGCGCTGAACGCTCTGCTGCGAAGCTTCTGTTTGCCGGTTTGTATAAATACGACACGACTGGAAATATAAAAAGCGACTTAGCCGAAAGTATGACAGTCAATCAGAAGGAGACCGAATATATAGTTAAGTTAAGAAAAGGTTTGAGATGGTCTGACGGTAAAAATATAACGGCTGCGGATGTAGTATTTACTTTGAAGTTGTTGGCGAGCCCAGAGACCAGAGCGGAAATTTCTGGTTGGCAGTCAATAAAGTTTGAGAAGATTGACGAACTTACTGTTAAATTTATTTTGCCTTCATCGTATGCTCCATTTGCACACGCCTTAACTTTTCCAGTATTACCTGAGCATGTTCTGAGAGGCGTAAGACCTTCGGAGTTACGCGAACATCCGTTTGGCAAATCGCCAGTGACGAGCGGGCCATTTGCTTTTAGGATGCTGCAGAATGTTACATCAGATGGCAGTAAGAAAATTTTATATACTGTCGCGAACGATAATTATTATGGCGGTACACCAAAATTAGAAAGATTCCAACTGTATGTTTATCCATCACAAAACGACATTGTAAAAAGCCTACGCACGCGCGAAATAACTGGAACGCCAGAGCTTGTGTATAATAATCAATCGGATGAGATAAAAAATACATATTCTTCAGAGTCGCATACTATAAATAATGGCGTGTATGCGCTGTTTAATTCGACGAGCCAGTACTTGCAGTCAAAATCAGTACGTCAGGCGCTAGCTTTGAGTGTTAACGTGTCAGAGCTGCGAAAGCTGTTGTCGTCTGAAACTGAAGAGATGAACGGTCCAGTGCTCAATAATTTTCTGGATGAAAAGGTAAAACCTAAAGGCTATAGCGTTAAAAAAGCCAAGGGGATATTGGACGCTGCGGGATGGAAGGTTGTAGGTGGTGTTAGACAAAAAGATAATCAGAAATTAACGTTAAACATCGTTGCGCCGAAAAATGAAAATTATGAAAAACTTGCGAAAAAGTTGGCGGAGATATGGCAGAAGGAGTTAAATATTGCTACTGATGTAAAGATTGTTGACGTTAATGATGTCTCGCAAAGTATTCTTCAGAATGTGCTGCTGCCCCGTAATTTTGATGTGCTAATTTATGAGTTAGCTATGGGGGGCGATCCGGATGTATATGCTTATTGGCACTCGTCTCAGGCTACTAGCGGCGGACTGAATTTTTCAAACTATAATAATGCAGTGGCAGACGATGCTCTGGCAAGCGGACGCTCAAAGCTATCCAAGAGACAGCGCATGGATAGGTATGGTAAATTTACTTCAATTTGGCAGCAAGACATCCCGGCAATTGCGTTATATCAGACGAAAATTGATTATATTCATTTGAATTCGGTTAAGGCTTTGGCGGAGGATGCCAGTTTAGTTAGCGCGGTAGATAGATATACGGATGTCACATATTGGTCGGTAAATAAAACTCAGGTTTACAAAACGCCGTAAATTAAAGTATAATGACTAGCAAGCACATATGTACTGTTTTCTGAGGTCAAAAAACAGTACTTCGTAAGTTGTGTGCTTATCGTGCGGGCGTGGCGGAATTGGTAGACGCGCTAGCTTGAGGGGCTAGTGAGCATTGCGCTCGTGGAAGTTCAAGTCTTCTCGCTCGCACCAGAATTGATTTGTTTGATTTTAAGCAAGGTTGCGAAGGGTTCTTTCCAGAGGTAGGAAGGAACTTTTTCGTTATCTAGACGTATGTTCAAAAGCAATTTTCGGGCTAATATATCTTTTTCGACAGGAGTGCCTGCTCTCATCTTGTCGCCAACTGTATTTATCAAGTTCAAAAACTCTTCCTTAGAGAGTTTGATTTGGGCGGAGTTGTCTATTTTCTTTTTAATTCTTTCTATGTTGCTTTCAATCTCGATAACCGATGATTGCAGTTCTTCAATATCCTGTATGAGCCTTTTTCGCACCGTTTCGGGCGTGTCCTCTGGTAAGGCGGCATATTTGACGTGATATTCTGTCTACATCGGCTTGTAGGTGGTTGCGTCTGCCCTCAAGGCTACGCTTAGTTGTTCGTATCTCAATCATCTTACTGTCTGTGTATCTGTCGATTTCTTTGCTATACTCGTCATACTCTTTATCTGTCAGCTTCATCATATCCAGCTTACTATAAAGGTCATAGAGGAAATACTTTGCTCGCACACTCTTGACGCTTCTTGTACACCCTTTAGTATCACAACGATACGTGAGACCGTACGTACCGTTAGATGACCTGTTTTTGCCTACACGCATTGAAGTATCACTATTGCAAACGCTACAGAATACCATACCACGGAATGGATAAAAAGTTTTCTTCTTGCTGTAAACTGGAACTCTAGCCTTTTTGCGACCCATCGCCTGTACAGTGTTGTATGTTTCCTCGTCAATCATAGGCGTAAAGTTTGTTACCTTTCTCAAGTCTATCTCCTGTTCGTTTTGAATGAGAATGCCAAAGTAAAAAGGGCTAGCAAAGATATTAGAAGCCATTTGTTTGCTGATTGTTATTTTACGAATATGCTTATTCTTACGGCTTATTTTTGTCATACGGTGTACGTCATTTTGTAGCCAGAAATCAACTACCTCTTGTTGTGTGTGACCGTCAAGCCTCATTTGCCAGCCGCTCTTTATTAGTTCAAAGTTGCTGTCTGGTTTGTAATGACCAGTCACCTCGTCACGACTGTAACCCCATTTATAAGCCGACGATTTGCCTTGTTCGAAGTTTGTAGTGACTCCACGTGTGACGTTCTCGCTCAGGTGCTCAGAATACTGTTTAGACATAGCAAATAAGACATTCAATAGGAGTTTGCCACTCGCATCATTTGTAAAATGTAGTGTTGGGAACTTTAAATCTTTTATTACACCTCCGTCAAGCATATCAATTATCATGCCGCTTTCAAGTGAATTTCTCGCCAATCTATCAGGGTGATAAGCTAATATACCGTCATACTTATTATTGTCGATGTCATTTAGCATTTGAGTAAATTCCTTGCGCCTACCGGATACTTTGGCAGACTTTCTCTCTTCAATAGTTTTGACGACGAGTAGTCCCATGCGCTCTGCGTATTCCTTGCAGTACTGTATTTGGTCGGGTATAGATTTTTCTTGAGCATCTTCACCCTCCGATGATTTACGCACGTAGAGTACGTATCTTAAGGGCTTAGCTGGCTCATAAGAGAGTGGTTTTGCTCGTTGCTGCTTCTTTCCCACTGTTTATAAATGGTGTAGTTAGTATTCGATTATGTTGCCGTTGGCGCCTATCATAGATATTGCGTTCTGCTTAATTTTCTCAGGGGTGACATCAATACTATTTAGTGCCTCTACCAGTTCTATCAAGTTTTCGCCTACTGTCTTTTCCATAGGTAATAACGCTTTCAAATTGCGTAATTACCCAAGTACTTCTTGATATAATCACTGGTTTATTATTTACTAATCTAGCCCTGCCATTTCCTTAAGCTCAGGATAGTTTAGTTTATATCGAGTTTCATAGTCGTTCTTTGTACTAAGTTCACCACCTTTCCGTCTCGTTTTGTTATATTCAAATCGCAGAAACCCTTATCGACCAGAGAGTTTAGTTGAGATGCTAGTTCGCTGTTAGTCGGCAGACGCTCTCCGTGCTTGAGTATGAGTGTATCGTCTTTCAGTCGGCTAATAAGTAAATATTCATCTTTACTGTGTCCGAGTTTTTCTACTTGCTCAAGTAGTTGCTTTTCGTACTCCTTAAGAGCTTTGATTTCTTGTATCGTAGAGATGCTTTTACTCTTTGCATAGGAGTATTGAATCTCTGGCGTAGGTTTGTTAATGAGTGCAAGGGCATTGCTTGTAAAGTGTGAAAGCTTCAATTGCATTTCACCAGCGTTGCGCCGAGGCGTTACGTCCATAAAGTATTCATCTTCCTCTTCGTAAATACTCAAGAATGTCGGGTCAAGCAAGGCACAGAAGCCACTTGACTTAAAAATTATAGTGACTTCGTGTCCAGCAAGTACAGCCAATAATGCAAGGGTGAAGTGCTTATCGTATAACGACTTGAAATGTTTAAGGTGGTCGGATTTGAGTCCGTACTTACGAAGCTCAAGCAGGATAGTGATATAGATGTATTCAGAAAGACCTAGTTTACGCCAGCCTCTACCTTTCTGTCCTCTCGTGTCATCAATTAGACCTGTCTTCTCGAGGTAGTTAATAGCACGATACCTTTTACCGAGGTCCGATAGGGTAAATAAGGGTTCGTTTAATAGTTTATTTATCCTCTGCTTAACGTCTGAGTCAGTAGTTCGTAGGCTACACTGTATAAGGCTCGACATACCGAAAAATGTCTTCACATCATCAGCGAGGCGAGGCATAAGAAGAGTGTCTAGTGCCTTAGTAAACATATTTATAATTATACATCGTTGTATAAATCAGTGTCAACGATAAATGAGGATTTCTTGTATAATGAAACTAATGAGCAAAAGCAGTAGGATACGTCTTCGGGGTATGCTATTAGGACTAGCCATAGGTGACGCCCTCGGTGCTCCTGTTGAACACGGTTATACGAGCGATGAGATTGCTGGTCGTATAGAAGAATTGCGTCATATGCACGATGAAGCACACTTTCCTCGTGGCGTCTGGACAGACGACACTTCTATGGCATTATGTTTAGCAGATGGCTTGCTAGAGTGTGGCGGCTATGATTCGTGGAATGTTATGGATAAGTATTGCAAATGGCAATCAGAGGGCTACCGCTCGTATTTTGACTATGGCGAGGGTATCGGCATTCAGACGCTTATCATGCTGGATATGTACGCTAGCGGTTACGCTATTGTTCACAAAACGATGAATCGGAGCGATGGTGCCGGCAACGGCGTTGTAATGCGTCTCGCACCAGTCGTGATAGCTGCCTACGGCAAACGAGATGTTCGTGACGTGATACGACTTGCTCAAGTCTCTGCTAGAGAAACACATTACTCCTATGAGGCTGAAGCTGCTGCTGAAGTATTTGCTGCCATACTACACAACGCTATCCATCTAAAAGACAAAACAGATATTATAGATGTTAGTAAGTATAGTACTGGCGCACACTACGACCAGCTGCTGAACAAGCTAAAAGAGAGAGTCGAGACGGATAAGCTCAAGAATAAGCCAGGTTATGTCGTATACACCCTACAGATAGCTTTATGGGGCTTTATGAACTATGACACATTTGAGGATGGAATATTGGCAGTTATGTGTCTGGGCGGTGACGTCGATACAACTATGGCGGTGTACGGGCAATTAGCTGGTGCATACTATGGACTTGATGCAATACCGAACGAATGGCGGCGTGATGTTTATCAAGGGAATGATATTATTGAATTAGCAGATAAACTAGCCGCAATGGACGATTGCTCTGTCCTGCATACACGGTTTGAGGAAGATGTAACTTAATACAAATCATGAGGAGAATGACCATATGAACAAAACAACATTAGAAACCGCTCAGCAACTACTAGCCACAAAAGAGTTTAGCTACAAGGATATTAACCCAAGCGAAAGAGGAATATTCCTAGCGGCGCTTATTGAGAATGGTAAAGTCGCCAAAGAAGGAACTAACCACCACTCAAATATCCCCAAAGGAACGCTGATTAGTGAGTGGTATTTACGACATAAGTTAGGGCTAAGTGGAGCAATAAAGCACGACCTATACACTTCGCTTGAACTATGGGAGTTAGACGATAAGCGATACCAAATTATCTATTATAAACCCTTCGGTTTGGGAAATTATGCTGAAACAAAATCAGAATTCTATGACGATAAAGACTCTGCCCAGGCTCGCCTTGACGAAGAATCTCGTAAGCTTGAGATAGAAGTATCTCTCCTTAAGAGATAAATCCTAGAATCGTTTTTTACCAAGGCAAATCATATTAAGTACCGCTACTTTTTGTGCTTGAATTGTTGTATAATTTAATAGTCTAAGCCATTAATCATGCTCAAGTTTGAGTGCTTTATTTGCACGGAAAGCCTTAAAAACGGCACCGTGCAAAACATTTAGGCTTTAGGGCTTGAGTGTGGATAAATGGCTTAGACACCTAGTACGGTGTCGTTTTTTTATTTGACACCAGTAAAATATTAAGAAAGGTAATTATATATGTGGACTTGGGTTTGGTTTGTGGCTTTTGTCGTCGTGTCGAGTATGTATCATAAGCTGTATAAAAAAGTATTAGATAATGATAAGAATATAGAAAAACATAATAAAATTACTCAACTTACTATTTATGCTGCTCTAGCATCTTGTGGAGACGAGGTAAAATCTGACGATGTCGCTAATGCATATATAGCCAACCTTGAAATATTGCTTAAGCAAGAGGATTTTCTGGATGTCATTAATAGCTTATTAAGAGCACGAAATATACCTACTGTAAATCAAATTGACAATATAAATGATGAGAAGGTATTAGCTTCTATAATAACTTTACGAAATAGTATAGAAGAAAGCATTGTACAAATTTGGAGTTATTTAGATAATCCAGAAGAACAAGAGCCGCTTTATTAGTTAAGGAGATGAAATATGCAACTTAAGAAACGAAACAAACTATCTATAGGTCGACCTAAAACATTACCCAATCACTCTAATGACGATTTTACCTCAATTCTAGACGAATCACCATGGGAACGTTTTGTTGATAAGACGAAACCTCTCGTGAAAATACTACTAGTTGTAGCTATTATTGGCGGCTCAATCTATGGTGGTACGCTATTGTTTGGCAATAAAGACAGCGGCACACAATCTACCGAATACGCCAGTAATAATACAGACCACCAAAGCGATGACAAGGAAAAGCTCCATCAATGCCTGGAAGACGTAGTAAAAGCAAATCCATCGCCTGAAACGAGTGACCCTGAATTTTATAAGAAACTTATAGATGGTTACGATAAAAGGCTTGGCTGTTATGAAAAGTACCCAGGTATTGATTTAGCTGGCAAGTCTCAAGTGGAAGAAAACAGAAAAAGCGCTATTGATTCATCTGGGACGTACAAGGATACTTATTTAGCTAGCGGAGGCAGCTATGACTACACAACTTCATCTAATCACGTAAATCCTACGACCGGCTGTAGTTATACGCTAAGCGAGAGCGAATATATAAAGTGTACCGATAACTACAACTCGAAGAATGGTACAAGCGTCAGTAGAACGCCTCCACCCACTGCCACAAGTCCAGCTCCTGTATCGCCAGAACCATCAGCGCCTGGTTATGTACACACACCTAGCAACCCTTCTTCGGACAATAGTCCGTCAAATGGTGGATATGATAGGTCTTATTGGCAAAGAGTTTGTGAAACACAAGTCCGGCAAAGCTCTGGTGGAACTGGATTGGTGCAGTCACAAAGAGATAAGGCAGTTGCACGTTGCATGCATGAGTATGGATATTAGGGCTATATAAATCACTCAACTTTTTTGCTCCGCTCGGTCCTATAATAGAGGTAGGAGCTTAGAATGCAGAAAAATCAGCTGGACCAAGAAACAAATATCTCTACCGCTACAAAGCAAGCGGTAAATGGTCGTGATGAGAATGGTAGATTTGCTATTGGTAATAAGCCTACTGTTGGCTTTCATACAAACCCAGAAAGGCGGAGCGATGGCAGATGGCGTAAAGAGGATAGCGTCACCTATCAATACAGGCGTATGTTAGCGATGACTGATGATGAGCTTGAGGCTTTTATCCCTGAAACACAAGCACAGAAGATAGCTAAAGTGCGTGTTATGCGTGCAGTTCGTGATGACGACAGCTCGCTAGCCGAAACAAAAGAAATAACCGACCGAACAGAGGGCAAGACTAGACAAGATATCGGTATTGAGACCGACGAAAAAGCCGTACCAATTATTAGGGGATTTGTTATACCTACGCTTCCAGAAGATTTTGTCAACAAAGATATTCGTGTACAGCTTAGTAAAGAGGAAGCGGCAAGAGTGCTAGGAGCTGAGTACTAATAATTCAAATCGCTTTAGTTAGAGATGCTGTCAGTAGTTGTATGTAGCCTCTTCTCTCTGTTGCGACCTCTGTTTTATAGTCATATGCGGTAGCTTAAATACGTCTGGCTGGTTTCTTTCAAACAGCAATTCTGCTATACTATAGAGTAGTTCAAAGCTAGTCGCTTTGAGTGCACCAACGAAATTATTGTGATTTTTACTATGCCGGATTTGCTAGAAATTGATAAACGTCAAGTTAGCCAGATTTCTGGAACGCGGCGAGTGTTATGAGATGTTCAAAGAACAACTATAGTTTGGTATAATGAATGAAGTGGCGCGTTGGCGGAGCGGTTACGCAGAGGTCTGCAAAACCTTTTAGACGAGTTCGACTCTCGTACGTGCCTCCAAATGTAGTTCCTGGGTGGGGCTATTTTTCTTTGAGGAGAAGATCTAGTTTTGATGCGATAAGCATACTTTCGGCGATGATGGTGAGTGCTACGTTCGGGTCGATGATATCCTTCGCGTGGATAATTGCCTGCTGTAAAACGAAACCATAACAGCTAGCCCACTCTTGTTGATCAGGAATAATAGCACCAAGATGTTCTGAACAGGTTTTCCATAGTCCTACAAAGTCTTTAGGTGTTAGCACGTCTGGCTGATGTTTTTTAGGAACTCTAATAGCATAGAAATCATCGCTACCCATAACTTGAGCGCTGTGACCGACACACTCTTGGATATCAAACGTCTTAAATGTTTTAGTTTTGCCGATTTGTTTCATGCCGCCACCAACAAATGACCAGGGAGAATATTTTTCTACGAATATTTTTTGTAATATACCGTCGCCCAGGTAGAATTTTTGACCATTCTTCATGTCAATCTCAAGGATAGTTTCAGGAGATTCGACACGAACCGCTACTTGTGCTGCGTAGCCAGCGAGCATACTAGAGACACAGAGAAATATTTGAATAGGGAGGCGGGGCTCTGTATCATCTTTGTGTGGTATCATAAGAAAATTAAACATTTCTTGACCGCCAACAGTAATACGATCTATGTCATTCATAGACCCTAGTTTTTCTCGCAACGAAGTGATGAGGTGGTCTTTTGATATCTCATCGTCGATAGGTTGAGGCTTTTTCTTAAATAATCTAAACATGATGTCCTTTCTACTTTTTTAATAGTTCTTTCAACTCTGGAAAAGTTGATTGGAAAAAGTGATTGCGGTCTTTAAAAATATGCGCTTTGGCGGTCGGTAAATCGCGCTGAAATTTGGCAAGCTCAGTAAAGGGTACTACCGGGTCGTCTTTGCTGTGAAATAAATGAATTTCTCTTGCTGATTTTTCTAAACCAGTAGCACTCATTACTTGAAAACTGCCTAAATCTTCAACTGATTCGTCATTATAGCACGGCGACACTAGCACCAATCGTCGAACTGGCGAGCTAAGTGGTGATCCGTGTAAATATTTAGCCAAAAACATTGCGCCCAGGCTGTAGCCGACCAGCTGAACATCGCTGCCGAGCAGCAGCAATAGTTTTTCGAAATATATTTTCCATTCTTCGTACTGCGCATTCTGTTTATTAGGAAAATCTGGTAGTAACACGTCGTAGCCAGTTGTGGTTTGCGCCAGCCATTCGCGCCATTTTTGCACCCAAAGCAATCGTTCGTAATGGAGAGAGCTATTTTTTAGACTATCCAAGTAATTTTCATAACTGTTAAAACTTGACCCGCCGTGAACTATTACAATTTGCTTCATAAATATAGTATAATACAAGCAGCGCTGGTTAGTGAAATTCTGGCGTGTAAATAAAAATCAGCGCGAGTGGCGGAATTGGTAGACGCGAGGGACTTAAAATCCCTTGACCAAAAGTCGTGCGGGTTCGATTCCCGCCTTGCGCACCAAAAATGTACGTAGTATAATGAACATGTAAACCATAAGGAGATTTGTCAATGGGGCTAGCAATAACATTAATAGTAGTAATCGGTGTCATCATCTTGCTGGTGATAGGATTCTTTATCGGCACATATAATAGTTTAGTGACGCTGCGCAACCGCGTAGAGGAAGCGTGGAGCGATATCACTGTGCAGCTCAAACGCCGGACTGATTTGATTCCAAACTTAGTCAACTCGGTTAAGGGGTATGCTACGCATGAAAAAGAAGTATTTGAAAAGGTGACTGAGGCGCGTTCGGCTATTATGGACGCCAAGGGTGTGGCTGATACTGCTCAGGCGGAGAATATGCTGGAAGGTGCGCTAAAAAGCTTATTCGCTGTCGCTGAGGCATATCCAGAATTGAAGGCTAATGAGAACTTCTTACAATTACAGCAAGAGCTGGTTGATACAGAGGACAAGATTCAGGCGTCGCGCCGATTCTATAATGGCGGCGTCCGCGATTTGAATACGAAGATTCAAACATTCCCGGCAAATATTGTCGCTGGCATGTTTAGTTTCCAGGCTAAGGAATTCTTTGAAGTTGCCGATCGAGCAAGCGTTGAAAATCCAGTTGAGGTAAAATTCTAAAGTAGGATAATCTTTGCATCAACTAAGCCGCCCGCCTGTTTTCGGCGGGCGGTTTTTGGTATAATGAATATATGTATAGTGCAATTTCTCATAATAAGCGAAACACAGTGTTAATCATGGCAGTGTTTGTGGCGATTATCGGCGTTATCGGCGTATTTGTCGGCGCGGCAACTGATAATTATTATTTGGCGGTAATAGTTTTAGGCTGTTCAATTCTATATGCTTGGCTGCAGTATTTTATCGCTGGCAAATTAGCTATGGCGATGACCGGCGCGCAGGAAATTGAAAAAAAGGATGCGCCAGAATTATGGCGGGTAGTGGAAAATTTGGCGATTACTTCTGGTATGCCCATGCCGAAGGTATATATTATTGATGATCCAGCGCCAAACGCCTTTGCGACGGGACGCGATCCAAAGCATGCTATTGTCGGTGCGACTACTGGACTGCTAGAAATTATGGATAAGCGCGAGCTGGAGGCGGTGATGGCGCATGAGATGAGTCATGTGCGTAATTACGATATTCGCGTCAGCATGATTGCTTTTGGTCTGGTGAGTGCAATTGGTTTGTTCGCAGATTTGGCATTAAGGATGATGTTTTATAGCGACGATCGCGATAGAGATGTCAATCCAATTATCTATGCTCTTGGACTAGTGGTGGTTATTTTAGCGCCGATTTTGGCTACAATTACTCAGCTGGCAGTCAGCCGGCAGCGCGAGTATTTGGCGGATGCCTCGGGAGTATTATTAACGCGCGATACTGAAGGTTTGGCAAGCGCGCTGGAGAAGTTGCGGCAATACGGCAAACCAATGCGAAAACAAAGTTCTTCAACTGCTAATTTGTTCATGAACAATCCGCTGAAGCCTGGTTTTTTCTCAAAGTTATTTAGCACCCACCCGCCACTAGAGGATCGGATTACTAGATTAAGGAATAACGCCGCAAAGATGTAATTATGACAACAAAGAAATCTAAGAAACAAGTTGGCAAAGAGACGATTAAAGCTCAGAGTAAAAAGCCAGCGTCAAAGAAAAAAAAGTTCTGGCCTAAGTTTAAAAGAGATTTTAGTAAACTAAGCCAACGGCGACAGAATTTTTTGGCGCGCCGCCCGCATCGCAGTTTCCGTTTGTCTAAGCGGCGTGATTATCGGCGACAATTAAAGCTTCCGGGATACTGGTCTTTTACGAAGCAGGTTTTTACGATGTTATGGAAAAATAAGAAAACGTTTTTTGCGTTAGTCTTAGTATTTACGTCTTTGGCTTTTTTACTCTCAAATGCTATGTCACAAAATACCTATCAGCAGCTAAAAGATGCTATGAATGAGATGAAAGATAATGGGTTTAATGGCTTTTTTACAACAATTGGAATATTTTCTGGCGTAGTGATTAATTACACAACTGGCTCGTCTGCCACTAGTCCTTCGCAGCAAGCGGCTAATGTTCTAATTGGTTTGTTTGCGTGGCTTTCGGCGGTTTGGCTAGTGCGTGCTATCTCCGCCGGACAGAAACCAAAAATGCGCGACGGTTTGTATAGCTCTGGTTCGCCGGTAATTGCTTTAATGGTGTTGATCCTTGTGCTACTGATTCAGCTTATTCCGGCTGCAGCTGCTGTTATTATTTATGGCGCCCTTTCTGCCTCGGGTATGCTAAGCCAGACGATTATTTTAATGCTGGCGGGCGGTGCGTCAATTTTAGTTATTACGCTGTCTGCTTTTTGGATATTATCAACGTTGTTCGCGATGATTATTGTTACGCTTCCTGGAATGTATCCGTTCCGAGCGCTACGGCTGGCTGGAGATATAGTGACGGGCCGTCGTGTTCGAATACTATTCCGTTTGTCTTGGGGTTTTGTAATTATCGCGTTGATGTGGGTCGTGGTCTTGATGCCAACTATTATGATAGACGGTGCGCTAAAAAGTGCTTTACCGGTCATTGACTGGATGCCGATTGTGTCAGTTGTCGGATTAATGCTGGTATATATTACGATTGTGATAATTGCTGCCTATGTCTACACATTTTATAGGAAAGTTGTTGAAAGTGACAGTAAGCCAACGAAGAGTTGACGAGCTAAAAAAACTGCTCAATCAATACAGCTACGAATATTACGCGCTTGACCAGCCAAGCGTCAGCGATGCGGTCTACGACAGCTTGATGATAGAACTAAAGAGTATTGAAGTAGCGCACCCAGAGTGGATTACGCCAGACAGTCCGACGCAGCGGGTTGGTAACAAGCTGCTTGAAGGTTTTAAAAAAGTTCGTCACGAGCGGCGGATGGTTAGTTTGAATGACGTATTTGATAAGAGTGAAATCGAAGCGTGGATTGAGCGTACTGATAAGCTGATGCCGGGGCATAAGCATGAATTTTTTACCGATATCAAGATGGATGGCTTGGCGTGCGCGTTGATTTATATTGATGCCGTGTTGACCCAGGCAGTGACGCGCGGCGATAGCTTTATCGGCGAGGATGTGACGAACAATGTGCGGACTATTAAAAACGTACCGTTGCGGCTGCATGAGGCGCCAGGCTTTGAACAATTTTTGCGCGGGCGGACAGAAATTCGCGGCGAGATTGTGATGTTGAAGCGCGACTTTGCTGTGCTCAATGATAGACAAAAGGCCTCGGGACAGCCAGAATTTGCGAATCCGCGCAATTTGGCGGCAGGGACAATCCGCCAGCTTGATCCGTCTTTGGTGGCGGCGCGGCCGCTACATTTTCGCGGCTATGATGTATTACGTGATAACGATGCTGAGGTGCCGACCAACAGCTTTGCTTACGAGGTGCTGACCGCTCTAGGAATTACTCGCAATCAGCAGGCAAGCGTTTTTACTACGTTAGCTGACGTGATGAACTTCGTTAATAAATGGGATGATAAGCGCCACGATTTGCCGTTTAACACTGATGGTCTGGTGATTAAGATTAATGATCGAGCGTTGTATGAAAGTCTCGGGTTAGTCGGGAAAAATCCGCGTGGCGCTGTCGCTTACAAATATGCTGCTGAGCAGGCCACGACCATCGTACGCGATATCGTCATTTCCATCGGTCGAACCGGTGCGGCCACGCCAGTAGCGCTGTTTGACCCGGTGGTGGTGGCAGGTACGACGGTGCAGCATGCTAGTCTGCATAACGCCGACGAAATTGCTCGGCTGGATGTGCGTCGCGGCGACACGGTGGTGATTTTCAAGGCGGGAGATATCATCCCGCAGGTACAAGCCGTACTGAAAGAATTGCGGCCGGCAGATTCTAAGCCGATTGATTACTCGGCAGAATTGGCTCGCCAATATCCGGAGCTAGAGTTTGTGCGGCCAGCAGGCGAGGCGGTGTATCGGGTTAAAGGTTTGAGTGGCCCGCTGATTTTGAAGCGGTCTCTGGCGCACTTTGCTTCCAAAGGCGCGCTGGACATTGATACGCTGGGCGAGAAAAATGTCGAGGCGCTGGTCGAGGCTGGTCTAGTTAACGATTTGGCGGATATTTACCGGTTGACGAAAGACGATTTATTGCAGTTGGAACGTTTCGCTGATATTTCCGCACAAAAGCTCGTTGATGCCATTGCCGCTAAAAAACAGCCAGCGTTGGAGCGATTTTTGTTCGGCCTTGGTATTCGGCATGTTGGCGCGCAGACAGCGATTGATCTGACAAACCACTTTGAGAGTCTTGAGGCTATGTCTCGCGCGACCATTGATGAGCTGCGCGAGGTGGATGGTGTGGGTGAAATTGTTGCCGAATCAATTGTGGCGTGGTTTGCTGATGAAGACAATGTGAAGCTGCTCGAAAAATTTGCTGATTTGGGTGTGACGCCGCAGTTTAGCCAAAAATCTGACCGCCTGGCTGGCCAAAGTTTTGTTATCACCGGCACTCTGCAGTCGATGGGGCGCGACGCTGCTGCTGAAAGAATCCGCAATCTCGGCGGAACCTTCCAAACCGCTGTTGCAAAAGATACAACATACTTGGTAGCGGGCGGTAAAGTCGGCGCCAGCAAGCTGAAAAAAGCCGAGCAATACGGCACCAAAATTATTGACGAGCAAACATTATTAGAACTCATACAGTAACGGAGGTATAACCATGACGCAGCAATCACATCGCGCCCTCGCCATCAAACCCGCCGATACGGTTGTGTTTACGGCGATGTCCAAGAAGTATTTTTACATGAGATTTTTCGTCACGAAATTTGCGCTTGAGCAAGGCGTTGTGCCAATCAATACGTTTACCAGTTTTGACTATTTTCTACTCGACGCGGTAGAGCGTGACACGGTGCGACGCGCCAATAATACGCTGGTGGTGCGCGCTGATGAGCTGTGGGTATTTGGCGATATTGCTGATGGTGTGCGGGCGGAAGTAGTCCAAGCCTGGCAGCAACATAAAACCGTCCGATTTTTTGCGTTTCGCGATGACAAACATATTTACGAAGTCGCGATTAATGATGTAGTGTATGAAGATGGCGTCGAGCTCCTAATTCATATAGGAGAATAAGATGAAGAATGATACCGTCAACCTAAAAACTATCAGAGTCATTCGCCAGAATCATAGGTTTGCGGTTAGTGAAGTAGATTGGTTTGGCGAACGCGTGTTTTGTAAGCAGTCGCAGCCTGGGGTGACTGGCAAAGATGAAATATTGCGCGAAGCGAATGGTCTGCGAACTTTTGGTAAAATGACTCGTAATTTTAACGGTATACCATTTTCTGTGCCAAAGTTGCTGTATCATGACGATGTGAAAATCTTAACGCAATTTATCGACGGATGGACGCCAGAGCTAGCCGATGTGTCTGATGACTTTTTTATACAAAGTTTCGTGCAAATGGATCACTATTTTCGCAGTCAGAAACGCCGTCGCTCGCGCTGGTCGCGACAAAATAAAGATGGAGAATATATTTGGCAGAAGCTAGAGCGAATTATATCCGGGTTTAATTTAGAAGTGATACCGCAGGAAATATTTCGGGCTAGTTTGGATTTCTTGCGTAATAATCATAGCTTGTGCGAAGCTCGACCAATGCATGCGGATTTTACCGAAAATAATCTGTTGTATGACGGCGATAAATATTGGCTAGTTGACTTCGAGAGTTTTCGTGATGATTGGCCGCGCTGGTACGATGTAGTTAATTTTACGTATAACCGCGAAATGGAACGCCCCGAAACCGCCGAGCGTATGCGTAATATTCGGCGCCTGGTTATTGAGCGGCTGGGCGAGGAGCCGACTACTCAGCGAGAAATCGCCTGCATTAAGATTGTGCGCGGTTTATCGTTAATTATTGAACATATGACTCTCGGCGGGCGTAATCACGCAGCGATAGTTCCACTCGACAACGCGTTGCGCCAGAGGATTATAAAATCATTAGCTGCTACAATAAATGGAGGAGGTTTACTATCATGATTCGATTTTATTTACAAAAACTAGTTCGCGACAAAGTCGTGAAAAAGTGTCTGGATGACGAAGAAGTTTTGCACACAGAGTACCGCACATTAGACAAGCAGGAATTTCGCCGCGAGCTGCTCCGCAAGGTTCATGAGGAGGCAGATGAAGTTCCACTGGACGATAATCAGCGTGATGAATCGCTCAAAGAGCTGGCTGATTTGCAGGAAGTCGTTGATACGCTGCGCCAGGATTTTGGCTTTTCTATAGAACAAGTCCAAGAGGAAATGTCGCGTAAAAGGCAAGATAAGGGCGGCTTTGACAAACGACATTACATTATATATCATGATTTGTCTGATGATAGTAAATGGGTGGAAATCTTCCGCGCTCAGCCAGAGAAGTATCGCGAAGAAACGGCGGATAGTAAAGAACGGAGCCGTTGCGCAAAAATCAGCAAGGGCACGTACAAGCATAGCAAGTCAAGCAAGCTATACGAGGTGATCGGTCTCGCATTAGAAACTGAGACGGAAGAGCTCCTGGTGATTTACCGACCTCTCTATGAGAATGAATATGAATTATTCGCCCGCCCTGCCAGTATGTTTACGGAAACAGTAGTGCTGGACGGGAAATCTGTGCCGCGATTTCAGAAAATAAACTCTGAAATTAAGGTGTAAGCGTGATGAAGACAATCACTTTTATCACCGGCAATCAGCACAAAGCAGATTATTTATCGCGCATGCTGGGCTTACCGCTGAAACATCGGGCGGTTGACTTAACAGAAATTCAATCAACTAGTTTGGAGGAGGTTGTTGAGCATAAGGTGCGTCAGGCGTATGTAGTCGCCAAATGTCCGGTTCTAGTCGAGGATGTGGCGCTTGAGTTTACAGCATTGGGCGGACTGCCGGGTCCGTTCATCAAGTTTTTTGTCGAGGCGCCAAACGGCTTAGAGAATCTTTGCCGGATGCTTGATGGCTTTGATGATCGATCGGCAGTGGCGGCATGTGTATTCGGCTACTACGACGGCCAGCGGGTCAGGTTATTTCGCGCTGAACTTCATGGCGTTATCGCTAAGCACCCTGCGGGCAACGGTGGTTTTGGATGGGATAAAATATTTTGTCCAGATGGCTATGATGGCAAAACACGCGCCGAATTAACGCCGGATGAGGACGCTGAAACGTACCGTTTATTCAAACCAATTGATAGTGTTCGCCGATTTCTCGCTACGTTGTAATAAGAAGCCTGAAATAAGAGGTGTTATAATAATCTTATGTCTAAACGAATTACATTTGCTACTGGCAATCCGCACAAACTCGAAGAAGCCAAGTCGGTTCTGAAAGGCTATGGGATTGTTGTCGAGCCGCTACAAACTAACATTGATGAAATCCAGCATCATGATCCGCTGAAAATTACCGAAGCGAAAGTTAAGTCGGCGTATGAAAAAGCAGGCCAGCCGGTTGTTGTTAACGATAGCAGCTGGGAAATTCCAGTACTCGGCGGCTTTCCGGGCGGTTATATGAAAGATGTTGTTGGCTGGTTTACGGCTGAAGATTTTCTGGCTTTGATGAAAGATAAAAATGATCGGAGAATTATATTGCATGACGTCGTGGCGTATTTTGATGGCGAGCAACTAAAGCTGTTTATATCTGATCAAACTGGCGTGTTTATAAACCAGTCGCGCGGCGAAGGAACGTCAATGAATCAAGTTGTATCAATGGAGGATAGCGGCGGGTTAACAATTGCTGAAGAGTTTGCGCTCCGTCATGACGGCGCGGAGATTAACCCTGCTCATTTTCAGCATTGGCAGAAATTCGGTGAATGGTTTACTGCTCGCGACAACGACTAGCCACCGCAATGGTGTATAATTCATCATATGAATAAATTTAAGAGACCGAGGCTTTACTGCTTTTCGCCGCCAGTGATGTTGGCAACGCTGGCGATTGAAATTATTTTGGCAATTTATACGTTTTGGCGTTATAAACTAAACGCTGCGACAAGGATTGTTATAGCGCTGCTCATCTGCCTGGCGCTGTTTCAGTGGGCCGAGTATAATGTTTGCGAAGGTACGATTTTTCTTGATAGCCTAGGCTGGGCGAAGCTTGGTTATGTGGCGATTACTATACTGCCGCCTCTGGGTATTCATTTGATTTATCAACTTTCTGGCGACAAAAGGCGCTGGATTCCGGTTCTAGGTTATATTTTGACAGCACTATTCGTCGGTTATTTCTTATTGGAAGCTGACGGCGTAAAAGCTGGCGCCTGCTTAGGCAATTACGTAATCTTTGAGAATCGCGATGAATTTTATCCAATTTATGCGGGATACTACTATGGTTTGTTGATTATTGCTATTGTATACGCTTACATCCAGAGTAAAGCTGCGGTAAAAAATATTCGCCGATCTCTATACTCATTAATGGTTGGTTATATCTTGTTTATGGTGCCGACAACGTTTGTCAATATCGTAGATCCGTCGACGATTTCTGGCATTCCGTCGATTATGTGCGGTTTCGCGGTCCTACTAGCAGGGGTGTTAGTAGGGAAAGTTTTACCTGATTATTTTAATAAGTAATATGCTTGTGTTTTTTTACTGGATAGTGCATAATTGATCGTGAGCTGGTACGCATAGGGGCATCTCCTATGCTTGCCAATTGAAAGACAAACACGTTTCAAACATGCCCCGGGTGGGCGCGTAGCAGCTCTTTCATGCCGCTTATGGTATGATGTAATTATGGTTGTTATAATTTCAAAAAAGAAAGAAGAAAAGCTGGCGGAATTGGTGCGAGAATTTTTCGCGACTCATCCCGGTATAAAAATAATTGCCGTTACAGGTAGCGCCGGTAAGGCTAGCGCGAAAATTGCCATAGGTACAGTTTTGGCGCAGCAATTTAATATCAGGCTTAACGAAGAAGAGCCCAGGACTAAGGCTGACGTTCTATTGCAGCTAATGGGTATAAATATGCCGGAAAAAGGGATATTTAGGTGGTTTAGGCTGCGGCGCAAGATAAAAAAATATATTAAAACAGAAAACTCGGCGGTTCAGCTAATTGTTCAGGAATTTAATCCGCAAGAACCTGGCTATAATGAGTGGTTTAGGAGTTATATAATTCCCGATATTACTATTGTAACTTCTGTAACAAACGGACGTATGCAGGTTGAGCATTCTCTGGAAGAGGTAGCAAACGAGATGATTTCATTAGCAAACTTTTCGCGGATGACAATGATTAACCGCGACGATATTGATGGGCGTTTTGCGAGCTTTTTGACAAATCCTAATATTACGACATATGGCAGTGATCCGGTGGCGGAGTATAATTTTGATGACCGTAATTTTTCTTTGAAGGACGGACATCATGGTTTTATTATGTCGCCGGAAAATGCCGATGGCTTGGAAGTTGATATTAAGCTGATTGGCGAGCATAATATACGTCCGGCAATTGTAGCAGCAGCCGTTGGTTATGCTACAGGCGAAAGCGAGGACAATATTAAAAAAGGCGTAGAAAGCTTGCGCCCGCTGCCAGGAAGAATGAATTTGCTTCGCGGTGCGGACAACACGTGGCTGCTGGATGACAGCTATAGTTCAACGCCGTTGACGGCATTGGCAGCCTTACAGTCGCTATATAAGATGGAGACGCCGCAGCGGATTGCTGTATTGGGTAATATGAACGGGCTGCGCGGTATTTTTGAACAGGCTCATGCTGATTTGGGGTCGCATTGCAGTACGGAGCTGCTGGATTGGGTTGTTACGGTTGGCGAAAAAGCAAATATGTATTTGGCGCCAGCTGCCCGCCAGAAAGGCTGTCAGGTAAAAGAATGCCGTAATGCAATTGAAGCCGGAGCATTTGTTCGCGATAAATTAAAATCTGAAGGCATTGCTTTATTTAAGGGTTCTAGCGGCGGAGTATGGTTAGAGGAGGCTATAAAAATAAATCTTCATAGTACTGAGGATGAGAAAAAGTTGGTACGCCAAACGCCGCAGTGGATTGCCAGGAAAAATCAATTTTTCTCGCAATTTAAAGGGTAATTTGCTATAGTATAAAGTGCTTAAATAGAGAGAGGGGATTTATGGATAATAGTAAACAGGCAAAAGCACAAAAGTCGCCGTCTGGATCATCGTCGAAGTCGCAAAAAAAGCCAGCCGCTTCATCTGTACCTGCGGCACATCCGCCGTATGGTAGTGCGGCGCTAAAGCCGAAGAAAAAAGTTGGGCTGATTGTTGGTATAGTTTCTGGTGTACTAATTTTAATTTTAGCCATTGCTGCCGCGCTATTGTACTTCTTATGGTGGCAGAATCCGCAGAAGGTAGTAACTGATGCTGTGGTCAATACTATGACGACCAAAAAGGCGGTTGTAAACGGCAAGATGACAGTGATTGCTAATAACGACAGTAAAATTGAGCTAAATATCAAATCTGCTGCCGACTCGCCGAAAACTAAAACCGACGTTGAGGCAAAAATAACTCTTAAGAACGTTTCAAAAACTGTTAATTTGAAGGCCGCTATTGTTACTGATCAAAATGGTACGATTTACATCAAACTTGATGGCATGCGAAAACTTGTGGAAAGTGTGGTTAGCCTGGCAATAGAATCAAACGTACCTAGTTCGGCGTATGAAGCCAGCCCGTCGTTAAAGCAGCAAATAGAAGCTGTTAAAAAGCAAATTATATCGCAGCTTGAGGAGAAGATGTCAAAAATTGACGGTAAATGGCTAAAGACGACGGCTGAAGATATTGCCAACAATAATACCGATATTAAATGCTCGGCGGAGATTGTTAAAAAACTGCAAAATGACAGCAAGGCCCGAAAAGAGATTGCCGATATATATAGGCAAAACAGTTTCTTAATTATAAAAGATACAAAAATTGACGATCGTAATGGCGGTCGCGGCTTTGAGATAGATTTAAATAGCGATGAAGCTGTAGCTAAGGCAAAGGATTTTTCGAAAGCCTTAGAAAGTACGTCAATTGGCAAAGATATTAAAAATTGCACCAAAGACGTCCGTCACAATAACGGGTCAGCAAATAAAACAGGCAAGTCTAACGGCACATTAAAAATTTGGGCTGATGTCAATTCGCATGCGCTAAAAGCAGTTGAGATTAAAGGGAATAGCAGTGATTCGTCGGCGAACTTATCGCTGGATATTGATACGAGTAAAACCGAATCTATTGATATCCCGTCCAATGCTGCTAGCCTGAAATCGGTTGTTGAAGAATTATTCAAGGGTATGTCTAACTCTTCAGTGTCTCAATCTGCATAAGAAATGTGCGTACGTCAGGGAAACTCCGTTTTTTTGAGGCGGAGTTCTTTGATATAATTACGGGTATGAAACGATATAATCCGACGGAAATTGAGAAAAAATGGCAAGATAAATGGGAGGCTGACGGTACGTATGTCACTGACCTTAGCGATACAACACGCCCAAAGTACTATAGTCTCAGCATGCTTCCTGGTATTACTGGAGCTGGCATTCACATAGGCCATGGCCGGACGTTTCAGTTTGCCGACATTAAAGCGCGCCTCAAGCGCCAACAGGGCTATAATACTTATCATCCAATTGGTTGGGACAGCTTCGGACTGCCAGTGGAAAATTACGCTATCAAGGTTGGTAAAACACCGCGAGTGGCGCATGATGAAGCCAAGGTTCATTTTAAGGAGCAGCTGAAACGCCTCGGCTTTAGTTATGATTGGTCAAAGGAGATTTCCACCGCTGACCCCGAGTATTACAAGTGGACCCAGTGGATTTTTACGCAGCTATACAAGCACGATTTGGCGTACCAAAAGGAGCAGCCGCAGTGGTGGTGCGATACTGACAATACGGTGCTAGCTAACGAGCAAGTTGAGGGCGGCAAATGTTGGCGCTGCGGTAACCCCGTCACCAAGCGTAACCTCAAACAGTGGTTTTTCCGCATTACGGCTTATGCTGATGAGATTTTGGAGGCGACTGATGACTTGGACTGGACGGAAATGGTTAAGACCATGCAGAAAAATTGGATCGGCCGGTCAATCGGTGCGGAGGTTGAGTTCGCAGTTGAGGGCTGCGACGACGTCATTACTGTTTTCACTACGCGTCCTGACACGCTGTTTGGCGCGACATATGTGGCGCTGGCGCCAGAGCATCCATTAGTGTCTCAGCTGGTTAATGCCGACACGCGCCAAGCAGTTGAGGCTTATGTGATGGCGGCGCAGCAGAAGTCTGACGTTGAACGCCAAGAAAATAAAGACAAAACCGGCGTCTTTACTGGCAGCTATGCCATCAATCCAGTCAATGGCCAGAAAGTGCCAATTTGGGTGGCGGATTACATCCTCGGTGGTTACGGCACTGGCGCGATTATGGCGGTGCCGGCGCATGATGAACGCGACTTGGAATTTGCCGAAAAATTTAATTTGCCAGTAGTGCAGGTGATTGAAAAGCCAGAGAATTCGGCGGACGCGGGCTGTTACGCGGGCGAAGGCGAATTGATTAACTCGGGCGATTTTGACGGCTTGCGCAGCGAAGAGGCTCGCGAACAGGTGGTGGCCTGGCTAGAGCAACAAGGTTTGGGTCGGAGTAAGACTACCTACAAAATGCGTGACTGGCTGATTTCTCGCCAGCGGTACTGGGGTGCGCCAATTCCGATGGTGCATGTTGATGGTTTTGAGCCAATTGCTGTAGCGGATGAGTGCTTGCCGGTGATCTTACCAGAGGTTGAGAATTTCAAGCCTACGGGCGGTAATACGTCGGTCCTAGCGCAAGTTGATGATTGGGTGCGCGTGTGGGTTGATGTTGAAACGGGTAAAACCGTGCCGATCACCGAGCCAAAGCCAGCGGGCGACAATTGGCGTGAAGGGCGGCGCGAAACGGACACATTGGATGGCTACGCCTGCTCCAGTTGGTACTTCCTGCGCTATCTTGACCCGCACAATGATGCCGAGGCGTGGGATCCGACGCGCATTAATCATTGGATGCCAGTTGATTATTATAATGGTGCCGACCATGCGGTGGCGCACCTGTTATACAGCCGTTTTTGGATGCGCTTTTTCTATAAGCTTGGCTTGGTGCCGACGCCGGAACCATTCAAACGGATGATGTACAATGCCTACATCATGGCGCCGGACGGTCAAAAGATGAGTAAGTCCAAGGGCAATGTCATCGATCCGATGGAGATTATGGACAGTGGTTACGGTGCCGATGCGCTGCGTGTTTACGAGATGTTCATCGCGCCGTACGATATGGATGCACCGTGGGATCCGCGTGGGGTGCCGGGGATGTATCGGTTCTTAAACCGAGTGTGGAATTTGGTGCAGGAGTTTGTGGCTGCGGATACATCACCGTCCTCCTCCAGAGTACACTCTTCACTCGCATCTCCACCGGAGATGGCTCGTGAGCGTTCGGCTGAAACATCCGCTCCTCGCGAACGTTTCACAGCCTCTGTCGGAGGAGATGATGCATCCGCTAACCTTTCCTTGAGCGACCCATCGTCATCGACTGATTCTTCTGAATTATTGCGCCTCACTCACCTCACTATCAAGAAAGTTACCCGCGACATTGAGGATGAGAAGTTCAATACCGCGGTGGCGGCAATGATGGAAATAGTTAATGGTTTATATAAATCCAAAGAAACGCACGGCATTCAAGCGTTAGAGGCGTGGCGGTTTACCCTAGAAAGTTTACTGCAGATTTTGGCGCCATTTGCGCCGCATATCACTGAGGAATTGTGGCAGGAATTGGGTCATACTGATACCATTCATGTCGATCACTGGCCGAAATGGGATGAGAAATATCTTACTAGCGACACGATGACTATCATTGTGCAGGTCAATGGTAAGCTTCGCGCCAAGTTGGAACTACCGGCCGATACCGATAAGGATGCTATCGAACAAGCAGCGCTGGCCGATGAGAATGTCACCAAATTTACAAGCAATAAACCGCCAAAAAAGGTGATTTATGTGCCGAAGAAATTAGTGAATATAGTTGTTTAGAATAGACTAGTTATTCTTTCGTGATGGCAATCCATTTATATTTCTGTACTATTGATAAACGTTATAAAAAGTCAGGCATTTTACCAAAACTCCTGTATTTTACGGTGAAAACTTGAGATTTTTTGCTAAAAACATTATAATGGTCTGTAAGTTTTAAAAATAAACCGAAAGAGGAGATAAGTATGGCACAACCAAAGAAGCAGAGCAGCCCGCGTAAGACGGGTCTTCGCCGCAGTCATCTGGTATTGAAATTGGCGCGCCGCGTCAACAGTACGTCGCCAGTCAAGGTTAAGACGACTAAACGCGAGACTGGTAAAACTAAAAAATAGTAATTACGAACAGGACGCTTAGTAATGGCATCAAACCGTCATTTGGGACGAATCGTCGCGCTGCAGACACTGTACGAATATGAGTTTCGAAAAGATGCGGGCGACAAAAATCTAAACTATAAAGATATTTTAGAACGTAATTTGGCAGAGTATAAGTCGTCGATTGATGACGTGGTTTTTGTTGACGATTTAGTTAGCGGTGTGTTGTCTAATACGGCAAAGTTGGATGAAGAACTTCGCCCGTTAGCACCAGAATGGCCGCTGGAGCAAATCTTGCGGATCGACAGAACAGTACTAAGAATTGGCTTGTATGAGCTGCTGTTTTGTGTAGATAGCGTACCGCCAAAAGTGGCGATTAATGAAGCGGTGGAATTAGCAAAGGCGTTCGGTTCGGATAACTCGGGGAAGTTCGTGAATGGCGTGCTCGGCACGGCACTCCGCAACCTTGTGGAGGAATCCGATAGTGAGAACAAGCAATTTTGATCATATAAAAAAATATTTTGGCGGCAGAAAAAAGCCGACAATTCAGGAGATTGTGCGCGAGCCAACTGCTGGCGGTGTGATTTTTCGGCGTAATAAAAAGGGCGAAGTCAATTTTCTGTTATACCAAGACGCTCGCGACCGCTGGACAATCCCCAAAGGGCATATTGAACCAGGTGAAACGGCTCAAGTAACAGCGCGGCGGGAGATTGGCGAAGAAACTGGATTAAAGAATATTGAGCTGCATGGCTGGCTGGGCAAGGTGAATTTTCGTTATCGTCGAATTGATAAATTAGTATTGATGACAACGCAAGTTTATCTAGTGAAAGCCTTAAATCCATATGAAAAACTACAGAAAGAAGAATGGATGAACGGATTAAAATGGTTTAGTTTTCATGAGGCGCTGGATGAAGTCGAATATGAAGATATCGGCAAGCTCATTTTGCTAGCAATGAAGCGAATTAGACAGGAGAATTTATAAATGAGTGGAATGAATACGGCGCCGTATCAGGAGTTTGCGCGTGAGAAGCTGGGATTTGGGTTTAATAATTTGGATCTGTTGATTACGGCTTTGACGCATCGCAGCTATGTTAATGAACACAGAAAATCGGTTCATGAGCATAATGAGCGGCTGGAATTTTTAGGTGATGCGGTGTTGGAGTTGGCGGTGACGGAGTATTTATTTACGCATTTTTCTGAACCGGAAGGGATTTTGACAGCCTGGCGGGCGGCACTGGTGCGCACGGAAAGTATCGGCGATGCGGGTGATAAATTAGGTTATGGGCCGCTGATTCGCATGTCAAAGGGCGAGAAAAATGGCTCGGATCGGGCGCACTTGCAGATTTTAGCCAATGCGTTTGAGGCGGTGATCGGTGCGATTTATCTGGAGCGCGGCTTTGACGATGCGCGCGATTTTATTCATAAGCATATTATTATCAAGCTGGACGGAATATTGGAATCAGGCAGTTGGCGCGATCCGAAGTCGTATTTGCAGGAAATTTCTCAGCGCGTTGATAGTCAGACGCCAGTATACAAAGTTTTGGGCGAGGAAGGTCCAGATCATGATAAGATTTTCACGCTTGGGGTGTTCGTCGGTGAAACGATGATGGGTCGCGGTACCGGCCCTTCCAAGCAAGTGGCTCAGCAGCAAGCTGCCCGCGCTGCGATTGCTAAATATAAAGAATCTGGCGAAAAATGATAAAAGTTTGCACGGGGCAAACCGCTCGTGTATAATGAAAGTACAGTTTAATTCCAGGAGGAGGGGCAGAATGTCAACAATAGATCAGCAATTTGTGGAGTATGTCGTAAAAGCATTGGTCGGACATCCAGATGACGTTGCGGTAGAGCGAGAGATTGATGAAAAAGGCGTGCTTTTGACGCTGACGGTGAATCCGGAAGATCTCGGACGAGTGATTGGCAAGCGTGGCGGCACGGCGCAGAGTCTGCGAACATTGCTTCGGGCCTTGGGCTCAAAGAATGATGCGCGTTATAATCTGAAGATTGTTAATAATGACGGTTTTACAGGTTCGCAGCGTTATCGTCATGATGATTCGTCTGACGAGACTACAGAAAATTCAACAGATGAGCCTGCAGAGAGCAAATCTTCATATGCGGAGAATGCCCGCAAGGAGCTTGCTGAGTTGGATGACCTTGATATTTAGCATATGCTGTGGACTAAATATAGCCGTTACGTAAAATAGTAATGTTTTTAGAAAAAACTATTGTCGTTACTCATTCTGCTGTGCTATAATCATAAACAAGTTCAAGCACAGACTATGCGAGAACGAGCTCTATGCGAGCAACGGATAATCCGTTGAGAGCCTTATTTGTGCTAAAAAGCCGTCCTTTTCAGGGCGGTTTTTTGGTGCTACAATTAACAAGTGAGAAAATTCCAGGTAATTACACTATTTCCCGAAATGTTTACCGGCGTGTTTGAAAGTTCAATGATGTGGAAAGCGCAAAAAGATGAGATTGTCCAGTTAGAGACGATTAATTTGCGCGATTTTGGGCTGGGACCGCGCCGTCAAGTAGACGATACGCCGTATGGCGGCGGCGATGGTATGCTGCTGATGATTGAGCCGTTATGGCGAGCGGTAAAATTTGCCAAGTCGCGCGATAAAAGTGCGAAAGTTATATTAACTAGTCCGCGCGGACAGCGCTGGCACCAGGCAAAGGCGCAGAGCGAGGCGAATAGCGGACGTGGACTGATTTTTATATGCGGTCGCTACGAGGGGGTCGATGAGCGAATCTTAGAGGTGGTTGACGAGCAGTGGAGTATTGGCGATTTCGTACTGACTGGCGGCGAGTTGCCAGCGATGGCGGTAATTGACTCGATAGTGCGGCTTATCCCCGGCGTGCTTGGCGGTGAAAAATCGGCGGAGATTGAGAGCTTTTCTGATGGAAAAACTCTAGAATTCCCGCAATATACACGACCGGAAGAATACAATGGATTAAAAGTTCCTAAGGTGCTGTTAAGCGGACACCACGGTGAAATTGCGAAATGGCGGATGGAACAGTCAGAAATTTTAACCAGCAAGGCTCAGTCGGAGTAGTATACTAAATCTAATATATTTATCAAATATGGATATATTCTAGCGAGGCGCCCCTGTAACCAGAGGCGCCTCATGTTGTGGTGGATGTCGTAGAGCGAAAGATACTGATATATGGTGTTTGTTTTTGTAACGTTCGCTTGCTATTACTATACGGATTTTTTTATAAAAGCGCAAGGATTTTGGTAAAAAATACAACAAACTTGAGCTTTTTGAATATCCGGGCTATACTGAACGTATGGCTACGCAGCGAAGAAAGAGTAAGAAAATGGCTAAAATACGCCCGATCTCTTTTGATTGGTTAATTAGGCTCGTTTTAAGTTTATTTATTTTAATAATGCTATTGACTCAATTGTTCACGTTTGAAAATTTTCCTGGATTGCTGGTTGGTGTTGGGGTTACCCCTGTCTTTAGTCTGATGGCAGGTAGTCTGCTTGTTGTAGCGGAATTGGCGGCCTTGCCGTATCTTTTGAAGATGAGCGCATCAAGCAATGTTATTCAAGCGAGTAAAATTTGCGGTTTCATTATTTTAGCGGCTCTATCTGTTTTAGAATTTATGGCTGCTGTAAATAATACTACATCTACGCTTTTTGGCGCGACAGCTAATTTGCCGGGGGGTTTATGGGCGCTGCTATTTTTGTCGGCTTTGTGGGTATTGTTGCTGCGGGTGAATTTCATTGATAAAAATTCGGTAAAGCCTGGCGCAAATTCTCGAAAAAATAAAAGAAAAAAGACCAGCTAATCGCTGATCGTATGTTTGTCATCTTGGCTGGCGTAAAAATACGACAAATGAAGAACCTCTAGCGATTAGCAAATTGCTTTTGGTAGTTAGAGCC
Source organism: uncultured Candidatus Saccharibacteria bacterium (assembly GCA_963527005.1). Taxonomy (GTDB): domain Bacteria; phylum Patescibacteriota; class Saccharimonadia; order Saccharimonadales; family Saccharimonadaceae; genus Nanosynbacter. Next base: position 123,477 of record CAURPQ010000001.1, read on the forward strand.
TGGATTGATGAACAAAACAAAATAAATAATTTATTATCAATTAACAATCAGACAAAATTAAAACCAAAGCCAAATTATGGCAAAATATTAAGAATAGGTTATATAATATCATGCATGGGAAGAGACTTATATTTACACACTGAAAGTACTAATAAAAAGAGCTTATCTGATCATATAAAATCCTATGGGAAGATAAACACAACATCTCATCTATTGAATTGGCCGAAAGGGAGCGAACATCTGCTCTGGTTTAATCAAGAGGATTTTAAATCAATCACTGGTGTAGAAATAACAATTTTTCCAGAAATAAGAGGAAAAAGGAAATTTTGGTCACTCCACGTGAGAAATACATACAGTGCTTCATGGCATGACGTAAGTATGATGAACAAAATTTTGACAGATTCAAAGAAGAAATTTGGAGGAACGATTGATGGGGATTATGGGAAAAATAAAGTCGCTCCTTTATGGGAAGATGATACATCTCCAATGAGTCGCGGTATTGATTATATAACTAGAAAAATACACGATAGCATTCTGAGCTTAGAAGTAAGCCTACCTCTACCATGGAATAATTTTCAAACAGCGAATGAATCAAAAAGTAGTGATAAAAAAATTGAAGATTTTTTAGCCTATACAGATCCAACCAGGCAGATTTATATTGGTCTAATTCCGATGCTTGTTGCAATATTTGAATTTTATTTTAAGGAAACATTTAGGGTGCTAGCGAGCTATGATGAAGGCATATTGTCAAAAATCATGCAAACATCATCTGATAATAAAAATTTAGACACACCAGAAATCATTAGCTCTTTCATTAACAATGTAAAATTTCAAAATTTTAAAAATGTTAGGAAAATATACAAGAGGCATGCAGATTTGGATATCAAAAGTATAATAGAAGAATCAACTAGTATAGAAAATTATAATAAACTCAAGGAATTGATTAATTTTAGGCATGACATAGTTCACAGGTTAGAGTCTGATTGGGTATTTACTAGGGAAGACTTTTTAGAATTTCATAAAGCATTAAAAGAAAGTCTGTTAAGTATCACTTGTAATATTATAACTAAATACGACCTAAATACAAAAGAGATATACTTAGATATATAAACTATCAAGTCAAATTAAAGCCAATTTGCTACAATGAAAATATCACCGAAGAAATTCGGATGCGTGCTTTCAAAATCAATGCATAGTCGGAGTTATTTTATAAAAATAATACCTTGGCTGGGATGGAGGGATTCGAACCCCCGAATGCCGGGACCAGAACCCGGTGCCTTACCACTTGGCGACATCCCAACGACGCTTATCATTGTACTATAGAAAAAATATCCTGGCAAGCGTTTACGTATAAGCTCTAACGCGATATACTGAAGCTATGGATTTACAATTAGTAGTGAAGCTAATCGCTGACGGCTTAGTTATTCCGGTGGCGTTGATTGGGGTATATGCTTTGCTTAAAGCGATATCAAATGATGAGAAATATCAAGCATATTTGCGTGTTTTAATGGCAGGATTGACGGCGTATATAGTAGCAAAAATTATCGGGGCAGTGTATCAGCCGGAACAATTCCGTCCGTTTGAGGTTTTGGGCGTGTCGGCTGGCGCGTCGTTTTTAAATAATCCGGGTTTTCCTTCTGATCATGCCTTATTTACGATGGCGATTACTTTAGCGGTCTGGTTTGAGGCGAAAAATAAAAAACTAGCCGTAGTTTGTTTGATACTGACTCTGCTGGTGTGCGTCGGAAGAGTGATTGCTCTGGTGCATACGCCGCTGGATGTGGCGGGGGGTTTGCTAATTGCGTGTGTTGGCGTTGTGTGGTACATACCTAACTTTAATTTGATAGCAAAACGCTTATAATTAAATATATACATTTGCAATTTTCTCAAGTTTACGTTACAATTTCTACATGAGTTCAATGCCAAAGATTTTCCAGCAAGAGCTATCAGAATATACTTATCCATTATCAAGAGGTAGTTTCCTGCGTATTTTAGCGCTGGCGGCAGCCAATGGCGTCATAATCTGGCTTTTAGCGCTGGCGTTTGACAGGATGATGCTAACGCCGGTTTTTTGTTCGTCGGCAGACCAGGCTTCAATGTGCGTGAATAGTGCTGCTTGGTCGTCGTATATTGCACTGGTTTTGGTCGGTATAATGATGGTGCCGCTGCTAATTATGTTTGGAGTCAAGCGTCCGCTGGTTGTTGTGATAGCGGCGACCGTTGCTCTATGGGGGACTAATTTATGGACGAGCGGGCTATGGACAACTTCAATTCTATGGACTATTGCAGCGTCAACCTTGGTGTATTTGGCGGTTATCTGGATTAATCGTATTCGCGGTAATGCGGCAGCAATTTTATTTGTTGCTATATTCGTCCTGCTGGCACGAGTTGTCTTGTCTCTGTAATCCCTGTACACTAAGAGTATGGAAATCATTATCATTATTCTCTTAGTTATTATCGTTATGGGGCTGGGTGCGACGTTGTTCGTGCTGCAGTCAAAGTTAAGCGAGCTGAAAAATCAATCATCAGTTGAACTCATTAAAACTGACGTGGTGGAGCTGGGGCGAACCATCGCCAAGCTGAATGAATCAGTCAGTAATAAACTTGAACGCAGCAACGCTCAGGTGCAAACCTCGGTGCAAAAGCAGTTGTCAGAAAGTGCCAAGCTGGTGGCGGACGTGACACAGCGGCTGGCAAAGCTGGATGAGACAAATAAGCGGGTGGTCGACGTGGCGACTGATTTGAAGACCTTGCAAAATGTCTTGCAAAACCCCAAGCAGCGCGGCGTGTTCGGCGAGTTTTATCTGGAAAGCGTGCTGGATAATGTACTGCCAGCCAAGCAGTTTCAGATGCAATATCGCTTCAAGGACGGCGAGATTGTTGATGCGGTTATCTTTCTGGACAAGGGGCAGATGTTGCCGGTGGACAGTAAGTTTAGCTTAGAAAATTACAACCGGATGATTAACGCCGAAACTAAGGCTGAACGCGAGCTGTGGCTAAATAAGGTGAAGGCTGACCTGAAGGGGCGCATAGACGAAACCAGCAAGTACATTCGCCCGCGTGAGAATACCATGGACTTTGCCTTTATGTTTATCCCATCAGAATCGCTATATTATGACCTACTTATCAATAATGTCGGTGCGGGCGGTTCGAGCCGCGATTTGATCGAATACGCCTTTCGTGACAAGCGGGTGATCATCGTCAGTCCGACTAGCTTTTTGGCGTATTTGCAGACGGTGCTACAGGGTCTGAGGAGCCTACAAATTGAGGAGCAGGCCAAGGATATTCAGGTGCGTGTCGGTCAGCTGGGCGTGCATATCAAAAAGTTTGATGAGCTGATGACCAAGATGGGCAAAAGTCTCAGTACCACCGTCGGGCATTATAATAATTCGTATAAAGAGCTGGGCAAGATTGATAAAGACGTAGTCAGGATCGCTGGTGGTGATCATCAAACGCAGCCTGAATTAATTGATCGACCAGCGCAGGAAGATTAAAGATTTTCTACTATAAAATAATAAAACCTCCGCTTAAAACGGAGGTTTATTAGTATAAAAGCGTCTTATTCTTCGTCTTTATTACGGTAATTTACCAGTAAGAACAAGTTGCCGCCGAGCGCTGCACCGATGAGTGTCGCAGAAATAACCTCCAGGCTGAGTCGCGAATAGCTTTTTTCATTTTCAGCTGTTAGCGGATTACTGCTTTGGATCTGGGTATCGGTTTTTTCAGTCACTGCTAAAGCAACAGCTGGGTTCAGCGTTGCGCCGCCGATATGAACTTCCCGCGGATAATTCTTATATGCGCCTTCTTCTGTTTTCTGGGCTGAATTTGCGGTTTTTGTATGCTTAACAAATACTGCGTTCTGGACGTAGCTTAGCAGGGTGCTTGATACGACCAAACCAATTGCCAGCGCCATACCAATTCCAACAGATCGTCCAGCTAGCTTAAGGTTAGTGCGCGATAATACCGCAGCAAGACCAAACATAAATATTGCCGTACCGATCATCTCAATGGCGAAAATACTCCATGAGAAGTTCATGAACTGATCAAAGCGAACTGAGAATCCGCCTTCTGTCATACCGCCAATCAGTACAACAGCTGCCATTGCACCGAGGAATTGTGCACCCCAGTAGAACGGCACGAGGACGGTTTTTAGTTTGCGCATTGACCAGAGTCCGAAAGTGACAGCTGGGTTGATGTGCGCGCCGGAAATGCCGCCAATTGCCATAACGATCAGCATTAAAGTTAATCCTACGTAAAACGGCGCTAAGATACTGGCAGAAAATAGCGCTGCTAGCGTTAGGATAAACGTGCCAACGATCTCCGCGATGACGATGTTGATTAAGTTGTTTGGTAATTTAGAATCTAATTTGGTGCGCTCACTCTTGGCCGCAACAGATTCGGTAACGACTCGCTTGACGGTCGTTCTGGTTTCGGTTTTGGCGGCAGCAGTTTTCTTTGCCGTAGCTTTAACCGGGGCTTTCTTTGAAGTTTTCTTCGTAGCCATACTCCCTCCTTAAAATAGTATCACGACTATTATAGCATAATTTGTTATACTATAGTCATGGGATTATTTGTGAATCAAAACGATCAGCGCAGCGAACTACAAGAGCGCATTGCGGCGGAACTGCGCGAAAAGGCGAAAGCGTCGGGCTTGCAAGAAAAAGCTAGCTTGGACGGCGTGGAAGATGTGAAATATTTGGAAGATACGAAGCAGACGACGACGCTGGCGCCAGCTTGGATTTTAATTATCATCATGGCGGCAGTGGTTGTCGGTATGTTTTTAATGCAGGGGCGATGACATGGAAAAATTGGATGAAGTTCGAGCACTATTATTATCGCGCGTAGCCGAAGTAGCTGAACCGCGCAGCGTATTGCGGAGCGCAGAGCTGCGGGAACTATACGGCATTATTGCGACGTTACCGGCCGAGGAGCGCGGAGCGTTTGGTAAGCAAGTTAATGAATTGAAGCAGGAATTGGAACGGGCGATTACGGCTCGCGAGGATGAGCTGTCAAAAGTTGACTTGCCGCCAATTGACGTGACGGCGCCGATGGACGTCAATGCCCCACGGCCTGAATTGCTGCCGAGTGAGCGCGGCACGATTCATCCGCTGAGCGCCGAGATTGAGCGTATTTCTGACATTTTTAATCGCATGGGCTTTGTGACGGAAGAGTCGCGTGAAATTGACGATCAATTTCATATGTTTGAGAGCTTGAACTTTCCAAAGGGTCACCCAGCACGTGATGATTATGACACGTTCATGACCGAGGAAACTGACGCCAATGGTGACCGTTTGATTGCGCCGGCGCACACTTCGACTATGCAAAACCGCGTGCTGAAGAAATATCATGACAATTTGGCGAATGACGAGGCAATCGCTGCCATCGTGCCCGACCGGGTGTTCCGTAACGAAGATCTGGACGCGCGGCACGAGCACACATTCTATCAAGTTGAGGGCGTGTATGTCGCCAAGGGGGTCAACGTCGGTAATCTCATTGCCACGCTGCAAGAGTTTTTGCAGGAATATTATGGCAAGAAATTGGATGTGCGCGTCAATCCATTTTATTTCCCGTTCACTGAACCGAGTTTTGAATTTGCATTGAGCTGTCCGTTCTGCGAAGGCAAAAATCCGGATTGTAAAGTTTGCTCAGGCGAGGGCTGGATTGAGCTATTAGGCTGCGGCATGATTCACCCGAATGTACTGAAAGCTGCTGATATCGACCCGAATGAATACACCGGCTTTGCCTTTGGCTGCGGCATCGACCGGCTGGTGATGATGAAATACGGCATCGAGGACGTGCGGCATTTTGAAAGCGGTAAGTTGGACTTTTTGGAGCAGTTTTAAGGAGCTATTATGGAACCAGAATGGGAGATAAGACAACCAGAATTAGTCTCTTACGGTGAGGATATACTCTTAGATAGGAATGATAACATGACTATAATTTGTGCTAAGCATAAATTAGTGGTTGACGAAAAGTTCGATTATAGTGATTTATACGATCCAAAGCCAACTAAGAACCTAGAGTGTCCGGAAGGACCACATACAATAGTTTTGGACAGAACGCCAAGAGAAGTAAAAGAATATATACGCAGAAAAATTGAATCAAAGAAGTATCAAGAGGCAAAATATTTTGATATTGACGGATACCTTATCCCAGCTAGTAAGGAGGCAAAGGTTAAAACAAAGAGTGGCGAGTATTTTGTAACCACCCAAGTAATGAATAGTGAGAAAGAAGGCGAACAGATAGTTATCTATGCTGGCAAAAAAGGCACAAAGGGTAAGGCACAAATTTTTATTGATCCTACGCACGGTAAAATAACTTTTGATCAAAACGACATCAATCCGAAAGATATCTTTGTTAAGATAGAGGCTACGTTTCGCGACGGTTCAAAAGCCAGTATAAAAGCCGCTGACAATAGAGATGTCAAACAGTAGTATTTTATATATGGGGCTTGCGATTGATGCAAATATCCCGATAAGGCCGCGTAATAACTTCTGCCGAGTCAAGGCCGAGCTTGGTTTCAATGTCACTAATCATCGCCAGCGCACTAGTCTCATCATCTGATAAAACCTCAACTTCCACGAATGTCCCAGCGTCTTTGATTTCGTCTATGGCCACCGTTGCCTGCGGAAAATCAGAGGACTGAAACGAGTGCCGGTATTTGTTGACCTCGACCAGCTGCACCATGCCGAGGTTGGCGAGCAGTTGTTTGGCGATTGCCGCGTCTCCGGGTTGAATTGGCAGGTTTGTCTCGGGCTTAATGATCACATCGTTTTTCGTATGTGTCGCAGTCGTCGTCGCAGGCTTATATGTCACCTCAGCAAAACCATCGCGCTGGCGAATCCGCAAGCATTCAACCGTCTGCATGAAATCGACATCAGGACGAGAATAATACGTATCAATTTCGCGGAGATTACTCTGCAGTTCAAAACCGAGGTCTTGCAGTCGTTTGATCAGCTCTTCAATATTGCTAGTTAGCTGGCGTTTGCGTTCAATTTCTAGTAGTTTTCTGGTCATTTGGTGGTTATCTAGTATTAAACTAATTATATAGCCATCCATCTGCAAATTCCACGCCTCATCGTGTTGTGAAATTCTTTTCTGACTGCCGTACACCTCATAGTATGTGACTGTGTAACTATTCAGTGCTAAAAATCGTATATAATTAAACCAGCAAACCAACTCAGAAAGGAATTACTTGCGTGAATATAATCTTTGTGCGGCATGGCGAGGCTGTGGATAATGTCAGGGGCGTTTTGTCTTGTAAAGAGATACGATGTTCCGTGCTGACGGAGGCGGGTTTTCGCCAAGTTGCCAAATCGGTAAGTAAGCTGCCATGGGAGATTGATAAGATATACTCATCGCCACTGATTCGTACGCTGCAAACAGCCAAGGAAATTATGAAAGTTTCGGGTGCGGAGGTAATTATTGATAATAGAATCAGAGAAATTGATTGGGGTGAATATGATGGAAAACCTAATAATCCAGAACTTGACGCAGTGCGTGCCAGGCAAGCGGCAGGAGATTTTTTCGTTAGGTTTGGACAATATGGCGACAATAAATATAGCCTGGAGTTGAGATTATGCGAGTTTTTGGACGATGTCCGAAAGCATAACTTTAAAAATAATACCATCGCAATTGTATCCCATGGAACTGTCATTTCGTTTATGAAAAGGATATTGGGACTGCAGTCTTCTCATTTGAAAAAGGGTGGATTTGAGGAGTTTAGTGATATTGATTTTTCCAAACTTGATGAACATAAGGATAAATTAGCGGCGGTTAAAATGAATCAACAGTAAATAATCCTCAGACCGCTTCCTCTGTATTATCGTTATAAATCGTACAAACTTGCTAATTCTGGTATTTTATGATACGATTACATAGTAATTATAAGAAGGAGTAGCGATAATATGGTAAAGGGAAATAATTTTGAATCTGGCGGGGCTAGTGCTAGCGGCGACATGACGCCAGAGGAAATGCTTGCAGCTAGAGGTGTTTCTGCCGAGCCAAGCGAAGAAGGTAAAAGGTTTTATGTCGTTGATGGGAAAGACGGGAAAGAGCAAAAGATTCCAATGTCAGAGGGAGTAACCGGATTAGAAGATGCCTCTGGTCGATTCCCAGAACAGAGAGATCGAGTATACTCGCTTCGTAAGGCAAGATGCCGAGTGACAGGTAGAAAAGCTGTTCGGGGACTTACGTTGAGCGATGTCAAACAACGGCTTTTTGGCTAACAATTAGTCACGACCAATTTTCACCAGCCGCATAACCCACCACATCCATATAATACGGGTCAGCGCCCAGGAATTTAGGCAGGGACTTTAATTCCTCCGGCGTTATCCAGCGGTAGTCTTCATGCTCCCAGCTTAAAGCGATTTTTGCGTCCGGTTCGGCGAGCTTTGCCTCAAATAACATATGCGTTGTTTGCTGGTATTGTTTAGTAAGTAGCTTTTTCAATTTTTTTGGATCAACGGATAGTGCCGTTTCTTCCTGTATTTCGCGCACTACTGCTGCTTCTGGTATTTCTTCCGGCTCAACCTCTCCGCCGGGAAAATCAATATGTCCGGGAAACAGCGGATGTGTATTGCTTCTATACAGTACCAAATATAATCCTTCAGAATTCCGCACCAGCGCCTTTGCAACTACTTTAACCATATTATTACTATACTTTGGCGGCAGGGACTGGGCAAGGTTATGCTACAATAACCCCATGAAAGTTAGCGGTAAATCGATTCATCAAGCCATCGTTGCTCGCGAAGTTATTGATTTGTGTCTATGCTAGCGAAATTCCAAAGGTCAAAAGCGGCCGCAGATCTTCCTGGTTAGTATTTCCAAAGATGTCATGACCAGTACCTTGTTTAGGGTGTGCTTATGGTATACTAATGAGCGGGAGGATATTGGTGTAAACACAAACCAACTAAAATGATGAAGTTACAAAATCACAATCAAACTAAACGTATAAAAAATGTCTTCCTTGACTACGACAAATTAAAGCAGTTTGATGATATTATCTTGGACGCAATCAAACAAAGTAGTCGAAAGATTACCTACAGCAAGGATGTCGAATTTTCTGATAATAAGGATAAGCGTTTTGAGCTTGAGTCCATTGACGAGATTAGAGGGAGAAAAATATACGAGTTGTACTTTCAGATTAGAGAGCATGATTCTTACAATAACCTTAGTATATATTTTTATTCCTCAGATACGGTCGTTCTAAGTATGCGCCTAAAACATAGCCCGGGAGATATGGTATATGTCGAGCAGCAAATAGAGCAGTTCCTGATTAACAACTGTAAAGTCCCTTTCTGGGATTATAAAAAGCTTCTAACAAATACCTGGGATATGTCGCTAGTGATAGCACTTGCCGTATTATTTATCCCATCACAACAAAATATCCCCGGCGAAGTACATTTAGATTCGCTGGTGAGTTATATAGCAAAGGTGCTATTTTCGTATATTCCCATACAATTATTTTTATATTTATGGATATTACCTAAGATCATACCGCACTACAATAGAATTAATAAAGCGGTTGATGGTAGGACGAGCAAAGAGATGAATAAGCCATATATTGCCATATTGAGCTTTATAATAGCCCCTTTGGTTGTTGGAATTATTATAGAGATTATAGGTAAAATCATATAGTTGGAATATAATCATCCTTGCATTTCACCCCTAATCTATGCTAAAATACCAGGGTTAATATCAAATCACACGAAAGGTGAGTAATGAGTCTGAGTCGAATCGGAAAACTGCCGGTGGTTATTCCGGCCGGTGTGACAATCACGGTTGACTCTGGCGATGTGGTCGTAAAGGGCCCGAAAGGTGAATTGACACAATTCATCACGCCAGCGGTTGAGGTGAAAGTCGAAGACGGACAAGTCACGGTTCATCCGAAGGATGAGTCCAAAACTGCTCGCGCCCAGCACGGTCTGATGCGCGCGCTGATCAACAACATGGTAATCGGCGTTACCAAGGGCTACGAGAAGCGTCTCGAAGTCAATGGTGTCGGTTTCCGCGTGAGTTCCAGTAACAACGAACTGGAAATGGCGCTCGGGTTTTCACACCCAGTCAAGTACAAAGCCCCAGAGGGCATCACCGTTACCAATGAAAAGATGACCATCATCGTTAGCGGTATCAATAAACAGCAAGTCGGCCAAGTCGCTGCGGAAATCCGCGCACTGAAAAAGCCTGAGCCATACAAGGGCAAGGGTATCAAGTACGCTGACGAGCAAATTTTGCGCAAAGCAGGAAAGACAGGTAAGTAATCATGGCTGAAAACAAGAAATTACTCAACCAAGCTCTTCGCAAAAACCGCGTTCGCGCGAAAGTTTCAGGCACTGCAGAGCGCCCACGCCTAACTGTCACCATCAGCAACCTGCACGTTAGTGCTCAGCTGATCGACGACGTCGCAGGCAAAACATTGGCTGCCGCAACTACCGTTGGCACCAAAGCAAAAGGTACGATGAGCGAAAAATGCGCTGCCATCGGTACTGAAATTGCCAAGAAAGCAAAGAAAAGTAAAATTAGCGCAGTCGTCTTTGACCGCAACGGCCGCCAGTACGCTGGTCGCCTGAAAGCATTGGCTGATGCTGCGCGCCAAGAAGGATTGGAGTTCTAGTATGGCAGAACAAGCTGCAAATACTACCCCACGCGCAGAAGGCCGCCGGCCTCGTAGTCCGCGTGGTGGTCGCCGCGATGACCGGCGAAATGTGCGCGATGACGCACCAAAAGAGTTTGAAGAATTGGTTATCAACATTGACCGTGTGTCCCGCGTGGTCAAAGGTGGCCGCCGCTTCCGCTTTAAGGCGTTGGTGGTTGTCGGTAACCGCAAAGACAAGGTTGGTGTTGGCGTGGCCAAAGGTGCCGATGTGCAAGCTGCTGTCGCCAAGGCTACATCAGTTGCTAAAAAGCACCTGATTACACTGCCACTGAATGGCGAAACAATCCCACACGACAGCGAAGTCAAGTTCTCAGGCGCCCGCGTGCTGATCAAGCCAGCCGCTCCTGGTACTGGTATCATCGCTGGTGGTGTGGTGCGACAGATCATCGGCGTAACTGGCGTTCGCAACTTGCTGACTAAGTCGCTTGGTTCAACCAACAAGGTGAACATCGCTTATGCAACCATTGAAGCATTGAAATCATTGGTTCCACGCGAAGAGTGGCTGAACGCTCAGCCAGTCAAAAAAGCTGCTAAAAAGGAGGCTAAGTAATGAAATACAACGATCTCCAAGTTTCAGCAAACAAGAATAAAAAGCGCGTTGGTCGCGGTATCGCTGCTGGTCAAGGTAAAACTGCTGGTCGTGGCACCAAAGGTCAGAACGCCCGCACTGGCAAAAAGCTTCGCGCTATGTTCCAGGGTGGTCAGCGCCCACTGGCTCAGGCTGTACCAAAAGCTCGCGGCTTCAAGAGCTTACGTACACCAGCTCAGGTAGTCTATCTCGACCACTTGAACGCCTTTGACGGCAAAACCGTCGACAACGCATTGCTATTTACCGAAGGCTACATCGCCACGCCGTTCCACACGGTCAAGGTGATCGCCCACGGTGAGTTGAAAGCCAAGGTTGACTTGAAAGTGCAAGCTGCGTCCGCTTCAGTCGTCAAAGCGATTGAAAAAGCTGGCGGCTCATTTGAGAAAGTCGCAACGCCTTTGCGCCAGAGTATGAAGGATGTAGAAGAAGACGAAAAGGCTAGTCAGAAAAAATAATTTTCAGGCAAAACCTAAAGAAAGCGCCCCTTTGCGCATAAGCGGGGGCGCTTTTATAGAGTTATTTTAATTGCTAAAATTTAGCTATATAGATTATAATCAATAGCATGAATAACGACGATAAATCGCAAGCTCCGGATATACCGCAAGCCGGCTATACTCCGCCACCGGTTGCTCCGGGGGTGCAGTATCCAGGTGCGCCTAATGCTAATAATTATAATCAAAGCCAAACGCCGCCGCCATATATTCCAACGGTACCGCCCACTCCGCCAGCAGTGCCGCGTCCTCCTGCTAGCAAATCACCTATGATTGCTATAATCTTTGCGTTCATAGTGGGCTTTGCTTTGATTATTGGAGGCATAGCACTTGATCATTTTGATAAAGAGAGTAAAAAGTGCGAGAATGCCGCTCCGTCCGAACATTCTATTTTTAAGCGGAATTTTTGCAAAGAGTCCGATGTATACGATGAAATTAGTAAAGAAGCTGTCTTTAATATTAATATCCCAGACTTTACCTCGTGCGCGCCAAGCGAATCGCTGCATCGGTCGAATAAAAAAGCTTGGTATGACGCGTGGGTTGAATGTCTGAATAAAACATGGAAGCCGCTATTTGACAATGCCTATCCAAATAAGGATTCGCTTGATTTTCAAGGGACTATCGTAAAAGTCGTCGATTCTCTTGAAAATAGCGGATCGACTTGTATTAGCGACGGCAATAAAACAAGCGGGGTTGAAATATCCGGTTTCTATTGCCGGAAAGAGGAAACGATATATATTGTCGCCGGTTATACAGGGGATATTGGAAGCGATTTGACGGTTTTATTCCACGAATACGCGCATCATATTGCTATGAGAATGGGTTTTCCGATCAATATTAATTTGATGATTTTTGAAATGTATAAATATTGGCCAAATCAACCGGACAGCCAAGACGCGGTTAAAGAGCGCGAAACTCGCCGTTCTGAGTTGTTTGCCGATACGATGTCGTATGCTATGCTTGCTAACACGCCGTCATTAAAGCAGTTTTTAGTAAAGCCAACCAAAGGTTTAGAACCGTCGACGCATGGTTCAATTCGGGCATTACAGCTGGCTTATGAAAGAGGTATGAAAGCCAGGACGGTGGGCGATTGCAATGCTTGGGGTTGGAGCATTGACGAAGTTGACCAGTAGATAAAATCTGGCAATATCCGGTCAAATAATGTATACTGGAATAGTTAATGAAGTTAGTGGCTAGAGGGGCTAAGAATATATGGATTGGAGAATAATTTTCCGCTCGTTGAAAAACAAAGATATGCAAAAACGGTTGCTGATTGTTACCGGGATTATTGTGGTATACCGGTTGCTGGCGCATATTCCAGTGCCATTGGCTGAGCCGACTCAGCTGCGAAGCGCAATTTCTTCGGTGTTGGGCCAGAGTGATTTGGGCGGTATTTTGAACCTGCTTTCTGGCGGTGCTTTGTCCAGCTTTTCTTTAGTGCTGGTCGGACTTAGTCCGTTTATTACTGCTAGTATTATCATCCAGTTGTTAACTAAAGCCATTCCAAAGCTAGAGGAGCTACACAAAGACGGTGAGTCAGGACGCCGTAAAATTCAGCAGTGGACGCGTGTTATTACTGTGCCGCTGGCTATTGTTCAGTCAATCGCTTTTATATTTATTTTGCGCCAGACTGTCCTTCAGGGCGGTACGACGACTTTAGGCGATCCAACTGCCATGGAGTGGATTGTGTCGGTGACTGCTATGACTGCCGGCTCAGTGTTGCTTATGTGGCTTGGTGAATTGATTACTGAACAGGGAATTGGCAATGGTATTTCTATCGTTATTTTTGCTGGTATTATTAGCCAGATGCCGCAAATGGCTGCAACGATTATTTCTTCTCTAACCGATACCTCGTCTGGCAGTCTGAATTTCTTTAATTGGTTTACGATACCAGTTAACCCAGTGATGTTCTGGACGGTGTTAGCGATGGCGATTGCCGGACTGATCGTCTTATACTTTCTGGTTAAAATTAATGAAGCGCAGCGCGTCATAACGATTAATTATGCTAAGCGCGTCCACGGCAATAGTAACTATGGCGATGTTAAGAGTATTTTGCCGGTTAAGTTGATTGCGGCCGGGGTTATTCCAGTTATCTTTGCGGTGTCGTTTCTTAGTCTGCCGCAGTTCATCGGGCAGGTTATGAAAGCGTCTAATAATCCTGACTTGCTGCCAACCGCCAACAAGCTTATTACTTGGTTTCAAGCGCCTAATGCCGGTTCGTTTACTGGCGCTACTGCCGAAGCTTTCATTTACCCGACGCTATATTTTCTGCTAGTTATCGCGTTTACGTATTTTTATACAGGAATTGTCTTTAATGCTAATGAAATTGCTGAGAATTTGCAAAAGCAGGGAGGCTTCATCGAAGGTATACGCCCAGGTGCTCAGACAGAGAAGTATTTGATGCGTACGGTTAATCGCCTGATTTTGTTCGGGTCGATCGTGCTGGGTATTGTGGCAATTCTGCCATTCATCGCTGAGTATTTGACGTATCACTTGACAGGACTGAAGGGGCTGCGGTTGTCAATTGGCGGTACTGGAGTTTTGATCGTTGTGTCGGTTGGCCTAGAGACATTGCGCCAGATTAACTCGCGAGCTTTGATGGTTACGTACGACGATTTCGATCCGGACGAGCTGGTTAATGGCCACGGTAAAACGAAAAAACGGCGGTTGCTGCCGAAGCTGCGTAAAAAATAAATGAATAATCCTCGCTGCTGGGCGGGGATTTTTATTATCGCTTATTGCTAATTCGTGTATTGCTTGGTAAATAGTGAAAATTTTCTCAGTAAACCCCTTGCGGGAAGTAGCTTGTTGCTGTATAATTGACAACTGTAACTTATGGCGAGTCAAAAGGAAGTCATCAAAAT
>CAURPQ010000002.1:0-111310 GCA_963527005.1 uncultured Candidatus Saccharibacteria bacterium
ATTCATATTTCCTCCTTTTATGCGGTGTCCGCCGCTACTCTATTTACTTCTTCTAATGTTGTTATACCGTTTAACGCTTTTAGATATCCGTCCTGGCGCATCGTAATCATTCCCTGTTGAATTGCTGCTTTTTGGATTTCAGCAGTCGTTGCCCGCCTAACGATTAAATTCTGAATCTCCTCCGTCACGTCCATCACTTCATACAAACCAGCCCGGCCAGAATAACCATGCGGCGTTTGCGGCGCATCACGGCCTTTTGCTAATATAAACGAGCTTTGGTTTGCTAACGGCAAGCTGTCATAGCCCAAATCCTGAGAAAACGCTGCCACTTGCTCTTTGGTCTGCGGCAACAAATGCCCGACCGTACTCCGAATGGTTTGCGTCTCTAATGGCGACGACTGATACAGATCGCGGCGTTTAGCAACTCGCCGCACTAGGCGCTGGCCAATAATAGTATTCACCGTACTGGCAATTAAAAACGGCTCAATTCCCATATCTAATAGCCTCGGTAGAACACCAGAAGCCGAATTGGTATGAAGCGTCGAAAATACCAGATGTCCTGTTAGCGCAGCCTGAACCGCCAAATTAGCGGTTTCACCATCGCGGATCTCGCCGACCATTACAATATCCGGATCTTGTCGTAAAATTGACCTTAATCCTGACGCAAACGTCAAGCCAACCTCTGCATTGACTTGAATCTGGTTAACGCCATCAATTTTATATTCAACTGGATCTTCCAGCGTCACGATATTAACCGTATCGTCTTTAATCTCTTTAATTAACGCATAAAGGCTGGTCGATTTTCCCGAACCGGTCGGTCCCGACGTTAAGATCATGCCGTTTGGACGCTTAATTCCCTTGCGAATAGCCCTTAAAGCACGCCCGGCATAACCCATATCTTCCAAGTTAAACGAATTGCCAGTCTTGTCTAATAAGCGAATCACTACCTGCTCACCCCAAACGACCGGCGAAATTGCAATACGCAGGTCAACTTCTTTTCCAGCAACGCTAACCGCGAACTGGCCGTCTTGCGGAATGCGATGTTCATCAATTTTCAGATTAGATAAGATCTTAATACGACTAACTAGCGCCGGCTCAATACTCTTCGGCAGCTGCATAATCTCGCGCAGTACGCCGTCCACGCGGCAGCGAATCTTCAAAGCTTTTTCTAGCGGTTCAATATGAACGTCGGAAGCATGGCTTTTAACAGCGTATTCTAAGATCGTTGACAATGCCCGAGAAATCGGCGAATCCTGAACAATAGTCTTAATATCGCTCGTCTCTGACCGCATCTCTTCCTGTGATGCCTGCGCCGCCATATTAACAGTTGATAGGTCGGTTTTATACTGGTCTAATACATGGCGGACGCTCTCTTCCGAGGCCATAAATACCTTAAGCGGACGCTGAATCCGATTTGACAAGTAGTCAACGGCCTGGACGTTATTGGCATCAATCATCGCCACCGCCAAGCGGTTTTGTACTTCAGCCAGCGGTACCGCCATAAATCGTTCGGCAATATCGGATGGTAGCAACGACAAAATATCCTGGCTGATCATGCTATTTTCCAGGTTTACATATGGCACGCCAGACACCTGCGCCACAGCATGAACTAACAATTCGTTGTCTAAAACCCCCTCGTCAGCCAACAAACTGAACAGCGGCTTATTTATATCGGCTGCCCGTTTCACAGCAGCATCAATAACCGGCTTTTCAATCAGCCCCTCGTCAACAAGCAGCTTTATCAACTTGTCCTGAATATCATCCGTAAGTAAGGCCATAGGCTACGTCCCCTCTCTAATTGGCAGCATTCTGACCCACAAATACCTCGACAGTTGGATTTATCGCATTACTATTAAAGACAGCTTGGCTCGGCTTTTCTACATCTGAAGATATCTCCCGTATAGTTTGTACCTCAACGCCTTTTTCCGGGACTTTCAAAAACGATATATTCGACGCCGCCAGATAACCAATGCCGACACCCAGTCCAGCTATTAGAATAATCATAGCAATATCTGTTTTCTTCATGGTTTTACCACCTTCTTTTCTAAATGTATTTTTTGCGCAGGCTCATAATAGGCAACCCCCTGGATAGTCAGACTCAACTTGTCCTCGCTAGTATGAATTTCAAACGATTTGAGTTCAATAACACGGATTGACCGCTCAAACTTCGTTAATAATTCCCGTAACTTGTCGGCCGATCCGCTAACTTCTAATGAAAAATGTAACGAATTTGACGAATCTGCTGACTCAGAATTGTTATCCTCTGACTCCTCCCCTCGGCTATTCGGCGACGTCACCGATAAGTTATCCAACGTCAAGCCCTCAACAGTATCAACAAATTTATTCTTAATCGAAGCTCCAAAAGCATCGGCATTAGGGTTATCCGGCAAGGCGTCCAAAACCGTTTGCAGGGCGCTATTCTCGCTATTAGCCTTCACAGAATTAAGAGCTGAATTTGTCTCTAGCACACGTACGTTCTTCTTTAATTCATCTACCGACTCTAAATTCTTATCTAATCTGAAAATTGTACTCTGTTTCTCGATAATAACTTTTGAATGAAATACAATTTGCTGAATCAAAAAGATACTAATAACTAAGGCGATTCCCGCCAAAAATGCTGCACCAGCAACGAACACAAACATCGTTTTTCTTGAAGAATCAATTTGCTGCCGCTTGCGGACTGCTACGTCTTTATTATTGGCTGACATACGCTATTTATTCTCCTTGTCTGAAGATTTTTTTGTCGCCTCTTTCTTAAACAAACTATCCGGAATACTCTGGCGCGAATCAGTCACATCAACCTTGGATGTCGGAGTTACGATAGAAACGCTGCCATCGCGAGAAACTCCCAAAAGCTCATCCGGATAATTAAATGAGAATGAGAACTGTAAAACTTTCTTTCCTTCAGAGTTTTCGCCGAAACTAGTATTGCCATCTTGGACACTTTCCGCCAAAGAAACCTCCGACGACTTACCGCCAGTGACCTTAATTTTTGTTTTCAATATGGTCTTCTTCAGAGTTTCCAAAGCACTATATCCATTCGCTGCCGTCCCTTCCAGAGTAATAGTTTTCGATTCAGGATCTAGTTTGACCGTCGAAAAGCTGATATCATTAGGCGCAGGCGGATTCACAGCGGAAACCACATCAAACACCCGGGAGTTTATTTTCTTAGAATCGTGCTGCGAGGTAATTTTACTTAATTGGTTTTGGATTGTTACAACTTTATTCAAATCCGTAATAGACGACAATTTATTACCTTTATCTTTTATGCTGCCGTTTTGCACGGCCTCCGCTGCAATCTGCCCGCCAAATATTACCGCCAGCGCAACGACTGCCGCCACTGAAGCGCTGCCAACCAAAAACGACACCGATACAACACGATTACGAATTGACCGCGCGCGCAGCAAATCTCTCTTAACGCTTGGTATAAGATTTATCTCAATCATGACGAATTACTCCTTTGGGCCAATCCGACAGCTGTTGCAAACTCCGATGCTATCGGCGCTAGCTGCTGCTGATCTGCTTGCGACACTTGAACTTTCTGCCATGGATCTGCTACTGCAGACTGAATGCCAGATTTCGTCGTTACATAATTATCAAGTTGCGGAATGGCCGAACCGAAACCTGACAATAAGATTCCCGGCACTGAAATATTTGGATATCTGGTTTGGAAGAATTTCACCGATTTCACCAACTCAGAAGCAAAATTGTCTAAAGTTGGATCTATTGCTCGCAGCACTTGACCGTCTAGTCGATCAGCTGCCAACCCAAACTTTAAGATAAACTGCCGTGCTTGATCATCCTGAATGCTTAGATTTTGAACAGCGGCACGCACCAGCGACGATAGTCCTGTTGGAATTGTACGAATGAGCCGCGGCACGCCGCCATAAACCACCGCCAAATCGGTTGAGCTTTCCCCCATGTCAAGTATCAACCGGGCATCCTGAATATCTGACGGAGCTAAAGCTCGAACCATGGCAATCGGATCCGGCTCTTCTGCTATGACGTTAAAACCCAATCCCTCTACTAATTCTAGCCTCTCCTCGGCATACGTCTTAGCCGCACTAGTCAGTAAAATCTCGTATTTATCCGTCTCCCGCAAGCTGTCGCCAAGCAGCGCCCAATCAACCTCCGCCTCGTCAAGCGACATTGGTATATATTGATCAATCTGATACTTCATCATCGCTTTCAGTTCCTGATCTGGAACTTTCGGCACATCGATTACGGTAGAAAATGTTTTACTCGAAGGCAAACCTACCGCTACATTAGACGTTTTTATACCGGCCTGCCCAACGGCAGTCGTGATAGCCTCGCCTAAGCGGCGCTTTGACTCTGGCGAATCACCGCCGACAAGTTTCGCGTCAACAGGCGTATAGCCGTAATGAGCCAGATTCCAGCCCGTACCAGAACGCGACAACTGAACCACCCGCACTGCATTCGTGCCGATGTCTAGTCCGAAGAAGTCGCCCAACCCTTTTGCTAATTTCATAACCGATTCTAATTATATACATTAGCGGTTTAATTTGCAAACGATTTTTAATATCTTGGCGGTAATTCTTTGACGTTCATCGTACGAATCGCGCCAGAACCACGATAATTGTTATAGGCCCAAATATAAGCATCGGCTCGCAGGTTCAAAACCTCAGCTGGCGTACCCGGATGCATATTATCATCATTCCTAGCAGGACTGGAATGACGACCGCCGTATGTACGCCGTAAAAACAAACTGCCCGCCATAATTGGACCATTTACCCGCAACTGCTTATTGCACTGGCTGGATGACAACCCGCTCAACCACGACGTCATATTTACTATACTGCCGCATGTACTAACATAACCTTTGTCGCGAGTTATCAGCCACGCATTCACTTCTGAAACATCCGGCTCTATGATTATGTTTTCAGCATAGATAATTAGCTGCGGCAGGCGAGTTGTATCGCTTGTCGCTTCATATAATAAATTGCCAGAGATTTTTACAGTACCGCTAGACCTAATCAC
The DNA here is from genome assembly GCA_963527005.1 of uncultured Candidatus Saccharibacteria bacterium. Taxonomy (GTDB): domain Bacteria; phylum Patescibacteriota; class Saccharimonadia; order Saccharimonadales; family Saccharimonadaceae; genus Nanosynbacter. The sequence goes on from CAURPQ010000002.1 coordinate 4,999, forward strand.
AACACTTTTCCCAGTACCCAGCGTTGTTCCAGACAACGTGACATTGCCAGCCATATATTCCCCGGTTGATAAGCTATTAACATCCACCGAGCCAGAGATACGTCCTCTATTGCCGCGCACCGACGGAGTAGTAAAACCGCCTAAAACTAGAGAATTTTTCGTAAAATTACCAAACGTTGGCGTATTCGCAAACGTTAACTTGTTGTAGCCTGCTGTACTAACGCCATCCCTGCCGGCATGCCCAGAAGATAATCCAGCCCCAGAAGATGAAATGACCTTGTCTTTTGCGGCAATTCCATACTCACCCCATGAACCATACGTACTCTGATACGTGCGATCCATCGTATATGTCATGGCTATGTTATCAATCAATAAGCCCATATGCGTCCAGTCGGACTTAATGTAAAAATCAATAACATTGCCTTCACTTTTTAATACCGTTCCTGGTTTCATGTCTGCATTGAAATATGAAGAGGCATTCCAACCAGGCTGCGCCCAAACCGTGTTTTTATACTTACCATATGGACACATTGTACACTCCTGAGCATTGACATCCATCTCGTGTCCATTTATCTTAACTCTTATCAAATTATCCACTGCCCCAGAGAACTTCAATGTTAAATTCTTTGCATTCTTCAGCTCGCCTAATTTCACGTTTTTTAAGCGGAATACATATATATTTCCATAGTCTGAAATCCTATCGCCAGGCACGCCAATAATAGAACCTGGGTCGGGTCGACCTCTAAAATTAGTATGCTGTCCGTATATATTCAAACCTATCCATTTAGCGCCGCTTGAAGTTCTCATCCAAGGTCCGCGTTGACAAAGCCCGTTATGATCCTCAGATGTCAGAATATCTCCTAAAATACCAACGTACCCTGCAGGAGGAGGCGACCAAGAACAGGTATAATTACCAACCATATTACTGCGCTGCATAATTACTCTCGCCTGATATTCCGTTTTTAGCCCGCTAGCATCGTCTCTGCAGGGTGGCAACCAGGCAGGACTATTGCTTTGGTTGTACGCTTTTTGATTACCGCTGCCACCTTTATAATCCTGAGAACAAATAATAGACCAATGAGGATCTTTAGAATCATCTTTCAAGGTATTATTATTGTTATCAATACCAGTCTTCCATAAGCCTGAGGATTGTAGAACTGATGCATCAACCACGCGCTCTGTTTCTGATCTCGTATTTTTCTGCACGGTAATACTTGTAATTGCTTCCTTGTTTGTTCTTGCATCGCCGCCCCAAACCTGGACTTTAGGTTTTTTGCTGACAAACACGCATTTTGAATTTGAGTACCGGAAAGTGTTTTCCCCGACAGTTCTATTGTATGAGCTAACCATCGACACGTAACATACTTTATCGCCGCTTTGCAAAATTAAATCAGACACATCATCAGAAGTATTTCCTAAGAATTCAGTCATCGCGCCAGATGCCAGCTGTTCATTATTACTAGACAAACTCAAACTCTTACAATTATTAGGATTAAACCTGCCGCCAGCTATACTCTGAACAATCGCGCAAACATCATTGCCATTATTCACCGGCCGGCTAACACCGTCTCCCGAAGACGGAACCCCAACATGCGAAGATTCTGCCTTTATCACATAGCGGGCTACTGCATATTTTTTAGTATTAGTATCAGCTTTTGTCGGACCATTATTCTGAACGCTCGCCCTAATACCGCTGATCTCTTTTGCCTCTTCATCTATCTTCTCTGAGTCAACACCCACAGACGGTACTAAATTATAATCATAAAGAACGTTTGCACAAGCATAGCCAGATTGAGCATGCCCCCAATTCGGCTTATTCCACGCTTCTTTATACCAAGACACTCTCTGGCATATTTTCTTACCCAGATCATCCTGAGTTACCCTATACGTGAACATATCGCCGCTAGTTTTATCTCGCATATAGAGCCACTTGCCATTATTTACGCCTCTAGACTTGTTCTTATCTATTTTGGAGAAATAGCTCCCGCCAATCTGGCTGTCATTAGGCCATCTTTTCTCCTGTTCAACGCCTGTATTAACACTCTCATTCATATCTGCCGTAGTATTCTTTAACCCATGGCGCCAACTGATAATATCTCCTGGCTTTGCAGTTAAGGCATTAGAACCCTGATGCCAAGTAGCGCCATCGTCTTTAGTAATATGAGATTGTCCATCAATAGTCCACAGACCAGGTTTTTTCTTAATCGTTACATAAAGATCTTGCCATTCAGCAGAGCCGTCGTCGTCAGACGGACAAGCCCTAGCATCAAACCATCCGTGAAGACTTACACACCTGCTGTATGTCTCCCTTTTATAAAAAGCAAATTGTCTATACATACGTATATGAAACGTCTTAACGCCACCCGGAGGAACACTACTTATATCTAACTTGAACCTTATAACACTCTGCCCGTAATCGTTTGCCTGATCAGTGGTCCATCCATAGTTACCAGCATAACCAGTGTCTCCTCTGTATAGCCAAAGATTGCTGGCAACGCGTCCCCCGTTAGCCTCAATATAAACATTTTTAGCATATATGCGTCCTCTTTGCGAGTGTGGACCTGGAGATGCTGAGCCTCTTAACTCTAAATCAACAGTATTCTGATTTGGATCTATATCAGGTATGTGGTCGCTAAAATAATTAGTCCCCGGATAACCAGCCCAAAAGGCGCCGCAAATTGACGCTGTACTACTATCATCGCAAATAGCATAAGAAGAATGAGCTTCGCCAGAATTTCTAGCATTAATACATCTTTGTTGATTTATAGCAGAAATAGGACCATAAAAACCGCGGCAATATCGTTCCTCTATGGCAGACGCTGTGTTATTACCGCCGAACACCCCAACAACTGCAGTAAAAAGGATACCGCTAGTTAATACAAACAGGTGTGTTCGTTTCACTTTATCCTCTACCTATACTGCTTTTATCCGTCAATTTATCTATATTGTTACTTGTGGCTCCAATTTTATATAACAGACCTGTATCATTAGATTCATCAATAGATTTTTCAAATGCTTCTTTCAGCTGTTTTATCTGATTTTTATCGTCACCCAGGCTTGCCTGATACAATACTATATAATTACAAACCGGATTCTTATCATAGTCTGCCTTTGATTTTATGTCGCTGACAATGCCATCGAACGACTTTTGGTCGTATCCGCTGCTTGAATCAATGATCTTTTTAAACTCATCAACCCTGCTTTGCCCGCAAGCCGACTGAGCACTGGATAAAACAACTCCCTGAGATGGACTTTTTATACCAACGTATAAATAACCCGATAGAATAAGTCCAACACAGATAAACAGTACGACAGCTGGTATGCTTATAAATATTATCGCCTTATTCTTCATAATACTTATGGTAACCCAGTCATCTATAAATCGCAAGTATTTTGCTATAATAGCTATCATGAGTTTATCTATCGGAATTGTCGGTTTGCCGAATGTCGGCAAATCCACGCTTTTTAATGCTTTAACCAATAATAATATTTTGGCGGCCAATTATCCTTTTGCCACTATCGAACCAAACACCGGCATCGTGCCGGTACCCGACGAGCGGCTAGAAAAATTGGCTGAGCTATATGGCTCTGAAAAAATTCTGCCAGCCACCGTTGAGTTTGTTGACATCGCAGGCCTGGTTGCTGGCGCTTCCAAGGGCGAGGGGCTAGGTAACAAGTTTTTAGCTAATATCCGCCAGTGTGATGCTATTGTTCATGTAGTGCGTGCTTTTAAAAATGACGACATTTTGCGCCACGATGGTTCGGCGGTTGATCCGAACGCTGATATCGAGATTATTAACACCGAGCTGATTTTGGCAGACATACAAACGATTGAAAATCGCCTGCCTAAACTACAAAAAGAAGCCAAGGCTCACCCGACGGCGCGCGAAACAGTTGGCTATCTCGAAAGCTTGCTGCGACATCTTGAGGCCGGCACACCACTGTCCGCCCTGCCTTCTATTGATTATGAAAAAATCGCCGATTTACACCTGTTAACCGCTAAACCCGTAATTTATGCGTTTAATGTAACAGAGGACGGTCTAACTGACACTAGTCTACAATCAACTTTAAGCGCCCTGGTCGCACCTGCCCGCTCACTGTTCATTTGCGCCAAAATTGAGGAAGAATTAAAGAGTCTCTCGTCCGGTGAGGCCGCAGAATTACTTGAAAGCTACGGTGTTAAGGAAACAGGATTAGTACAATTGATCCACGCCGCCTACGACACGCTGGGTCTACAAAGTTACCTCACTGCCGGACCGAAGGAGGTTCGCGCCTGGACAATCCACCAAGGCTGGACCGCTCCGCAAGCCGCCGGCGTCATTCACACTGATTTCGAGAAAGGCTTTATCGCTGCGCAAGTCGTCAACTACGACGATTTGGTTGCCGCCGGCTCGGAAGCCAACGCCCGCGCCGCCGGCAAAATTCGCACCGAAGGCAAAACTTACGTCATGCAGCCAGACGATGTGGTTGAATTTAGATTTAACGTTAGTAAATAATTTAGCATTTAATCGCTTAGATTTGATATAGCTTAGGCCAATTTGCCAGCTAATCACCGGCTAGCCGCATAAGCCACTAACAACTTCCAGCTTTTCTCAATATATAAAACCGTTCCAAGTTGCCGTGCGCACCTTTTACTTCGCTGTCTACTTTATCAATAATTATGAAATTAGCACGTGCCCGCTGCTCGAACCCACGCAAGATTGTTCGCCGCACACCGTCATTCTTGACGACACCGCCGCGAGTCAACTGTTGGCGCTGCGCCTCAAACTGCGGTTTAACCATTACTGCTATCGTTGTATTTTTATCAACGATTTTCGCAACGTGCGGCAAAATTTGCCGCAAGCTAATAAACGATACATCAATCACTACCATATCCGGAGTTTCGCTTGGTACAAAATCCCGAATGTCAGTTTTTTCATACAACTCAATTCGTTTATTGCCGCGTAAGCTCGGGTGCAGTTGATCGGTGCCAACATCCACCGCAAGCACTTTTTTTGCCCCGTGCTGCAACGCAAAATCAGTAAAGCCGCCAGTGCTGCTGCCGACATCCAAAACCGTCTTGCCGCGAAAATTCAAATTAAAAGCTTTCGCCGCGCCCGCCAATTTTAGTCCGGCCCGCGACACATAACGCTCTGACGCTGCTAATTCAATCGACGCCGATTCATCAACGAACAATCCCGGCTTGGCTGCCGCCCGCCCGCCAACGCGCACACGTCCCAAACGAATCCAATTCCCGGCTTCCGAACGCGAACCTACCAATCCGCGCGCCAGCATCAATTTATCTAACCGTTGCTTCATTCCTCAATTCTACTATGGATACATAATCCGCTCAATGTCGCGGGTCATCACCGAAAATACCGCGCGACCCATAAATTGGCAGTCAACTCGCCAGCAATAGTCCATGAGGTTATTTTTACTACAATTGATGTAAATATGTCATCAATTGTAACGTGGCTTTTTTAACAACGTAGTTATATACACATCGTTGATTATTTTACACTGCCCTTTTACTAATATCTTTAACATATCTGCTTTATCTCGTCAGCTACTTTATTCGTATGTACTTGCTAAATACTAGCGAGTGTAGGATAGTTTCTTTGTATTTTATACAATGTTGTATTTTTATCATCTAATTAAAGATTCTGTTGTTCTTTTTACATATAGTTGTATAAATAACAACGTAATATTATCGTATTTCTCAACCATATCGCTCCAAGAACAGTAAGTTTTATCAAAAATAAACAAAACCCCAATTGAACACTTATTTTGCTCAACACAGCTATGCTTGTCGTTTTTTCATGCCTAGTTGCACCTTCTCAACAAGACAATAAATCCCGACAATCTATCATTTTACGCTTGAAACGGCTCAATCTTATCGCAAACACCACGCAATAAAAAAGCGCCGTCCAAGCTTGCTGCTTTACGGCGCTTTTTACTAAATTCGTGCTAGCTTATAATTATTTTTTACGTTCGCGATATTCACCAGTTGAAGTATCGACGCTAATAATATCTCCCTGCTTAATGAACGCTGGAACTTTTACTACCAATCCTGTTTCCATAGTTGCATCCTTCATAACCGACGAAGTCGTATCGCCTTTAACGACATCTTCCGTATACGTAACTTTCAAATATAAGTTTTTTGGCAATTCTACATTAATAACCTTGCCGTCAAAAAACTGCAAAGTAAGCTCATCGCCTTCCTTCAAAAAGTTGCTGGCATTGTCCACAATATCTGCCGGCAATTCAAACTGCTCAAAGCTTTCTGGATCCATAAAAAAGAAATTACTGCCATCATTATACAGGTACTGAACCGTTTTATTACTCACTTCTGCCATTTCAATTCGTTCTTGTCCTTTGAATGTTTTAGGTATTACACTACCGTCAATCAAATTCTTCAGCTTAACATTTACAATCGATCCGCCGCGGCCCATTACTTTTTGGCTATACTCTACTACTCTATACGGCTTACCATCAATCTGGCACACCGTACCTTTTTTCAAATCTGTTGGTTGATACATTTTACCTTCCTAACAAAATATCCCGCTGCCAAAATAGAACAGCAGCGAGATATTACCTTAATTTACTATTAATTGTTGGTAACAAATGGCAACAAGCCAAGATGGCGGGCGCGCTTGATCGCTACTGCCAAATTTCGCTGCTGTTTTTCGCTTAGTCCAGTTTTACCAATTGGCTCAATCTGCCCATAAGCGTTAATGTACCGCATTAAAGTCTTGACGTCTTTATAGTCAAAAACTACCGGCGTACTTTTCTTTACTTTTGCCATATAAACTCCTTATTATACTAGAAAGGAATCTCGCTCAAATCAATCGGCTTGTCGTCGATCTCTGTCACCGCTTCCTCTCTTTTGCTATTTTTCGGTGCCGCAGAAGCTGCAGAAGAACTGTTATCATTAGCCGGACCGTCCAAAAATGTTACGTCCGTCGCCACAACCTCAATCCTGCTCTGGCGTTTGCCAGTATCCTTATCTTCCCAGCTATCCTGGCGCAAGCGTCCCTGAACAAGTACGCGGCGGCCTTTATTCAGGTATTGCATAACCAAATCACCCAACTTTTCCCATGCAGTCACATTGAAAAAATCTGCTTGGTCATCCTGAGTCGCCCGGCTCACTGCGATACTAAAGCTAACGACATTCTTGCCAGAGGCGGTTGTTCGCTGCTCTGGATCGCGTGTTAGCCTGCCGAGCAGAATAACTTGGTTGATACTTCTTGCCATAATTTTACCCTCTCTTTTTAGTTAATAAAATAAACGGCTAATCTTTATCTAACACTTCCTCGGTGGCAGCTTTTTCTGCCTGCTCTTTTTGCTCGCTTAAAGCTTTACGGGTTTTTTCATCAACTTTGACTAACAAATAGCGCAAAACTTCATCAGTAATATTCAAAATATTTGATATCTTAAGCGGCGCATCGCTTGGCAGCTTAACGTCAAAGCAAACATAGATTGCAAAATCTTCCCGCTTTATCTGGTAAGCCAGCTTTTTCTTACCCCAGTTGTCTTCTTTGACAATTTCACCGCCATTACTGGTGATTAAGCCGCGAACCTTATCCAGCGCCGAATCTAAAGTAGACTCTAAATCCGGATGAATAAGAACAGTCAGCTCGTACTCGTTCATATTTCCTCCTTTGGAATCCGTACGGATGGTTACGCTGTCTCACGCAACCTTAGGTTAATATACAGAGATAATTATACACTAAAATAGTGCTGTTTACCAGAGGAAATCCGCCTGATCCAGAAAGAATCGAATCAGGGTTAATTACTACCCGTAAGCATATCTTTCGACCATCGGGTGCGGTTGATGTCCAAAATTTCCTGCGTTATGAACATATGGTCTTAACGACACAGGACTAAACCGCGAAAGAAGTCTAGCTATTGCATCATCGTCGTCAACCTCCTTAACCCCTGCCTCAATAAAGCTTTTAAGATGTGCTATGAAAAACTCTGGACACTCAATAAAAAGACGATGAGCGATCGCCTCCATGTCAGCCCCAGCCGAAGCAAGATCTGAAAAAAGATGGCTAATTTCACGATGGTCCATACGAGATGCAATATCGTCCGCATTCGCTTCAAGTTCAAGAAGCTTACTAATTTCCTCTGGGAAAAGTTTTTCAATATTCATCCTATCAGCTAATTCGTCAACATCGCCAGCAGACCTAAGTACAAAATCAAAGTCATCTTCACGGCACCTATTCTCTAAAAGCTTGTCAACGCGGCTGTCTTCATATAAACCAAACCCTTTAATCTTCTCGCCGAACCATAAAAATTCAAGATCTTCCGCTGTTAACTCGCCGCCAGCTTTAACACGATTATCAATTTCTGTTAGTCGTCGCATTTGCTCAACTTTCTTATAATATTCTCCACCGCCCGGCAGCGTGTTAAGCTTTTCTGCGACAACATCCAATAAATTGTCTTCTACATTTTGACCAGGCGCAATACCGCGAACTTCGGCAACCTGATTGCCTTCCATGCGAATCGCGACACGCGGCATTGTATCGTTATCATCATTATCAGGCGTGCAATAGACATAAAAGTCTCCTTTTGACAACTGATTCGCCGCAGTATGCGTGCCAGCCGTGCACCACCCTGTACCTTTTCCCTGTAGAGATCCAGCGAGCTGCATAGCAGTGCTATTATCTACAGGGCTTTCGTCCGCAGCCTCATACCCTCGTCTAGTACGGCGGCGACTATAATTCGGACTATATTCTCCTTCAATCTGACCATACTTTACCCAAGATCCATCGGTAATCTCACGCAGCTCTGGCGTTAAACCGCCAACCTCGCAGCTGTATATAGCATACGCATACATGGCTGCAAAATTTCCTCTGTTTAATAACTCCGCCATCTGCTTATCTTCAATGTCTTTACCCTGAATAACACCTTCGTTTACCCTATCATATACATATGATAACGCCTCAGCGTTCAATTCTGGCCACGGCGCCACGGTAGATTTAGTACGCTTCTTAAATTTGCCGCTTTCTTCGTCAAATTCACCCATCTTTTTGAGCGATTCCCAGACATACACCTTAAACCAATCAGGATAGGAGTGTCCGTTTTCTTTGCTCCGCAAATAGCCAGACCACCTCATTAAACTTTCCTTCTGATCCGCTCGCAGCCTTTTAACATCTTCTTCTTTTTGTCTGTCGGTAAGTTCGAAGTCGCCATAACCGCGTTCACGCGCAATCCGTCTTTGTAATTCAAAATATGACGCCGGCACTTCATCTCGGCGAATCAGCAGACCCTCAATTTCTGCATTAATATATAATTCGTTTGATTTAGGTTCTTTTGATTCAGGGTTTATAACTTCAGGTTTTATAATACCGAAATAGCCGCTTTCTAGCGTTTCTTTAACTTTTTCTTCTTTATTGCGTAATTTGCTAGGTTCCTGCGGCTTGCCGTTTATTTCAATAAGGCGTAGCGCGCCAGAGGCGAGGTTTCTTTCAAATACCCCCCCAATTAGCTTTTCGCCAATTGGCGATGAAGCGATAAATTGCTCTGGTGATTTTTGCTTTGGTCGCGGCACGTAAACTCCCTTTTATCTCTTATTACTCTAATTTTGTCCTGTCAATACTAGCATACTTTATTATAATTGTCAATAGTAAGACAATAATGTTCCGCTTTTGCAATACCGCACCTTAATGTAGCCATTGCCGCCAGCCAAAGAGTGTACTATGATACTAGCATGCGTATCGCCATCCAAGGACAAGCTGGCTCGTTTCATGAACAGGCCGGCCATAAACAATACGGCTCAGATATTGAAATTGTACCTTGCGCTACCTTCGGCGATGTTTTTAGAACCTATCGCGAGGACAAGGCTGACGCCATCATTGTAGCCGTCGAAAATACTATTCATGGCACCATTAACGAAGCCTACCGGCAAATTGAAAGCTGTACAGCCCCTATTACCAGTGAAATCACGCTACGCATTAGCCAAAATTTGATCACTTTACCAGGTGCGGCACTACCCGGCATTACAAAAGTATATTCGCATCCGGTCGCCCTATCCCAGTGCCAAAAATTCCTGCAAGATTTTCTACCGCACGCCTCTCAGATTGAATTCTTTGACACTGCTGGCGCTGTCGAATTTGTCAAACAGCAGCAAAATCCGCAAATTGCGGCAATTGCCAGCGCGGCGGCGGCGGACTTATATAACTTGCCAATTCTCCGAACAAATATCCAGGATTCCGATGATAACCTAACCCGTTTCCTTGTCCTTGATCCGAATATGTCACCGAAAAACCCTAACCGCGCCAGCCTGGTTGTGACTACTGCCCATCACGCTGGCAGTTTGGCCGAGGTTCTCCAAATTTTTGCCTGCCAGAATATAAATCTAGCGAGCCTTCATTCTCAGCCTATCGCTAGACAACCTTGGAAATATAAATTTTTCCTGACAGTTGATGCGGCAGAAAACCGACTTCATCAGGCTATAGATGAGGTCAGAAGTACTGGACATAATGTCACAATACTCGGCGAGTATGAATCCAGTTGTTAAACAATTATTAAGCAAATGTCTACTATCACAGAAAACGCCAGGATTATATATCCAACTCATCGACGCTGGATATCAGAACATCGCGCGGCTTTGAGCCGTTCGCTGCACTAATAATACCCCGCTCCTCCATTTCCTCAATAATTCGCGCCGCCCGCTGATAACCAATCCCCAAACGCGTCTGTAGCATGCTTGTCGAAGCCTTACGCCGCTCAACCACCACGCGTACCGCATCCTTAAATTTATCATCGCCGCCCTCAGAGAAATCCATTATCACGCCGCCCTTGCCGTTCAACTGTACCGGCTGCGCCACCACCTCATCGTTATATTGCGGCGCCATCTGCATTCGCAAATGATCAGTTATTTTATTCACTTCATCATCGGTTACCCACGCACCCTGGATACGCTTCGGCTTACTCATGCTTGGCGTATAGAATAGCATATCACCCTGGCCCAGCAGCTTTTCGGCGCCCGCTTGGTCTAAAATCGTCATACTGTCCACCTGGCTAGCAACCGTAAACGAAATACGCGCTGGCACATTCGCTTTAATCAAACCAGTGATCACATCAACGCTCGGCCGCTGCGTCGCCAGCACCAGATGAATACCAACCGCACGGGCCTTCTGCGCCAACCGCACGATCAGCGCTTCAACATCACGCTTGGCGATCATCATCAAATCCGCCATTTCATCCACCACGATCACGATGTACGGCATCGAACCGTCCTCATGCTGCTGGACATTGCCGTTTTCGTCAGCGATGGCAATCTTTTTAGCGCGCGACTGCAACTTTTTATTATAATCTCGAATATTGCGAATTTTTTCTGCCGCCAGCAATTTATATCGCCGTTCCATCTCATTAACCGCCCACTTCAGTGCCGAAATCGTCTTTTCCGGTTCGGTAATAACAGGCGTAAGCAGATGCGGAATGTCCTCATACGGCGCCATCTCCACTTGTTTCGGGTCAACCAAAATCAGCTTCATATCGCTTGGGCTATTACGATAAAGCAAACTAGATAACAGCGTATTAATCATCACCGACTTACCTGAACCAGTCTGTCCAGCTATCAGCAAGTGCGGCATTTTACCTAGCTCGCCGACCACCACCTGTCCGGAAATATCCTTGCCAATAGCAAAGCTAAGCTGTTCGCGGGCAGATTTCCATTGTTTAGAATTGAGCGTGCCATATAAGCGCACGTCAGCAGCTTTACGATTTGGCACTTCTATACCCACCGCTTTTTGTCCAGGAATCGGCGCTTCAATTCTTAGGCTTTGCGCTGCCAAGTTAAGCGCAATATTCGTCTCCAGCGCCGTAATTCGCGTTAACTTCACGCCGCTTGGCGGTCTTAAGGTATACTGCGTCACTTTTGGCCCGACGTTAATATCACCCATTTCCGCATCAATATTAAATTCCGACAGCGTATCGTGAATAATTTGCGCGTTTTGGCGCGTATCACCGGCATCAGCACCGCTTTCGTTCCTCTCTAACAATTCCAAACTTGGCGGCTGCCAGTTTGGATCCCGAGTTGCCACCAAAGCAGTTTGCTCTTCCGCCTTTTCCGGGTGCGGCAGTTGCTTTTTACTACTTTTTAGTAAACTTTTCTTCTCTTTAGCGGTGTCAATAATCGGCACGCCAGCATTCAGCTTGATGTCGCCCAATTTATCGCCAGAATCACGCTTTGCCGCCTGTTTCATTACCGAGCGGTTCTTATCGTTTTCAGATCTGTCAGTTTTTATCATTTCCCAAACTCTACTGAATACCGTAAATGGTGACGTTTGAGTAATAAACAGCACAGTAATAAAAATTAAGACTAAATAAATTATGGCTGCAATTGCCGAATCAACCATTTGTAGAACGCCCATATTAATTGAATCGCCGACGAAACCACCAGACTCTGGACGCGACGCGGTTTTTAGCAAGCCGAACAAACCAGAAAACCAAACAATCTCCAAAACCGCCGCAAACTTAACAGCTAGCGGCAGCTGATTGCCCTCCGCTCGAAAGGTTTCCACTGCCAAATAGATTAGCAAAATCGGCAAAGCATACATCGTATAGCCGACAGCCTGCAGCGACACTGTATCAATCCATTTAAGCACCGGACCGCCAACACCAAACCACGCCACTACCAGCAGCAAAGAAAACAAAATCAGCAACACCGCGCCGACTTGCGACCAAAAACCCGCCGGCAAACTATGCTGCGGTTTAGTAGGAGCTGCCTTTTTAGCTACCTTTCGTTTCTTTACCATACTTATTTATTATACACGTTATAATATGCCCGCACGTCATGTCGTTCCCGAGCCTTCGTATCATTCGCCTCGGTGTCTGGCACCTGGCGGCGCGGGAAACGGCGACGCGGCATGGTTGGTAGAGTCATTTTCGGCTCTTCTGTTGAAGCGGCGGCAGGTTTTTTGCTGTGCACCGGTGTCTTTGCGGTAGAGCTACTCGAAGCAGTAGCCGATTTTACCGTTTTCAAACCACCAACTTCGTTAATCACCGGGATAACGATCGGCGTCCGCCTGGTCTGGTCATATAATATATGGGTAATTTCATCCTTAATTTCTTTCTTTACCACATCAAGGTCGTACTTGCCAGCAAAACTACGTGCTGCCTTCTGTTTCAAGTACTGACGAATCATATTCATCAATTCCTCGGAATCACGCAGATAGATAAAGCCGCGGGAAATAATGTCCGGGCTAGTCAACAGCCGCCCCGTGCCGCGCTGCACCGTCAATACCACCACAAACATTCCCTCTTGAGACATATGAATGCGGTCTTTCAATACCACCTCAGACACAATAGCACCCGTATCATCATACATCACGCCACCAGCCTGAATCCGACCGGCTTTCTTAGCTTGCCGCTCAATATCAATTTCAATAATATCGCCAGCGTCGCACACAAAGATGTTCTTCCTAGGAATACCGCACTCTTTCTCTGCCAGCCGCGCATTGTGCACCAGCATGTGGAATTCACCGTGAATTGGCATGTAGTACGTCGGGTTCAAGGCGTTAATCAGCTTAATATGATCGTCGTAATAGCCATGACCCGACAAGTGCAGCGGCCCAATCCCCGTCAAGTGCGTCTTGCCGTTCTGAATCACATCAGAACCCTCGCGCATCAAACCATCAACCGTTCGCACCACGTTTTTCTCATTGCCCGGAATCGGATTAGAGCTAAACACCACCACATCAGAGCCTTTAATCTTCATGTATTTATGCGCGCCAGTCGCCATACGGCTCAACACGGCATTAAACTCACCCTGCGAACCAGTACAAACCACGGTGATTTGGCTATCCGGCAGCTTGATGATATCTTCCATCTTCATGACAGTGTCTTTCGGAATCTTAATGGTTCCTGAACGCAGCGCCACTTCCAGGTTCTGAATCATTGAAAAGCCGGCAAATGCCACCTTGCGTCCGTGCTTGTGCGCTTCCTCCAAAATCAATTGCAAGCGGTGCACCTGCGATGAGAAACAGCTCAAAATCACTCGACTGTTACTGAATTTATCCATCACCTGACCAATGGAATATTGAATATCAAACTCAGTGTGCGTGTGCGTACCAGCCGACTCACAGTTGGTCGATTCGTTCATGAACATCAGAACGCCCTCTTTGGATGCAACTTCAGTCATCCGCTTGAGGTCAAATTTCTGACCGTCAACTGGACTTTCCTCAAATCGCCAGTCACCAGAGTCAATGATTACACCCAGTGGCGTCCGGATGATCACCGCTGTCGAATCAGGAATAGAGTGGTTTACTCGCACTAACTCCACCGAGAAGTGCTTCGACACTTGAACAATCTCGTGGCTCAATGGGTCCATCACCCGAAAGTCTGGCTGAAAATCGGTATCCGCATCAGCCATCGACTTGTCCAGCATGCCGATAGTAAACTTTGACCCGTACACCGGTGCTGGAATCCGGTGAATAAAGTGCCGGAAAGAACCGATGTGATCAAGGTGTCCGTGAGTGAACACGTGCGCCTTAATCTTGTGCTTATTTTCTTCTAGCCATGTGATATCTGGCGTGATGTAATTGATGCCTGGATAATCACTCCCTGGAAACAAAAAGCCCATATCCACAACGATAATCTCATCATCATACTCAATGGCATTCATGTTTTTACCGATACCCATTTCGCCAACACCGCCGATTGGGATGATTCGTAGTTTTGGCTTGCCGCCGCGAGTACGCTTTGGCTGCATTTTGGCGCTAAATTGCTCGCCGCCATAGCCGTTGTAAACTGATTTATTAACCGGAATATCGATCACGTGCTGCGACGCCCTGAGATTAACGTTCTCGCTTGTTCGTCGCTGCGCGCGAAAAACTTCACCCTTACGAGTGGTAGTGCTGTTTAATACTGCATTGTTGCTTTTTTTCGATTGTGGACGCTTTTTAGTATCGTCCTTCTGCGGTGTTGCCAGTCGCCGCTGACCCATATTGTTATACTCCTTTTTTATTACAATAATCTAAAAACCAGGTAGAGAGGTGCTTTTACTCGCTAGAAATCCCTCTCGTTAGTAGCTTTATTTTAGCAAACTGCCCGTATTTTGTCAAAAATAACCCTACGCCAACCAAAATGCCAGCGCCGTTTTCCCAAAGACGCTGACATTTTCTAAAAGCTTCAAAGAAGATTAATCGTCGCCATCCACCGAAGTATGAACAAATTTTCGCTTGCCGCGGTAGATAAAGAAACCGATTGTCAACAAGTTAGCCGCCAGTAAGAAGCCCGCTAGCACCCACATACTATCGCTATAGAACGAACTGCCTAAACCTCCCGATATAGCCTGGCGCAGCGCCCGGATAGAATAAGTCATCGGCACCAGCGGATTAACTGCCTGGAAGAAGCTGTTGGCTGTTTGAATCGGGAATGTTCCCTCGCTCGACCCCAGCTGCAATACCAATAGCACCATCGCCAAGAAGCGTCCTGGATTGTCCAGCATAATTACCAGCAGCGATACGATCGACATATAGACAAACGACGTCAGATAAATCGCCCCGATGAAGTTCACCGGATGATCTGGCATCAATCCCAGACAGTAAACCATGATCAGCATCAAGATCGTTGCCTGAACGAAAGCCGCTGCGCCAGTAACCGAAGCTTTAGCCAGCCACCAGCGAAAGGCATTTTCCTGCTCGGCAAAAGTCTTGCGGATTGGATAAATAATATTCAGAGCAATCGCCCCGACAAACAAGCTCAGCGACAACACGTACGGCGCCAGCGCGTAGCCGTAGTTCGGCACATCGCCCCGCTTGGTCGTTTCCGACTTCACCGGATTCGCCATCTGCTGCTGGGTGGCTGCGCCAGTTGGTTGTATTTTGAGTTGCCGGGAAGCGTCCGCTAGCTTCGTAGACAGAGTATCTGCGCCGCCCGCCAATTGCAACACACCATTCGTAAGTACACCAGAGCGGCTATCTAACAGCCGCGCGCCATTCGCCAGCTGCTGGCTGCCAGTTTGCGCCTGCGCCAGACCGTTTGTTAGCGATGTCGAGCCGGCCAGCAACTGATTATTCGCCGCTCTGACGCTGTTATAGCCGTTAAGAACAGCGGTTGCATTCGGCGCCAGCTGGTTAGCTCCATTGGTCAGCGTCGAAACACCAGTCCGTAATTGTGCTTGCTGCACTGACAGACTTTGGGTAAGTGTCTGCAAATCTTTAAGCAGCGCAGCTGCTTGCATACTAATCGTTTGCGTTTTATTAAGCGCCTGGGAAAGCTGGCTAATTTGCGGTAACGTTATGGTTGTCGAACCGCCAGAAGCTACCGCATCATGTCCTAATGTTTGTAGCGTCCCACCCGCTGCCGTCAAATCCGCTGCTGCAGTTTGCATTGTTTGCGCCAGATCTCGTGCTTCGCTCTGCACTTTGCTCTGCTGATTAACAAGCGCCGGCGATGGATTATACACGCTGGTATTTAATTGATTAAGTCCTGCCTGCAACTGTTTCATGCCGTTTGTTAACTGCGCAACTTGCGATTCGCTTGGCAAACCATTCGACAATTGACCCAAGCCTGCTTGCAATTGGCGCGATCCATCGCCGAGCCGCGCTAAGCCATTAGCCATCGCCCGCTGATTTACCGCCAATTGCCGAACACCGCCAGTATAAGTCTGCGCGCCCGCTTGCAGCTGCGTCAAACCGCCGTGCAAAGTAGCTGCGCCGCCCGCTGCCGTCTCCAAACCGCTGCCAAGTTTACCTACATTTTCCAGCACGCCCTTAGCATACGCTTGAGTAATTTGCTCAGCCACCGACGTTTTGACTTTTTCAGCCGCTTGATTACTGACCAGCGAACCGATATAGTTCTTGGCTGGCGTAGTCGTGTAGCGAATCACCGCCTGCTGCGGTTGAGCAGCAGTAATCGACGCCGCTTTTGCCGAAAAATCCGTCGGAACAGTCACCACCGCATAGAAATGCCCGCTATTGACCCCATCATCAGCCTGCTGTTTATTCACAAATTCCCAGCCCAAATCATGATTATTCTTGAGTTTTTGCTCGACCGATTGCCCAATATTGACCGTTTGACCGTTCAGCTGCGCGCCTTTGTCCTCATTGACAAATGCCACCGGCAAGTTTTTCACCTGCCCATATGGATCCCAGATTGAGCCCAAGAAAAAACCGCTGTACATAATCGGAATAAACGAAATAACCACCATCGACAGCAGCAATATTTTGTTTTTGCAGAGGTGCTGCCATTCAGCTCGCACCATATTGACGCGGCGTCTATTTGACAGCCGTTTTAATTTTTCAACCATGCATTACCTCCTTGACAACGTCTGCTAACGTTACCGTCTTTAGATACTCGCTCCACTTTTCTTGCGCCTCGGAAAAGACTTTTTCAATCATATTCATACCAATTTCCACTTGGCGAGGACGCGACGCAAACACCCTCTCGACAATTCCTTGAGGCTGAAAAAACGGCGCTTCGCCCTCGATCGCCAACACCACGTCATGCAGCGTCACTTGGCTCATTTCCCGCGCTAAAATGAAACCGCCGCCAGCACCCTGCGTCGATGTAATCAACCGCGCCACCACCAGCTTGCGGCTAATTTTCTTCAGATAGGTCGGCGATACTGCCATTTTTTCCGCCAAAGTGTCATTAGTCATCGGCGCTTTTCGCTGCGGGTCAGCTAAAATTGCCATAATACAGCATGCTTGTTCAACAGCTCCCGATAGTTTCATATTAGTCCTTCCGTAAATTAGATATAGTGGATATCGATTATCCACTATACTACGGTTGATTAATTTTGGCAAGAGTTTTTATAAAATTATCTGAATTGCTAGTATACCAACTTACGATTCAGGATTATTCTGCTGCACAACCGCCGCCGCCCGCATAAAATCATCAATCAGCGTCTGGCGCATGCTACCGTTATATAGCGCTGCTGCTGGATGATATAGCGGAATCACTACAAATTCCAATTCATGCAAGCGCACGCGTCGCGGGCGGCCGTGGTCCTGGCTAATCCTTAATCCAGGGATAAAACCGCCGCCGCTGTGCCGCCCTAGTGTCAATACCGCTTTTGGCTGGATAATTTCTAATTGCCGCATCAAATACGGCCAAAACTGACGCTTCTCTTCTGGCAGCGGGTCGCGATTATTTGGCGGCCGATACTTAACGATATTAGTAATATAAACGTCCGGGCGCTGCAAACCAGCTGCCGCCAGCATCTCGTCGAGGAATTTCCCTGCTGCGCCGACGAATGGTTTACCTTGCAAATCCTCGTTCTTACCCGGTGCTTCGCCGATAAATACGATATCAGCATCAGCATCGCCATCGCCCATCACCAGCTGCGTTGCTTGAGCCGCCAACTCCGAACAAATCCCAGCTTCGATAATTTCCGTCGCCAACGCGTCTAGTTCAGTTTGCTTATCCATAACTCAATAAAAGCCGCCCCTAATTGAAGCGAGGCGGCCATGTTTTCCTCTTACGAATCTTTACCTTTATGCGATAACGCTTCAATCAAATCGTTTACTTCATCCTTGATCTGCGATTCATCAGTCCGCTTGTCAACCGAATCGACCCACTTTTTATGCGCCGCTTCAAACCGATCGGCAGCATCTAAGTATTTATCATAGGCATTTGAATCGTAAGAATAGCTGCTTGAGTTTTTGGCATTTGCATAATCACGTGCTGCTCTCAAGTAGTTTGCTGCCTCTGTCAGCATTTGTTTTGTATCGGTATCGCTGATAGAGATATTTTCAATGTCGGTGATCATTCTATTGATATCCGAAACCGTTGAATAGCTACCAATCTGTAACGCCTTAGAGTATACTGGCAGCACTTTTTCGCTCAGTTCAATTGAAAAATCAATCATCTTGTTGAACTTATCGCGCTTGGCGTTTAGTTTATCCCATTTTTCTTTTACCTTTTTATCGCCGATAATCGCCTTCATCTTGCTGAGTTTGTCAAACTTTTCGTCCAGCGTCTGCTTTGATTTTTTCAGCGAATCGACAGTGCTTGAGTTGCTTGCTTCTTTTCCGCTCGACGAAAACAAAGCATACGTTTTGTCCGAAATGTCCGAGTAGGCAGTATGTGCTTCATCAAGCACTTTTTGCGCCTCCATATAGTCATTTTCTGATGGACCAGAGAACATAACCAAGGACACGACGATCGCTACGATAATCAGAACAAGCCCGACAGCTCCGCCGATAATCCCCCATATGAGACCTTTATTCATCCGTTTTGGCGGCATTTGGTATGGCGGCATTGGCTGCTGCATCATCGGTTGCATTGGTGCTTGACCAGGCATCGGCGGCTGAGGGCCAGGCATCGGTTGCGGCGACGTCAATTGCTGCTGCGACTGCCCATACTGCTGAGGTGGGGTTGGCGGACCTTGCGGTGGCGCCGGCTGATATGGCATTTGAGGCGGTTGCGGTTGTTCGTTCATGAATTCTCCTTTTTTCTTTTTTATACCAAAAGTATACCAAAAAACGCCCCGTCTGGCGAGGCGTTTTTAATGATTATGCTAAATGACTATTGCTATTTATTAGCTTTTTCCTCTAGGATATTCTTAAATTCTTTATATGAATCGTCCAACGCTTTCATATCAGTACTTTTTGACATGGATGAAATAAGCGATGATGTGCTTGGATATTTCGGGTATGTCGGATAAGCCGATGAAGTATCTTTACTGCTAAATCTTTTCGCTACGTCTACATAATATTTCTTCAATGCTGAGTAGTATTCTGACATACTCTTAGCAAATTCTGACACCTTTGAGTTGCTTGATTTTTCCATATCCTTCAACGTTTTAGAGCAGTCTTTCATCTTTTCGTCAAATTCTTTAGCTACTTCATCGCCAGTTTTTGTTGTGTAACTCACGCTTACATAAGCTTTGCACACTTTTGCATACTTTCTGTAGGAACTTATACTTTCAGCAGACTCTACTAGCTGTTTCTTACTCTTATTCCATTCGTCAATGTACTTATCATAGGCAGTTTTTAACTCTTTATCTTTAAGAGCTTTGTGCGAATCAATTTTTTTATGATACTCGTCAACTTTTTCTATAGTCTTATCAAGGTTCTTTTTATAATCATCAGGGTCTGAACTCGTACCGCCAGAAACAGCTGACCGATCAAAGCCATTAATCATCGACACCAAATCTTTATAATCTTCCTTGCTTGGACCGCTCAAAAAGATAACTGCTAAAACTACCGCCACAACCACGACCACCAAACCGATTGATCCGCCGATAATACCCCACAATGCGCCCTTGCTTAGTTTCTTCTTTGGCGGCATTTGATACGGCGGCATACCAGGCTGCACTGGTGCTTGACTGGGCATCGGCGGCTGACCGCCAGGTACTGGCTGCGGCACTGGTTGCTGGACTGGCTGTTGCTTCTGCTGATTGTTACTATTATCCATACTCCTCCTCGTTAACTTCTTCTAGTATATCATTTACAGCCCGATCATCGTCAAGTTGATCTTACCGCGCTCATCAATGCCAGTGATTTTCACGCGAACGGTTTGTCCTTCCTTGACCACATCAGTCACCTTAGCCACGCGGTGATCGGCCAGCTTCGAGATATGCACCATCCCGTCAATCCCCGGCAGAATATTCACGAAGGCCCCGAAATCTTTGATGCTGACAACCTTGCCTTGGTAGATTTTACCAACCTCTGGCTCTTCGACCAGGCTTTTAATCCAAGCAAGCGCCTTCTCAATTGATTCGCCGTTCGGACTGGCGATGGTGATCAAGCCGTCTTCCTTAATATCAACCTCGGCACCAGTCTCGCTGGTAATCTTGTTAATCACCTCGCCGCCCTTGCCGATGACCGCGCCGATTTTATCTGGATCAATTTTTAGCTTTTCAATCCGCGGCGCGTACGGGCTAAGCTGATCACGCGGCGCAGCCAGCACACTTAGCATATGTTGCAGAATATGCGCCCTGCCAGCCTTGCTCTGCTCAATCGCTTGGCGCAGCACTGCCACCGGCAAGCCATGCACCTTCATATCCATCTGGAGCGCCGTGATACCCTTGGCTGTACCGGTCACCTTGAAATCCATATCACCAGCAAAGTCCTCAGCATCAGCAATATCGCTCAGTACGTACGGCGTATCACCGTCCATCATGAGACCCATGGCAATGCCGCTAACCGGCGCCGAGAGAGGCACGCCAGCATCCATCAACGCCAGACAGCTCGAACAGGTCGCTGCCATCGACGTCGACCCGTTTTGGCTCATAATTTCAGTAACGCTGCGAATAGCGTACGGGAAGTCTTCGTCACTCGGCAGCACTGGCGTCAAGGCTCGTTCCGCCAAGTAGCCGTGACCAATTTCGCGCCGGCCTGGACTGCCCATCCGCTTAACCTCGCCAACCGTATAGCCCGGCGCATTGTAATGGTGCATGTAGCGCCGTTCACCGTCGTTGACTTCCATAGTATCAACCAGCTGCGCGTAACTTAGCGGCGCCAAAGTCACGATATTCATACCCTGGGTCACGCCGCGGGTAAACAAGCTCGAACCGTGCGCTCGCGGCAATAAACCAACTTCTGAGCTTAAGGGACGGATTTCCGTCAAAGCGCGGCCATCCGGGCGCTTGCCGTCCTCGACGATACCGCGGCGAACATCTTTGTGTAGCGCCAAGGTAAATGCTTCATCGTATTTGTCGCGCACCTCGCTATATTCCTCAGCGCTCAAGCCCAACTTTTCGGCCATCGCTTCGTGGAATGCCCAGCGAATCTCATTAACCACCTCGTTGCGCTCCGGGTACGGCCGGCGAATTTTCTCGCCCAGCTTGCCGTCAACCCATTCGTCAGCCGTCTGCTGAATTGCTTCGTCCGGCAAAACCAATTCGTATTCTTGCGGAGTTGGCGCAACTTTGGCAGCTAGTTCACGTTGCAACTGAATCGCCGGCTGCATCATCTGGTGCGCCCAAGCCATCGCATCGACAATCACCTCTTCTGATACTTCCTTAGCACCAGCCTCCACCATGGTGATGCCGCTCTCGATACCAGCCACCACCAGGTCCAAATCAGATTTCTCACGCTCCTCCGGCGTCAAAAAGGCCTTAAAATCGCCATTCACGCGGCCCACCCGCAAGCCCGCCACCGGCCCGTCAAACGGCGTCCCGGTCAGCATCAAGGCGCTCGACGCCGCAATCATCGCCACCACGTCCGGGCGGAAATCCGGATCCATGCTCAGCACCGTCGCCACGACTTGTACTTCTTGGCGGTACCCTTTCGGAAACAACGGCCGAATCGGACGGTCGATTAACCGGCCTATTAGCACCGCCTCGTCGCTAGGACGGCCTTCGCGCTTAATAAACCGCGAGCCAGAAATTTTGCCCGCCGCATAAAACCGCTCTTCATAATCAATCGACAGCGGGAAATAATCTAGCTGCACCGGCCGGCTACCTACCTGGGCACTGCCCAAGACCACCGTATCGCCGTAGCGAACCAGCACGCTGCCCGTCGTCCGAAAGCCGACCCGGTTGACCTCCAGCGTCAGCGGCCGGCCGCACAGCTCGGTGGTAACGCTAAAAATCTCCTTGCCGCTCGGGTTAATAATACTCATAAAAGAGCTCCTTTCTTCGCGGCAAGTAACAGGGATGAAAATTCGTCTTGGCCAGGCTTAGCGATCCAAAGCCGCGCGCCGGAAATTCTCGTCTCTATCACTTCCGCGTTAACAATAACTGGCTCTATTATAACAAATTTCATGCCAAAATATAAAACTCTCAAACCCTTGAAACACCAGACAAATCATCCTCCATCAACCATGTTATACTTTATCTATGTCCCTAAAACTGAACAATACTAAATCCCGCAAATCCAAAAGTCTACTTACTGCCATTATAGCCCTATCCATGATTTTGGCGGGCGCGTATATGCTATTTACGATATTAACACCGCTTTTTCAGTCGCAATTTATCGACACAACCAACAACTCTACAACGAAACGCCTGGCGCAAACTCAAACCATCACCGAAAATCGCCTTTATATCCCTAAAATTGACATTAATTTGCCATACCTTGCCGGACCCGCCAGCGTTATGGAACACGGTGCTTGGTGGCGCAAGCCAGAGAACGGTAACCCGAAGGACGGCGGCAATTTTGTTCTATCAGCACATCGTTTTATTATGGGCATGACCCCGCAACAAACGCTTAGAAAATCACCATTTTATAATATCAACCGGCTGGATATCGGCGATAAAATCATCGTTGATTATAATGGCAAGCGCTACGAGTATCTTATCAGCGAAAAACGCAGCGTTAAGCCGGAAGCAGTAGAAATCGAGCAACGAACTGCCCAACCGCAACTAACCCTCTATTCCTGCACTTTGGGCGGCGCCAACGACGGTCGCGAAGTAATCGTTGCCAAACCAAACATTAGCCATAAATCAAAAACCCCTTCCGATAAAGGGGTTTAAGCAGTCTAGCTTGCTAATAGAAATTATTTACGCAAACCTAACTTGGCAACAACTGCTTTGTAGCTCTCAAAATCAGTTCGCTCCAAATATTTCAGCAAACGCTTGCGCTTACCAACCATTTGGATTAAGCCGCGGCGCGCCATGAAGTCGTGCTTATTCGCCTTCAAATGCTCCGTGACCTCTTTGATACGAGCCGTTAAAACCGACACTTGAGCCTGCGGACTACCGACGTCGTTTTTATTGACCTGAGTCAAAGCAATTGCTTTCGCTTTATTATCTTTGCTAATCATAGCCCTGTCATTATACCAAGCCTAACCTGTAAACGCAACCTAGAACACCTGCGCGTAATTATATGCAGGATTACCGGAAGTAGGAACGCTGGCAGCAATATGACAATCAGCCTTTATCGTAGCAACTCGAGATGATTCGTCGCTAGTAGGACTATTCAGCGAGGCAAAAACCGCCACGCCAGTTACTGCACCGCTTCCATCCTTGCACTGATACCAAAGAAAAATATCATCTTTATTAGAAGAATTTTTACTTACAGCATCATCCCTATATCCACGCTGAAGATACTGCGGCGCCAAAGAATCTACGCTATTTGCCTGGTTAAATTTCCCTTGTCCTGATGGCAAGCTATTATTTTTCGTTTCGTACAACTGCAGAGCATCGCCCGCTGTCTTCACAACGGAACGAATTTTAGAATCCCTGGCACGTTCGGTCATGCCCGTATAAGAAACTACCGAAATCGTCGCCAGAATAGCAATAACTGTAACGACAACTAATATTTCAACTATCGTAAAACCCTTATGCTTGCCCATAACCTGATAATACCACTTCACGACAGAATTCCAAAATCCGCTAACACTCTAGCATTCTTCACGTCATAATCAGCGATTTTAATTCGCCGTAAATTCTGGCAGTAAGCGCCAGTTTTTAATTCTTTGCCAATATCCGCCGCTAAGCTGCGCACATATGTACCGCTGGAGACGTGCGTCCGCAACTTCAAGACTGGATAATCATATCCTATCAATTCTAAAGCATAAATAGTTATTGTCCGCTTGGGGATATCAACCTTTTTACCCGCCCGCGCCAGCTGGTATGCTCGCCGGCCATTAACTTTTACAGCGCTAAACGCCGGCGGGGTCTGCTCTATTTTACCTGTAAACTTTTGGAGAACTTGCTTAATTTCGTTCTTATCTGGTCTTTTACTAGATACCCTGGACAGCTCTCCCTCTGGATCGCCAGTCGTCGATTCTGCACCAAGGATAATTTCCGCTTCATACCACTTATCCAACTTAGTAAACTCCATAGCCTGGCGGCACATCCGACCCGTAACTATAATCATTAGTCCAGTTGCAAACGGATCTAATGTTCCAGTATGTCCGACTTTTACTTTCTTACCCTCCTGCTCGGACAAGACACGGCGCAAGCGCGCCACCACGCCAAAGCTAGTCATGCCCGCCGGCTTATCAATCAGCAATATTTCATCCATCAACTACTTTTGACCTGGAATTTGAAACTGCGAAGGATTAAAACTTGTACTCTGCGGCGCGGCGGCAGGTTCAGGTGCTACTGGAGCAGAGGGCATACCACCGCCCAGCGGCGGAACTGGCGGCAAACCAGCCGGCGTTCCTGTTGGTGCTGGCGGAATTGGCGGCAATGTACTAAAGTCTGGCATTGGCGGCAGTGTTGGCGCAGATGAAGCTGGAGCAGCAGCTTCAAGCTCGGCTAGTGTCGGTGTCGCTGATTTACTTGTACTCTGCACTGACCCCTGAACAGACTGAGCCGGCAAAGCCGCAGCCGCAGTTGGAGGAGCTGCAGAAAGCGCAGCATCAACCGCCGCCAAAGCGGATTCGCGGTCGTTAACCGCCGGTGAAGCTGGCGCTGCTGGTTTACCGGCTAACTGCGTTGTGTCTTTAGCGATCGCATCCATAATTGATTCGTCCGCCGAAGAAGCTGGAGGAGTTTCCGGCGCTCCCATACCAGGCAAAGCAGCCGTCGAAGAGTTATTTGCAAACGGATCAATTTTCGGCGGCTCGTCAGATTTGCCCATGGCGGCATTTAACGGCGTATCGCCAAACGACGGCTCATTAGATCCAATATACTCGCCGTGTGTCAAAATTGTCTTATTCTGATTATTTTGCAATTCTCTTTCTTTATCCTTAGCCGCTTGCTCAGTAGTTGCATTCAACGTACCGCCCATCAACGGCGTACTACCTATCGGCTCAGGCGTCGAAGTTTTTACGCTACTCTGCACTGGCGGCAACTTAATCTCTGGAGGTTTTACTGGGGCTGGCTCGTCATCTTCTTTATCATCATTACTAGCAGTCGAATCTGCCTGGCTTGACGCGGCGGAATTATTCACCATCTCAATATGAGCTAGCTTAGTTTGCGCCGATTGTGCCGCTTCATGGCGTTTTTCTTGGACAGTCTGATGTGAAACATCGTCTAAGCTGCCCTCTTTTTCATGATTAATCGACAATGCACCGTCAGCTCTAGCCTGTTCGCTTTCCGAGCTCTTCTTATCTGCGCCCGGTTTTTTCCGGTCCTTCGCTTCTTCTATGGCTTGCGGCCGCTCAGCCCTAGCCTCGCTTTCGGCTATCTTCATCGCCACCAGCTGCTGATTGGCGCCAATCGCCATCAGATTTGCAGCAACCGTCATTACCCTAGATGACGTCAAATTATTACTAAACCTGTTCGTCACCGCCACAATACCAGTTAATAATGCCGTCGCTATCTGCTCATCCAGTGCTGCATTTTGCGTTCTCAGATCGTTAATCAGCTCAACCATCATCTCGCTGACACCACTCGCGCTATCTTCATGCCAATCAACCGACCCCAAACCGCTCTTAACGCCGCCCGCTGTCATAGTTACCACAATCGCGTCATGTAAAATTCGACCGTGCGCTGTCAAGGCAGCGTCAATACGCTCGCTATTCTCGACATTCAACGCCACCACCAGCTCAACATTATAATCACCCTGCGAAAATTCCAAATCCTTCTCGGAAATCGTCGTGCGGTACGGCGTAATAAAAATCTTTACCGCGTCATCGACCACTTTATACCGCAAATGATCAGCTTTTTCTTTATCTAGCGCAATGATAAAATCGCGCAAACTATTCGCCGTCTGTTCAAACGTCTTATCTGGATTCAAAAACGAAATCGCTGGCGGTACTTCGCCGCTAAACACCGCCGTAGCATGTTTACCCAGTTTATTTAAGAAAATTGTCAACGCTAGCGCCGCCGACAATTCATCAACCGACGGATTAGCGCTAACCGTCACCAAAATATTGGTAACATCCTTGATGCTATCAATTATTCTCTGCTTTGAAGATCCATCAGCCATATTTTTTCCTATTTTTTGTTTTTTTATCTAATTACGACTTGCCTCCACTATACCATAAGCATTACCATAAAGTCAATAGTTTTACCGCCTCTTTACAATTTTGGCTATTTTCTGTATAATTCCTCCTGATTAGCAATAAAAAATTAGAGATTAAATTAACTTTTAAGGAGTACCATGCCAATCATAAAATCCGCCATAAAACGCGCTAAACAAACTGTCAAACGCCGCGAACGTAATATAGGCATTAAAAAAGATATTAAAACCGCTGTAAAAGCCTTCCATGCCAACCCAAGCGCCAAAACGCTGGCCAGCGCTCAAAGCGAGCTTGATACCGCTGTAAAAAAGGGTTTGCTTAAGAAAAATACCGTCGCCCGCCGTAAAAGCGCCTTAAGTAAAATCGCTAAAAACGCCGGTGTAAAGCTGGAAGCAGCTAAATAACAAAAGCTCCGCTAAATTTTATCCATTTTTTCTTGTCAGAATAACCTCAATCAGCGCCGCCTCTATCAGCAGCCAAGGCGAAGCGCTGGTTGTTTTCATTTGTAAGTCCGCACAGAACAGTATTTTGTTCACTACCGCCAGCTGGCTGAAATTGATTTTATTAGCATAAGAAGATAATTTCCGTAAAACATACGGACTGGCTGAAAAATCCGCTGCAACAGATCCAGCATCATTGCCAGACAGTACCAAAGCATTCAAATTGACCGCCTGCGACGCTAATAATCCCATCGTTTGGTATGCGCTTTCTACACCTCCCTCAGCCTCCAAATACGAGATAATTTCATGAATACGGCCAGAATTTCCAGCCAGCGCTGCTGTAAACAGTTCAAAAGCACTTTCCGTTTTCGCCAAAGGCGTTAGTTTATCAAGCAAATCATCGGTAATTTCCCCGGCAAAAGACAATTGTTCAATAAAATTGCTCAAACGCAGCTGATCATAACCCAGACGGTCAATCAATGTTTCCGCCTGCACTGCACTCAGTGTATAGCCTCGTTTCCTCGCCTCGTCGGCGCACCACTTCGCCAATCGCGGTTTTTGCCGTTCATTCAGCGGCGTAAATTCGTAAATCTCGGCATTTTTCCGCAGCCATTTGTATGTTTTCGTGCGCTTATCCAACTTACTGTCCAGCAAAATCACCTCAGTGCTGCCACTAACAGCAATTTCGGGCAATTCCGCCCACAGCGCGGAGTTATCGCTCAGCCGCGAAATAATTACTGTACGCTCCAGCGCAAACAAAGACTGCCCTTGCATAATATCGCGCAAACTTGCCGCATCCAGCTGCTCGCCGTCATAACGTTCCGGTACAGCGCCGCCAGCAACCAGCGCTGCCAGCTTTTGACACTTATCAAACTCATTTTCACCGCACAATACACATAACATTTATCAATGATTATACCTCATATTAATAAAACCCGCCTCGTGATAAGAATTAACAGCACTTATTTCTGAGAGCGGCGCAGCATTTTATTCGGATTTAATAGAGCTCTTACGAAATATCCACAACGAATCAGGGCTTCTATACTCCTCAAAGACAATGCCCGCACCCGCACGAGCTTGTTCTAATTGCTCTTCTGTCGGATCGTAATTAACATAACCATTCGGGCCATTATCTAGATATTGCACCTTACCCAGCAAGCTTTCTGCTGCCTGTACGGTAACGAAATCTTCGGTATCTTGTACAACCGCGCCGATTAACTCAAGTCCTCTCTTATTGTGCAAATTATCCGCTGAACCATGCCAGTTATTTGCCAGTATAATACCGCCCTCCTGCAGGCGTTTCAGCGCCAAATCAGGCACCAGACCTGCATTGTACGAAAGTATCATGCCAATTTTCTCCCCGTCAGGCATATTAGCAATATAGTCTTCAATTGTCATTTGTTCTGTACGAAAACCCTTCTTTTGTAGCAGCGCCAAGGCTTTGTCATCCGGATCAATATGAACAACTTGATTGCCAAACACCTCAGTCATCGTCCTGTCAGAATTGCTGCCCGGATAAAGAATAAGTCGGTTTGGGTCTTCTTGCCAGCCAAGGCGTATTATCTCACGCTTCGCCACTTTAAGATGAGCAAGAAGTTCCTCTTTTATGTATGTCTCACGCTTTTCTAATTGCTGTTGAAAATCAGAAAAAATATCATCGTACAAGTCTCGTTCTCTATCCCCTTCATTAAGCTGGTCTAACAAACCATCCCACGGATTATCACTACACCCACCAGTTGAACCGTCGGCTTCGCCTACAACAATTTCTCGATTATGATCGCTCATCTCTCCTACCTATCTACGTTTTAACACATATTCATAAATTCTATTTGTCAAAATATATACAATAAATAGCTATTTGTCAAATTTTGGCGGTTTTTGACAGATTGGACAAATATGCGTGCCGCGACCGCCGACTTTCAGCTTGATGATTTCTTGGTCGGGGTGGCGGTGGCAAGCCTGACCTTCGCGGCGAAACACATGAGCAAACGCCAAATAATTCCCTTTCCGGCCCTCGGCATCAACGTAATTCCTATCAGTCGAGCCGCCCTGATCGATACTCAATTGCAAGATTTGCCGCAACTCATTAAATAATGTATTCAACTGCTGATCGCTGATATTTTTTACCCGCGTTTGCGGATGAATCCGTGCCGCCCACAGCGCCTCGTCCGCATAAATATTACCAACCCCAGCGATCACCGCTTGGTCAAGGAAAGCTGGCTTGATCATCGAATTCTGGCGACGACGAATCCGCTGAATGAAATCCTCGGCGCGCGTCTGAGGATCAAGCGGCTCCGGCCCTACTTTTTGCATGAACGGCAAATTTTTCACCTCATCAGTCGGCAGCAACTTCACCCAGCCAAATTTGCGCTGATCGTTAAAGAACAGCCGCGACCCGTCCACAAAATCAATCTGCACCCGCGTCGACCGATCTGGCAGCTCGCCGATTAAGCTGTCGTTCGGGTGGCCGCCAGCGAAGTCGTCGATCTCGCGAGCGGTATCCGCAGAAAAATCTTGGGCAACTTTACGTGGGTCCCGAGATTTTTTTGGGGATACCCGAGCGCCATAGCGAGAGCTTTGGCGAAAAACTAGCTGCCCCGTCATCTTCAGATGTATCACCAACGAATAGCGCGTATCCAAATCAATCATCAGCACCTTTGCCCGCCGCCGCACCGCCGTCACGCACGCGCCATATAAAAATTGTTCAACATCAGCCGGCGCATTCGGAAAACTCTTCGGCGAGTCAAACACTGCCACTCGCGCCACCACTCGGCCTGGCAGCAGCTCTGCCAACCCGCGGCGGACTGTCTCGACTTCAGGAAGTTCCGGCATAATTATTAAAGCCTAAACGGCGATTCGTCTTGACCTAAACCAATGCCGCTTGCCATTTTTTTACCATCGGGGATTTGTTTCAGAAACATGTCCAAAATTTCATTAACATTTGCCTGCGCCGAACCTTTGGATCCACTGCAGTCTGATGTCCATAAGCTCTTGACAACCGAATTATTTTTTATGGTTTCAAATTTATAAATCTTGCCGCTGGCACAGATACCGCGCAAATCGTTTTGCTCGTCAGTCAAATCCTTGCCATCCATCATTTTACGTTTATCCAGCGCATAAACCAGTTCCGTATAAGCTTTCGTATTATTATCTAACCTTTTCCTGTCAATTTGATTATCCAAATAGCCCTCATACGTTATCATTTCGCGCGAATCCGGGGTGATAGTAATACTATACGAACGAAAATTCTCGTTCGCCACAATTGGACCGCGTACCGTCAAGCGCACCGATCGGTCGACGTCGGTTGATAATAAAGCGGTTTTTGCATTCTCAATGTTTGGATTTGGCTGGGGATTATTAGGCGATCCGCCGTCGCCAAACAGCGCCCGGCCGATAGCAATGACTGCCGCGACCGCCACAATAGTAATGATAATAACTAGTAGAATCGGGATGAAGCGAGAGATTGAGTTTCGTGGTTGAGCATATTTCATGGGGTGATTATACCATATTTTTATACTTCGTCCCAGTGAGTACCCACGCCGATATCAACTTTTAATTTAATCGGTAAATCCGGGCAAATCCCTTCCATTTCCGCGCGCATTATTTCGCCGACTCGCTCGGCGTCTTCTGCCCGACATTCCACCAAAATCGAATCATGAACCTGCAGAACTGGCTCAGCCAGCCCAGCTAATTTATCCTCCAGTCGAATCATCGCCAGCTTCATCAAATCCGCTTCCGTACCCTGGATTGGCATGTTCATCGCTGCCCGCTCGGCCGCCGAACGCACCATAAAATTGCTCGACTTAACGTCTGGTGTGGGCCGCCGCCGGCCAAAATAAGTCTCGACAAAACCTTGTTCGCGCGCTTGAACTAAAATTGTGTCCAGATACTGGCGGATTGGTTGGCGCACCGCAAAATAATGTTCAATAAACTGCTTCGCCTCAGTAAACGTCATGCCGGTCGCCGCCGCCAAGCCGTGCGGGCTCATACCATACAGTACCCCAAAGTTGATCACCTTAGCTGCACGCCGCTGCAATTTCGTCACCTCGGCCATAGGCACGCCATAAGTCTCGGCTGCCGTCTTGGTATGAATATCGACGTCGCTATTAAAATCGTTAATTAACTGTTCGTCACCCGCCAACACCGCTGCCAGTCGCAGTTCAAATTGCGAATAATCGGCACCAACAAACACCTTGCCCTCACTCGGCACAAACGCCTGGCGAATTTTCCGACCTAGTTCCGTGCGCACCGGAATGTTCTGTAGGTTAGGATTTGTGCTGCTCAGCCGCCCAGTGCTGGTGACGTCTTGATTAAACGTGGTGTGAATCCGCCCGTCCTCGGCCACCAATTTCGGCAGCGCTTCAATGTAGGTACTGATCAATTTAGTCAGCTCCCGGTACCGCTCAATTAGCTCAATAATTGGGTGTCGGCCACGCAGTTTATCCAGCTCTTTCTGCCCCGTTGAATAGCCCGTTTTACCTTTTTTGATACCGGTCGTCGGTAGCTGCAATTTTGTAAATAACACCTCAGACAACTGCGCCGGACTAGCAGCGTTGAACTCACGCCCAGCCATCGCATACATTTGTTGTTCAAGCTGACCAACCTCCGACCTCAGCTCCTCACCCATCCGCTCAAGCAGCGCCGTGTCCAGTTTCATACCACGCTTTTCCATCTGAAACAGCGGCCAAATCACCGGAAAATCAAACTCGCGAAGCACCCTGGCAATCTGTTGATGCGTCGCCATATAATCCTGCTGCTGGCGGTAAATCTGGCGTAGTCGCGCCAGCTGCCGCTCTGGGGAATTATCCTCAGAAAAATCACCCGCCAGTGCCGCTAAACTACGGTCGCGCCTCAGCGGATCGATCAAAAATGCCGCCTGTCCAACATCCCAGACCTCATGAAAACGCACCGTCACACCGTGAGCATCCAGCGCATGATACAGCTGCTTGACGTCCACCGCAATCACCACGCCCTGCGCCAACAGCTGCCAAACCGACCAGCCAACCTCACTCATCTTTGCGCGCCACGCCACGCCAGATTTGGAATGGATATACACCGTGTCCAGCTCTAAGGGGTCAATATAGATACTATTTTCCGTCTCAAACAGCGGCTCAGCCGGCAAATTTTCAACGCGCGGCAATTCCAACTCCGCCGTCTCCACTGTCTCATCCGCCGCCTGCATCGTCTTTGGCAATCGCCCAATCAGCGAATGAAACTCCAATTTCCGCAAAATTTCCGCCACCCGAGCAAAATCACAGTCATTGACATCCGCCACCTCCCAGTCCAATTCCACAGGCGCGTCCGTCCAGATTTCCGCCACTTGCTTGGTCAAATACGCCGACTCGCGGCCATTTGCCAACTTCGTTCGTAGAGCGCCTTTTTGCTCGTCCAAATGTGCATACACCCCGTCCAGCGTGCCATATGCTTGTAATAATTTCACCGCCGTCTTTTCACCAACGCCCGGCACGCCTGGCAAATTGTCACTGGAGTCACCCTTCAGCGCCTTCAAGTCCAAAAACTGATCCGTCCGAATACCATATTTTTGTTCAAAATATTCCGCCGTAAATTCCTCGATGTTCCTCAGGCCGTTTTTCATGGCGTAGACTTTAGTGAGGGGCGACACCAATTGTAGCGCATCCAAATCCGACGTTAGCAAACACGTCTGCACACCGCGCGCTTCCGCCTGCCGAGCAAACGCGCCCATGATGTCGTCCGCCTCATAATCATCCAGCTCATACAGTGGCCAGCCGAACGCATCCAGCAGTTCCATCAAAATCGGAATTTGCTGATAAAAATCATCAGGCGCTGGCTTACGACCCGCCTTGTACTCTGGATACAGTTCCCGCCGCTTACGGATATTGGTGCCGCGCTTGTCCCACGCCACCGCCACATAATCCGGCTCCAATTTCTTGATCAGCTCAATCGCCAAACTCACAAATCCATACACCCCGCCCGTCGGCGTACCATCCGCCATACTCAGCCCTGGCATAGCGTAATACCCTCGGTAAAACACTGATTTTCCGTCGATGACTGCCAAACGTTTCATGTATTTAGTATATCAAATTTGCTATACTAACAACATGACACAACCACACGCAAAAATCATCGCCCTTGTCGGCTTGGCTGGTAGCGGCAAAAGTTCGGCCGTCGAATATTTAACAAAAAAAGGCTTCCCTAAAATTTATTTTGGCGGCGTTATCTACAAAGCCATGGAAGAAGCTGGTATTGAACCAACCTGGGACAATCAGCAAAAATTCCGCGAAGAAATCCGCCAGCGCGAAGGCAAAGATTTCGTTATCAAGCGTGTAATTAAGAACATTCATGATTTGATCAATGCCGGGCAAAATAAAATTGTCCTGGATGGCTTATATACTTGGAGCGAATATAAAATCCTCAAGCACGAATTTCCCGGTCAAGTCGTTGTCATAGCCATAGTTACGCCGAAGCATCTCCGTTATCAGCGAATGATAAAACGCCCTGAGCGGCCGATGCAACCGCGCGAAGTCGACCAGCGTGATTGGTCGGAAATTGAGAACCTGGAAAAAGGCGGGCCAATTGCTATCGCCGACTATTTCATTATTAACGACAGCGACCTGACCCAACTACACCAAAAAATAGACGCCGTTACCCGCGACGCCCATTTTTGTAAAGCACCCGAGCAGTGCTAATTAGTCCAAGTATTCGTAAAGTTTTTTAGCATCTTTATGCTTCCTGAGCTTTGCCAGAGCTTTGGCTTCAATTTGCCGGATCCGCTCGCGGGTCACAGCAAACTCCTGACCAACCTCTTCCAGCGTGTGATTCTTACCGTTATCCAGCCCAAACCGCATGCGGACGATTTTTTGCTCGCGGTCGCTTAAGCTTGATAACATATCCTGAACCTGCTCTTTTAGTAGCTGGCTTGTAGCAGAATCTTCCGGCGAAACTGTATCCTCGTCAACGATAAAATCTTGAAGAGCCGACTCGTCATCTTCGCCATCGCGCCCCACGCTAGCATCCAAGGAAGAAATGTCTTGCTTGATTTTAATGACATATTCAATCTTCTCCGGCTCCATGTCCAATTCTTTGGACAATTCCTCAATCGTCGGTTCGCGGTTCAATTCCTGCGTCATTCGCCGCTGCGTACGCAGCAATTTATTAATGGTTTCCACCATGTGAACTGGAATACGAATCGTCCGCGCCTGGTCGGCAATCGCCCGGGTAATTGCCTGGCGGATCCACCACGTCGCGTATGTTGAAAACTTAAACCCTTTATCCGGATCAAACTTCTCAACTGCCCGGAGCAAGCCAGTATTTCCTTCCTGAATCAAATCTAGGAAATCCAACCCACGGCCCGAATATCGCTTGGCAATTGACACCACCAAACGCATGTTCGCCTCGGCCATCTTGTCCTTAGCCTTCTTATCGCCTTCAATAATCCGGCGCGCCAGCTCCATCTCTTCTTCGGCGCTTAGTAGTGGAATTTTACCAATTTCCCTTAGATACAGCCGCACCGAATCGTCCGACACATCATCCAAATATTGACCAGTTGAAAGCGAAGTTAGGTCTTCCGACTCTTCCTCGTCTATGGCTGCCGGATCAAAATCCGCATCGTCGTTCAAATTTGCCGGCTTAGTAGTCGTATCGTCGCTCACATTTTCTCCTTAATCAGCTGGTTCAGATTCTGGCGCAAGCGCTGAGATAAAACCTCGTCGCCCGCCGCCTCAGCTTCCCGCAGCTGGGTTAATAATTGATTCTTTTGGTTTTCGCGATGTTTTATTGTTATTTGCCTGACTAGCCGAGCCACTTCTTCATCCAAGCTTTTCTGCTCCCAATTGGCGTAACGACTTTCACTTTTTAACTGTACTATTTTCACATACTGCTCAATTTTTTGCAAGCCTTGAGGAATATTACTTAGGTCAATGTCCAAATTTTCCCGCAAATAGCCAATTAGCTGCCGCGCATTATCACTTTCAAGCATCTCGCCAGAAATCGCCGCCAGCCAGCGCCGCACTGTTTTTTCGCTTGCCGCCAGCCCTGCCAGCATGTCTTCGGTTTCATCTTGAACGGGGTGCGGTTTTTCCTTGTCAATTTTAGTTTTTCTCAGCTGTTGATTTACTGTTTTTTCGCCCGCCAGTTTCGCCTTCAAGGCAGTAATCGAAGCGCCAGTTTTTTTAGAAATCACCGCCAAGTAATGCTCTTGCTCCACCGGATCTTTCAAGCCGCGCACAATTCTCAGCGCAGTTGTTGAAAATCGCCGCTTGCCCTCAGCCGTCGCCAAATCTTCCATTTCGGCGTGCCGAGCGATCACCCAATCGACGGCTGGCTGCGCCCGCTCAACCACTGCTCGCCACAACGCCGCGTCTTTTTGGATCAATTCATCCGGATCTTTCACGCCATCCGGCAGACTCACCACCTCTAGTTCCACGCCAATTTCCTGCGCCAAATTGATGGCCCGCTCGGTTGCGCTGACGCCCGCCCGGTCGCCATCAAATGCCACACGAATCCGCCCCGCCAGCCGACTCAGCGCCCTCAAATGCTGCAGGGTCATCGCCGTCCCTGCCGTCGCCACCACGTTTTTGACGCCGGCTTGGTGGCTGCTAACCACGTCCAAATTCCCCTCGACAATCACCGCCGCGTCGCTTTTACGAATCGCTTCTTTCGCCTGATACAGCCCAAAAATGTGGCGCGATTTATCAAACAGCAGCGTCTGCGGCGTATTCAGATACTTTGGCGCCCTGGGATCGTCATGAATAATTCGCCCCGTAAAGCCGACCACCTCACCGCTGCTATCACTCAAGGCCACCATCAGTCGTCCCCGAAATAGGTCGCCGCCAAACCGATTCACCAGCCCCGCGTCAGCCAGTTCCCGGCGCGAAAATCCCCGCCTTTCCAGCGCTTTCGTCAGTGCAGCGCCCTGATCTGGTGCATAGCCGATGATAAAATCACCGATCGTCTGCCGGTTCAGCCGCCGTTTTTTCACCGCGTATTCTCGTGCTGCCGAATTTTTCACCAAATTTTGCTGATAAAAATTTGCCGCCAATTTCAGCGCTTCCCTAGCCCGGGCTCTCCGTTTGGCTGTCCGTCCATCACCGCGGAAAAACAAGCTCAAATCCACGCCCGCCTTGCGCGCCAAGTGCTCCAGCGCCTGCCGAAAATCCATCCCCTCCACCAGCATCACGAACGTAAAAATATCGCCGCCCTTGCCGGAGGAAAAATCGTGCCAAATCTGTTTTTCCGGACTCACCATAAAGCTCGGCGTCCGCTCATCGGTGAACGGACTCAGTCCCTTCAGGTTACGGCCCGCCCGCTTCAGCTGAACATATTCGCCGATTACATCCTCAATATTCAGCCGCGCCCGCACTTCTTCCTTGGCATCATTCATGATTTTTATTATATCACTCTTTACCTCTGTTATCGTTTGTGCTTAAATAGATACATGTATCCAGATAATTTGAACAATTCTGTTAACCCCCAGCCATCGGGGATAGATTACCTTAATCAAATAGCTACCCCGCCGCCAGCCCAAGGTTTTGATAAAAAAACCAAGCTTATTCTTGCTATTATCGGCTTATTCGGAGTCATCAGCTTGATAGCTATCTTCATACTGTCGCAAAATTCATCGTCCGGCGCATCGCCGATTCAAGTTGCCGCCCGCGTCAATAAACTTCTGACCATTTCCCAAAAATACGACAAAAAGCTGCAAACCAGCACCATGCAAGCCGTCAATATTTCGCTTGTTTCTGTTTTAACGAGCGCCGAGGCTGGTCTGACCGAACCGCTCCAAAACTCTGGCATTGACTATAAAAAACAGAAAAAAGAAATCGTTAAAATGGAACCTTCGGAAAAACTGGATAAAAAGTTGGAAGACGCCGCCTTAAACGCGCAGTTAGACTCCATATACGCGCACGAAATGAACGTGCAAATTACCGACACGCTGATGATGATGCAGAGACTGGAAAAGAATACCAGATCCAAATCAACCAAAGAATACTTGGCAAAAACAATCGCCGATCTAAAGAATATCCAAAAACAACTGGAAGAGTTCTTAAAAGCTAATTAGCGTTTTCTGCCACCAGCCGGTAGCTCAGCCGCGCCAGGTCAAAAATTTCCTCATCACTCAGTTGCCCCGAACAGATAATAGTGTTCCAATGCTTCTTATTTAGATGATACCCTGGCAACACCGTCTCGTACTTCTCGCGGAGATTATCAGCCAATAGCGGATCGCACTTCAGACTCACCCTGAGCGGCTTTGAGCCCTCCGCCACCAATGCCACCATCTTCCCCGCACCATCATTACTCTTACCAAATTTATACACCGCAACATCCTCGCCAAACGGATAATCCAGCCACACGCCGGGCAAACTGAGGATAAACTCTTCAAATTGTTTATGGGTCATAACCTAATTATACAATCACAGTGTCTTAAGAGCAATTTTCTCAGCAATGTCCCGCGTCGCGCCAAATCGACTCGCGGCATTTACCGCCACAGCCGCCATACCGCGAAGCGCCGCTCGTGTTCGCGCCCTGAGAATATCTCGCCCAGTCAAGCCCTTTTGTTGATCTCGCTCTGATTGCCGAGCCAACCGAATTGCCCGACCTGCCAACGCCAAACCTCGCTGCTTATCACCTGCCAAGCTTTCAATCATACTCCAGCGAGATGCCATATTTATCTCATACTGATCAACGCTATTCTTTTCAGAGAGCTGATTTACCTTTGCCATATCTAGTTCAGCTTGCCGCGTCATGAACCGCGCCTTGTCTGCCAACGCTTCATCCCGACGACCATCCACCAATAAATACGCCTTTAACGCAAACACACCAACATACGACGCCGTCGCTAACCGCTCGCGTAGCGTCTCAACTCCAGAATTCTCATTGACCGCTGTATTATGAATACCATATGCCTTATCAATATAGTTGAGCGCCTCGTCAGCTTGACCCAAGCGACCACTCGCAGCGGCCATATTGCGATACACCTCCCCCAGCAGTGACTCGTTGCCCTCACCATGCAACTCCTCCGTTGCCAGCGCTTTATCGCCAAGCCGCACAGCCTCATCAAAATGACCGCGCGAAATCTCATTCGTTAGCCCGGTCATATATTGCTGTAACTCAGAACTCATTGCACACATTTTCGTCAACTCCTTTTACCAAGAGAGTACCAGAGAAGCATACTTTTGTCAAATAATTCAATAACCATAAGTATGCTGGTTGATAGGACTAACGCTTCACCTTCTTCAGATAATATTTTAACTCCATAATACTACCGCGAATATCTTCCAATGCCCGATGATCCTCTGGTTTAGCAAATTTCTTGCCATATTTACCTTCAAACACCACTTTCCAAGCACTAACATCCAACATCCGATAGTGTAGTTTTTTTGACAACATAGGCCACCACCCGTCAATAAACCGCCGGTCTTGGTGAATTGAATTGCCGCCCAGTAAAATCCGCGGCTCATCCGCAAAATATTCATCGCAAAACCTAAGCAGCTCATGCTCCACCTCAGCCAGCGGTTTGCCAGAGGCGTTTTGTTCCTCCAAACCGCGGCGTGCCGCTGGATGTTCGTTCCAAAAGCTGGCGTTTCGATCCAGTAACTTACCCAGCTTCGCCGGATCATGCCGCACCACTCCCTCATACGTCGCAATCTCCGTAAAATCCCAATCCGTGACGATCGCCGCCACCTCCAAAATCTCATCGCGCACTGGATCCAGCCCGGTCATCTCCAAATCCATCCATAAAATCTTTTTCGGCTTAAAACTGGCTTTCATGTTTCTATTTTACCACTTCCTTGCAGCGTGCTACACTAAAACCATGACTAAACGCATTCTCCTCAAATTATCCGGCGAGCAGCTTCAGGGCGAATTCGCCAGCGGCTTCGATCCCAAGCGCGCCCGCTGGATTGCCGAACAAATCAAACCAGCGCTAGAAACTGGCGCCGAAATCGTCATCATGGTCGGCGGCGGCAATTATGTCCGCGGCAACCAAATCATCGGCCACGGCATTCAGCCTGTCTCGGCCCATAATATCGGCATGCTCTCTACCCTGATGAACGCCATCGCTCTGGCTGACGTCTTCAACGACGCTGGCTTGCCAACCCGCGCCCTGTCAACTGTAGAAATTAATCAATTTATCGACCACTACACTTTCCGCCGGGCGCTCAGCCATATTCAAAAAGGCCGGGTAGTCATCGTTGCCTGCGGTACTGGCCGGCCGTTCCTGACCACCGACACTGCCGCCCTGAACCTAGCTTTAGAAATGCAATGCGATGTTGTGATTAAAACAACGAAAGTTGATGGCGTGTACGATAAAGATCCTGCCAAATTCCCTGATGCCGCCAAATTTGATCAGCTCAGCTATCACAAAGCCCTGACCAACCCTGACATCACCGTCATGGACAAAGCCGCCATCGGTCTGGCTATGGATGAACATATCCCAGTTATTATCTGCGACTTACTCACCGACGGTAATATCGCCCGAGCCGCCCGCGGCGAAACAGTCGGCACGCTAATCAGTTAGATATAGCCAGTCGCCTCAGCTACCGAAGCTTAAGCACTAATCTTTTTTCTTGTCTAATTTATCGAGCTTAAACAGATGCACAATTGCATACACCACAAAAGCTACCGCCAGCAATGTAATCAATGAGCTGACAAACGCCCCGTACAGAAACTCACCCTTACGCCCGGCAATTTCGACGGTAAACGATGCCGCCTGCAGGCCTTTTTGCGAACCAACAATCAGCTGCACCAGCGGGTCAATAAACGCTGTCACCAGCTTCTTCACCGTATCGCCAGCTGCCGTACCAATTGCCAAACCAACCGCTAGACCGACTATACCCTGTTCGCGGATAAAATTAACGAATCCGCCCATATGGCTATCTTTAATTGCCTCGCGGACTACTTTATTCTCCTTGGCAGACACCGCTTTCACGGCAGCTTTAGCGCTGCTGGCAACCGACTTTTTAGCGGACGCCACGCCGCTGGCTGATAGTCTTCCAGCAGTCTTAAGCGGCCGTTTTTTAGCGACAGGCTTCGTCTCCGGGATTTTGCTAGCTGATTTTTTTGCTGATGAAATAGTTTTCGCCATTATATAAACTCCTTTTAATTATGTTTTGATTGTAACATTTTTAATAGCCGGCAGGCTTTAGCTAATTTTCCAGCTCTTAGCTTGCTAGGCGGAAGTTCACGGTACAACGCAACCGCTTCTTCCATTAAGTCTGCATCGCCAGTTACACTAGCTGCTTTCCGCTTGGTATCTGGTAAAAAGAATATGTTTTTTGAAGTATCTCCTCCGACCAGACTTTCGTCCACCGCCATAGCCACCTTGACAGCTTCCCCCCCCATGCTGTTTTCTATCAGCTGGCGGCACAGTCTGCCCGCTTCCGCCAAATTATTGCGCGAATCAACATCCAGATAAATGCCCGAAAGATCCTCCATTAAACCAGCCGCCTCTTCCGGACGATGCTGCCGCCGCAAAATCTCCGCGTTATATTCCATCGCCAATAATTTCCTGCCAGGAATTGACGGCAAGCTTATCATTTGTAAAATACTATCGCGAGGATTGTCTTGAAACCGCATGTTTGAGCTGGAGAAATTCAACCAAGGTCTTCGATCAACAAACCGTTTCCTGTCAATAGCGGGCGGCAAATGTTTCAATACCTGATTAGTATGCAAGCTGTTTATCGCCCGAAGCTCGCCAGTTTCTAGCTGATCCAGCGGATCTGCGCCGCCAACAGCTTCCGTCACTTCGCAATACAATTCCTTTGTCGGCGTGTCCAACATAAATAAACGATTGCTTTCTCTATCAGGCACTATAATTATAGTATGTTGATTCGCGTAAGCGACAAGATGTTCTACGCCAACCCCATCCAAGCACTCGGACGCCGTAATCGTATAACCAAAGCAGTTCGCCATTTCTCTTTCCGCCAGCGTCTCCGCATTAAATACCGGCGTGAGATCACTCGTCGTGGAAAAATCTAACGTTTGCCGCACTAACAGGCCAACGGCTTTTGCCGCTTCAATCTTATCATCAAACGTTTGCGGCGACTGCTGATAATCCGCTTTTATTGTCCGTAACTGTTGCGATTCTAACAACGGTGCGCGTTCCAAATCAGGATCAGCTTCCAGTAGCCTGCTTTTTGGCGTCAACAATTTAGCCGAATATCGTTCGTCCATAACTGCATTATTATATACTAATATAACAGATTTTACAAGCGCTCTGGCGCCGCGATGCCCAAAATCGTCAGCCCCGCTTCCAAAATATCAGCATACACCGCCACCAGACCGACGCGGTGCGCTTCTTTATCGCTGCCAACAACTTGATTTTTCTCATAGTAGCGGTTAAACTCCTGTGCCAGCTCAAACAGATAGGCACAAACATGATGCGGCTCCAAACTTTCGGTAGCACGGTTAACTGCCTCAGCGTATTCGCTCATTTTCCTGACTAGCAGCCGATCTTCGTCGAATAATTCCGTCGGAAAAGTGGCTGCTTGCTCAGACTTCGCCAAAATTCCCCGCGCCCGAGCGTGTGCGTATTGCAGATAGCTACCAGTGTTGCCCGTCAGACTAACCGCGTCATTGATGTCGAACACGACGTCGCTACCGATTTTCACTTTCAGGAATTGATAGCGCAGTGCGCCCGCCACCACCTCATCGGTCGGCTCGCCGCCGGCTTGCTTGATGGCTTTTCTGAACTCGTTAAACAGCCAATCAATAGTGATCACCTCGCCAGTGCGCGAACTCATCTTGCCAGTTGTTAATTTAACCAGGCCAGTCGCATAATTAAACAATTTACCTTTCAATTCTGGAATTGCCAGTTCACTAGCGGCGATCACCCCGCGGAAATACGCCGCCTGTTCTTCGCCATTGACCGTAATCGACAAGTCCAGGTTTGGATAATCTTGATGCTTCAGCTGAATCAGCCCCATATCGTGCGCACCATACAACCCGTTGCCATGCGAACCGATGAATACATTATCAAACGCACCGTATTGGCTACCTTTGAAGATATACGCACCATCTGACTTGGTAAAGACCTCTGGGGTTTTTTCTTTAATCAAAGCTTTACCCGGCACTTCAGTTTCACTCTCGACATAACGCCGCTCAATTGGTACATTCCCTAGCCGCGCCACATTGGCGTCAATTTCATCAAAACTCCAGGCTTTACAAATCTCGTACACCTGCTTATACAGTGGATCGTCCAGCACAAACGATTGCTTGGCCAACTCATCAATTTCCGCCCGCGCCTCTGGCGATTCTTTAGCTGATCGCGCTCCCTCAACGTACATACGGCTCATAAACTCGTTGCGCTTATCAGCCGGAATAGCGTCTAGTTTGCTGACATCACCGTCAATTTCGCGCAGAATCGCCCACATGCTCTTGCCGACATGTGTGCCGACGTCACCGTGGTAACTCACCCGATGTACCGCCGCACCGTCCACTGCCAGCAAGTTCGCCATGGTATCCGCCAAAATCGAGTTCAGCGCGTGGCCGATGTGCATGGCTTTAAACGGGTTCGGACAATTGGTCTCAATAACGACTGTTTGC
Organism: uncultured Candidatus Saccharibacteria bacterium; assembly: GCA_963527005.1. Taxonomy (GTDB): domain Bacteria; phylum Patescibacteriota; class Saccharimonadia; order Saccharimonadales; family Saccharimonadaceae; genus Nanosynbacter. The sequence goes on from CAURPQ010000002.1 coordinate 47,703, forward strand.
CCCGAACGGTTAGTCGCCGGCCGCACTTTCAGCGATTCCAATGCCGCTTGATCGCTTAACGTTATGTTGATGAAACCCGGCCCAGCCACGCTAACCTCGCTAAACTCCTGGCGGCCGCGCAGCTCCTCAGCGATCGCCTCGGCAATCTCGCGCGGGTTTTTACCCAGTGGCTTAGCTAATTGTAGCGCCGCATTGGTCGCAAAGTCACCGAACTTTGAATCGGGGCGCGTTAATTGCACCGATACATTTTGATCAAAAAGTTTTTTAATAATCTCAGAAATAACTCGTTCCATACTGTTTAGTATAACAGATATGGCCTAAATTATTCCTCGCTCATTTCCTCCAACTGCAGTAAGCTCATTGAACTTGGGCTAGAACCTTTGACATGCTTTAAGACATAGTCCAAAGCTGACATATCGTCGCGGCTCAGCACGCTATTATCATCCAGCTCGCGGATATTGCTTTCTTCAGCCATTTTTATTCCTTTTTATGTTTAGTTTAATATACTATTTAATGATAGCATATGCTTTTTATTTTGTCAATATTATGATGCTAATTTCCAATCGTAATTCTGATGCATCCAATCCAGCACCACCCCGCCAAGAGCGTTTAATATCTCCCGCTGTTTTTGACGGGCTGCTTCCGAAGACGGACCGCTCAAACTGCCCAATACGCCCTTATAGTTCTCAACGTCCTGATCACTTGGCGTAATTGGCTCGCCAAACACCAGCAGCACACCCTTTTCCGTAAGCAGCCATGACGGATGAATTTTATTATCATTAAGCTGGGTTGGATTACGGCGCTGTCCTTCAACCTGCATAAGCACCGGCAAAATAGCCCGCCCCGTTGACAGCGCCAAATGCGGCACTAATTTGCCTGGCTTGTTTAGCAATTCGCCGTTATTCTCTACGCCGTAGCCAGTCACCGGGTTATGCGCTGCCGTCACAACCGTCAAGCCGCTGTCTGTCATTCTTTGTGTCAGCCTGTCGTAGTCGCTGCTATTAAACCGCAGCGGATATTTACTTTCACCGCTACTTTCACCGCTAACACCTGGCATATTCTCATAAGCTACCGGGTAAACATTATCCATACCAACAAATTCATATGGTAATCTCTGATGCCAGAGCCTCATATTAGTTTCAGCAACTGGCGCTACAATTTTCTTCATCTTGGTGATAATACTAGCAATAGTCGAGACATCAACGTCAGTTAAATGACTGGTTGCCGCCACAACGCCGTTATCTTTTTCAGTATCTTTAGTCTTTTCGGCTGTTTTAAGCAGATGCTCTTCACCATAAATTTCAACCGTAACGTTGCCTAGCAACATATCTGTCACCATTGACAGCGGAACTCGTAATCGCCGCGGACTAGGCTCATATACACCTTCGGCCACCCCGGCTTTAGCTTGCCGATTAATTTCTTGTATAGCTGGAGAACGTGAAAATAGTGTCATGATAGCCTCATTCTACTACCCACCCCCCCCCAGTTGTCAAAAGCAGCAAAAATGACTTTTATGCAGTCTGCATGATTTATCATCAGCGCAGTATTCCCTAACCAGGCTGGAATAAATAGCGAAGCAGAATATCTGGCTAAGAATCTCCAGCCAAAATAGCTCGAATCAGCCCGTCAAATAGTGGATGTGGGCGGAACGGGCGCGACTTAAATTCAGGATGAGCTTGCGTAGCCGCGAAATACCGATGATGCGGCGCTTCGATAAATTCCACCAGCTGGCCGTTCGGCGACGTGCCAGAAATCACTAGACCGCCCCGCTCAATCGATTGAACAAAATCTTGATTCACTTCGTAGCGGTGGCGATGCCGTTCAATTACCTCTGTTTTACCATAAATTTTAGCCGCAAGCGAACCAGATTTCAGCACCGCCGGATAATCGCCGAGGCGCATCGTGCCGCCGGTCGACTGCTTGCCCTGCTGGCCGTCCATGATGTACACCACATTCGCGCCAGGCTCAGCGCCGAACTCTTCGCTGTTAGCATTCGCTACGCCGCCCAAACGCGCTGCCGCAATCACCGCCGCCTGCAAACCCAGGCAAATTCCTAAATACGGCTTGTTGTTTTTTATACAATACTCAGCCGCCTTGATCTTGCCCTCCACGCCGCGCGTACCAAAACCACCCGGCACCACAATAGCGTCAACGCTAGCAAAATCAGCCTCAACAGCCGTCTCAGCGTTAATCCACTTGATAGAAATCTCGCTTTTGTTCGCCCAAGCGGCAGACTTTAGCGCCTCAGTCACCGACAAGTAGGTGTCAGAATTATCAATGTATTTAGCCACCAAGCCGACGGTTACCCGCTTGGCATATTCAGTAGTATCGCGCTGAGCTAGACGTTTCCATCGCTGTAAATTTGGTTCCACTGAATTGTCGGTAAATTCGCCCAATAACTTGCCCAAATCACGGTACACCGTCAATGGCACTTCGTATACCGTATCAACATTTGGCATCATAATGATTCCCTCCTGGCGCACGCCAGACGAAATAGCAATTTTTTCGCCGATACTGCGCGGCGGCTTGTCATGGCCCTCCGTCCGGACTGCCACCACATCCGGCATAATGCCAAAACCGCGCAGATCCGCCAGCGCATTCTGAGCCGGCTTGGTCTTATACTCGTGCGACGCCTCCAAAAACGGCACGTACACCACGTGCACGAACAGGCAATTTTCCCGCCCCACATCCAGCGCAAAACCGCGAATCGCCTCAATAAAACTCAGGCCTTCGTAGTCGCCGACCGTACCGCCGATTTCCACAATATGCACGTCGCCTTCGGCCGCCTCGCGAATAGCCGCCTTGATAGAATTAGTCAAATGCGGCACCATCTGTACCGTCTGGCCGCCAAACTTGCCGGCCCGCTCATCGGCGATCAAATCGCGCAGCAGCCGGCCTGACAGCGTGGTGTTTTTCCGCGTCAGTTCCAAATCCAAAAACCGCTCATAATGCCCCAAGTCCAAATCAGTCTCGGCGCCATCCTTGGTCACAAAGCACTCGCCGTGCTCTTTCGGGTTCAATAGTCCGGCATCAACATTTAGATACGGATCGCACTTTTGTGCCGACACAGCGATGCCTTTGGCCTGCAGCACTGCGCCGATACTTGCCGCCGTGATGCCCTTGCCAACACCTGACAGCACGCCGCCAGTTACGAAAATATACTTCTTTGTCATCACTTCTCCAACATATCAAAAGAGGCGTCAAATCGACACCTCTGTTGTTTTATTCACAACCATCGCAAATCGTCAAACTCGCCGGATCAACGGGCGCAGCGACACTACCATTCGCCTTGGCCTGCTCGTCAGCTACCGCCTGCGCTGCCTGCATCGCCGCATTAATGGCATTCAATTTTTCTTCCAAAGTCATGTCGTCAGAAATAATTTGACTTGCGTTCATTTATCTGTCCTTATCTATATTTAGTAGTGCTAGTGCTTATATTACGCTATATATAGCGCTTATGCAATATAGTGTCGCCAATTTCCTGTTGTGTTTTTTTCATCAAGCTGGCCAATTGGCATGATGTAAATTTGTCTATTTTCCACGCGCGGCATGAAATCGCCCAGCTTGTTGGCATACGCTTCCAAAGCCGCCACCTCTTCTTCCTCTGGTAGCTCTCGCACCTTTGTTGTCAAAAATACAGCACTCTTTTGATCGTTCCACACTACAAATTCCACAACACCGCTGCGGTACGCATTAACGGCGTGGCGGGATTGTCGGTCAGAGATCCAAATAATGTTGTCGTTTTTATAACGTACAAAGTGGAGCGGCGTGATTAATGGCGTGCGGTCGCGATTAACCGTCGCTAAGGCACCTACTTCAACTGTGTCTAAAATATCTGTTGTAATTTTGTCCATAGTAGTTACTTCGTGGTATTTACTTCATAGCTGGTGTTAGTGCTTTCAAAGAAATTGACCAATTCCAAGGTATCGTTTGCGGTAGCCATCCACTTGGCCGGGTTGGCCACGTTATACTCTGGTTCAAACCCAAGCTCGACCAAACGGCGATCAGTCATGTGCATAACATATTGATTAACATAATCAGCGTTCAGGCCCAGGATTCCCTTTGGTAGCATATCCTTGTTGTATTCTTTCTCCAACTCAACCGCCTGCAGGATAAGCCCGCGAATTTCCTCGGCAAACTCCTGGGTTTGCAGTTCTGGGTTTTCGTCCAAAATAGTCAGCAGTAAGTTAATACCAAAGGTTAAGTGCAAATTCTCATCCTTGGTGATCCAGTCTAGCAGCGTGCCGACATTACGCAGCAAGTTACGCTGACGGAAACTCATGCCGACCATAAAGCCCGAGTAGAACCAAATGCCCTCCAGCACAATATTATACGCCACTAATGAGCGAACGAAATCCTTTTTACCTTCCAAAGAGTAAATATCGAGATTTGGATCGAGCATCACATCCAGGTGCTTGTTCTGGAAATCTGCCTTGTCAGCCAGCGATTTTTTGCCAAAGCCCGCCGCATAAATTTCCTCACGGTCAAACGGAAACGTCTCGATGATATATTCAAAGGTCATGAAGTGGTTAGCCTCTTCCCACATCTGCTTCGACAGATAGAGCTGCGCTTCAGCGGCGTTAACATATGGGTAAATACCAAATGCTAGCGACTTGTTGATCAATAGCTCGTTTGGATTGAGGTAACTAATGACGGTTTTGAGCGCGTGCTTTTCCTCGTCCGATAATTTTTCAAAATCTGCCAAATCCTGCACCAGCTGCACCTCGTTAGGAAACCAGGTATTAGCCACTGCCTGATTGTATAAATCGTATGCCCATGGGTAACGAATTGGGTGTAAGCTCAGCCCATCGCGCAGTCCTGAGCCTAAAATTCCCTGTTTAGAATGTTGATAATCTGCCATATTTATTCTCCTTTTTTAACTTTGGCAAATCCAAACCCACGCGTTTTAGCGCCAGTTCGAATCTTCTGTTCTGCTAATTTTTCCACCGACACTGTGGTCTGCTCTGACTGATGGCGTGGCTTAACATGTAAGTAATAGGTGGTTTTCAAACCGCGTCGCCACGCTTCAGAATAAATCTCCACATATTCATCAATATCACGAGTCTCAAGGTACATATTGCGGCTAATCGCCTGATCCACCCACTTCTGCGCCCGCGCTGCCACCTCGATAAAGGCGTAGGGGCTCAGCTGGAAGCTGGTTTTATACACATCTTTCAGTTTCTGCGGAATAGCATCAATGTGTTGAATATCCCCTTGGTTGGCAAAGACTTCTTCCTTGATGTCGTCCCACAAGTTCAGCGCTTTGAGGTCGCGCACCAGGTTATTATTCACCTCCAAAAACTTACCGTTCAGCGTCGAGCGGCTAAAAATCTGAGCAAACTGCGGATCAATCCCCGGCGTCGTCCCTGCCACATGACCGATGTTAGCGGTTGGTGCAATGGCCATCAAAGTGGCGTTACGCATGCCTTTTTTAACTTTCTTACGTAATTTATCCCAATCTAGACGGGTTTTGTTATCAATTTTCACCTTAACCTTGCGATTGTTCGACAATTCCGCCACCGTATCAATCGGCAAAACACCCTTACTCCAACCGCTGCCGTTATATGTCGGATAGCTGCCTAGCTTGGCCGCCAAGTCCGCTGACTGGTCGATGGCGTGGTAGCTAATGAACTCCGTCAATTGATCGATTAGCTCATAAGCTTCGTTCGATTCATAGCAATAGCCAAGTTTTTCCAATACGTCCGAAAAACCCATCACCCCTAATCCGACAGCTCGCGTCTGCTGGTTGGCGTGCATCGCCTCTTTAACTGGCGTTTCAGTAATGTCAATCAGATTATCCAATTGTCGAATCGCCGCCCGTGTCGCCTCTTGCAGCCGATCCCAATCCCACGTCTTATCCTCGCACAAAAACGCCGACAGATTGATACTAATTAAATTACAGGTGGCAATATTATCCTTGTCTTGAGGCAAGGTAATTTCTGTACACAGATTGCTCAGATGAATTGTACCGGTGTTATTATTCAGCGCCCGCACATTAATAGTGTCTTTCCAAGTTAGCCACGGATGGCTAGTAGCTTGCAAACTGGTCAAAATCTGCTTGAATTGCTGACGGGCAGAAATCTTTTCAAAAACCCGCAGTTTACCAGCTTCGGCTAGCTTAATATATTCCTTGTAACGTGCCGAAAACTCCTCACCATACAGCTCTGGCAAATCTGGCGTTTCCGCTGGGTCAAACAGATACCAATCTTGGTCTTTCTGCACTCGCTTCATAAATTCATCAGATATAAATACCGCGGTGTTAGCAAAGCGCGTCCGCATATACGGGTCGCCAGAATTGGAGCGCAAATCAATAAATTGCCCAAAATTAAGATGCCAGTTCTCCATATAAATGGCCGCTGCGCCAGCTTTCTTGCCCTTACGGCTAACCGCAAACAACGCCGTATCAATCATCTTCATAAAGGGGATCGGGCCAGTCGATTCGGTGTTAGTAGTCTTGACCGGACTACCGGCTGCCCGCAACTTGGTAAAACCGATGCCGATACCGCCAGTGCCCTTGGCGATAAACATCGTATCGCGCACACTCTTGGCAATTGATTCCATATCATCGTCGACATTCAGCAAAAAGCAGTTAGAGAGCTGCGGGAAGGAGCCGCCAGCGTTAACTCTCGTTGAGCCGCCCGGCAGATATTCCAATTGGCTCATGTGTTCATAAAATTCAATCGCGGCCGCAGTCGGGTCTGGCTCATTGTAGCTAAGCCCCATAGCGATACGCATATGAGTAAACTGCGGCGTTTCCAGCGGGTCGCCGCTTTGTTTGCGCAAGGCGTAGCGGTTTTTATTGGTCATCACACCGAGGTATTTACTGAGATCGTCGCGCTCTGGCCGTAATGCTTCACCCAATTTTTTCAAATCAAACCGACCGTCACTCATCCGCTCATCAAGCAAACCATCTTTGACCGCCGCTTTAACAAATTTCGGAAACTCCCGGGCATGCAACTTCTTTAACTCGTCTGCCGTCTCATAATCGCCCAAAATACTCTTATAAATAGTCTTCAGTAACAAGCGGGCTGCGATTTTATCATAATCTGGATCATCTTTAACATTTTGCAGCGTCGTCTGAATGACGGCCTGGTCCAGCTGCTCGGTCGTAATACCATCAAATAGCGTCAGCTGCAGCTCGGTCGCCACCTGCACCACCTTAGAAACCTGATCTGGCAGTCCGTCGCAAGCCTTCAAAATCGCCGCGTTAATTTTATTGGCATCAAACGGCTCTTTCGTTCCGTCGCGTTTGACTACGTTAATTCGTTGCATTTACCCTCCTTAATTTGCCCTGCTAAAAATCAGCCGCCAGTCCCTATCTGGTGGCTCATTTGGATAATTTGCCTTTTTGTTTATTTATGGGTTCGCTACATATATAGCGTACAACACTAACTATAGCCGCTACATATAGTGTTTTTCAAGACATTTGGTAAATTTTACAACCTATTTTTGCTATAATCAGATACGGTATGAAATTTGCCTCAATGCGCGACGTCACCTATTTTTTGGACGAGTTAATCGCCCATCCGCCCAAAAAGCATGATCGGCTGGCATATGTAGCACACATTCTGGAAACCCTTGGTAGTCCGCAAAATCAGATTCCCGCCATCCACATCGCTGGCACCTCCGGCAAGGGCTCGACTGCTTATTATGCTACCAGTTTACTGAACCAGGCTGGCTATACTACCGGCACATTAGTGTCGCCGCATATCGCCAGCGTCGCCGAGCGCTCGCTAATCAACGGGCAGCCGCTACCTGAACAAGAATATTTGCATTACTTCCAAAAGTTCACCGACTTCTACGAGGCGAACGAGCTGCACTTGTCGTATTTTGAATTTTTGACGATTTTTAGTTTTTGGCTATTTAAGAAAATAGACGTTAATTATATCATAATTGAGGTTGGAATTGGCGGACGGCTGGATACAACCAATGTAATTTCCCGTTCGCCAACTGTACGCGTCATCACTGATATCGGACTGGACCATACGGAATTACTAGGCAATACTCTGACAGAAATCGCCCAAGAAAAAGCTGGCATTATCCACCAGAATGATTCAACCGTGATGAACCGACAAACTTCTGAGATTGAAATGGTTGTTCGACAACGTGCAGAGTCACAGTTCTCGCAGTTTTCAATTGCTTCGCCAATTATTGACGATTTTCTGAAAATACTGCCAGATTTTCAGCAGCGGAATTGGACATTGGCGTACTGTGCGGTCGAAAAGCGGCTGGCATTGGATGAAAAGCCGTCCCTGCCAAAAGAAGTTCTGGAAAAATCCGTACATATCACTATTCCTGGACGGCTAGAGAAGCGCAATGTTAATGGAGTTAACATCATATTTGACGTTGCGCATAATCCCCAGAAAATCCGCGCTTTGATTGATTCATTGCGGAAATTATATCCGGATAAAAAGCCTATCTTCGTAGTAGCATTCGGGCAAAATAAGCATTCGTCGCTAGCAGAATCGCTTGCCATAATTGATAACCTGGCGCAGCTGGCTTACGCCACTACATTCAGCGCCAATTACGGCAAAAACCACTGCAACATACAGCCAGAAAATATCCGCCATGTCATGAAATCTGCAGTCGAGATTGAACATAATCCAAACAAAGCCTTAGAAAAAGCCATCAAAAAAGCCCGGCAGCTTGATACTTACGTCGTTGTTACCGGGTCGTTTTATTTAGTGAGTGAATTCGCGGCAAGCTAAACCGCTACTATAACTAAATTATCTTGTGTGCGATTACGTACTGAATTGCCCGATTGAAAAAAGGACGCATATTAATGTTCTGCAACTCAGCGACAGACACCCATTTATAATCGCTATGCTCCCAGCTCAACTTCACCGCCGGCGTATTATACAAATGCGTGACGTATAATAGCTTCGTAACCGACTTATTCTCTTTCTCATCGTATGCAGTCTCGGCGTACGCTAATTGTATTTTTGCTGGATCTAAGTCTATTCCGCATTCTTCTTGCACCTCGCGGATTACCCCCAAGTTCTCCGGCTCACCCGCATCCACGATTCCACCCGGCAAGTCCGGCTGATATGACCTCTCTGGATATTTTAAGTGTTCGCTCAAAGTCAAAGTTAAAACATTACCGTCACCATCGATGATTAGGATTTTTGCAATTGATTCTAATCTCGTGTTCTGCTTTGACATGCTGCAGATCATTATAGCATAGAAAATCACCACTTTATTTTAGCCGAAACCACCTATTTTTGCATAAAATTCAAGAAAATTGCCTAAAACTATTGACTTTTTAATCAATTATTGATATATATATTAGCTTTTTGCTCAAAGGTAGTCTTTTAGGGCGAGGAGCGCCCTTTACTTTGAGCTGAGCTCTCGCGGAAGGATAAAACCGTGTTCATTGGTATCCAGGCCCTGGCTGCGGTTGGCCTATTTATTGCAGGGGTGGCAAACCTTCTCTTCCCCATCTTCGGGGAGAGTTCTGCCATGACAACACTCTTGATGTATTCTCTTGCGTTTGGGTTAGCAAATTCTGCGCGAATCGACATGATCAAGGCCAAAATGAGAGATAGCTCAGACAACAAGGGCTAACCGCCCACCGAAAGAAAGTAGCTTGCCGAATTGGCTCAACCTGGTCGAGACGCATATCGCGTTTCCTGGGTTGAGATACACCCAATTCCGGTTTGAGCCAGTTCGGTGGGCTATTTTCTTTGATATTAAACTCACTAGGGGCTAGCGTCCAGTTTTCCCTGCCTTTGTCTCTTGGCGGAAGGACGGGGATTCGAACCCCGGAGACCCCGTGAAGAGCCTACACACTTTCCAGGCGTGCCAGTTCAACCACTCCTGCATCCTTCCGTTACCCGTATTATAACAGAAGACCGGATAGCGGTTGCAACATCGCCTGCTTTTTGTCTATAATAAAAAGCAATGATGAATGATCCTTCAATACGTATTAAGCTTAAGAATGTTACCAAACGCTTTGGGATCGGCGACGCCGAGATTAGCGCCTTGGATAACGTTGATTTAACTGTCAAAAAGGGCGAATTTATCGCCATTATGGGTCCAAGCGGCTGCGGCAAAACGACGCTACTTAATATGATTGGACTATTAGACCAGCCGTCTGACGGCGAATATTACCTGGACAATCGGCCGGTTGATTTTTTAACGCCGCGCCAGCGCGCCCAGATTCGCTCCAAACAAATTGGTTTTATTTTTCAGAATTTTAATTTAGTACCGCGGCTAACCGTTATCGACAACGTCGCCCTGCCGCTGACGTACACAGGCCTCGGCAAAATTAAACGATTACAGGAAGCTAGCCGAATATTAAAGACGTTTCATTTGAACGAACGCGAATATTACATGCCGCATCAACTGTCCGGCGGCCAAGTGCAGCGCGTCGCTATCGCCCGGGCGCTAGTCAATAGCCCGTCGATTATTCTGGCAGACGAGCCGACTGGTAATTTGGACAGTAAGGCTAGCCACTTGATCATGGAAGAATTGGCGGACATCCATCGCCGCGGCAACACTATTATTATGGTGACACATAATCCGGAATTAACCAGTTACGCCAGCCGCGTTATCACCATGCTGGACGGTAAAATCGACACCGACGAACACCTGGGCAGGAAAAAATTTACTAAAAAATTGATTGCAGACGATGATAAAGAAAAGAAAGACAAAGACGCCAAGCACAAAGACGAAATTCATAAAGAAAAGCAGGAAACTGGCGAAAAAACCGTAAGCAAGGCCGCCAAAGACGACAAAGACGACAAAGAAAATAAAGAAATCAAACACCCTAAAACAGAGACTAAAAAGACAGAGAAGCCAGAGAAGACCGAAAAGCCAGAGAAAGCGGAGAAACCCGAAAAAGCTGATAAGAAAAAGGAAAAAGAATCGTGAGCATGTTATTAAAGAACCATTTTGAAAACGCCACTCAGGCTTTGAAAGCTAACCGCGGCCGGACATTTTTGACGATTATCGGCATCACTGTCGGTATCGCCAGTATAACCATGGTATTATCGTTAGCCAGCAGCGTTACCAAACTGTTTGGCGGGCAGCAGAATATCAACACTAATGAGCCAGTCGCCGTCATCCGATCCGGCGGACAAAAAACTGGCGCGAACATTTTTACTGAAGCAGACGGATCAACTACAGTCAATACGCTAACCGAGCAAGATGTAAGCGATTTGGGGAAGATTCCCAACCTTAAGACAGCGCCCATCGCTTTTTTACACAGCGAACTAAAAGCGCGCGACGGTAAAGTTGACACCCAGAAAGCCGCGATAGTCGGCAGCACCGGCTCGTTAAAGTCAATCGCCAACCTGGAAGTTAGCGAAGGCCAGTTCATCGACGAGGCTGACGGCATCGTCGTCGGACAGCAATTATCCGTCGACCTATTTGGCACCGATAAATCTATCGGCAATGTCATCAATATCCACGGCCAGCCAGTTACAGTCGCTGGCGTCTTAAAAAACGTCAGCCATCCCGCCAAACATCTTAATGTCGACTTTAATAATGCCGCCATCATGCCACTGTCTGTTATAAAAAGATTCACTCAGAACACTGCTCAAATTCAGCAAATTGCTGTCGCTGCAGATTCTCGCGAACAGTTACAGTCTGGCCTTTCTGAAGCCGAGAAAATCCTGCATAAAAACCACGACGGCAATAATGATTACCGCATCCTTACGGGTAATGAAATAAACGAGAGTAAAAGCAATTTAGTCAATTTATTGTCATTCGTGATGACTGTTATCGGCGGCGTATCACTGATAGTTGGCGGTGTCGGTATTATGAATATTATGCTAGTTAATGTCGCTGAACGCCGGCGCGAAGTAGGAATTCGCCGCGCTGTGGGCGCTACCGGCCAGCATATCATCAATCAGTTCGTCATTGAATCGGCAATCGTCGGTCTACTAGGCGGCATTATCGGTTATATCTTAGGTCTCTGCGGCGCTTATATAGTTGGCGCTTATCTGTCGTTCACACCGTACATTTATTGGCAAACTATTGTAATAACGATCTTCCTATCGCTGCTTATCGGCATTATCGCTGGCCTATATCCAGCCTTCCGCGCCACCAAGCGCGACCCGATTGAGTCGCTTCGGTATTAAACCCTCTGTCCAGAGCAGCAAATTCTCTAAATAACGAAATGAAAGCAGGTCAAACTGCCGCACTTAATAGACCCAACTGGCTTAAGAATTGAGCCAATCGCTAGCCCAATTCTTGCTTCAACCGCTCAACCAGCGCCACCGGGCCAGGATTAACACCGTTTAATATAGCGGTATAGATACTAGCAGCATCTGCCAGCACCAAACCCCAAAGCAGCTGCCTCATCAGCGTCTCGCCGGCGAGTTCCACCACATATGCTTTCGGACGCTTGCCGCTCAGCAGGCGGTCGCTTAATTCCATACGCTCGCGAATCCTCGGCCGCTCTAAGCTGCTTCGAAGGTCAAAAATCGCGAACGGCTTTTCTACTGGATGCGACGACCAGCCGATAAACTCATTGTGATTAAACTCTGGATACTGATTGGAAAAAGCCAGATTCTTCGCCGATTCGTTCCAGCTGATTTTCCATTTATATGCCAGCGGCCAGGTTAATTCCCCAGCAAAAAACTCTGGCGTTTTACCGATTACCATTTTAGCAATCTGTTTCGCGTAATTATGCGCCTCGGGGACGTCTGCCGCCCAGCCAGCCGCTTCGCTGCGCAGCCAGCCTGCACTATCCGCGACTTGCTGGTATAGATCACCGTCAATAACCCAAAAATGTTGTAATAATTTCAACAAACCTCGCAAATGATACACTGTTGACATTCTAGGCTGCGCGCCTGATGGGACCTCTACGTACGCCGCGCGGTCAGACTTAACGCGCTCAATCAGCGATCCTCCCGTTGATAACGCCGCCAAACAAGCCTGTTTTTCCAATGCTTGCTGATAGCAGCTCAGAGTTTCCTCAGTATTGCCCGAATGGCTAATAGTAATCACCAGCGTCTCCTCGCCGACAAATCCCGGTAGATCATAGCCTTTTACCACCACAAGCGGTATATGCAGCCAGCCGTCCGTTAAGACTTTAATCATATCCGCCGCCAAAGCCGATCCGCCCATACCAGCTAAAACCACATTCTTAAATTCGCGCCGCTGGTTATCGCCAGGAACTACCTCTATTTCGTACACTGCTTGCTTGGAAATATCTAAAATACCGCCGAGCGTATCAGACGGGTCGCGTTGTTTTATTACATTCAAATCATCTAACATCTTGCATTTCTCCCTTTGTCCATGTTAAAGTATAACATAAGCGTAAACAGAATTAATATAAAGGTGGGTATATGAGTTCTCATACTAATCAATCAATCAGCGACGATCAAGAACTAGCCAAGGTATTGGCCGGCGTTTCTCAAGAGGCGGATAATAATATGCAGTTCGAGGAAACTGGCAGTGTCGCAGCGCCATCAACTGTAAATCCAGCTACTATCTCGCCAGACCCAGCGCCTGCTGCTGACCCGGTGCAAACTGCCGATCCAGATCCAGTACAGAACGCTACATCTGCCGCGAAGGATGCAGCGAAAACATCTTTGTCTTCGGGTTCAGGGCGAACTGTCCAGCCAGGAGCACCGCAGCAGTCAACTACGTCTGACTCAACGCTTGACGAAATCAAACAAACCGCCCTATACGAACTGCGTCCGCTTATTAACAAGCTTAACGTATCGCCAGAAGAAAAGTTCGACACCTATCTATTGCTGCTGCGCTCAACTGATGACAGAGATTTGATCGCGCCAGCGCATGAAGCTGCTGTTGCCATCGTCGACGAATCTCGTCGCGCCCAGGCCCTGTTGGATATCGTTAAAGAAATCGATTACTTTTCCGAATCCAGCAAATAAAAGTTTAGTTTATTAAATAAAAATACCCGCTGCTCGGCGGGTATTTTTATAGGCTGCGGGCGGCTTTGGCAAAATATGCAAACCCGCCCGCTCAACCAGCCGCTAGAGATTATTACATCATCCCCATACCCGGCATACCGCCAGGCGCAGCTGGAGCTTCTGGCTCTGGTACGTCGACGACCAGTGCACCCATAGTCGCTGCAGTTGAGGCGATGGACACCGCGTTCTGCACCGCTTCCTTAGTGACACGTGCTGGGTCGATGACACCGGCTTTTTTGACATCCACCAACTCGTTCTCGGGCTTCATCACGTTAACACCAAATCCAGCCTTACCTGCCTCGACTTGTGCCAAAAGTGCGTCGGCGTTCAAGCCAGCGTTACGCATAATCTGTAGGAATGGCTGCTTCAAGGCGTCCTTTAGAATCTGCCGGCCAGCCGCGATGCTGTCTGCGCCAGTCACCTTCAGGCCGCCAGCCAAATTCACCAAGGTTACGCCACCACCGGCGACGATCCCCTCAGCCAAGGCTGCCTTGGTAGCTGCCACGGCGTCGTCCACGCGGAACTTCTTTTCGTCAATTTCTGTCTCGGTCGCGCCGCCGACTTTAATGACGGCCACCTTGCCAGACAGTGCAGCTGCTCGCTTGTCGAATTGTTCCTTTTCGTATTCGCTGGAGGCGTTGTCGGACAGCGACTTAATCTCAGCAATTCTCTCCTTAACGCCAGATGGCTTGCCTGCACCCTCAATGATAGTGGTTTCGTCCTTACCAACTATCACCTTACGCGCCGAACCTAAGACCTCCAAACCAGCATTCTCAAACGTCAAACCGTGATCTTCAGAAATCACCGTTGCGCCGGTCAACACCGCGATATCGCGCAAAATCTCCTTGCGGCGGTCGCCAAAGCTTGGCGCCTTGACCGCCACGGTGTTAAATACGCCCTTGAGCTTGTTCAGTACCAAGATGCTCAGCGCTTCGCCTTCAACTTCATCAGCAATCAGTACCACGTCCTTCTTACCGCTTTGTGCCAATTTCTCCAACATTGGTAGGAATTCTTGCACGCTAGAAATCTTCTTATCGGTGATCAAAATTGCCGGCTTTTCGTAAACCGCCTCTTGCCGGCCAGTGTCGGTGACGAAGAATGGACTGACCCAGCCTTTATCCAGACTGAAGCCCTCGACAACCTCAGCTTCCAATTCCAAACCTTGACCAGCTTCGACTGTCACCACGCCATCTTTGCCAACTTTCTCGATGACACCAGCGATCAATTTGCCAATTTCCGCGTCACCCGCCGAAATAGTTGCCACTTCCGCCACGCGCTCAGACTTGCCCTCAATTGGCTCAGCTAATTTGTTCAATTCTTTGACGATTTCTGCGCCAGCCTGCTCGATACCCTTGCGTAGTTCCATCGGGTTGTGGCCCGCCGCGATCAGCCGATTGGCTTCCTTCAAAATCGAATAGGTTAGCACCGTCACGGTCGTGGTGCCATCGCCAGCCTGCTTGTTCAGGTTCTTGGCTGCCTGCTTGATCAAATCAGCGCCGACCTTATAACCCAGCGTCTCGTCGTCTTGCTCACCCAGCTCAATGCCTTCCGCCACCGTCACACCGTCGTGCGTCACCGTCGGTCCGCCAAATCCCTTAGCAATCACCACATTGCGGCCCTTTGGCCCGTAGGTTACCTTAACTGCGTTATACAGCGCCTCGGCACCGCCCAACACGCGAGCGCGCGCATCATCATCGTAAAAAACTTTTTTTGCCATAGCTTAAACTCCTCTTTTCTCAAACAACCGTTGCTAAAATATCTTCCTCACGGACGATCAAATATTCCGTACCATCAATTTTCAAATCCGTGGTCGAATATTCCTTATAAACAATCTTATCGCCCACCTTCACATTCTTGACGTCGCCGCCAACCGCTTTGACCTCAGCTACCACCGGCTTCTCCTTGGCGTTGTCCGGCAAATAAATCCCGCTAGCCGTCTGCGTCTTCGCCTCCTCGCGCACCGCTACCACGCGGTCGCCGAGAGGCTTGATAGGTGTATCCATATCATCCTCCATTTCGTTAACAATACACCCATTGTACCGCACCAAATTAGCACTCGTCAAGTGTGAGTGCTAATCTTCCACATTCATTATTTCAGTCAATCACCAATTCAAGCTGTTCTGATGTATCGTCCCCGCCAAGACGTGGTTCGATATCGCCATATTCAAAGAAAGCTTCCATTGGATCTTGGGTATACGGCAGCGATCCCTCCTCGAAAAGTGACTCTTTAAACGACGATGAAGGTAGGCGTCCTTGAATCCTGCCCGTTCTTGGCGTAGACATAACTCCTTCAATAGCAACCTGGCCTAAAACCCGCAGCGGACTAGTTGTAATCATTTCAACAGAAAAATTAGCCTCAAACTCTTCAGGTTCATCGCCTCTTCTAGCTGCTAACTCATCATCTTCAAAGTTTTCCCTTAATGTTAACTGTAATTCCGCTTCACCCAAAGGCTGTTCGCGCAGCAT
The DNA here is from genome assembly GCA_963527005.1 of uncultured Candidatus Saccharibacteria bacterium. GTDB lineage: Bacteria > Patescibacteriota > Saccharimonadia > Saccharimonadales > Saccharimonadaceae > Nanosynbacter. Next base: position 64,055 of record CAURPQ010000002.1, read on the forward strand.
CGCGTCTAATTCCGCCGCATTAGACGGACTAACAATTATATAAGAATCCATTTCCTTTACTACATCCTATCTATAAAATTTAATTACATTATTATCTGCAGACACGTCTTCAATAGCTCTATCCATCACCGCCCGAAAATACTTCTGCCTTGATTTAATCTGTTCTCTACTAGGAATCAAGCCATCGCCAAAATCGCTGTTTTTGAATCCCGACCAAATTGCAACATAATCTCCCCGATCGCTGCACCAGCGAGCCCGCCTATTCGCTTCTTCAGCATTTTGCTGGCTTGATTTTATATCAATTCCTAACGTCACGCCGCGATATGTCACGATAATATCCTTACCATCAAACTCCTCCTCAGCGCTAGCCCCGTCAATTCCATAGACTTCAGGCAGAGAACTTAACACGCTCTCGGCAGCAATTTCATGGCGCATACCATTAATAGCAATTCCCGCAGTATTCTCTGCATAAGCAATCTCCTCCTTACTATATCCAGCATATAGTAAAGTTCCGCCGACAAAGCGCTTTATTTGAGACATGGTAGTATATTGCTCAGTGTCAATCATTTCACGTACCGTCTTATTAAACGCTACCACTGGCTCAAGGGTTTTTATTCTTTCCCTTCGCGTCATCTTATCCCTATGCTTATCTAGTTTCTGCTGAGCTTTTAGCCAATCAGGCAGAATTGCCATCAGCTCTAGTTGGCGCATTTCATCACTTTTCGTTGCTTCATATCGAGCACCTTTCTGTTCTTTAACTCTATCGACAATCTTCGGCGCAGCACTCAATGCAGCTCCCACTAATGCTGCCCTTCCAGCTTTCCGCCTGTCTAAGGTTGACGCTTCTTTCAAAAATTCATTTGTCCGAGTGATCGCTTTAATGATTTCACCCGGTGATCTTTGTATTCTCTGTGTTCTCAGCCTACTACGGCTACATGACTCATGACTCATGACTCATATACTAGCATAAATCCAGCAAAATAGCAAATTAAACCTCTTTTTAGTCTGCTATAATATCCTCATGCGCGTATTCAAACATCTCTTAGAAAAAATCCTCGGGTCTTATGTTAAAAAATATCTTAAATCTCACCCCAACGTTAAGCTAATCGCCGTAGTTGGCAGCGTCGGTAAAACCAGCGTCAAGTCGGCGACCGCCACTGTTTTGGCAGAAAAGTTCACCGTCCACCATAGCCGCGGTAATCTGAACACCACCTTAAGTGCGCCTCTGGAAATCCTCAGCGTTGATGGACCGAAAAACGCCAAATCTCCCCTAGCCTGGCTAAAAGTTTTCGCTGCCGCCCGCGCTAGCATTAAAAATCCAGATGCGCCTGATATTATCATCCAAGAATGCGGCATTGACCGCCCGGGCGAAATGTCGATATTCACCAAGTACATGCGGCCTGACATTGCCATTATCACCTCTGTTGCTCCGGAGCATATGGAGTTTTTCAAAACAATGGACGCGGTAGCGCGCGAGGAGTTGTCCGTCAGCCAGGCAGCTAAAAAAACCATATTCAACCTTCACGACATTGATAAAAAATATCATTCTCTCATCGCCGGAAATCGCATTAGTTATGGCGATCAAGCCGCCGACGTTTTCCTAAAAATCAAAAAGTTTACCGGTAGCGGCTATGCAGCAAATTTGCAATTTTCTGGAAAAACGTCCCGCACGATTACTATTTCCATGCTGGGCGAGCATAACATTCGTTCCATCACCGGCGCGGCAACAGCGGGACTGGTCTGCGGTATGGATATTGAAGAAGTGGCGGCAGCCCTGGCAAAAATCCAACCTGTTTCTGGCAGAATGAACATCTTGCACGGCATACGGGGTTGTACATTGCTAGATGACACATATAACGCCAGCCCCATCGCCATGGAACATTCATTGAAAACCCTCTATTCCCTGGAAGCCAAGCATAAAATCGCGGTTTTAGGCGACATGAACGAGCTTGGCGACATATCCGAATCGGAGCATAAAAAAATCGGCAAACTTTGCGACCCTAAACAATTAGATCTGCTTATCACCGTCGGCGGCCTGTCAAAAACCTACCTAGCACCAGCCGCCGAAGCAAACGGCTGCAAAGTCATATCGCTCCAATCAGCCCCAGAAGCTGGCGAATTCTTAAAAAACAGCGACATAAAAGACGCAACCATTCTTTTCAAAGGCTCGCAGGGCGGTATCTACCTCGAGGAAGCCATCAAGCCTCTCCTTAAAAACCCCGCCGATATTCAAAAACTCGTCCGCCAATCATCAAATTGGCAGCGAATTAAAGCGAAATTTTACGATTCTCTTAACCAATCTCGGCAATAATCTCGCTCGCCACCGCCTTATCATTCCACGGAATCCGCTTGCCATTAACAATTCGGTACTGCTCATGTCCCATACCGGTGATCAAAACCGTATCGCCGCGCGCTGCCGTCTGCAAAGCCTGGCTAATCGCCTGCTTCCGGTCGGCCACTTCCGTCATTTTATGAGATTTTTTCGTCTTTTCAATCCCCTGACGAACCATCGCCCGAATCTCATCCGGATCTTCATTATAACTTTCCTCATCTGTCAGGAAAATCCTGTCTGCCAAGTTAGCCGCTAATTCTCCCATAATCGGCCGCTTCGACTGATCGCGGTCGCCGCACGCCCCAAACACCAGAATTAGCCGCCCCTTAGTAATCTTTTGCGTAGTTTTTAACAATTTTTCCAGCGCGTCCGGCGTGTGCGCATAGTCCACGATAATATCAATCCCGAGCTTGTTATCCACCCGTTCAAACCGTCCCGGAATCACCTCCAAGTTCGCTACGCCTTCCTGAATATCCTCCAGCTTAATCCCCAACAGATACGCTAGCGACACCGCCGCCGACATATTCATCACGTTAAATTCGCCTGGCAGATTTGTCGCCAGCTCCAGATGAGTTTGATGGTCGATCAGCAAACTCGCCTCCGTCCCCTTCTTATACAATTTGACGTGCGTGATGTGCGCCTCGGCTTCTGGATTCATACCGTAAGTCATCTTTTGCTCGCGCGCCGTAAACTGATTAAAATAATCAAACCACGCGTCATCGCGGTTCAGTACAATATATTTCGGCTTTTTCTCAAATAATTTCGCTTTCGCTGCCGCGTATTGCTTCATCGTTTTATGGTAATCCAAATGATCTTGCGTCAAATTCGTCATCACCGCCGCCTCAATTGGCACGCCGTCAAACTTATGCTGGCATAAAGCGTGGCTAGTCGCCTCTAAAATCACATATTCCGCGCCTTTACGCCGCGCTGCCCGGAAAAAACGAAACAGCTTCGCCACCGTCGGTACCGTTGCATTCAAATCGTTCAGTTTTTCCTGGCCAGCAATTTCAATCACTGCCGTCGTAAACAACGCCGTCTTAAAGCCAGCCTCTTTCAAAATCTCATTAATATAACAAGCGGTCGTCGTTTTACCGTTCGTCCCGGTCACCGCAATGATCCTCAAGCCGCGAGCCGGATTGCCATACCGCAGGCTAACCATCTTCGTGCGAGTGATCCTGTAGGCATTCTCCGTATTTTTCAAAGCTCCCTTCGGTAATGTTTTCCTCGCAATTTTTACCAACTTGTTCTTCATATCCCTATTTTACCACTTATATTTGCTATAATAAAAGCAAATGAGGATTTTGGGAATCGAGTCCAGCTGCGATGAAACAGCGGCGGCGGTCGTTGAAGACGGCGAACGCCTACTTTCTAATGTGGTCAATTCCCAAATCGACATCCATGCCGAATACGGCGGCGTCATCCCAGAAATTGCCGCCCGCAGCCACCTGGAGATTATTAACCCGGTCATCAAAAAAGCCCTGTCTGACGCTGATTGCACCTGGGATAATATCGACGCCATCGCTGTCACCTACGCGCCCGGCCTGATCGGCTCGCTGCTCATCGGCACTCTCGCCGCCCGCACCCTCGCTATTATTCACAATAAGCCGCTCTACAAGATACACCATGTCGAGGCGCATGTGTATGCTAATTTTATTACAAAACAAGGGTATCGTCATATTATTGACAAGTCAAGAACTGTCGAGCCAACCTCAGCAGTCGTCTTTGAGGAGGCTGTGACGGGCGTGCCAAGCCCCGTCAGCCGAACGTCACGGGCTGGCGAAGCCACCCGTAAAGAGTACTCCGAGACAGACATCCCTGCCTCTAGCCGGCAACTGGCAACCGTCTCCTCTGCGCCGAATGCATCCGGCAGCGCCGTCCGCAAAACCATCGGCGCCGATGAGAGGTCGCCAGCTTGCCTTAGTCTTATCCTGCCACACCATCAACCTACCTTCCCTCTCCTGGCGTTAATCGTTTCTGGCGGGCATTCGCAACTCGTCCTTTTCCAAGGTCACGGCGACTACCAGCTCATCGGCCAGACCCAAGACGATGCCGTCGGCGAGGCGTTCGACAAGGTTGCCAAAATCATTGGTCTGCCCTACCCTGGCGGCCCTGCCATCGCCAAAGCGGCCGAACTCGGTGATCCCCGCGCCTTTCACTTACCCATCGCCAAGCTCACTGGCGAGTACGATTTTTCCTTCTCCGGCCTCAAGACAGCCGTTCTGAGAGCCGTTCAGCGCGAAGTAGGCAAAGACTTCACCTTTCCGTCGCACGAGCTTCCTGCGCTAGTAAACGACGGATTGAGGCATAATATGGCAGCCAGTTTCCAGTACACCGCCGTTAAAACCCTGGTCGATAAGACTAAAAAAGCCTACGACAACTTCCAGCCTGCCTCCGTCGTCATCGCCGGCGGCGTCGCCGCCAACCAAGAATTACGCCGCCAATTGCGCCGAGCCTTGCCCATCGACATCGAGTACGCGCCCATCCAGCTCTGCACCGACAACGCCGCCATGATCGCCGCGCTCGGTTATTTCCGCGCCCAAATCGACCAGCCCGCCAACCCGTACGACCTGGAAGTCCAGCCAAGTTTATCAATGACAGCAATCTAACGTTGTGAGGATTACAACATGAATCAACATTTTTTACAATCAACCGCCTGGCAAGCTTTTCAAGAATCGCTCGGGCGCACCACCTTTCGCGATAGCGGCCCGGGCTGGGAATACTTGGCTATTTTGGAGCGCAGTGCCGGCAATTCCCGCCTGTATTGTCCGTACGGCCCGGCTGCTAGTGACGAGCATTCGCTAGCGACGTCCCTTAGCTCCTTAGCTCAACTTGGTAAAAAATACCGTGTCACCTTCCTGCGCGTCGAGCCAACCAACCTCGACTTTGCCGCCTATCTCCAAGCTCACGGCTGGAAAAAGGTTACCTACCAAAAGCTCCAACCCGAGCATTCGCACGTCATTGACTTGACTCAGCCGCAAGACCAGCTGATCGCCCATATGGCGCAGCCAGTTCGTAATGTGTACCGCAATTATCATAAAAAAGGCATTGTCGTCCACCGCTCGACCGATCCGCACGACATTGATATCTTACTGAAATTCGTCCACCAAGTCGCTCGGCACCGTGGCATTACACCGCACCCTGATAGTTATTTCCGCCAGCAAGCCGCCACTCTCTTCCCGCTCGGCGCAGCCACATTGTACTACGCCGCGCTTGATGATCAACCCATCGCCGCCGCCCTGTTTTATCATAACAGCGACACGCTATATTACGCCCACGCTGGCGCCTCATCAGACCCAGCTCACCGCAAGCTCAACGCTGGCACTGCCCTGCTAGCCGAGGCGATCATTGACGCTCAGCGGCGCGGATTAGTCAAAGCTGACCTCTACGGCATCGCCCCCGACGGTGCCGACAAGAATCACCCGTGGGCTGGCTTCACCAAGTTCAAACGCTCATTTGGCGGACGCGACGTTACTTTTGCCGGAGCTTGGGATTTACCATTGCAGCGCAGCCGCTACTGGCTATACCGCGCCTACCAAACACTGCGTTAACACCCCCCAGCCAGGCATCATCCGCGATTTTACCGCCCCTTTTTCTGTGGTATAATTGGCTTGGTAATATAACCGCGTGGAGAGATCATTTACGCCTATTGTCTGAGTTTTCACGTGAAAAATCTTGACGGTAGCGATGTTCGCTTTTCACGTGAAAAGTAGGAATTATTCATGCAACTAGCCAAACAATACACCCCAAACGATTACGAACCAAACATTTACGCCATGTGGGAAACCAGCGGCGCATTAGAGCCGACCGGTGTCGGCAAACCGTATTCCATCGTCATGCCGCCGCCCAACGCCAATGGCAACTTGCACATTGGCCATGCCCTAGACATGAATTTGAAGGATATTATGATCCGCTATCACCGCATGAAGGGCGATGATGCGGTATTTATTCCCGGAGCAGATCATGCTGGCTTTGAGACATGGGTAGTTTATGAAAAAGAACTGGCAAAACAGGGAAAAAGCCGTTTTGACTTTTCACGTGAACAACTGTACGACCAGGTTTGGAAGTTTGTTGAAGAAAAACGCGGCAACATGGAGTTACAGCTGCGAGCTCTGGGCGTCAGCGCTTCTTGGCAGCATTTGACCTTTACGCTGGACGATAAAGTCATCGCCACCGTGTATGAGACGTTCAAAAAAATGTGGGATGACGGGCTAGTTTACCGCGGCGAGCGGATCGTTAATTATTGCACTAAACATCAAACCAGCTTCGCCGACATCGAGGTTGAACATAAAAATGAAAAGGGGAAGTTGTGGCAAATCGCTTATCCAACGCTGGATAAAATCGGCGAAATCGTAGTCGCCACCACGCGGCCAGAGACCATGCTGGGCGACGTGGCAGTAGCCGTCCACCCGGACGATGAACGTTACAAACATCTCATCGGCACGCGAATTTTATTGCCAATCACCGACGAGGAAATCCCGATTATCGCCGACGAGTACGTCGATATGAATTACGGTACTGGCGCGGTGAAAATTACGCCGGCGCACGACCCGAACGACTTCGAGATGGCCAAGCGCCACCATTTGCCGCTCAAACAAATCATCAGCCAAGAAGGCAAGATGGTCAACGTACCGCCGCAATTCCTAGGCCTGACGCCGACAGAAGCCCGCACTCGCGTGTTGGCGGCCTTGGAGTCGTTGGAACTGCGCCGCGGCGAAACAGACATTGAACATGCCGTCGGACATTGTTACAAATGCGGCAGCGTGATTGAGCCGATGGTCAAGGAGCAGTGGTTTATTAAAATGCAGCCGTTGGCTCAGCCAGCCATTGAAGCCTTAGAGAGGGAAGAGATTACCTTTTATCCAGCCGCTAAGCGCAAAGAACTCATCGCTTATCTTAAACAACTGAAAGACTGGAATATCTCCCGGCAAATCCCCTGGGGTATCCCGATTCCAGCATTTGTCAATGAAAGCGACCCGCGCGATTGGATATTTAACATTCGTACTGACGAACGAAAGATAGTTGTAAATGGCACAACATATATCAGGGAAGAGGACACCTTTGATACCTGGTTTTCGTCTGGACAGTGGCCGTACATCGTTACCGATTACCTAAACGGCGGGGAACTAGCCAAATATTTCCCAACCAGCCTGATGGAAACCGGCATGGACATTATGCGGGCGTGGGTAGCGCGCATGATTATGCTCAGCCTGTACCGCACTGGCAAACTACCGTTCAAGGACGTCTATTTGCACGGTATGGTCAACGACGAACATAATCAAAAAATGTCCAAATCCAAAGGCAATGTCATCAATCCAATGGAGCTAGTCTCAGAATTTGGCTCGGACGCCACCCGCATGGGCATCATCGCTGGTCGGGCGCCAGCCCAGCATCAAGCCTTCAACAAGGGCGCCGTCATCGCTGCTCGTAATTTCTGTAATAAGCTGTGGAATATTGCTCGTTTCGTCGAGGCGCAAATCGGCGATGAACACCAAATAGTTGACCTGGAGCCGCAGACACCAGCCGACCACTGGATTATCCGCCAGCTGAACGACGCCGCTAATAACGTTGCCGTCCGCCTGGAGCAGTACCGCTTTTCTGAAGCTGCGGACACGGTTTATCACGCTATTTGGGACGACCTAGCCGATTGGTACATCGAATCGTCAAAAACCGCTATCAACCGCCCGCTATTATCTTGGGCGCTGGCGACCAGCCTGAAAATCGCTCATCCGTTCGCGCCATTCGTTACCGAGACGATTTGGCAGACGCTTAATTACACCGATGGAATTTTGATGCGCGACCACTGGCCGACCCCAGAAAAGTTTGACCCTATCGCCGCTGAGCAGTTTGAGCAGCTGAAGACGCTGGTCGCCGAAGGCCGCTGGGTAATCGCTGAGCTGCCGGGCAATAAAAAATACCGCTTGTTATACGGTAATGACAATTTAATTGACGAAAATCAGGATATCGTTAAGCATTTAATGCGCCTCAGCTCGATCAAACATACTGACCAGCCAAAAGGATTGCGGCTGGCTGTCGCCAATCGAGAAGCTTGGTTGGATATTGATAGCGAAACACTATACCAGCATCAGGAGAATCTGGAAGTACGCCTCGCAGAAGCCCGCCAAAAGAAAACTGGCTTACAAAAACGGCTCGACAACCCGACATACCTTGAAAAAGCACCGGCTTACTTGGTTGAAGAAACCCGCCAACAATTGGCCGAACAAGAGCAAATTATCACGCGGCTGGTCGCTGAATTGAAAGTGATTACCGTAAAATAGGCGGGATAGATAATATAAGCCAGGGCTCAATCAGCAAGCTAGGTAAAAACCGCCAACCTAAAACTATATAATTAGCATCTCTAAACCGCATCGCCGACGATCAGCCGATAACCATCGAACGTATGCTGGCCGCGCGCGGCGTATTTTTGGCGCAATCGTTTACGGTCATTATCCCGCGGCGTTGTCCGGGGCTGCGATGAACCGTTCTTTAAAATATGAGACACCTGCGCATGCTCCGGATGAGTGTGTGGATTAGTTTCCGGCATTTTCGCCTCGTCCGTATCCGATTTATCATAATAAACATATTCCCAAGACGCAGTAAACGCCTTATCCATGCTCGTGTCATGCAACAATACGCCAATTGCCGTATGAACGCTAACCAGCATAGTCGCTATGGTAATTAACTGTCGTGCTATATTCATTTTATTTTCCTGTTTGTATCTGTTTTATGAAATACTGGTCTTAATATTAGCACAAGCTTTGTTTTTTGTCAAGTATATTTTCCTAAATATACATACGCTCGCCAAACTAAAATAACCCCAGCTCTCCAGCCGCGGCCATCTTCTCTGGCGGAAGGGGAGGGATTCGAACCCTCGGTACGTTTTACCGCACGCCGGTTTTCAAGACCGGTACCTTCAACCACTCGGTCACCCTTCCAACAGCAACATCAGTTCAAAATCTGGCGGAGGAGGGGAGATTCGAACTCCCGCTACAGATCTCTCCGTACTAACGATTTAGCAAACCGTCCCCTTCAGCCACTTGGGTACTCCTCCAGATCTACAGATAGAGTGTATCATATATCGGCCATAATTCATAGTTTTATCGGCAAATTTTCGATTGACGCTGCCATATAAAGACGATATAATAGCCTTATCATGATAAAGCAAGGTTTTTTGGAAATAGTTGCGGGCGTTTTGGCGCTTGGTTTGGGTGTGACGGTCGCCACAGCGCCAGTTTCGGCTATCGGAGAGGGCGGCGCACCAGCCGGCGTCAATGCGGCGCGCGGCGATAACATGCCAGCAAATTTGGCTAATGGCGACTCCTCAATCATCCGCCGCGGTATCAACTTGATGCTATATGGCGCTGGCGTTCTCAGCGTGGTCATGCTGATTTGGGGCGGTGTCCGCTACGTCGTTTCCAGCGGTAAAAAAGACTCGGTAACCGCTGCTAAAAACACCATCATTTATGCTATTATCGGGTTATTAATCTCCATTTTCGCCTATGCTATCATCAACTTTGTTCTGATGACCGCAATCGGCGGCAGCGGCGGACCGACCACTAACGTATAAAAATTGCCCGATAAAATCGCTCGTGGTATACTGTAACCATGGATACAGACCAAGACAATCAGCCGCCAGAAACTAAAGAATCTGCCGTATTTTACGAGAAATCGAAGGCTGATAGCTCTGAGCCGAAAAAATCAGACACCGACGCAAACGCAGATATAGCAGATATAAATAAGACAGAGGATGATCTGAGCTTAAAAGAGCCGATTGCTTGGACGGCCCCAGAGGGTATCAAAGTCCACCGCGAGCTGTGGTGGTACATCGCTTTCGGCGTTGTTCTTATCGGACTCATGGCGCTGGCGATTTTAGTATTCAAAAGCCCGACCTTTGCCATTTTACTGCCAATTATGACGGTGGCGCTGTTTTTGCTATCAGAGAAAACACCGCAAAACATCAATTACGCCATCAGTCCCAAGGGCGTTTACGTCGGCGATAAGCTGTACGACTTCAGCGAGTTTAGGGCTTTTGGGATAACCCGCGAAAATAACCAGCATTCAGCAATTTTACTGCCAGTCAAGCGCTTTTCACCCGGACTAACGCTCTATTTTTCTGAAAAAGAGGGCGAGAAAATTGTCGATATGCTAGGAGCGCGGCTGCCAATGCAGGAGATTAAGCCCGACGCCTTGGAAAAACTTATCCGTATGATAAAACTATAACTTGCCCCGCTAGTTTATATGTGGTAGAATACGAAAGTTCACCGTTTTTGGGCGGAGAAAGCACTTTATATTTCTGTTATGGCCAATCGGGTTTCCGAAAGGCTGTATGCACCCGTAGCTCAGCTGGATAGAGCGCTGGCTTGCGGAGCCAGAGGTCGTAAGTTCGAATCTTGCCGGGTGTACCACATTAGCTTTATGGAGAGATGCAGGAGTGGTTGAACTGGCCGCTCTCGAAAAGCGGTATGGGGTAACTCATCGAGGGTTCGAATCCCTCTCTCTCCGCCATAATTAATCTAAGATGAAAATAACCATTCTCTCAATCGGTAAAAAGAACGAACCCTGGATTCAACCAGGCGTTTTTCGTTTTTTAGAGCGCCTGAGACCGCCGTTTTCCGCAGAGATGGTAATTCTACCACATTCAAGCTTTGAAGGCGGCAGGGCGCGCCAGGAGGAGTCAGAGCGATTATTATCACGAATAAAAGACAGTGATTTTACAATTTTACTAGACGAACGCGGTAAAAACCTTAGTTCGCCAGAATTATCTAGCTTAATCTTACAGAACAACACTAAGCATATCGTTTTCATTATCGGTGGAGCTTATGGCGTTACCGATGAAATGCGCCAGCGAGCCAATGTAACTTGGTCGTTATCAAACCTGGTATTCCCGCATCAATTAGTCCGTCTCATCCTGGCAGAACAGCTGTACCGCGCGCAGGAAATAGCTAAAGGCAGCCGCTATCACCATCAGTGATTTATATATTGCCGTGCCGGGCAATAACCGCCGCCTGGACGTTTTCAGCGCCCGCCTGTCTCAAGCAGTCAGCTGCCGCCGCTAAGGTTGAGCCTGTCGTAAAGATATCATCGATTATCACATATAATTTATTTTGATCAACCGGCTGAGATACCTCGAAGAACTCTTTAGCTTGCCGCTTTCTTTGGCGCGACGACCTGGTGGCGTGCTGGACGACATTATTGCGGCGGCGAAGCAGGGAAGAATAGCCGACCTTTCGCTTTCTGGCCAGATGTTTGGCAATAAGCCGCATATGATCGTAACCGCGGCGGCGCATATTCCTGGACGTCGTGGGAATCGGCACGATAACCGCATCTGCCGGCAACTCCGGCAAGGTAGAATCAAGCAAATCTCCTAAAACACCTGCTGCTGCCCGAACGCGGCGAAATTTATAATCGTCAATAATCTTAGCAATTGACCCGCGGCGATACCCAAAACACCACAGCATATCGTACGGCTGCTGGTGATTATCGCAAAGATTGCCCGTTTTTAGCAAATTACCGCATAAAATACATAGTTGAAACCGTTGCTTGATGATGTATTTTTTACAACTCTGACATAGGATAGATCCAGTCTTACCGCACTCGTAACAGCGGTGGGGAGCGATAATTGATAAGATCTGGTCAAACATCGTAATTTATACTTTTATAACCTCTAGTGTTGATTATACCGCATATAACAGCTATAATTGTAATAGACTACTGTCATGAGCCTATTATATAAACAGTGGAGGAGATTATGGCCCGCAAACAAGATGATAATCTATTACTGGACGATGAACTGACAGCGGCGTTCCTGGGGAGCGACGACAGTTCAATGCCAGAGCCAGAGCCGGTGGATAGCGACGACACCGTTGCTGCTACGGCAGCTACCGCAGCAACCGACGAGACTTGGGAAGATTCTGAAAATTTAATGGGACAGCTGGCTGTCGATGTGTTTGAAACAGAAAATGAGCTGGTTATTAAAGCCCGTACTGCTGGCGTTGATCGCAACGATTTGGACGTTAGTATTTCCGACGGGATTTTAACTATCAGCGGCACATTATCAAGCGGCGACGAAGGCGATGTACGCAACTGGCACATCCAGGAGTGCTACTGGGGTGAATTTAGCCGCACCTTACCGCTGCCAACCGCCGTCAACGAAGAAGGTGTTAAAGCAGAATTAAAAGACGGCGTACTGACAATCACCTTTGAAAAAATCAAGCAGGAAAGAGCTAAGAAGATTAAGGTTTTGTAAGACCTCTAAGAAATTTAACAAGAATAAAAATAAAACCCCGAGACTATCTCGGGGTTAATTATTTAGCAAAGCTCTCTTGCTGCTAATTAATTGCCAATCTTCTCAATGACAAAGTTGACAATTGCATACGCCAGAATAGCAATAATTAGACCAATCACCGCATATATAATAGTGTTCTTTGCCGACGTCACTTTATTACTATCGCCAGCTGAGGTCGTATATTTAATACCGCCCCAAACCAGCATGATTACTGACAGAATACCAACAATCCATAGAATAATATTAACGACGTCTTTTACCAACGAATTAGCATCCCCAACACCATCTTTCATGCCATTGCCCTTAGCGTCATTAGCACCACCCTGCAGGCTATATTCAGCATTAGCAGCTGGCGCAACAGCTAAAGCAACTACCGGCACCATCAGTAGTCCCGCCAGCAACACTTTCATTTTTTTCATTCGCTTATTCTCCTTCTTATTACTTGATGATTATTATTGTACTGTTTTATCCGATACATTGCAACATTTATCCTCTATTGTCCCGCCTTTACTATCTACTCTCTTACTACATAAATTATTTGCTTAGCCCAGGCTTTAAATGGCCGCTGCCGGAACCAAAACCGCTGCCGATAGACCTACTGCCTGGAGTACTGGCGCCGGAAGAGGCGCCGGCGGCGGCACCACTGCTAACACCAGAACCGCCTGGCGAGGAAGTGCCAGACAGAGAACCGCCAACCGCTTTACCGCCTGTCGATGTCACCTCTGTTCGGACAAAATTAACGATTGCGTACGCCATAATAGCAATAATTAAACCAACTACTGCATAAATCAGCGTACTTTTTGCAGAAGCCAACTTACTGGTATCGCCAGCCGAGGTAATATACTTAAAACCGCTCCACACGATCATAGTTACCGACAGAATACCAACAACCCACAATAAAATATTTACAATTGAACCAACTGTATTGTTGACGCTTTTACCTTGCATCTCGCTGGTTGTCGCGGCATTTATGCCCGAAGATACTTGAGCAGAAGCATCAGACATTAATAACGAGGCAGCAGCTAGGCTAGAAACGCCCAACAAGCCCGCAAACACTATTACAAACCCTATTTTTTTCATATTCATAATCTTATCCTTTCTTTTCTATTTTACCAAACACGCCCAAATGCCAAATTAACAATCGCCGACGCCAATAAAGAAACTATCAATCCAATTGCGGCATATAAAACCGTATTCCTGGCTTTAGCAACCTTTGAGCTATCACCATTTGACAGAGCAAACAATATACCGCCAACAACTATCATAATAATCGATATGGCACCAACTGCCATTAATAGAAGGTTTACGACATTACCAATCGTTGACTTGACCTTAGTCTCGCCCTCGCTCTTGTTTTGGCAGTACAACGAAGAGCCGTTATCACCAGAACAAACATCAACCGCCGAAACCATCACTGGCGCCGTAAATAGTGTACTAAGCAAAAGCGCCAGGACAACCAATATTTTTAACAACTGTTTCATGCGCGATACTCCTTTCTACGCAAACCTTCCAATGATAAACTTTACGATAACAAACGAGGCAGCGACCATGACTAATCCAGCTACCGAATAAATTATTGCATCCTTTGCTTTGGCAGTCTTCGATGGCTCGCCGACAGACAGGGAATAGTTAATGCCAGCGACAACCACAATAATTACCGCCACCGCGCCAGCGATCATAAATACCAAATTAACAACTCTGTTCAGAGCATTATTATCAGCAGGATTACTCGGAACACCCAAGCTTGAAGCGTCGCCTAGTAGTCCAGCCAAAAAACGTAAAAAATCCATACTACAAACCTATCGTTGATGATATTAAGTTAACAATAGCAATCGACAATAGTGTAACTATCAAGCCGATAACTGCGCTTAAAATTGTTTTACGGGCATGTGCGGCTTTATCTGGTGAACCAATACTAGTCATCATCAAGAAGCCACCATACATAATATAACCGACCGTAATATAGCCGACAACCTGGAGCAAATCATCAATCACATTCAGCACAATTCTCCATACAAATGCCGCTTGTTTATCTGTATCGCTGCCAGGACTCTCAATATTACACGACCCATCGGTTAGTCCATCGTACCATGGCTTAAACGTCAAAATTTTACCCTTGTCAGAACAGGAATCAGCAAAAGCTTGATTGCCGGAAAAAATCATAGTGGAACTGAAAGCTCCAAATACAATTAATGAAACAGCTAAGATAATTTTTTTCATCAGAATATCCCTCCTGGAACGAAAAAGTTTGTAATCGCCACCATAAACGCGAAAAGCAATAGCCCAATGATGGTATTAGTCCAAACTGTCCGGGCCTTGGAAAGCTTATCAGGGCTACCCTCGGAAGTAGTGTATAAAATGGCGCCGAATATCACCGCGCCGACCGCCAAAACTCCAACGCCAGCAGTCATAATCTTTACAACCATTTTCACAATCTCGATAATAGCAGCCTGTCCAGTGGCCTCGCCGCAGGCAATAACCGACGTCTTAGCCCCGGCACATTCAGTCTCAGCGAATACTTGGCCGGTACTTAGTATAGAACCGCAGACAACCGCAGCGAGGAAAGCGATAGCAATGATGATATTTCTTTTTATCATAAACAGTTCTCTGGTTAAAATTGTAAAATAGCCGGGGAAAAAATGCAAATAGTTTCTTGAAAAGAGCAGGGATGTTTGCTATTATGACTACTATCAGATGCGCTCGTAGTGAAGTTGGCCTATCACGCCTCCCTGTCACGGAGGAGATCGCCGGTTCGAATCCGGTCGAGCGCGCCACAATGATTCGCTCCTGATTGGAGTGTTTTTTATTTATATCTGAAGGTAAAATACCGCATATGCCTACAATTTACAGCATATGCGGTATTGAGTTTTATTTATTTATCGCGCTATCTGGCACGTAAGCTAGATATCGGTTTTTCCACTCCTTCGACTTTTATCGTGGTTTGGCTACCATTTGGTATAACATTGGATACAGCCCAAATTAAACCTGAGTACATATTGTTCGTATCGGTAGATTTTGGCACCATTTCAATAATACACACTGGAGATTTAGCGGCAGACTCTTCGTCTACCTCATAACCTGTAATGTTACCCTCCGAATCTACGGTAGGTTTTAATGACTTAGGAACAAACGCCATCTGTATCGTGTTACTGGCTGCGGAGTTGCCTTTTCTTCGTTCTGATATACATTCGCCGCGCCCATCACTGCTGCTTACAGCAATAAGTGCAGGTAGTTCGGAGATAGGCGGCTCTACACCTTCTATCTTACCATTTGACATATTAAACAGATTGCAACGGTGTGACTGTTCTGCTTTTAGTTTTGATACCATATTACGGATCTCTGTCAGAGGATCTTCCTCGGAGTTAGATTTCATAAACAGCTCGCCATATTGGCTGATTATAACCTCTTTTGTTTCCTCAGGCACAGAGGCGTCTGCTAATAAGGCAGCTACGGTCGCTAATTCTGTTGTCGCTCTCCTGACAACTTCAGCATTTCTTTCAATGTTACAACGAGCATTCTTTGGACCGCTTAGCTCTGGATACGGTAATCCGCCGTTATTACTCTCATTGCCAAAGAATTCATACAGTATTTTGCGTCTATCCTCTTCGCCGGAGGCAGCGCTCAGTCTGGTGACGGTATCATCAAGACCAACCCATTCGCGCAAACCGTTATTCAGTTTCTCATAAGTAAACTTCGGTCTCGGCGCTTCCGGTGTTGGCGTAGCGGTTTTTTCAGGCGTTGGCGCTGCTGAGGTTGGTGCACCGCTGGCAGCCTCTGTCGATGGCGTCGAGGAAGGTGCTGTCTTAGTTTCTCCGCTGCTTCTGCCGCAGGCAGTAGCACCTACAAAGGCAGCGCCGGCTAATACTGCACCCAGAAAACCTCTCCTGTCTGTTAATTTGTCTATTATTGAACCGCTTGGGTCATGATCTTTCATAACGCTTGGGGCTCCTCTCCTCTGGTTGTACCAGAATTATAAATAAACTCTCCTCAGCACGGGCTGATTGGTTTTATTGTAATATATTTACCATAAAATGCAAGAAAATTGCTGCATTTTTCATAAAATATTTGAAGATTTCAGCCTACCGCAATCACCGGCAGATGTGCTACAATTGTAGGCATATGCGGTATGCTCGTCATAAAAAGCCTTTGGTAATAGCGCTGTTTCTAATCTTCACGGTGTCGATGGCGCTGGTGAGTAAGAATGTTGCGTATGCTGAGGAAACTGTAGAGCCAAGTATAGCTAGAGATAAAATATGCAAAGCAGCCGGTCTTACTACTACAAAAAAACTCCAAGGCAATAAAGATGAAGGTTATTGGTGCGGCGCCCCAGATGGACATAACTCGTATATAGCGTTTTTGGAATGTCCAGCTGGTTCATATGTAGCTAAAGGCAGTGAAGTGCGTGCAAAAGTACCAAGAATGAAATGCATCAAGGGGTCACGCAATACAGTAGAGCCAACTAAAAAAGGATGTGGTCAACAGACTACCCTGAAAGGCGATAAAAATAGTGGCTATTTCTGTGAGGCTGCCGGTATTCAAAATTCTCCAAGCGAGTTTACTTGTCCTAGTGGATCAAAACAAGCTGAGGGTAACTCTATAAATTGGAGAGCACGAGGTGGCGTACGCTTCGCTTGGATATGCGAAGGCTCCTCTCTCACCCCCGAACAAAAGGAGAAAGCCAAGGCCGCTGGAGTCGAAGCTGCCGGTAAAGACCTCCTTGCCAAAAACCCTGAATTAGCTAAAATCACCTCTGATCCTAAGGTTGTTGGCGAGTGTATAGCAGAGGCTAGATCTAGTGCAGCGTCAGCAGGAAGATATGCACAAGGAAGCGGAGGTACTTCGGAAGAGCTACGACAACAATTTCTCGCTGAATGCTTAGCTAAAAAAACGGGTAAATCAGTAGATGAAATTAAAGCAGCTCTTCAAGGCGCTGATATAACAGGTGCCATAGCAGCGGGAGAACAACAACAACAAGCCACCGAGCAGCAACTCACCCAAGAACAAGCCGCCGAAGGCGAAGAAGAAAAGCCTAAAGAAGAATGCGGCGGCCATGTAGAAGGTATTGGCTACTTCCTTTGTCCTATCCTGGAGAGGCTCGTTGATTTTGCTGATGGTACCTGGGGTCTATTTGAATTTCTATTACAAACCAATCCTTTGCCAAGCGATAGCAGCGAACCTCTACCGTCGGCTTGGAGCGGGTTGAGGGATGTGGCTAACGCTATATTGGCCATCATTTTCCTGGCTATTATCATCTCTCAAGTCTCGAACGTCGGTATATCCAACTATGGCGTGAAAAAGATGCTACCACGACTAATAATCGCTGCCATTGCCATAAATGTGTCGTACTTCCTAATGCAGGTTATCGTAGACATAGCAAATATTTTAGGGTCAACGTTGTACGAGTTTATATCAGAGCTAGCGCCAAAGGTGCAGTATAGAGATGTTGGTTGGGCAACTATCATAACAGATATTGCTGCTACTGGTATAGCGGTAGCTGCTATCGGAGCAGGAGCGACCGCGGCAAGAGCTGCCATGACCGACATGGATCCAAAAGTAGGACTGTTGCTGTTATTTGTATTCATTGTGCCAGCCATATTAGGTTTAATCGCTGGTCTGATGGCTTTAGTATTCCGTGCAGGCGTCATACCAGTTTTGGCAATTTCTGCACCAATTGCTTTCGCCGCTTGGGTGCTGCCAAACACCCAAAAATTATTCGAGAAATGGAAGAGTACTTTCCTGGGTATGCTATTTCTGTATCCACTAGCCTCATTATACTGCGGTGGACTGAAGTTTGTAGCATTGTCACTTATGAGCCAGAACACCGAACCTCAACAAGTTTTATTCAGAATGATGGGAGTAACCATGCTGCTTTTGGGATCTGGGTTTGTAGCGGTACTGGCTATAAAGTCAAATTCCATAATGGGCGGTATGATGAATGGTATAAAGAATATTGGCACTAAACTTACTGCGCCGGCAGTAAATTCACTAGCAAGCTATGCGGGAGCTTTAAAGGGTGCCAAACGGGCTGAGTTTTTAGCGCAAGACCACAGCAAGGCGGCTGAGGCGGCTGAGCGCAACAAATATCATCGTCTTAATCCGCGCAGGTTAGGGGCCAGGATTAGACATGCCACTGGTCGACGTATGCAAGCGCATGACGAGCGAATGATACAGGCCAAGATGCAAGCAAAAGTATACGAATCTGCCGTAGAACAAGAGGAAAGGCGGAAATATGAAGCTAGAGTGGCAGAAAATCCTGCATTACTTGGAAGGGTAGCTGAAACTGTTGGTGGAAAATCCTTCATCAAAGAGGCTGCTTATAAGTCTGCTGGCATGGAATTGCAAAGTAAATATAGCGGCAACGCAGTAAAGGCACTTAATGAGAGCGATAACGAATATGTTAAAGCTTTAGCCGCCAAAGAGATAGCCGAAAGAGGCAGTGCAGGCGAAATCGACCAGGTCCGCGAATATCTCCAAAAGGGTGGCAGTATTGACAATAGTGACATGGCCGAAGCCTTAATGAAGATGAAAGGCCGCGATGCCGGCATCGCGGCAGCTGGTAAGGCAGCTTTGGATAAGCTAGAAAAATCAGGCGGCGCGCCCGTACATACCGGTATTAGCGAGATGCACAGGCTGACTCAAGAGGGCTTCGATAAGCTAGGAGATAAAGCGGCCGTCGAACAAAACGCAGCCGCCATACAAGCTGGCGGTATGGACTGGGAGCAGGCTGCAAGAGTTCTAGGCGACAGGCATATTATGAGAGAAGCTCCGCAGGAAAACATAGGAGCTATAAAAGCCAGTATACAGGCAAATATTACACAGCAAATAAAGTCAGGCACCATGGATGGAAACCAAGCCCAAAAAGTATTGAATAATAGCCGTGCTATGGAAAATATTTCCGACCAAACCAGACAGGAGTTACAGAATATAGTAAATAACGCCGCAAAGCAAGCACAAGCAAGCGGCACGCAGGCTGCAAACGGAGCTCAGACTCAATCATCAGGACAGCCGCAATCTACAAGCTCTGGAGCACAGCCAGCAGCATCCTCAGGGCAAGCCCGGCAAGCGCATTCTGCTACGCAAACCCCACAGCGACCATCTTCTACACCGCCCGCCCAGTAAGTAAGTTACCCCGTACGTTTTCCTTGACTTTTTATCTAAAAAATGCTAACATAATCCATATATGAAGTGGTTATGGACACATATGCGGCAGTTAATACAGCGGTCGCGATGGTTTGCATTTCTGGCGGCTGGGCTGATCGTTGGTACTCTTGCTGGTGTTTTTTTACAATCTACCCCTGTTATGGCGGCAGATGCTACTTGGAATGGACGGTCTTTAGTCTACCAGGACAATACATACATAAACATCACCGACGAAAACCAGCTGAAGAACATGGGCTTGGATGAAAAAGGCTACGCTTACGGTATGCTAGACAAATCTGGCGGTAAGGAGAAAATGAAAGTTATTTACTTTCCGCCTGGCACCGATATAACAACAGCAACCTCGGCAGAATTTATCGTCTATGACTTTAAGAAACCAAGGACTTACACCAGAGAATCATCAACTACTATTTCCACCGAAGCTGCCGGCGAAAACCCCGATGTTGGCAGCAGCGACTGCGGCATAGCATCGGTGGGGTATTTTATTTGCCCAATTTCCACGTTTTTAGCAAGCAACATGGATTGGCTGTATGGCAAATTGAACGACTCTCTGGAAACGCAGCCTCTGAACGTTACTGATAATAAAAGCGGGTTATATCTGGCATGGAATATTATGCTGGGATTTGCCAACGCGGCGTTCATCATTGCCTTCTTAGTTATTATTTATTCGCAAGTTACCTCAGCGGGAATTAGTAATTATGGTATAAAAAAGATGTTGCCGCGCCTGGCGATTGCCGCGGTGCTAGTGAATATATCTTATTATATTTGTGCGTTTGCTATCGATTTATCAAATATTTCCGGACACGCTCTGCAAGATGTCTTTATGCAGATTAGAACTACGGTTTTAACGACCGGACATTCCAGCGGCGGTAGTATTGAAGTATTTACCTGGGAGAATTTAACAGCGCTTATTTTATCCGGCGGCGCGGCGGCAGTCGGCATCAGAGCCTTTCTGGTCGGCGAGGGCGGAGTTTTAACGTCGGCGATTATTCTGCTATTACCGGTTTTACTGGGGGCGCTGCTGGCGGTTTTAATGGTGGTGTTGGTGTTGGCAGCACGGCACGCGCTAATCGTTATTTTGACAATTATTTCGCCGCTGGCATTTGTTTGCTATTTGCTGCCTGGTACGGAAAAATGGTTCGAGAAGTGGCGCAGCATGTTTATGACGATGCTGATTTTCTTCCCGGCATTCTCCTTATTATTCGGCGGCTCTCAATTAGCAGCGGCAGCAATTTTACAGAATGCATCAACTATCATAGAGGTGATTCTGGGATTAGCGGTGCAGATTATCGCGCTGCCATTAACGCCGTTCCTATTTAAGCTGAGCGGCGGAATCCTAAATCGTATCGCTGGAATTGTCAACAATCCGAACAAGGGGCTTATCGACAGAACGCGCAACTGGTCTAAAGATAAAAGCACAGAAGTTGCTAATAAGCGGTCGCTCGGTAACGACAAATTAAAAGGCCGGCAGCTTATCCGGCGGGCTGGCCGGCACATGAGCCACCGCCAACGGCGGGCAAAAGAGCGGCGGGAGCGATTGCAGCAGCAGGCAGATAATGTCTATGGCGGATCGAACTTGCATAAACGGGAAGACTTGCACGCCAAGCAAGCTAAGCGGCAGGCTGAAGTTCTGGCAGCACAAGATGAAAACCGGTACGCCGAAGCAGTTCAAGGACATGTTCCGTCTGACATCACGCGTTCTGCACCTGACAGAGCGTTGCGAAGGCTTTCTGCACAGTGGTCAACCAGGCAAGATCTCAGACAACACCTTAAATATCAGCAATTCATGGATGAGGCAGAAGAGGCTACCCGCAACTTGGCGCTGGAAGGAATCCGCAAATCCAACGCGCAGCGCGCCCAGAATAAGAAGCTGGCTGACAATGTCTTAAATAATGACGAATATCAGAGAATAGCTGGCGGTAATGTGTATGTTGACGAACACGGCAACAACCTGGGTATGGATGCAGCGCTGGCAACGGCCGTCGCAGCCTCCCGCGGAGAAACTGCCAAATCTATCGAGGAAGCGCATCAGGTTATTAATCATTACAAATTTAACGCTCAAGAGAAGCAGGAATTGGCAAAGGGCGGCACCGTCTATCGCGGCAACAGGGTGTTTAACCGCAATACCCCGTACGTACTTGAGGCAGCTCTGGAAGATCAGATGAAAAATGGAACAGTGGACGAAGTTGTCGATTTGATCAGCCACATGCCGCCAGAATTTAACGGCTCCGTAGCGGCAGGTTTGGCTTCCTCAAGCGTAAAGGGTAAAGCGCCGTTCTTAGGCGGCAAGTTAATTGACGACATAGTCAAGGGCTCTATTCCTGACGAAGATGCTCTTCTGAAATATGTCGCCGAGTGGGTTGAGGGTGGTAAATTCAAATCCGAGGATGTTTCTATTACTGACGCTCAGGGCGTCAAGCTTCTCCAGAAAGCCTTTAACAGCCGCCACGGCAGCATTGTCACAGCAGAGAAGCGAGCTGCCTTCAGGAAGAAGATTAATGAAGCGTTGACAGAAAGAGAGCTTAAGCGCAATGTTACCGAAGCCGCCAAAGAGCAATATGGAATTCTTAAGACTATGCTGTGATTTGCTATAATATAAGCAGTATGTCTGTATATAAAGTTCCTCAGGACGTGGAGGCGGAAGACAAGCTGCTTGGACCGTTTAGTTTTCGGCAGTTTATTTTCTTAATTATCGCTGTCGTGTCGCTGGGAGCTGCTTATATTCTGGCGCGGATATTACTACCGCTAGGCTTAATTCCTGTGCCGATTGCCTTATTTTTCGGCGCATTAGCACTGCCTCTGAGAAAAGACCAGCCTATGGAAGTCTATTTGGCGGCAGTAATTTCTTTTATGCTAAAACCAAAAAAACGGCTATGGCAACCTGATGGCATTGAGTATTTGGTGGAGGTTACTGCGCCAAAAACCGAAGAAACAACCCGCAGAAATAGTTATGATCAAGAAGAAGTGCAGCGGCGGTTGTCGTATTTGGCAAATTTGGTAGACAGCCGCGGCTGGTCAATTCGCGGCGTTAACGACCCGGACAGTCCGATGCAAGCCGATTTATATAATGAGGCGCAGGCTGCATTCGACCCCTTAGATGAGGCTGGGGCAACTGCGCAGAACATTACCAATCTAATTAATCAATCAGATGCTCGGCGGCGGCAGGCGATGATCCAAACGATGTCGGCAGCTCAGCAAATAGCACCTGACGATCCTCAAAGTGTGTCGTCCACAGACAACTCCCAGTCCAATCAATCACCAGGTTCAAATAGCAGTGCAAGCAATACGCAATCCGATCAAACATCAGTTTTAGACGACAGCGCGTCAGTAGATCAACAATCTGATATAGAACAATCAATAGCATCCAGTATGAAAGCAGGGCCATATCCAACTATGCGTCAATCAACGCTTATACCGTTGGATGAGATACCAGTGCAGCCAACAGCAGAAGCCTCAGCCCCGACAGCACCGCCGCAGACTAGCCTTGATAGCGTCTCGCCTGCTATAATAGACCTGGCAAATAACCACAGAGACTTCTCTATTCAGACGATCCAGCGCGTAGCAAACGAAATTGAGCAAAGAGAGAAAAAAGCAAAAAAAATGGAAGATGAAGTGGTGATTTCGCTACATTAAGGTGGGAATTATGCAGCCAGAATTACAAAACCAGCAACCGTATCAACCGCCAGTACCGCAGCAAGCCAATGCGACGGCTATTTCTGATGGTAGTGTTCCACAGCAGCAGTCAATCGGTTCCGGGCAGCAACCAGCAAACCAAACGCCTAAGTCGCAAACACCAAAAGACAAGAAGAAAAACGCCGCGATCAGCACCCAAAACACGTTGTTATTCTCAGAGATGCGCGAGAACATGATTATTATGAGCGACGGCAGTTTTCGAGCGGTGGTTGAATGCCAATCGATTAACTTTGACTTAATGAGTGCAAGGGAGCGGGAAGGCGTTGAGTTTAGCTACCAAAACTTCCTTAATTCGCTTTATTTTCCTGTACAGATTTTAATTCGCTCGCGGCGGGTGGATATAGGACCATACCTTGACCGGCTGGCAGAAATTCGCCGCAACCAAGATAATATGCTTTTAAACGTGCTGATGGACGATTATATGGATTTCATTGACGTGTTAGCCCAAGAGGCCAACATTATGGATAAGAGTTTTTACGTGGTGGTGCCTTATTACCAAAAAGGCGACGAGAGTGTGACTAAACAACAAGCCAAGGGTTTGTTCAACAGCTTTTTCAGCGGCAAAAAAGAAGCTTCTGTAACAAAAATTGATCAAGTAACCTATGCGAAAGCGAAGGATGAGATTAAAAACCGCCTTGATTCAGTGATGAGCGGTATGTTCCAGATGGGTGTTAAAAGCCGCCAATTGAACACTAGAGAATTAGGCGAATTGCTTTACGTGTCTTATAACCCCGATACATCATCCAGAGAATCGCTAACAGCTATTGACCCGAGCGAGCTGACAACTACTTACATCACCAAAGGACAAGGCCAGCCGCCAACAGGAGGGGGATTATTGTAATGGCAAAGAAGAAAGATGTTATCGATATCGCAGCGCAGCAGCGGGCGCGCGAACAAGCCGAAGTCGAACAAGCTTTTCTGACAGGCGTCAGAACGATGCGCGATTTTATCGCACCCAGCAGCTTGGAACTCCACGCTGACCATTTCCGTTTGGGTGCAAAATACGGCCGCACCATGTATGTTTACGGTTATCCGCGGCAAATTTACACTGGCTGGCTCAGTTCGGTGATTAACATCGACGAAGTTCTGGACATTAGCATGTTTATTTATCCAGTCGATACTCAGGTGGTGCTTAATAATCTGCGTAAAAAAGTGACGCAGCTGGAAGCTACCATGAATATTAATACGGAAAAAGGCAAAGTGCGCGACCCGGCATTAGAGGCGGCTTTGCAGGACGCCGAGGAGTTGCGCGACCAATTGCAGATTGGTGCTGAAAAGTTTTTCCGCTACGGATTATATATAACAATTTACACCGACAGTATGGATGAATTAAATTTCGTGCAGCATAAAATTGAGACAATTTTCGGTCAGCAGCTGGTGTTTTCAAAAGTCGCTTCCAGTCAACAGGAGCAGGGATTAAATAGTACTATTCCGCAATTGACCGACGAATTGCAGGTTCGCCGCAATATGAACACCAGCGCTATTTCTACCAGCTTCCCGTTCACATCAGCCGATCTAACCGACGGTAAAGGAGTGCTGTACGGCATTAATATGCATAATAACGGCCTGGTGATTTTCGACCGTTTTTCCTTGGAAAATGCCAATATGGTGGTGTTCGCTAAATCTGGTGCCGGCAAGTCGTTTACTGTCAAATTGGAAGCGCTGCGCAGTATGATGATCGGCTCGGACATCGTGATTATCGACCCGGAAAACGAATACCAGAAACTATGCGATGCAGTGGGCGGCAGCTATATCCGCTTGAGCCTGAGCAGCGACACGCGTGTTAATCCATTTGATTTACCAAAGGTAATCGACACCGACGAGGCGGATGATGCCCTGCGGGCCAACCTGGTAACACTGCATGGTCTATTGCGGCAAATGTTGGGCGGTCTCCAATCCGACGGACAAATTACATCCGGACTATCGCCGGCAGAAGAAGCCGATATCGACCAAGCCTTGATTGACACCTACGCCCGCGTTGGTATCACCTCCGACCCGTTAACTCATCATTCGCTACCGCCGACAATTTCCGATTTATACGATACTCTACTACACATGGGCGGTACTGGTCCGGCGTTGGCGCAGCGGCTGCGCAAATTTACCGCTGGTACATTTGCCGGCATTTTCTCGCAGCAGTCGAACATTGACATTAACAACCGGATGGTAGTATTTAATATCCGCGACTTAGAGGACGAGCTGCGGCCAATTGCCATGTATATAGTGCTAAATCACATCTGGAATATTACCCGTACCGACCAAAAACGGCGTATGCTGATCGTCGACGAGGCCTGGCAGCTAATGCGCTACGATGATTCGGCCAGCTTCTTATTTTCTTTAGCAAAGCGCGCCCGCAAATACCAGTTAGGATTAACCACCATTACCCAGGACGTGGAAGACTTCGTCGGCAGCAAGATGGGACGGGCAATCGTTTCCAACTCGTCAATTCAGCTGCTTCTTAAACAATCCACCAGTGCCGTCGACGTCTTGTCGCAAGTATTCAAATTGACCGAAGAAGAACAAAAACGCTTATCTAACTTCCCAGTCGGACAAGGCCTATTCTTCGCCGGACAAAACCACGTCCATATCCAAATTCAAGCCAGCGATACTGAATATAACCTAATAAACACCAGCCCAGTAGCCAAGCAAAAACGGCCGTCAGAAACTCCGGTCGGCGGGTACGGAGACGTGTAGTATAATTGAGGATATATGGCAACAAAAACGAGACCGCCAAGGATTGACTATACCACGGACGATAGAGCCGACGAGAGACTTAGTCCTGCTGAGCAAGCTAAGTTTGATCAAGCCCAGGCCGATTTCGGCGAGTCAGAGTTAAGCGACCGCGAAAACGCCGCTATTGCCGGTCTGGAATCTCAGTTTGGCGATTCTGAATCTGATATAGACGGACGCCGAATTGACGCCGCCAGCGAAGCCGCCGACAGGCAAGAATCTTCCGTACCGCAAGGAAATGGACTCTACCAGCCAGCAGCCAACAAAGGTTCTGGCAGAAAACAGCCGTTAACATTAAAGGGCTTATTAAAAAAGGGCGGACCAGCAGGGGTAATAACCGCACTTATCGGCGGCGGGGCGTTCATTGGCGGATCAATGGCGGGACCGATGCTGCTATTATTTAATCTGGAGGCGAACTCGGTTGATCAAAACGATTCTGCCTCAGTAGCCAAGGAAACCCGATTTATGAAAACCCTTAAGCATATGTTAAAGGATCGAGGCTATAAAAGTAAGCTTGGCACTAAAATGGGCAAGATGTCCAATAAGGGTTTGTCAAAATTATCTAAAAAAGGAATCGTCCCTCTCAACGAAGATGGTAGTAAATTCGATATTGGCAAGAAAGGTTATCCAGATAATCAGCCAGCTAAGTATGATGTTGATGGCAAAACGTTAAAAAAAGATGAACTAGTTGATCATCTATTGCAGAAAGGTAACGAAAAACAAGCCAATAAAGTATTTGGCAGATACGGCGCATTTAAGATGCGCGTTAAAGCCTGGGTAGGAAAACATATTAAAAAAAGCTTCCTTAGTAAATTTGAATTAAAAAGAAACGGCGGTCTTGCCCATAAAATAGACAAAAAATTAAAAATAAGCGAGCGATTTAATAAGTTTAAAGAGAAATTTCCAAAGTTTAATTCAGGCGAAGCGGGAACAAAGCTTACGGGAAAAGTAAACAAGAACATGACCAAGGCTAAAGTAGGTGGCTTTCTTTATCTTTTAGCAACTGCTACCTGTGTGGGGGTCAAGATACCAAGCATGGTCGCCACTGCGGTAACCGCCATACAGCTTCTTCCTATCGTAGGCGTCGCCTTTGACACTATACTAACGCCGTCATCAAAAGCCAAAGCAGCCGGATTCGGCAGTGGTTTTACTGCCGAGGAAATGGATACCGTCGGCACAGTACTAACCGAAAGAGGTACGGTTGAAGGATCTAAGAACACCGAAGGTTCAGCCGTAGATTCACCGATACTGATGGCGTCTCTTGGGGTAATTAAGAATAAACAAGTAATCTCCGATTTTGCTCCAGGCTATAAAATGATTACCAACCCAATCGTTCAGGGCGCTAAATCAGTCGGAGATAAGCTTGAGCCTTTCTGTAATGTCGTATTAGGCCCTCTGGCTATGTACGCCTCTATGGGTGCTGAGGCGGCGGCGGCGGCTTGGACGGGCGGATTATCTTCTCTTATTACTTGGATAGGCAAGGAGGTTATAAAAGACCAGATCGGCAATTGGGTGAGCGGACTTGTTTCGGGAATGCTTGGACCAGTGTTTAAAGATTTGGCTGAAAACGACATGCTGCCAAAAGCAAGGTTCAAAGATCTAGGTGATGCACTAGGTGTCGGTTTAGCGGCATTCTTCTCATCCGGAAGTATGGCGCAAATGTTACCGACCCTAAAAACCAGCCAGCTAGCCGAGTTTGGTGAGATCCAGCTAGCCAATGAAGAATTCCAAAAAAGAATGGATATAGCATCACTGAGTCCGTTTGATACTTCCAGCAAATATACTTTTATGGGCAGCATCGTTCATAACATGGGCAACATGATGCTGGCGAGCGGAACGTCCGACGGGTCGTTTGTCTCTACGTTATCCAATATCTTAAGACTACCTTCATTCGCCCTATCATTCTCGTCAACTGCTCACGCTAAAAGCGCTATATATTCAGGAAGCTACTGCGACTACGGCAAAGAATTCCAACAAGACAGCGAAGAGGGCACACCGGCAGTAAATATAGCCGGACTGCCGTGCACCGGTATTACAAAAGGTCAGGCTAGTATGTCAACCGAGGAGGCTATCTCAATTGCTGAAGACGAGGGCTGGATTGACGACAGTAAAGATATACCAGAAAACGCCACAATAGAGGATATGAAAAACAGCGGGTACATAAAGGAGGGTACACCGCTAACGGAATTTATTGAATCATGCAGCGACGCCAAAGAGGGCGATTACTGGACTAATATGAACAGTTGCACAGTACCAGACACTGCGTCGTCAAGGTCTCTAGAAAAGGGTACGACTTCGGTATCTACTGGCTTGAAGGATGAAAACGGTAATGATGTCAGTTATACGGCAGAAAAAGAAGGAGTGGGAGAGGCTACCGCTAACACCATAAGTAACAAAAAACTAGCGGCGATGTCAGTGTTGTTGCTTGACTTCCAGGTTGCTCAATCGATGAACGGCGAGGATGAAGATGACGGATCGGAAGAACCAGCAGAAGAACCGAGTGAGTCCTCCTCTACAACCGCTCCCGCGGTCGGTACGCCAGAAAATGTACAAAGTACCGGATCTGGATGGACTATCAAGCCTAATACTGATTACACTGGCGTACAGTGTAGCGCTGGATCAACTGATGGTGGTACTTTTGACGCAACAGTAGATGGTGGCACTTCAAAGATTAGAATATGCCTAGTTACTGTGGGTAATTCTACAGCAAAAGTCAACTCTTTGATAGCAGAAAAGATAAAGCAAATGATGGAGGCTGCCCATGCCGCTGGAGTAAACATCACCCCTGAAAGCGACTTCCGCTCATCAGCTGATCAAGCAGCTTTATATGAGCAAAACTGTCCGGGAGGAACGTGTAGCGTAGCTACAGCAAAACCTGGAACCTCTCAACACGAACGAGGTCTTGCTGTCGACTGGGGATTAAACGGACAAACTATCTGTTATCCAAACTCTACCTGTCCAGCCGGATCAAACGCTGGATATGACTGGCTGATGGCAAACGCTAAGACATATGGATTTTATAAACTTGATTCGGAGGCATGGCACTTCTCAACGTCTGGATTTTAACTATGGAAACTATGGAAAGAATAACAGCTTTTATCAAGCGTCATCAGATACTAACTTTGTTTACACTATCCTTCGTTTTATTAACTATTCTATATGTAGTAATGCAAAATCCTCCAGACGATAAATTCACTACTGTCTTATCCTCAGGCAAAAGTCTAAAAAAATCTACCACAAGTAAAATTAGTGTTAATACTACCGACAGCGCAGATAGATCAAACGCTGAATACGTATCCGAATTAATAAAATCAAATCCCGATAGATACAGAAACAACGAAGTAACATCGTACACTGTTCTTAAAAAAACGGGCGACTATAGCGTTGCTGCGGTTGAAATATATAATAATGTAGAAAATAGATCATACACCGAATATGTTATATTTCAAGGTTCGAAGTTAATCTCCGGAGTCTTAAGCAGCTATCAATCTTCCTATCTGCAAAGCAGCGGCGTTCCAGAAGAAATAATTAAGGCTTATGCAGAGAAAAAAGGCGATGTATAAAAAATTTTGTCTAGGAATCTGTATTTTTATGGCGACGACTATGACTCTTCAGCCGATGATTTTGGCTGCACCACGCAGCAAGGAGGCGCTAGAAGCTATATACGAAGAACAGGATATACGCTGGTTCAGAGAAGGCGATAAAGACCCTTGTAAAAAATCAGGTTCTACTGGCGATATTTCAGGAAACAGCAACCAAGAGAAGATTTGGAATTTTTTACGAGGGTCGGGACTCAGCGCAGAACAAGCAGCCGGCGTGATGGGCAACATGCAAGCAGAGTCTGGATTTAGCCCAACAAGACACGAAGCAAGCCAGGGTTGGTCGAGTGGCGGCTGGGGTCTAGCGCAATGGACATTTGGACGAAGAACTGCTATTGTCAGCAAATTACCAGAAGAATTAAAAAAATACCACAGCCAAGAATATGGCGGTCCTGCTGACGAAAACGGCACCTTAAGTTCTATTCCGATTGAAGACAACGATAAGTTATTAAAATTTGAATTGGAATATCTTGTCCAGGAAAGCACCAGCCGACCAGTCACCGCCGCAGGCTTCTCTGGAAGCGGATCAAACGAATGGGAGAGATTAAAAGAGCAAACGACCCTCGAGAATGCCACAGTTTTTTGGCATAACAACTTTGAAATTTCCTCCGACCCGCCATCCAGGGTGATGAGCGTCCGCGGCGGTTTTGCACAAGCAATATATGACAAATTTAAAAGTTCTTCGGGATCTTCGTCCTCCTCTTCATCAACTTCTTCAGCTTCAAGCTCAAAGATTACATTTTTAGGCGACTCAATAACCGTCGGTATGAAGTCTGACCTAACGTCCAATTTCTCAGGATCAAATGTGGAAGCAGAAGTCGGTAAGGGCATATCTTGGTTAAACGAAAAGATAGATTCAGGAATCACCATCAACGACACAGTGGTTATTAACATAGGTACTAACGACAATTTCCCGGTCGACCAAGCTAAAACAATGCTCGATAAGCTGAAAGATAAAAAAGTCTACTTGGTGAACAACTTCGGTAAAGGCGGCAGTGTTGACTTTGAATTAGTCAATAAAAACATAAAAGAAGCAGCAAACGGGCGCACTAACGTGAAAGTATTAGACTGGAAAGCTGAAGTTGAAAAAAAGGCTAAAGCTGACGGAGTAGGCGACCGGGATTTCTACAAAGAAGATGGCTACCATATAAACGAAACGAAAGGTAAAGAGCTTTATATTCAATTTCTAAAAGATTCATTAAAGGGAATCGGAGACGGCGAATCAGGTGAATGTGCCTCTAGTTCTTCGGCAGATGGAAGCTTTTCTGAGTACGTCTTGAAATATGCTTGGCCAGAAACACCAAAACGTACCGATAAAAAACCAGAGTATGCTGAAGCCATAACGAAAGCAAAAAGCGAAGGTCGTTATGTTGGAGATAGCTGTTTCGGCGGCGGTGTTGACTGCGGCGGCTTCGTCACAACCATCCTTCATGACAGCGGGTTTGAACCTAGATATAACCATAACGGAAAACAATCCGAAGGAGCAGGTGCTACATCTACACAGAGAGCTTGGGCAGAAGCTAATTGGCAAAATCTCGGCACTGGAGGTTCAATTAATGTCAACGACTTAAAACCCGGCGACGTTGCCCATAGCCCCGGTCACACCTTCGTATATGTAGGTCATATTGATGGATTTGCAACTGAGATAGCGTCAGCGTCTCAATGTGAAACCGCACCAAAAGCGGGTATGGAGAGTCTTGTATCCGAAAGCGTAACATGGTTTAGAAAGAAATAGGAGACACTATGGAAATAACAGAAAGCCAAAAAAAGTACATTATACTAGCGCTGTCGATATTATGTGCAGCAATGTTACTTCTTATTATTAGCACTGTTATCGGACGCACAGGTAAAACCGCTGTATCGTTTGTAGTTTCCCCAGACGAAACGCAAATTGAGTTTAATAATCAAAAAATAACTGGATCAAGGACAGTATACTTAAAACCTGGAGAATATTCCTTCAAAGCGACCAGGGATGGGTTCAGAGAAAATACCATTCAGACGACCATTAAAGACAAACCTGTACGAGTTGTTTTTGCTTTGACACCGACAGGAAAAGTATCTAAATCGGAAAAATCAACCAACGCCCCCAAAATAGATAAAATTACCACCGAAGCACTGGAAAAAGAACAAACAAAGCTTGCGGAGGCTAATCCTGTCATTAAAAAACTGCCAATTAAAAATTTCATTTATTCTATCGGTTACAGAGCAGATAGTAGCAAAGAAAACGGCATCATCGTAGAGATAGACGCCCCCAAAGGTTATAAAAACGCCGCTGTCAATGAAATCAAGCGAGCCGGATTCGACCCGTCAAAACTTAATATTAATTTTAGGGATTATGCAAATCCATTCACGGAGTAGGTTTATTTATGGATAGAAAACGTATATTATTAATTACCGCTGGCGCATCGCTGTTTATTATCCTGCTGGCTGCTTACTTATTCATAAAACCTTCTCGCCAGGTAAGTATCAACTTTGATAGAGACAATCTATCAGCAACGATAAGCAGGCGATCTGGTAAATCAATCGATAAGGTAGCCGACATAAATAATTCGTCGACGTTACGGTTAGCTGACGGTAACTATACTATAAAAACCTTCTCTAAAAATAATGTTATAAAAGAAAACACCACCAACTTTACTGTAAAAGATAAAGATACTACCGTTAATATAAGAACCGAATATAGCCAAGCATTCATAACATCAGAAGTAAATAAATATAGGAAAAATATTGAGTCAGTGCTATTCGCCAAGTATCCAACATTAAAAACTGGCTATATCTTCCGACAGGAAACGCTGTCTGGAAAAAACGCCGAATGGTACGCCGCAGCATACCAAGAAAAAGCACAAGCAAAGAATTCTGGCGATTCTTATATCGTGATCCTGAAAAAGAATGGTAATTCTTGGAACATTAAAAATCGACCGCAGATAGTTAACACTATCCATAACACATCAAACATACCCGAGAATGTCTTAGAAGACGCCAATAAGCTAACTTATTTCTAAATAACTAACTCTTCAGCGGCATAATAATATGCGTATAATCAGGGTTTTTAACTTGCTCGCGGATAACGCATGGCGACAGTTTACCGTTGAAAGAAAACACGATATCGTCATCGTCAATCACATTTAAAACTTCGGTTAAATACCGCGAATTCAGCGTAATTTGGCCGTCGGCAGATATTTCTGCGGCTGCTTCTGAGGTATTTTCCCCCAGCTCGGAAGCAATTGAATGAATCGACAATAAAGATTTATCTTTAGATGCCGTTAAGGTAATGCCGCCGCCAGACTCGCGGGCAAATAACGCCGCAATTTTAGTGATTCTGCTAAAATCTGCTTTTTTAATCTTTATTTCAATATCCGAAGTTGCCGGAATAAGTTGTTTATAATCAGGAAACTTGCCGTCAATCAAGCGGCTGACTATTTCCATGTTATCAGTCCGGAAGCAAACTTGCGTGTCGTCGAATAAAATCGTCAATTGCTCCTCGTCATCAGCGCTTTTACTAACCTCAGCCAACGTCGATGCCGGAATGATTGCCGCCAGCTCGCTATCCGATTTCATCATTTTTTTCTCTGCCAGTCGATAGCCGTCAGTCGCTGCCAAATATAAATAACCTTCGTGCGTTTGCCAATAAATACCCGTCAGCACCGCGCGCGTTGTATCGCTACTGACCGCAATCTTTGTCTGATTAATAGCTTTTTTTAAGTCTCCGGCAGTAATTTCATAGCGAATCGCAGCAGCTTCATCGACAGTCGGCAGTTCAGGATACTCGTCGGCAATAACGCCGTTAATCACCGACGAGAACTTGCCGGAAGTGATATTTAATCGGCTGTCTTTAGCCTCGAGCTCGACTGTACCGCTTGGTAAATTGGTAATAAATTCAGATACCAAGCGAGCGGGAATAGTAATTGATCCCGGCTGGTCAATTTTAGCGCCGACATATTGAGTGGAGGCAATCTCCAGATTAGTACCGGCAATTAACAATCTACCGCCGTCAGTCCGTAATAGAATATTATTTAAAATAGCTAGCTCATTTCTACTGGAAGCAACATCCTTAATGAGATTAAGTGCTTTGGCTAATTTTTCTTGGGCGATTGATACTTTCATATTACTTATTATAATCCTTTCTTATTAATTCGTAGTGGTAATAATAGGCACTGTGGAAACTGAGTAAAAAATATATTCAAACAGAGGTGATTTGACAAATCTAGCGGTGGAAAACCCTGTGTATGAAGTGTTGGTTTTATAGTGGATATTGATGGAGTGTTCCACTGTTTGAAAAGACGCCAAATATTATACACAGTTATGCTGTTTATTAACTCGCTGCCAATTCGCAGGTTGTTCGCAGGTTTTCCACTACTAATGAACATATAATTTATCCCGGATGTCGTTTATTTGTTCGCGGATATTGATATTAACCGTACTTTCTTTAGTAACTTTATTTACCGAATGCATGGCGGTGGTGTGATCTTTGCGCCCTAATTCCTGGGCAATTTTCGGAAAGCTCATTTTAAGTTCGCTGCGCAGCAGATACATGGCAATTTGCCGCGGCATTGCGACGAATTTATCGCGCCGAGCTGAACACATATCTTTAACTTCAATATTATAGTAACGGGCGGTTTTATCGATAATTTGCTTGGCGGTGATGTGCTGCGGGCGAGTTCGCTTCATGTCGCCTAAAATCCCTTCAGCGGCCATGATGTCGGGCGTGAAGTCCTGCATTTCCGCGTAGGCCAGTAGCCGGTTCAGGGCGCCTTCCAGCTCACGAATGTTAGTCTTGAAATTGGTTGCCAAATACTCAACTACGTCGGAATCCAATTCGAAGCTGCTTAAAGCGGCTTTAGCCTTGACGATAGCACAGCGAGTCTCAAAGTCGGGCATTTGAATATCAATTGCCATACCCCATTCAAATCGGCTGCGCAAGCGGTCAGTCAGGGTGGGGATACTTTTTGGCGGCTTGTCGGAGCTAATGATAATTTGCTTGTTATTCTGGTGAAGGTCATTGAATGTATGAAAGAATTCGTCCTGGGTTTTCTCCTTGCCGGCAATAAACTGCATATCGTCGACGATAAGTACATCGACGTTGCGATATTTATCGGAAAAGCCTTTTTTCTTAAAGCGAATTGAGTCAAGAAATTCATTGACGAATGTTTCTGTAGTAATATACAACACGCGCGCCGACGGCTGTTTTTTAACAATGGCGTTGCCAACAGCTTGCATTAGGTGGGTTTTACCGAGGCCGGCACCGCCGTACAAATAGAGTGGGTTGTACTTAGCGCCGGGGTGTGAAGCGACTGCCTGGCAAGCGGCATAAGCTAGGTCATTGCTGGAGCCAACAATAAAGTTTTCAAAGGTATAGCGCGGGTTAAGGTTGCTGGAATTTGATTTTTTAGACGGGATAATGAGCGAATCTATTGCATTAGATTTCGATTGCTCTTCCCGGGTGATTTCACGATTAATCCGCGGTTTTCTGGCGCCGGATTTGACACTGTAGGTAATTGCTGGCGAATTGATGCCGTTATGAGATAGGGCTTCCATGATTTGCGGGTGAAATCTCTTTTCAAGCTGGGCTCTGACGAAAATATTTGGCGCGACCACCACAACTTCTTTGTCGGATATAATCTCCAGCTTGGTATTTTTAAACCAAGCAGTAAAAGACGACGATGATACAGTAACCTCAATTTCACCCAAAACGCCCTGCCACACTGCGCGATCGTTCACTAATTTACCCCTTATTTCTTTAATAATCTTAATACTACTATAGCAAAAGATTAGAGTTTTCCACAAGCATAAGACGTGTCGCTTGAAGGATCTTATCAAACAGGGGTAGCGTTTTCCACAGCGGCGAACTACCTCTGTAAAATTGTGGAAAAGTAATGACAAACGGTGGAAAAAGCTTCGCTGCTTGCAAAAAAAGTCAAAAAAATGTACACTATATAACGATATGCCAAAGCGAACATTTCAACCACACACTCGTCATCGTGCTAAGACGCACGGTTTTAGGGCGCGGGTTTCTACCAAAGCTGGCCGCGTGGTGCTAAAACGCCGCCGCCTGAAAGGCCGCGCAAAGATTGCTATTTAAGCAAATATTTATCAAAAGTTCCGTCGATAGCAGCGGGACTTTTTGATATAATTATAAAATATGTTGCAACAAGCTAACCGATTTCACGGGCATGGCAGTCTGCGCTTTGTTTATAAAAACGGCCAGACGGCGCGCTCTTCGCTGGCGGCGCTGAAATATATTCAAAATCCGTACCGTAAAAACAGCAGGTTTGCGGTGGTGATTAGTAAGAAAGTCTTAAAATCTGCGGTTCGCCGAAACCGGGTGCGCCGCCGTATATATGAAATTATTCGCCGCGAGCTGCCAAACTTAAAAAATAGCCAGGATATAGCGGTCATTGTTTTTTCGGCAGAAGTGCTGGCTATGACGCACGCTGAGCTGCAAACAGCTATCAAAAACCTCTTTTTTCAAGCTAAACTGTATAAATAACAGTAATTTTGTTATAATATAGCGTATGAGTTTTTTTGATACAGTAATTGTTCAGCCGATTTTTAATCTGTTGATGTTGATTTATAGTTTGATTCCGGATTTTGGCGTCAGTATTATTATTTTCACAATCTTGGTGCGCTTATTGTTGTGGCCGCTAGTGAAAAAGCAGCTGCACCATACTAAAGCGATGCGCAAAATGCAGCCGGAGCTGGCAAAAATCAATAAGCAATATGCAAAAAATCCGCAGATGCGTAATTTGGCGATGATGGAGCTGTATAAAAAGCACAATATTAGCGTTTTCGGTCCGATTGGCATACTATTAATTCAGTTTCCGATTTTAATCGCTATGTACCGGGTGGTGCAGATTTTTGCATCAAACCGGGCGGATTTGGGTAAATATGTCTACGGCGCCGTGAAAAACTTGCCGGTAGCAAATAATTTGGTAAACAATCCGGATCAGTTTAATCAAAACTTTTTAGGGATTTTTGACCTGACGCAGCATGCAATATCGAAAAGCGGCGTAGTAGTCGGCTTGCTGGTTTTAGCGGTTTTAGCGGCTGTTTTGCAATATTTGACAGCAAAGCAGTTGTCGCCTAGTTCTGATAGTAAGCGGCGCCTGCGCGACATACTAAGCGAAGCTGGCAGCGGCAAGGAAGCCGACCAGTCGGAAGTTAACGCAGTTGTTTCCAGGAAAATGATGAAGTTTATGCCGGTTATGGTGTTTCTGATAATTATTTATCTGCCGGGAGCGCTGGCGATGTATATGACGACTGCCAATGCGGTGGGGTATTTGCAAAACCTTATTATTTTACGAAAAGACTCTTCCGAGATGGAAGATATAGCCAATGAAAAAGCACCTAAACCTTCGAAAACAAAAGCTAAGAAGCGTGCAGATAATGCCGCCGAGGCGCGGGTAACGCGAATAAAAGCTAAGGGTTAAGGGGGAATATGGATAAAATTCAAACGATCAAATTTGCGAAACAATATCTGGAAGATTTGCTAACATTCTTTGATTTGAACCTGGATGTGGATGTAAATATTGAGGATGATATCGTGGTGGCGGCAGTGCCGCATAGCGATAAAAGCAGCATTTTGATCGGGCGGAATGCCGAGACGCTGCGCAGTATCCAATATTTATTGTCTGCTACGCTGAATAATGCTAGCGCGCCAGTTTCGCGGGTGAATTTGGATATCGCTGATTATAAAAAACAGCATGCCGAGAAAATTATTGACAAGGCGCGCGGTTGGATTGAGGAAGTTCGCCGGACTGGCGAGTCGAAGATCGTTAATTTGAATGCGGCTGATCGCTGGACAGTGCATCATTTGGCGAGCGAATATAGCGATATTGAGACGCACTCTGAGGGCGAAGGCCGAGATCGCCAGCTGATCATTAGTCAGAAGAGTTCTTAGGTTTTTTGAAAACTACTCTGGAATAGAGGGTGTAATTCCAAATAAGGCTGGCGGCGGTGGCGATTAACTTGCTAATAAGCAGGGCTGCCGGTTTGTTTATGCCAAGATTTGTGAATACTGGCGTGATGGCGGTAATAATAATTGTTTGAATGACCCACAGACCAAAGAGAGTAACAGTGGTAAATAATAAGAATTGTCTTTTTAGGTTTTTAGATGTTGATTTGAAAGTGTATTTTTTATTGGCAAAGAAAGAGAACAAAAAGGCAACAAAAGTTGATATAAAATTAGCCAATTCTTTCGGGACATTAAAGAGTGTAGTTAAGGTAAAGAGAATACTGAAATCAATTACCGTATTAATACTGCCGACGATGGTAAAACGTAGTTTATCGGCGTGCTTTTTTGCGATTTCCTGCATGATATTCCTCCATTAAATATAGCGGTCGATTTTTAGTTTCAATAAATATCCGGCCGACATATTCGCCAATTATCCCTAATGATAATAACTGAACGCCACCCAAGAACAGAATAACTGCCATTAAGGAAGAATAGCCGGCGCCAGTCGGAACTCCGAACAAAGGGCGAACTAAAAGATAGATAATCCAACAGAAAGCGACGAAGGAAATGATAAACCCAAAAATAGTAGCTATTCGCAGCGGCGCTGTGGTAAAACTAGTAATGCCATCAATGGCCAAGTTGATCAATTTACGATAATTCCATTTAGTCTGGCCAGCCAGTCTGGGGTCGCGATCGTAAAAAATCTCCTTTTTTCTGTAGCCAATCCAGCTAAAAATCGCTTTGGTGTTGCGCTGGGATTCGCGAAATTGCCGCAGCGCCTCAATGCAGCGCCGATCCAGCAAGCGAAAATCGCCGGTATCAACCTGAATAGGAATGCTGGTCGATTTTTGGAGGATTCTGTAATACCACTGGCTAGTCTTTTTCTTTAGCCAAGTTTCGCCCTGCCGGCTGCTGCGGCGAGCATAAACATCATCATAACCATCTTCCCAGTAGGCAATCATCTCTTTTATTAATTCTGGCGGATCTTGCAAATCAGCGTCAATAATCACGGCAGCGTCGCCTTCGGCATGGTCAATTCCGGCAAGCATCGCTATTTCTTTACCGAAGTTGCGCGACAAGTTGATGTAGCTGATGCGCGTATCTTTCTGAGCTTGATTGGTAATAATAGACAAGGACTCATCGACACTGCCATCATTGATGAATAGAAATTCAAATTGGTAATTGGGAGTAGATTTTGCCAGCTCGTCCAGTCTGCTAAAAAGCTGCGGGAGAACAGATTTTTCGTTATAGACAGGGATGAGGAGGGTGATTAATTTCATGATTTTGAGTGTATTATTTTATCCTGAAAAAATGCTTAAATTTCAGCAGTCCGGTTTGATTGGGTAACGGCCCATCGTGGATGATATCGCGGATGTAGTTGACAGAGACTTTGCGGTTTTTTTGAATAGACCAGCGTTTATGGTAGGCAGTAGGATTACGAATTATTGAGGCTAATATACCTTTGAAAGCTGGCCAGCCGTTACCGTGGCGGATGGCACTGGCGAAAATTAGCCAATATGTCAAGAAAAAGCGCAGGCCAATATACCAAAATAACTTCCCTGGAACGTTTTTAATGAAAACTAACGGCAGGTTTTTGAAAGTGTTGTAAACAGCCAAGCCAGGAACCTTTTTGCTGCTGGCGCCAACCTTGTGATAAGTGATGGCTTTGGGCGTAAAGCGGACCTTCCAGCCGGCTAGCTGGGCGCGAAAACTGAGGTCGACATCTTCGTAATACATGAAAAAGTCCTCGTCGAACATATCGATATCGTCAAACATTGCCGCGCGATAAATCGCTCCGCCGCCAGTCGCGCCAAAAACCTCGCCAGGCTTACTCGGCGCATTTTCAATAGGCTCGTCGCGGTTTCGTGGACCAGGCAAGCCCCAGGTGGTATAGAAGTCGCCAGTTGTATCAAGCGTTTTGCCGTCGCGCCGCTGCATGATGCCGGTTGCGATACCGCAATCCAGGTTTTCAGAAAGCTCATCGACGAGGGCGCGGCACCATTTTTTGTCGGCAATGGCATCAGGATTAAGCACGCCAATATATTCAAAATTATGTTCTTTTGCGTAAACCAGGCCTGTATTAATACCGCCAGCAAAACCAAGGTTTTGGCTATTTTTAATTAAAATTGGCGCATCTTTCTTCTGAGATTTGACGTGGTCTTCAAACCGCTCAACCGAATCATCACTTGAGTTATTATCAACAATAATTATCTCTGGTCGTAGAGTTTGCTGTTGCAGCGATTCAACACAATTCAGCGCGTCATCGGCGCCGTTCCAATTTAGGACTATGATAGCAAGTCTGTTCATATTATCAATTATACTCTATAATATAGTACATGAAAAAAGGAGTTGGTCTGTTGGATCGGAAGAATCGAATTCTTTTGCGGGAACTAGTAGTAACTGATTTTAAACTAAGGTATCAGGGTTCGGTACTTGGCTATGTTTGGAGTGTTTTGAAACCTCTATTTTTGTTTGCGATTTTGTATGTAGTTTTTGTCTATGTTCTACAAATGGATCGCGGCGTGCCGCATTTTGCTGTGACCTTACTGCTTGGTGTAGTATTGTGGTCGTTTTTTACAGAGGCTACCAGCAATGGCTTGGGTTCAATAGTCAATCGTGGCGACCTGATACGTAAATTGAACTTTCCAAAATATATCATCGTTATTTCTGGTACAATTTCGTCGTTGATTAATCTAGGAATTAATCTTCTGGTGGTTATGTTGTTTGCGTTGATTAACGGTGTGGACTTCACCTGGCATATTTTATGGATGATTCCGCTAGTTTTGGAGCTATATGTTTTTGCTCTAGGTATCGCTATGTTACTGTCGGCGCTCAATGTTAAGTTTCGCGACACCGGCTATATCTGGGAAATTTTTCTGCAAGCGGCATTTTATGCTACACCAATTATTTATCCGTTAACTATGGTGATGGAGCGTAGTCAAAAAGCTGCTGAAATTTTGTTTATCAATCCAGTGGCGCAAATTATTCAGGATGCGCGCTATGCGATGATTAGTCAAGACGCCTCAATCGTGAGAATGACTGATTTGATGCACGATTGGCGATTGGCGATTCCAGGATTTATTATTCTACTGATGGCTGCAGTTGGTGTGTGGTATTTCTCAAAGAAATCAAAGTTTTTTGCGGAGGATATTTAGATGAAAAAGAGTAGTGACGATGTGGCTATTCAAGTTAATAATCTGACAAAAACCTTTAAAATTCCCTTAGAGCCAACCAACCGCCTAAAGAGTCGGGTTACTGGTATATTCAAGAGAAACAAAGGCTATCGCAAGTTTACACCGCTTAAGGATATATCTTTAGAAATTAAAAAAGGTGAATTTTTTGGTATTGTTGGGCGCAATGGTTCGGGAAAAAGCACCCTGCTTAAAAGCATTGCTGGTATTTATACTCCCAATAGCGGATCGGTAAAGGTTAACGGTTCGCTGGTGCCGTTTATTGAATTAGGTGTGGGTTTTAATCCAGAGTTATCGGGTCGTGAAAACGTCTATTTGAACGGTGCCCTACTGGGTTTTAGTCGATCAGAAATTGATTCTATTTATAATGAAATAGTTGATTTTGCTGAGCTACATGAATTTATGGAAGAAAAGCTAAAGAACTATTCTAGCGGTATGCAGGTGCGGTTGGCTTTTTCGGTGGCAATTCAAACCAATGCTGATATTTTGGTTTTAGATGAGGTTTTAGCTGTTGGTGACGCTGCATTTCAGCAGAAATGTTTCGATTATTTTGAGGATCTTAAACATAATAAACAAACAGTTGTTTTTGTGACTCACGATATGGGTGCGGTGCGTAGATTCTGTTCTAGAGCTATCTATATAGAAGATGGTAAGATAAAACACCAGGGTTCACCTATTGATATAGCTGATATATATACAGAGGTTAACATAGATAAATCAAATCAAAGCCAAAAAGATAGGGAGGTAGACACCAACCAGGTTTCAATTGAGATTGTTGAGCCAAAAAAGAGGAGTTTTTCCCAAGGTGAAGAGCTAAAGTTAGGTGTAGTGGTTAACGGCATTGAAGAGCAGGTGTTTGCTAATTTTTCATTGTCGGCTAATGGAATTATATTCTCAGATAGGAATTCGAGAGATATGCCTAATGATTTTATTCAGAACGGTAAAAAGATTGAATTTGTACAACCTATAGCTGACCTAAATCCTGGTAAGTACGATGTCTATATATCTATTCACAGGAGCAAAGATGATAGTACACTTAAGCACCTACCACGAGCATATTCTTTCGTAGTTAAAGGTAAAGATATACTTAGGGATGGTCCGATGCGCTCTATGGGTGAGTGGAGGTAAAGTTTTTATTAATCACACATCCATAGGTTTGGCGTTAATAGTTTTCAGATTTATTAATACGATCCAGTATACTTTTTAGACAATCATCTAGGCTTTCGTCCCAACTGGTTAATATATTTGTATTATTAAGGTTAGAGAGACGATCTTCTTCAGTTCTTCTTACAGCAATGTTTATAGCTCCTGCCATAGACTCTACATCTAATTCAGACATTATAATATTTTTTGAGTATTTATCAAGACTTTCTTTGTTGGCGTATTTGGTTGTAACAACCATAGAGCCGATAGATGAAAATTCTAGCGTTGGGTAGTTTGGATGAGGAGCCATCATAGGTGATATAGCTAAATCTACGGTTTTACTAAACTCAATATAATCCTCCATAGACATCTTACCTTTGTTCTTGATAACTGCGCCAGAAGATAGAACTATATCAGGTAAGTTATTCTGACCAGCCATACAACAGTCCCAGTTATTAGGATTTATAAAACCAGCCTTAAAGGCATAGTCAATAGCCTGAAGCGCAGTGAAAAACATATTCCTGTGAACATTTGGTCTACCGTAAAGGAATAAAGTCTTTTTATCATTAGCCTTTTTCGATAAGAGTGTGCCAGACTTTTTGCGAGATACTGCCGGCTCAAAGAATAGGGAATTTTTGAAGGCAGGGTAGTTTCTATCTGACATAAAATCAGCCATAAACTTGGTATTACATAGGGGAATAAATTTATCATTTTTATATGTTTCCTCGGCTAGGACATATCGGTCACTGTTGTTATAGAATATCGGTTCGAAATCTTGTACTAGGTATATAAACTTACGTTTTAGAGGCATACGTGATAAATTGTAAGCGTCCCACCAGGCTGAAGCTATAAAAATATCATCTGGATGAGTACTAATATAGCCATAAACGTTATAACTGCGCTCGGCAATACTTATTACTTGAATAGCGTCATCAGAGATAGTGATGCCTTCGCCAGTAAAGAATTTTGCAAGATCGCCCGGATAGCCAGTTTTGAGAGTCTGTACAATACGAAGTTTACATTTTTTTAATAAAGCTAGTTTAGCAGCAACAACCAATGCAGTCGCGGTTCCACCAAAAAAGGAATTACCATCCAGAGATGGAATCAAAAGAGTGACAGTCCCTTTTGATCCAACAGCGGGCATGGCTGCATGAATCGGTAGAACATATGGTATAGAGTTGTAATAAATTTTCTCAAGCGGAACCTTTTCGTTAATCTGCATACTATAATCGACACCGTCTAATAAGTTGGTAGCCTTGTGTTCTACTTTATTAGTAAAGTTTAAGCTTTTACGCAATAATTTTCCACTAATATGGGCAGATTTACGTGCAGCGCGTATAGAGAAACGAAGGACACTCATATTTAAACTCCATGTATCTTAATTTTTTTAGTAATTTCTGGTAAAAACGGATCGCCAATTTCAGGATCGTAGCCCTTTATGTAGCTTATATAACTATTATAAAAGTCTTCTGCTGGTATCGGTATAAACTTACGAGAGATACTTTCTTTGTGGAGCATGTATCCTCCACCAACAAACCAAGTTTGTAGACCAGATTCATTCATTCTGATGCATAGGTCTACGTCACCACCGCAAATGATAAATTTCTCATCAAATCCTCCGATTTTTTCGAAAGAAGATTTACGCACAAGCTGTGCCGCACCTGTTACGGCAGTCATTGGCATATCTTTGGTTATGTCATAGGGGAACTTTTCGGAGCCGACTTGCTTGAGTGCGGTCTGATATCGTTCGCGAACATACATATGGTCTGCCATACCTTCTGGCATAAGAAAAATACCGGCATGTTGAATATCTCTTTCATTACCATATAATAGTGTGCAGCCAACAATGCCAACTTCCTTTTTAGATGCTTTTTTATACATAGACTCTATTAGTCCTATAGAACCTTCGGTTAGTTCAATGTCATTATTTAGCATTAGAATAAACTCTCCACTAGTCTGTGATATACCCCAGTTGTATTCTTTTTGGTAGTTAAAGGGATAATCCCAGGTCAAAACGCGTATATTCGGCTGACTCTTGCTATATTCTTCAACTATACGTAGTTCGTCCGATGAAGAGTTGTTACTTATAAGTAAAATCTCTCTTACATTTGGGCCATATTTTTGTAGAGAGGAGACGCAATCAATTGTCATTTTGGCGTGATTATGGAAAGCAATCACAACTGACAAATCTAAAACACTACTCAT
This sequence comes from uncultured Candidatus Saccharibacteria bacterium, assembly GCA_963527005.1. Lineage (GTDB taxonomy): Bacteria > Patescibacteriota > Saccharimonadia > Saccharimonadales > Saccharimonadaceae > Nanosynbacter. The sequence continues at coordinate 108,336 of CAURPQ010000002.1, forward strand.
ACTATATAGTATAAACTAAAAACAAAATAATAGCTACTCAGTAATTGCGACACCCGTTGGTGATGCTGTGATAAATTCATTCGAAACATCCAGTGTATTTGATGTATTTCCACCCATTCTTATAAAAGCGGCATAAGAGAATATTGGTTGTTTTTTACCACCTTCACCATGGTAGATTACGCCCGTTACAGGATCTCTAATAAAACGAACGGAAGAGGTTACTGGAATTTTAGCTAGGTGTAACTTATGAAATGTGCAGGCTGGTATTTTTTGGTGTACGCCCCACACTGAAGTTAATTCAGAAGCATTAAGTATAGCGTGTCTGCCAGAGTAGATTATATGAATATTTCCATCTTGGTCGTATGATGTATTGGTCAGTGTAGAAACTGGCTGCTGGGAAGGCGCAAGTCTCTGTACGCTATTAGTAATAAGGTGATACGAGCCGAGTTGGTCAAGTGATGATAATTGACATGGCGATCCATCAACTGAAGGGGTTAGTATGAGGGATTGATTGGCGGGGCTAGCGAGCTGATAAACAGAACCTTGCCCGTTTGCCATAACAGATGATCCGCTAGCAAGGTTAGCGATAGCTAATTCACTTATTGGTATCGGTCTGGTATTTCCTAGGGCAAAATAGTCATATAAGCTATAAAAGCCTCTAAAATGCTTATCTTCAACCTTTAGTATGGAGCCAGCTGTCGTGCGATAGGTAGAATTTTCATCTGCTGTATAATCATCGCTACGCAGTGCTAAAATTGTCTTTAGGTCATCTACAATAGCTGCTTGTGGCCAGTGGTGTTTAACCTTTGTAAGGTTAATTTTCTTGCCATTTACAAAACTATAGAGAGAGCCGTCACTCAAAGCAACGTTGGACTGAATGAAGCCTTGTTCTACTGGCAACTGGCTATTATATTCAGAGAACGAATCTACCAATGTCGGTAGTTTTGATGAGAAAGTGAGGAAGGCATCATAGCTAAGGGCATAAAATTTTGAATTGGTATATAAATAAATAGCGGGAGTTGCTCTAAATGATACCAGACTGTTGTTATGCGGTATAGATTTGGCGTATGGCTGAGTTAGGTTAGCTGGGTTGGTTATTGGTGTATAGTTTATGTTGGCATAGCCCTTTTCTACCCTTGCTTCATGTGATAATAGGGTGTGTTTTTTTCCATCCTTCATTATATGTAGGTGTGAACCATTTAGCATTAGTGGTGATATTGCACCATACTGATACATACGGTCAAATACAGAGGGTTCTAGTGGCTTAGTGTATGAAGAATCGGTACACCTAGGAAAACCCCAGTCAACGCATTGTTGGTAAGATGAAAACCCAAAACGGTAACCGTTGTCTGCTAGATATATTGGGCCAGGCTCAGATTTATTAGAGAAAACTGTGTTTAATATGCCACCATCTTGTAGGGAATTCATGTAAGAATTTGAAACTGGAGTAACTCCGAATCTTCCAAATCCATAGGCATTAATAATATCCCAAGATGGTATAGCATATCTAATACTACCGCTCTGTAAGTAAACGGCTGGGCTTTGTGGTGATTGGATTAATATAGAACTTGTTGAACTACCGAACCAGGTATTAAAATATAACCAGAAATTACGGTTTCCGTATGAACTGCAACCATCACCAGTACCAAACCCAGCTGCCAAGGCGGCGTTATTTGGTCGATACGGCGTATAACTATATAATGCAACAGTTGCTCGGTTGACAATATTTACATTACTAATGCCGCAGGCTTGGTTTGGGTGCCATAAAATCGAATTAACACCTATGTGATAAGGAGTAAACCAAGTTGGAGAATTGTTCATGATTGCTCTAAACATAGTAGCAGCCCAACGAACCTGATTTGTAAATCCAAAATACTGTGAATTACAGACACCTGGCGTAGAATCAGGACATCCATATCCCATAGCGGTACGATATCGCCACGAACCTGGATTGCTAATAGTTACCAGACCAACCTCTTTCTGTAGGGTCGCTAGGATAACCTGGGGATTTATCAAATATTGTTGGGATACCTCATATATTATTGTACCTACGCTTTTGCCATTTTCACGATAATTTTTTAGACATGGAGCTTCGCCGTCAGTACAATATTTACCCTTAACTTCTATAAAATACTGAATTTGATCAGCGGTCATGGTGCTGCTGTTAGTAAAAATAGAATCGCTAATAATATTCCCTGGATCGAAGGAACTTGCATTAACAGGATTGACCATAGCTATAGATAAACTAATAGCTGCAGCAAGACCTGCAAATAAAATAGTTGTTTTATGTATCATACAGTAATCTCCTGACTAGTGCTACCGGATCTATTTTCAGAGTTTATGATTATAGTAAGTTTCCATGTGCCGCCGGGAACGTTATCAATAGAAAAGCCGCGACAGGTGGTATAGCTTGGTCCGTTAAAGATTTCCACTGTTTGGGTTATGTCACTCAAACCAGGCTTAGAGAGCTTTAGCGTACAGGTGCCACTAGATAGAAGCTCATTGATTATAACGCCAACTTGTAGTGGGGATCTGTCTACTCGAGTTATGGAAACAGGGATAGGTGAGGTAGCGGGTGCATTTTGTTGAGGTGTGAGGTTTTTTTGATTATTGTCGTCATTGTCGGATGTTGGATTTTGCTCATCCTTAGTTGGATGCGAGTAGTCAGTCTCTCCCACTTGCCTATCTGGTAAAGTCAACACGGGCTTATCATTCTTATTTTGCTGGTAAAAATACCAATACGCTCCATAAGAAATAGCAGACAAGCAAACAACTGCAGCTATTATAACAATATGGCGCCGCCGTTTATTATTTGAACACCGATTAAGATTATTTATTTTCATTAGATTCCTATATTATTATATAAATATATCTATTATTTTACCACAAGCGGTAAGAATAGACAATATAGGACTCTATTGATCCCTTAACCTAAACCAGAACATTCCGTAGAATTAGGTTTGTAACAACAGCTA
>CAURPQ010000003.1:0-103078 GCA_963527005.1 uncultured Candidatus Saccharibacteria bacterium
GAGCGTACAACACATTATTATACCAATATCTAAATTGTTAGGGAACTATAACTCCGCACCAGTGTCGGTCATGAGAAGATCGGATTATACCAATATCTAAATTGTTAGGGAACTATAACTCCTTTCGTTTAATTGATTGTACTCTTATAATTATACCAATATCTAAATTGTTAGGGAACTATAACACTACATCGACAAGCACTCGGCCGACCACGATTATACCAATATCTAAATTGTTAGGGAACTATAACAATCGGTTATACCGAGGAAGAGATTGATTCATTATACCAATATCTAAATTGTTAGGGAACTATAACCTAGATTAGGATTGAATGTATGAAAACGTTATTATACCAATATCTAAATTGTTAGGGAACTATAACTCTCTGCGCTGCGGCGCTGGAATATCTGCAATTAAAACTATTCAAATCCTTATCCTTTATTGATATACTAGATTACGTCTAGATCTGACTGGGACCGTATGGTCTGGTTCACTTTGCAAATGGGCAGCCATTGTGCGATAAAGTGGACGCATGCGTTCCCTTGTCAGGTCTAGACAGCCAGCAATGGCTGTCCTTTTTTATGACAGCTCGGCGGACAATCTATATTTATTAATAAAAACTCTGGAGGGAATATGGGTAGGAACGAACAAAAGAAATCTGGGCTAATCACAGCAGGATTAGTTATAGGTATTATCGGGCTGGTGCTATCAGCAGTCCCGATTATTAACAACTTCGCCGCAATACTTGGCGTGCTCGCTATAATTTTTGGCACAATTGGCATTGTTGGCGCTAAAAAACGCGACGGCGCGGGCCGCGGAATGTCAATCGCCGTTTTGATTATAGGTGTAGTCTGCGTTGGCATCGTACTAGCAAGTCAAGCAATGTACGGCAAAGCAATAAACGATGCCGGTAAGGCTATCCAAGATTCAGTAGATACATCAAGCGGCAAAAAGACTGACGAGCTACTTAAAAACGATGTTAACATCGAGATTGGTAAATTCTCAGCGACGGCTGATGAGTATGGCATTAATAAAACTTCATTGAATGTTAAAGTCACAAATAAGAATACCGAGACAAAATCATATACTGTTAAGATAGAGGCTTTAGACGCTAGCGGCACACGGCTTGTAGAAGATACGATTTACGCTAACGACCTCAAAAGCAATGGGTCTGGATCTTACGAAGCATTTAAATATGTAGAGGCTGGTAAAGTAGATAGTCTAAAAACCGCAACATTCAAGGTTTATTCTGTTGGTCAAAGTTAAAGTTAAAATATAAAAACTATACAAATAACTAAGCCAGATTAAAAGCTGGCTTAGTTATTTTTGGTACTAAAATGTACATTATCTATGTTTATCGCAAGCTATCCCGTCATTATCTCTGTCAAGGTGCGGCGAATACCCCGGTTCGCCGCGGCGCATATGGCTATAGCCAGCAGCACGCGCTTCTTTGCAGCTACTAAAATGTAATTCTGCCGGGGGAGCGGGTGCAGGTGTTGCTGGGCGTGGACGTGGACGCGGAGGAGTTGTTGGAGCTGGTTGCGGGGCGGCAGGAGTAGGGGTAACTTGGCGAGGTGCAGGCTGCGGTCGCGTTTGCTGCTGTTGCTGTCGAGCTTTAGCTGCGGCAGCCGCTGCCTCCTCCTGCTTTTTCTTTTCTTCCGCTTCTTTTTTAGCTTTTTCAGCGCGTTCTTTCTCTTCCTGCTTGGCTTTTTCTAATTTGGCAATACGCTCAGAGAATTGTCCGCGTTTATCCTCTGGTAATTTATTGACATCCGACTTGGCGCGGGAGATATTCTCATCGTTCGATTTCTGCTCAGCTTTTTTAACCGATTCCTCGGCGCGCTTGAGAGCTTTCTCTAGTTCTTGTTTGTCATAATCAGCTTTCGTTTGGCGGTGAAACCTGATAGTTTTATCACCGTGGCGTTTACCATCGACGACGGATATAGAAATATCGCTGTCGCCCTCTTTTATGTCTTTGATCTCATACTTAATGTCGCCAGCTGAATTTTTATGCCCGTGTATGCTAGTTTTACCGTTAGCTACCTTTACTTCGGCAAGCAAGCTGACTCCTGATATTTTAGCAGAAATTTCGCGCTTGTCGGTGTGGTAATCAAGCTTAATGTTTTCATCCACATTGGAAATAATAATAGGAACATTGTCCTTCTCGAGGCGAGATTGTTCCATTACGTTGCTGATATGTCCTATAACAGTAAGGGTAACGACAACTCCGCCAAAGATAAGCCAGCCACGCTTATGCTTTTTAACAGCGGGCTTACTCTTATTTTCCTGATCTGTTTGTTTAAGATTTTTTCTGACCACTGATATCTCCTGTCAATTCAACGTAGCAGGGAGCTCACTTATCCTGTTATTGCTTGGTACGCCCCTGATGGACGACGACTTGCGGGGCGTTACCCGGGCAAGTAGCGATCTAGAATCTGCTACAGGCACAAGTCCTATTAGTAATCCACCAGGAACTCACCTATAAATATATCACAAAATACATTAAACGTAACTTGGTTTCCAGTGATCCGTCCTAGCTAGCAGACGAATCACTGGTTTAGCAGCGCCCAACAATATAGTTGAAATTGTCGATAGGCAGCTCGCTGACAATTTTACAGGCGCTACTGGAGCAGGGTATTTTCAAGAATCAACGCTCGAAAAACCATAGAACAAAAAGCGAACTAATTATCCGCAGTTTTCTTAAAGTCGTACCACAAATAATTATCTAACAATTGCCAATATTTCATAGATTCATAAAATACCATCTTTAGCGATCAAAGCTCAAATCATAATCAATAACACAAATAGCCATTAATAGCCAATAGCAATAAAAACATGGAACATGGCAAATATAGATTTAGAACATATAATACACCAGCAAGTCCCAAACAGGGCGGTAACATAATTAATCGCCGCCGATATCTCCAAAAGTTTACAAACTACATAAATTTATCCTGAAAAAAGACGATGGAGTAATCATGTTTCGTAGATAGTTTTAATGTCGCACAATGTACCTTTTACGAACTAATAAATACGTTCAACCGGATGAATGAGAATATGTCTAAAATAAACTAGCAGGGCAACCTTAGCACTGCCAGACTAAAACTTAAGATTATCCTAAACTTTTTGCACGTATTCCATTTACATTAAGACGAACCAATTCATTCCACGCCATACCCACAATCGTTAATCCAAACCAACGATACCTAAAGCCGCCGGCACATGCTTTTTGTTGGTGTTTTTACAACCAAACTGCGTACGTAAACATTATCGCGTACAAGCTTTTAAGCCAAGTTTTCCACACGCCGCCAAATCTAGCCAGCAATCCACACATTTGACTTTTTCTTAATTTTATTCCCCCGCTCCCCTAATTCGCCGCCCAGCTAATATTTGACTTTTTAGCATTTAGATATAATAATATATAATTTTTCGTGTTTTACCCAGCCTCCCAAAAAAAAGAACAAAAAGAGAACTAATATCTTAAATAGAGCAATACCCGCCCCTGTTAATTAGACTGCCCGATCGCCTATTTAGCTATCTATAAAACGACCGCTGATCTACTCTGACGTCAATATATACTGGCGTTATCCCCTGCCCGTCCAGATGCTTTATGGTAATAATCGCCTGCTTGACTTGCGGCTCAGCTGCCCTATCCACCGTCATTCGTATATAATAATCCCTGCCATCAACCTTAAACCAAACCTGGCGCACCGTGCCAGCTGGCAATGTTGCCTCTGATACTTTTAGGTTATTTTGGGTGAATAAGGACACCGCCTGGCCTAAAAAACTTAAAAATTGCCGGTTAATGACCTCTTGGCCGCTTTTGGCAGGGATGCCGCTTTCATCTTTAACAGCTACCGTCGGCGCGTCAAAATAATTCTGCTCAAACGTCACGCCGCTTTCATCGACAAAATATACTTTACTACCGGACGACCACTGAGCAACTGGCTGGCGAAATTGTAATTTTACTGATGATGAGGCCAAAGATTCGCCCTCGATTCGAATCGTTTTTACCTCCGGAGCTTGCTGTAAAAAGAAGTTTATCAAACTATTATGATCCAAAAAAAATCGGAATCTTTCAGCTGGACGCGACGCATAATAGTCGTTAAGGATTTTAATATATTTGGCGGCGTTACCAGAGCTCTTCGGGTCGGGAGTTTGAACTGAAATATTAATCGTCAGCTGAGATAGCAAATATAACACAACTGCAAGCCCGCATACCGCGCCGAAAAAACGCCGGCTGGCTTTGCGCCGCTTTTTAATCAGCCGGTGCGCCTCCAGCCGCTCGGATGTTTCCATCGGCGAAGCTGTCTGGCGGCTGTTCAGCGTTCGGTTGCGCCGGTATGATTGCGCCGGTATATCATCATAAATTTCAGCCTGGCGCCTCGCAGCAATCTCGCGGCGCGTCAACTTAGGTTCTTTCTTTTTCAGAAAGCCAAATTTCATTTACGCCTGCCCTGCCGGCGAATTGTGGTTAATATCATATTTGACATATCGCGTGCAGCGTTCGGCTTGGCAAATTTACCAAAATTATTGCCCAAACCTTGCAGAATTTTCTGAGACCGCAACAAGCCGATAATTTTCTTCGCCAAAATCTGGCTGTCGTCATCCAGCTCGTCCTCTGTCACAATCACTGCCGCCAGCGCCTCTTGGTACACCTTAGCATTCTTCAATTGATGTCCAGCCGTCAGCCGGCCGTTTGGAATAATGATAGTAGGTTTGTGCAGCGCCGCCAGCTCCAACAGCGTCGTTGCACCCGCCCTGGTCACCACCAAATCAGCTGCCGCCAAAACTTCCGCCATACCGTCATGGACGAAAGCCTGCAGCCGCCAACCGTCGCATTCGCTGACCGCTTCCTTCAATTGTTCATATTGCAAATTGCCAGAAATTAAAAACACCGATGATTCAGCCAGCAAATCCTCCCGCACCGCAACCACCGCCTCATTTATCCTGGCTGCGCCCAAACCGCCGCCGGTAATCACCACGAGCGGCCGATTCGGGTCAAATTGCAGCTTAGACTTTAACTGGCGGCGCTCCTCGTCCGTATACGGCTTGAACTCCGCCGCAACCGGAATACCGACATACTTAGCTTTTTCCGGCGGATAACTATAATATTTAAGCGGCGCGCCCGTGCCAATCGCCTTAGCGAACGGGCTTAACAACCGATTAGTTAATCCCGGGTGAGCATCGGAATCGTGCAGCACCAGCGGAATTTTAAGCAGCCGCGCCGCGTAGCCAGCTGGTAAGCAGACATAACCGCCCTTAATGAAAATCACATCCGGCCGCCAAATCAACAACTTGATAAAGCTTTGGCAAAACCCGATAACCACCTTAAAAGCATCGCGGATGTTTGGCAGTAAAATTGACGGACGAAGATGAAAACTAATGTTTTTACCATGATAGCGCCGCAATTTTCCAGCAGCAATCAGCTCAACCGGAATAGTCTCGTCAAATTTGCTAAAAATTCCGCGGGCGCGAGCGCCAAATTTCCGATCGCACCAAAATCGCAGCTCATGATCGCCTGATTTTTTCAACTCCCTAAATACGGCTACCACTGGCGTAACGTGTCCGCCCGAACCGCCGCCGACCGCTAAGATTCTTGCCATCGCTTCCCTCCTCTAATGGTTTATGTGACGTGTATCTAGAAATCTGAAAAACTAATCCAAGCGCCGCGGCGATAAACATCATGCTGGTGCCGCCGTAACTCAACAGCGGCAGCGGAATCCCCGTCAGCGGCGCCACGCCGGTCATCGCAGCGATATTCATAATAACATGCGACGCTACCCAGCCGAATACTCCAGCCGCCGCCAGCCGCAGCCGCATGTCCGGCAATCTGGCAGACACGCGCAAAATTGACAATAACAACGCTGTAAAAAGCGCTAAAATCGCCATCAAGCCGAGAAAGCCGAACGTCTCGCCCATCACCGCAAAAATCGAGTCGTTAATCGCCTCGGGCAGATAGCCGGTCGCCTGCACGCTCTTGCCAATCCCCAGACCCAGCAGTCCGCCAGAACCAATCGCAATCCGCGCCTGCTGAATATGATAATCGCCATCATCCTGGCTAGCTGAACGGCGGCTGTCGCCCTGTAAGAACGTTACTACGCGCTCAATCCGGTGCGGCGACATAGCAATCATCAACACGCCAAGGATTAATACCGCGCCCAGCACCTTGGCGATAATCTTTCTATCCATCCCAGACACCACCAGCATTGCCATGATAATCGCCACCAGCGACATACCAGTCCCCAAATCCTTTTGCAAGAACACCACGACGATTAATGAAATCCCTGCCAATACCGCTACCGGCACAAGCGTTTCCTGCATGTCGTTAATTTTCTCCTGCTTGACACGTTTGCTTAAAAACCCCGCCAGAAACACCAGCACGCCGTATTTTAGCAGCTCCGACGGCTGAAGACTGCCTAATTGCCCCAAATAAAACCAACGGTAAGCCCCGTTCGTGTCTTTGGCAATTGGCAGATGGAGAACTGCGCCCATAATTACCAGCAGCACGCATAAAACCAGCCCTGTTAAAAAAATCTGTTTCGCGTACTTATTAACCCATGCTAGCGGTAACAGCGCGCAAACCGCAAATGCCGCGACGGCAATAACAACGCTAACCAATTGCTTATTAAAAAAGAAGTTACTATCATAATGCGTACCGTATGCATAATTTAGCACATTTGCCCGCTGCGGCCCCAGCGCGTACATGACCACCAGCCCCAGCATTAACAGCAGCCCCATATACAGAGCAATCTGATACGTCGGTCGATGGCGGCGAACCGGCACGACTTTATTGGCATTGCGCTTAGGGACGGCTAAACTACGCAATATGACCCCCCGCTAAAGCCAGCATCACGCCGATAAACGCCATCACGCAGCCAATTACCCAAAACCGCATCGTCACCTTGGTTTCCGGCCAGCCAATAGCCTCCAAATGATGATGAATTGGCGCCGATAAGAAAATCTTGCGCTTAAAGAATTTTTTACTGGCAATCTGTATCAAACTAGATCCCGCCTCAATTACAAACAACAGCCCAATTACCGGCAGCAGCAACAGCGAATCCGTCAGCATCGCCACCACCCCTAAACTAGCACCGTAAGCAAAGCTGCCAACATCGCCCATGAAAAACCGCGCCGGATAAATATTAAACCACAAATAACTCAGCAGCACGCCGACCACCGTAAAGCAAAACCCTGCCAGCAGTACCTGCTGCTGCAACAAGGCAATCACCCCGAACGCGCCGAAACTAGCGCTCAAGAGACCGCCAGCCAGCCCATCCATACCATCAGAAATATTAACCGCATTACCAGTAGCCACCACCGCAAATGCAAACAACGGGATGATCAGCCAGCCAATATTCACATCTCCCATAAACGGCACATGAAAACTCATTAAGCCTAATTTGGCGAAGAAGAACCAGCCGAGAACCGCGCCAATGAGCGTAATTAGCGCAAACTTCACCGGGCTGCGCAAGCCCGCCGCGCCGCCACCTGTACCGCGAATATTGATGATGTCGTCGATCAAACCAACCGCGCCGCCACCCAGCAGCGCTGCCAGCGGCAGCCACGTCTGCGCCCGATCTAAATTACAGAAAAAGGTCACTATAAAAATCGCGATCACGCCGATCACGCCAGCCATTGTCGGAATATTACGCTGTAGTTTCGCCGCTTGAAACTTGGCAAAAATCTTCAATTTCTTACCGTCGGTACTCTCTGAGCGCTGCCGCTTCCAAAACCGGTATCTATAAGCAAAAAACGTATAAATAGGCGTCAGGAACATCGCCAGTAAAAACGCCCCCACGCTTAATAAAAATACATGCGTTAATTCGTTGGTCATTGTTTGTAAAGCGGTTGCCATGATTATCCCTTCGGTGCTAATTTCATATAATCAATCATCCAGTTGGAGATGTCCGTGAAAATCGGGCCGGCGTGGTAATTTCCCTGCAGGTTAATTCCTCTGCCCGGCGCCGCCACGCGTACCATTATGACATATTCCGCCCTATTTGCGCCACCATAGCCGATATAGGTCGCAATTGTCTCGCTTTGTGAATAGTGTCCGCCAACAACCGCTTCCGACGTTCCAGTCTTACCGCCAATTTCATACCCCGGCTTATCGTTCTTCGATAAAAACGACGAGCCGCGCGCCGTCGCTAGCATACTGCGCATTTGCGATGACGTCCCGGCGCTGACCGTCTGGCGCAGCGCTTTATTCTCGGACGGATGTATTTTACCGTTTTTATCAACTGAACCGCTAACAATCGCCGGCCTATAGTATTGCCCGCCATTAACAATCGACGAAAACCCAGCCGCCACCTGTACCATTGTCAAGTTCATGCTCTGCCCGTACGTCATTGCCGAATAGCGGACTTCGTTGCCCTCGGCGCTGTCCGGCGGATAAACATAACCAGCCGCCTCGTTCAATTCAATTCCAGTAGCTTGCCCAAATCCAAACCGATCATGATAATAATCGTACAGCGTCTGGCGTGCTGGCAAATTGATTTGCGAACCATTGCCAAGCCTCCGCACTGCCGTAATTGTACCTACATTCAACGAATTATTAAACGCTCCCTGAATTGATATCGGACCATTCAAACCGCGCAGCGCGTTGCACATAGTCCTGTCAGCCACCTTAATGCAATCAGTATTATTATAGACGGTTGACGGCGTAACCGCGCCTTTATCAATCGCCGCAGCAAAACTAAACGACTTGATAATCGACCCCGGCTCAAACGGCGTCATCGTAACATTATTCATAAAAACCGCGGCATTAGTTTGCTTGGCATATTCCGCTGGATTATATGACGGATAGTTGGCCATCGCTAAAACTCGACCGTTATTTGGATTCATAACGATAACGCTTCCTTCAGTGGCACGCGCTGCCTCGACGCCATTTTTTAGCGCCGACTCAGTGTAACTCTGGATATTCCGATCAACCGTCAAAGCAATATTCTCGCCTGCCTTCGCCTCAATCCGAATATTATCCTTGCCCACTGTCAGCGGCACATTCCTAACATCAGTCACTGCCTGCAGAAAACCGTTTTGCCCCTTTAGGCGCTTTTCCAGCGCACCCTCCACGCCGTATTGCCCATCGCCGGACGCATTAACGAAACCTAGCACGTGCGCGCCTAAACCATTCTCCGGATAATCGCGAATCGACCCCTGTTGATACAGCATACCAGCAAAATTCTTATTCCTCAATTTTTCGGCTTGCGTTCTGGAAATATTCCTAGCCAAAACCTCATAGCGAGATTTCTTATTATTCAGCTTAGCTTCGGCATGGCGAACCATCTCTCCGCCGGCAATTTCTTTCAAGCTAGTAATAATTTTACTGCGCTCGCCATCCTCCACCGCCTGCGGATCAGCGATCACCGTATAAATCATCCGATTCAGCACCACTGGCGCCAACGCCTGCCCGTCCATCATATAGATCTTACCGCGCTCTGCTGGGATAATAAATTGCCGCTGCTGGCTAGCCCGAGCTAACTCGGTATACATACCATGCTGCAAAATCTGCAAGTAAAACAGCCTTAACACAAAAGCCGCCATCGCCAAGAGTAAAACGATGGCCAACCAGCCAGTTCTAGAATGTGTAAGCCGCTGCATAATCGCTCTATTTAGTATATCATTTTCAGACTACCGCGCGTAACTAGTCTCGGTCGATGTCATGGCCGCCGCGACATTGCTATTCTTCGCCCTCTCCAGCGATGTCAGCCGCGCATTTTGTACTTCCAATTCTGATTTCTTGGCACTCAATTCATTTATCTGCGAATCCAAATCCTGCGCCTCGTAGCCATAGGCTGTAGTTTTAATTGCCTGAGTCAAATAAATCAAGCCCAGTACTGTAATCATCAGCGCGACGAGCACTGTATGAGCGACAGGACCAAGTTTGACCCGAGATTGGAAACGTGCTGAGTTCTGGTTGCGCCGCATCTGAACGCCTGAACGTCGCGGAGTAAATGTGGTGGTTGTCATTGCTTCTATTCTTATTTTTATTTATAATTTTTATTAGGGAAAGCCAGCCCGCCCCTGTTAATATGTTAGAACGGGCTGCTTCCGATTTAGAGTGTATATTCCGGAATACGCGCTTTGTTAGCCACGGCGTACCGCAACGGTCTCAGCTACTTCTGCGTCCTGGAATTGTACTTTGATGTGGATTGGCATGGTGTCGCCCTCCTTTTTTGTTTTATTTTTTCACGGCGTAGCGAAACTGAGCGCTTCGACTGCGCGGATTGTGAACATCTTCTGTTCCAGACACCGGTTTCTTCTCCGGGATTATCAGCTCGGCCTCGTAACCAGCAGCTGCTTGCTCCCAGAAATATCGCTTGACCAATCGATCCTCCAAACTATGAAAACTAATTATTCCAACTCGCCCGCCCCTATTAAGGAGGCGTGGCAGCAGCGGCAATAATTCCTCAATCAGCCGAAGTTCGTGATTGACTTCAATGCGCAGTGCCTGAAAAGTGCGAGTCGCCGGATGATGTTTCATCCCACCGCGACCGACAGTGTGCTTGATCAGATCAGCCAGCTCGGTCGTTCCCCGAATCGGCCTGGCACCAACAATTGCCTGCGCAATCCGCCTGGCCCGCCTCGGGTTCTCCTCGCCGTAACGAGTTATCAGCCGCGTCAGCTCATCAACCGAATACGAATTGACGATATCCGCTGCCGTTGTTTCCGTCCGATTATCCATCCGCATATCCAGCGGCCCGTCAAACCGAAACGAAAAACCTCTCTCTGCTCTGTCAAGCTGCGGTGACGACACCCCCAAATCAGCCAAAATCACGTCAAATGTACGTCCCTGCTTGACCAAATCCTGCGCCGCGCTCACAAAATCCTTGTGAATTAGCGTCACGCCTTTCTCGGCCAAATCGCCCAGCGTGTTAATCGCGTTATCATCGCGGTCAACCAACACTGCGCCCAAGTAATTATCCGTCCTCGTGAGGAATTCCCTGGCATGGCCGCCGTAGCCAGCCGTCAGGTCAAGATAACTCTCGCCTTTAGCTGGCCGCAACCTATCCAAGGTCACCTCCAGGAGTACGGGAACATGAATCGGTTCGCTCACTTGAAGCGTCTCCGACTGTGGTGGATGTTCTTTAATACTCATAGCAAAAGTATACCATCCCGTAAGCCGATCCGCACGAGCGTAAGCGAGCTTTAGGGGGAGGAGGTAGCGCAGACGAATTTAGTTCGGCTGGCTACCGGAGGGGTGAGCCCCTCCTCTTTTGCTGCTCGAGATCACCTAACTGGATATTTAATTCTGGCTGTTTTGTATTTGTGTTTTGTTTGTTTTTGTTGTCTAAGAGTGGAAATGTGATGATTGTCAGTGACAACCATAGTTTCCAAAAGAGACTTATGTGTGAGGTGGAGTTTTTTGGGAGGTGTTTTGAGGAAAGAACGTTGCCGTTTTTATCGTGGAGCAAATTGCCACCTGCCATCTTCAAATACCCAGATAGTTGATCTCGAGAGGTTTTCAAATTGTTAAGGTACTGGCCCAGCTAATCAATCCGCATTCTCAGCTGCCATCAGCCGAAAATACGCGCCCGCCCGCACCGCCACGACTTCCCGGTCAATACCAGCATAGTCGAGTAGATGCTGCTCAATCGTCACTCGCCCCTGTTTCTGGTCGAGTGCCGAGGCGGTTTTACCGCGGCGGAACTTGACATTCAGGTCGGCCACGCGCTCATCCAGAATACTTCCGGTCAGCGCGCCCTCCACTTCCCGATCCCAGACTTGCTGCGGATACAAGTGAAGATATTTGCCAAACCCGCGGGTCAATACGACGCCTGACGCAAACTCCGCCCTGAGCTCAGCCGGGATCGTCAAGCGCCGCTTGTCGTCCAACTTTCGCTCAAAGTAATCTGTCTGCACGTCGTCCTTCCTCCGTGGTAGATTAGTTGGTTTTTCGCAGTGGATGTTTGTTTTGGTTGGTGATTTCCATCAACTTTCGTTCCACTGACTCCACTATACTACCCACAACTACCCACATGCAAGCCTTTTTACCCACTTTCTACCCATTTCCCTACCAAACTAAAACTTTTCCACGGTTTTGTGGAAAAGTCTAGTGGTGTTATGTTTATTTCAGACGCTAATTAGCTATATGCTGAACAACCAATAACATCCTCGCCGTCATGCAGCATGCTATATAAAATATCTTTATCCATGATGTCTATAAACTCCGCTACAGTTTCGTTAATAGCATCTCTAGCCTCTTGGCTATTGTTAGTTTCTCGATAATCCTGTACGTTTTTCCACAATTCTTCAACGATAGCGCCTCGAATAGTCTTCATCACGGTATACGGATTATTTATTGCTAATATCTTATCAACATCCATTTGAGCTATGTGATTTGCTAAATTCACAGCGTTAGCATCATTTGAATTCCGAAATTCTTGGCGAAAACGCTCCATACCGAGGCCGCCCGGTCTGTTTTTATTCTCATCAGCAGCCTTGAAAATTTCATCTAAACTTCCGTCTATAACACCAAACAACCGTCGTGTACCATCTTCCAAATCCGCTTCTTCACCATCAAGATCCAAAACATAGATCGACAACTCTCCTTTCGTTTGCACCAGAAAATCCCGTATCAGCATCCGATTGCCAATCCCTTCAAGGACTACATTATGCGGCAGCACCGCGGCCTGATCTCTAATCTTTGCAGAATCTTTTTGCTCTAATCCAGCCAGAAAATCACCAGATAAAAAATCAGAAGCTTTTTGCGGTAACTTCTCCATATTTTCATAGTATAGCATAACCGCTTCCTTGCCTTTCTGCTAATCGCCTGCGCCTACACTGGCGAGCTCTTTCGATATTAGTCAACTTATAACCGTCTTTGCTATACGGACGTACGATATTTGTTCCCGGAGGCATATACATCTCTCCTCTTGGTTCAGATTTCTTTTCTCTACCTTCGGCGTGCCAAAGCATTCTCCGTATCAACTTCTCGAAATCGTAGTCAACAGAAGAATGAAACCCAGTGATATAAGCTCCGTTCTTTGCTGTTTTAGAATCGTGTGCCGAGAAATACGCTCTAACGGGAATCTTCTTACCATCACCCATCAGCTCATCGACCGAAAGTCCATATTTTATTCTTTGCTCATTAGCTACAATCAACTGCATTTCAATTTGATCTTCTATTTCGGGATATTGATCAACTAGCGAATGATAAACATCTCTAAGCTGCGAGCCGCTAATAGTCCAATCATCCAGTAGCACAACTCGCAAATTTTCTTTTGGCATATTCGCAATATCATCTCGATCAACGATAATCCTATCACCGTATTCTTCCCAATCTTCTTCAGTAAAATTGGCTAGTATATTATCTAATAAATATTCATCGCTCTTTATCTGATTCTTATTAATTTTAATTTCTCCAGCGATAACACAAATTTGTAAATCGGTATTTGCCTCAAGAGCTGCTTTCCAGCTGGCAGCGATACCAGCCGCTGCTTCTTTGTATTCTTTTTCGCCAATAAATGTCAAATTTTCGCGCATGGATTTAGCTTCATTTGCATATTTACCGTTTAGGGATGATTCTACATAGGCAAAAAACCCATCAAGCTGGCATAGCGTTTCGTATTCCGTTAATTCTGCCCTATCACCTCTATACAGATCATCTAATGTAAAAGTTTGTGGGATGCAGCATGTTCTGGGAGTATATGTGATAATATTACTCCTGTCTTCAGCCTTGCCTGCCAGCTGTTCATCTAAACGCGGAGCAACTTTGACCACTCCCTCTGATTCTAACCGCCAGTATACCTCTTCAGGGCTAATTTCATCGCTCGCTCCAGCAGGATGAATCTCGACTCCTGAAAACTTTACCGGAGTAAGGCTATATTTGTCGACATACGAACCAGTAGCCTCTATATCTAGCTCAGCATCCGAATCACTTTCAAGATTATCTTCGCTCTCTCCTGGCAGAAGAAATGTTGTCTCAAGACTTCTTCTCATAAAAATTACCTTTAGTCCTTGGATTTTCTACTAACTGCAAGCTCCTTCCAAATCCGCCCCAACGTGTTACAAGTATCAAGGTTCGCGTCTTGCACGGTAATCTCTTGCATGGTAGCCTCCTGCGGGTCATCTTCACCGGGAACAATTTTGTACACACGGCATTCGCCAATCCCTCCATTTTCACTAGCCTTGTATTCAATACGATACGTATCAAATTCATCTTCAGACAGATTACCATGACTATCAAACCGAGCCAGATTAACATCCATAGAAGCGTCGTCGTCGCCCTGCGCAAAATAATACATCGCACTGGCTATAGCCGCGAAGTATCTCCTCGCAAACGCTTCGTAATCGTCGGGATTTTCCCCGATTTCCTGCATAATCAGCTTCGCTTCTGAGACCAACCCGTCGCTACCACCACGTCCTTTTTCGTTCATTGTCTATCCGCTCCTTTCTCGTATACACACGTCCATCCATTCCAGGTCTCCGCCATTGTATGCGTTTCATTTATCCCCCCTTTATCCGTAGTCGCCATATTAATATAACCTGTTTCATCTGCCAAGGGATACACTCCTCCATCTAATCCACTAACAACCCTAATCCACGGAAACGCCTTAGAAATCGCCGGCGCTGTACCTCTGCGCCGCTGAAATCCTTCGCCAAGCGTAAGAGGCTTAAATTTATCCTTTTCTCGCACAAGCGGATGACATGAATTTAGTACGATAGTATCTATTGCCAAAGCCGTAACGAGGTCGCGCAGACCCTTTCTGTTATACCACTCCTGAGAATCCGGCGGTATTTTTTCGCCATACGACATAGTAAACGCATCTTCGCCGCCATGGCCAAACAAAATGACTGAATAAAACGTGCTACTATCAGCACCAGCTTCCTCTAGCTTTTTTACTATACCAGATAGCATGTTGGTATTGCTTATTTCAACAGCAAACATATCAGTAGATTTTATGCTGCGAAATGCATGTGCAGCATCGTTGTGATCACCATTATCTCCCCTGATAATTATCGTTGCCGGTTCGCCAGATTCTGTACGCCCAGTCTCTAATATATGCAGCGTGCCTCGCAAGACTTCTGGACTCCAGTCGGAAAAATGCGTTATCCCCAGCTCTTCGCCCAGCTTGTTGGCATTGTCTTGTCCAATCCCGCGGATAGTTTGGATATAATCGCAATATCTGTCCGCCTGCAGGTATATATCCTTAGAGGAGCATGAAGTAACTATGTTCGAAACACCGCAAAATATCATATCACGATCTAACTCTGGCAAACGTCCCTTGAAGTACTTCTGTATCAAATCGCACCGTTCGGAGACGTCAGGCTTCATCTTACCATCATCACCGTAGATCTCTGTCTTTTTTATACAGTATTTGATGATCGCCCGATCAAGCCCCTTTTCCTTATCGCCCTGCTCGTTAACCAGCCGGCGCAGCGGCTCCGGGAAATCATCTCGATTTCTGGCGTCCTGCGGCCAGCGCTCCGGCGGAAAGCCATGATCTGCCAGCCAGGCTGCGTACTTATCGAATCCACGCCAACCCATTAAATCTGCAGCAGTCTCAATAGCCTCGGCCACCTCGCCAACAATTATGCCTTCAAATTCTTCAGCTATCTCCCCAGGCAATACTGCTTCGGCATTCATTAATTTAATTACAGCGCCCTCATGTACATAATCGTAGCCAAAATACTCGCCGCTGTCGCGTCTATCTTTGAGAGAACGTATTGAGCTAACCTGCTCCTGCATAGCACGCCGGGCACTATCTGCAAGTTTCGGCATATGCTCATAATGCTCTCTGAAAAACGCCGCAACATTCTTTTTTGCCAAATCCAGCAAAAAAGAATGTGTAAAATAATGGAAGTATTCTTTATCATTATTAAGTCTATCGTCATTCGCCAACAACTCTCTTACATTAGGCACTAGCTTCTCTATTTCTTCATAATCGCCCCGCGCGATACTTCCTGCGAAATCAGGAAAACTCTTAGGAGCAAAATTGCCGTTAAAGCCATCCACGTCAGCCCAAAATTCCCACTCTCCATCAATCTTATCAATTCTCTGCTGAGTCAATTCGTCAAGCTCTTCTTCAGCGCGAGAATACTCGTTTTCAGAATCGCCGCTTTCGTTATCTGCAGCCTCATGATCCTCATCAGTACTACGCCAGCCAGTCCTTTTCATCAGCCGATACACTAGATCAACCACACCTCTCCCTATCCGCCGCAGACTGGACTTCCGTTCATCATGGCTAGCCCCTGCCTCTAATAAAGGCATTCCATCAGACGCAGGAAGAAGCGCTGCTTTACCAAGGTCGCCAGCTTTATCCGACCCTGGCGCCAGCAGTCTATCGGCGCCAGGTACAGACCCATCTTTGTTAGCAGCGTTAATCAACTCTTCTGTCATATTTGTTTTAAATTATCAACTGTTATAGTGTAGCACAAAATATAAATAATGTCAAATTCCGTATTAGCTCACGATCTCAGTAGCCCCAACCTTGCAGCCAAAAACCGACCGCGCCCTATTTCATTATTATCGGAGCTATGGTAACCACGACAGCATATATCACAAGAAATACAGCAGACAACACAAAAACAATAGTACTAATCAACGGCATATAGTTTTTCAAGCGCTTGCCCTGATCGGCAACAATATTAAGCTGCCAATTGCCAATTCGCTCATCATTATAGTAATCCGTCTGATTGTACAACTTGGCACCCATAATACTCATAATGCAAAACGCTTTCCATACAAATTCCATCTCTTTTACATAATCAAACTTATTATAGGCACTATAAAAATAAATCTGACTATCCACTATTTCAACATCGCACCACGTCGCACCATCAATCAACAGCGCCATTAAATCCGGCGTAAAGATATACAAAGCATCCCGTTCGTAATCTTTTGGCGCATACAGCGTGAAGTAATCGTTAAAACCTCCCTCCAGGCTAAGCCGTTGATTAGGATCAATATCATCTGGCAAATTATTAAAAACTTTACCGAGAACGTTAACATTATCAACTGTCGAGTCAAGAATAATATGCGGCAGATTTCGATTCATGTCAATCCGCAAATATCGCCAATAGCGTGTGGCGTGATCCAATGTAACTTCATTCTCATACCAGCCCATTTGAAAATTAAGCTTGCCGCCGAGCGTACCGGACAAAACATTACGCGAAATCTTATCGCGTGACCACTCTTCGCGAAAAATAACACCAGAATTATCAGGGTTTTCTACGTATGGCATGAAATCAAGCTGATTTAACCCAGCAAATTTACTTAAAGCTGCCATCATGTACCGTTCGCCAGTCGCCCTCTCTGAATCAAATAAAACCCTAATATGTCGCCTAATAAGAGCAATGAATGATATATAGATGAAAATAACCATCGGCGCTAATATGAGTTTAAGATTTGCAGGCATCGATGATTCTGGTATTACAAAAAATCCGCCTATAAAAACACTCATTACGATAGTCATATAAACAATACCCAGCGCTTGGCCAAAAACTCCCTTAGCTTTTCTTTCGACGTTGACGCTTTGGTAATACTGCCGAAACCACTGTACTTCAGACTCGGACATCGGCGTGTATAGGGGTGAAAAATCTAACTGCTTCATGCGGTCATTATAGCATTTGAGCTAGCCCAAAACATCCTCCCCAAAATGCTTCTGCAACCGCATGCGAATTGAGCCCTCATGGCGACCAAGCTTTTGACTAAGCTGCTGGATGGTTGCGCCTTGCAAGAACTCCTGCTTGAGAATGTCATCGTCAGCTTTTTCCCATGGCATATAGGCTTTGGGGTGGGTCTGGCGCATTTTGGCAATTTTTTGCTGCCAACTACTGGATTTGCCGGATTTTTTTGGCGTTGACTGCTTTCGCTTCATTTCCTCCAGCATCGGACGATAGCGCCTAACTGCCTCATTACTTGCTCGCTGCAACACCTCATCAATCGCCAGCGCATCCGGCGAAATTTCCAACGCCTTACGATTAATTCCATACAAATACAAATTATCCAAATCACGCACCCGACTGAGAGCCACGTAGCCCATGCCCTCAACAAACGCTTTTCTCAGGTCAATTTTTGCCGCGTCCAAGGTCATGCCTTGGCTTTTATGCACGGTGATGGCCCACGCAAGGCGCAGTGGCACCTGGGAAATACTGGCGCGCTTGCGCTCACCGTCACGCAATTCCCACACATCCGGCACCATGGTCACCTGCTGTCCACTACGAAACTCTACAATTGGATAGTCCGTCAGTGGCTCAAAGTCCACCACCGTACCGATGCTGCCATTGGCGTACAATTTCTGCGGCGAATTTTTCACGGCCATCACCAACGCACCTGGTTTTAACACGAGTTCGCTCGGCGCCAGCACCGACCGCTGCAGACTCTCGACATACACTTTTGAACCAGTCGTCGTCTGCTGGTACGTTCGCTCCTCGCCCGCCAGCTCCGCCAGCTTCTGGCTGTTGATAGCATCAACATCAACATTGACGGTGTGTAGTTCGGTGATGTCACCATCAGGCGGCTGAACTTCCGTTCGCGCCAGCAACATCTCGGCGTGATGCCGCCTAATATTATCATTTCTCAGTGCTGTCAAAATCTCCAGCAGCTGCTCGTCATTTTGCCGGTATTGCCGCTCCAAATACAGCACCGCCGGCTGTAATTCCTGCCACGCCTCCGAATACACTACGAAACCGCCACCCTGCTCGCCCGGACGATTGATTGGCGGTAATTGGAAAAAATCACCGCTCATCACCAGCTGCACGCCGCCAAATGGCTGGTCATTTTCCCGGACACCACGCAGCACCCGATCAACCATGTCCAGCCGGAAATCATGCAGCATGGAAATCTCGTCAATCACCAGCACATCAGTCTTGGTAATCACCTCACGCCGCGTTTTTGACAGCCGATCAAAAAAGTTGTTCGCGAGATGATCACTAACGCCAATACCGCTCCAACTATGAATGGTATTGCCGCCCAAATGCGTCGCCGCCAAGCCCGTCGTCGCTGTTACCGACACCTTTTTACCCTGGTCACGCGCCTGTGCAATAAAAGTATTCAGCAGGTGCGTTTTGCCCGTACCGGCCGCGCCCGTCAGCAGCGCCGACCGACCACTCATTAAAATCGCCAGCGCCAATTCTTGATCCATGCTTAACCTCGTGGCGGTTCGCCCTCAGGCTCGCCCAGCAGTTTTTTCGATTTAATTTCATAGCGCTTGCCGGTAATTTTACTCTCAATGTAATCCTCGTTGATCAGGTTCACGAACATATCCAGGTCATTGCCATCCATAATGATAATCGCGCCGTTGTCATCGCTCATCAGCTCCAATTGCATCTCGTCAGCATAGTCTAACACCTGCTCCTGTTTGACCTCGCCGATCTCCAATTTCTGCAGTTTATTGATGGTCTTTTTGCGCTCCTTGACCAGCGCATTTAGATCCAAGCCCTCTGGGAAACTCAATTTATATTCCTTTTCAATCTCCGCCACTTTCTTATCAGCAATCACCTGCTTCTTATACTCATAGCCAAACATCCGCTCAAACTTTGAAGGATTAAATGCAAATATATCCTGACCGATGATCAACACCTGGTTATCATCTGGTACCTTAAACCCAACCTCCGCCTTAAACGCGCCAAACTTGCCGTCAGAAAACTCCCACGCCAGTGCGCTTTTGAGCGTCTGTCCCTGCTGGATCAATTTGGCTGTATAAAAGATTCTTTCTGGATCATGTGGATCGGTAAACCGCGCCAGTACGCCCTTCATTCGCTTAAACTCATGCTCGGTTTCCGAAAATTCCACGATGTCATCACGCTCGTGCTCAATCAAATGAATCAGGGTTTCCGCTCGACCAACCTTGGCGAGGTCTGTCCGCAGCAGCATGTTTTCTTCCGCTTCGCTCAATTCATAATCCCGCACGCTAAGGCCAGTGCCCGCCCCCAAATTAACTTGATTGATATAATCAAACAAAAATAGCGGACGGAGCTGCTGCTCGACATCACCCTTCAAGGGCATAAAATATGGCGTGTAATTTTTATTAAATAAGAACAGTTCAATCTGTAAGTCATTCTTCTTCGCATCAGTTTGATTGGCCCACAAAAAAATATCAGTCGTTTCCCTCACTTCTTCCATTACCCCAGTATAGCACGCAAGAAGAAACGGCGTCCAGAAAATTTATTCTCGGTCGACTATAACTCTTCTACCTATCTTTTTATTTAATTGCCGCATCTGTGGAACTCCAAACACCAAATCACTCGGATCGCTCAGATTGTCAATCTCCTCTCGCGACATGTCTAGCAGCCCCCCCAACGCTAAACTAGCCATATAAGCGGAGGCCGCGGTCTGTTGCGGCGTCAAATTTGACCTATCACGCATATTTAACAGCATACAAGCTACTTCTAATCGCCTCTCTCTCCTCGCACGAGAAAATCCTGCGGAAGAACCGCGTATTATCGCTTGAGAATACGCCATCTCGCCAGGTAACGGTATACAGCCAGCTGCTACATCCATTTTATGTAACAATACGCCATGAAACCCACAATCACCCAGCCCCATCGTAACGCGTATTCCATCCTCCTTTGGCTCTATTTCAGTAACAACCCCTATAAATCCTAGGTCATCTCCAGGACGATCAAAAAAGAGCTTTGCGTCAGCTCGCACCACAGTAAGATCTGCTGAATACAACCTATTCATCTTTCTGTTGTAACATAAATTAGTTATTTAGTCAATTTTTCGCCTAGCCGCGCTCGATTGGCCCACTCATCCGCCAGCTCATTTCCCTCATCACCCTCATGGCCGCGCACCCAGAGGAGCTCCGCCTGCGACTGCACATATAACTCGTATAATTCCTGTACGATATCCAGATTCTTAATCTCGCCGCCCTTCTTCGTCCAGCCGCGCTTTTCCCAGCCTGGCGCCCACTTGGTCACCACATTGATCCAAAATTCGCTGTCAGTATAAATCACACACGGCGCACCGGCTGCATCCTGAAGCGCCGCAATCAGCGCCTTGCCTTCCATACGAATGTTGGTCGTCTCGCCGTCCTCTGAGCCTAAAATCCACGGCTCAAGATCACGAATCACCGCGAACCCGCCCGGACCGGGATTTGGCGAAGCAGAACCGTCAGTATAATATATTGTCATTATTAGTTAATTATACCACCCAAAGCCCGCCTAGCTAGATCACGGACACGCCTTAGCAGAATTCTACACCTGTCCGTCGCTTGTTCTTTGAAACGCGCCACGCGCTCGCTACTCTGATTTGTTAAGTGATATTCCTTTATACTATCATCAGGTTTTGTAAAATAATCTTGCTTACGCTGCCAAATATCAATTACCGCGTCAGCAGCCTCATCGCTTATACTCACCAAATCACCGTATATTTTCCGCAGCTTAAAGAAGAAGTGCGCTGCTTTCTTGCCAGTTCGCGCCACCAAGCGGGCATCCGGCGTCGAAAACTGCATTTCAAATGGCGCAAATGAGACCCTCCTATCACCTGTCTCATAAAAACCAGTAATCTTTGCATCAGTAAAGTCTCTACCACTGTCCTTAAAACTAAACATTCCCATATCAATATTCGGAACTCTCTCAAGGACTGCTTTACGAATAGTCTCCTGAAACTCCGGAGATCCTTTAACGACAAAACATTCCTTTTCTCGACTGGGTGATGGATACGGACTAATACTCTTACCTTCCAGAGCATTAACTACCGCTTCTACGTACGATTCAGCCAATTGCTTATCATCCTCGGCAATTACCGTCATGCCATACATATCAATCGGATGAAATTCTCCCTCGTCCTTCAGCGGCTGAGAATGCGGCTCATAGTATCCGATAGCCCTTAGTAACTTTCTAAGATACGAGCCTCGTCCTTTGCCGCGGGCTCGCACTTCCAGCTCAGTGCCATTCGACATCCTCACCGTACCCACTTCAAACAACGTACCGTGCGGCGAACCAGTTTCTACGGCAGACTTTAAATCCGGCTCACCAAGCAACTCAGAGAAAATCCCATTAATATTCTTCCTCGCAAAATCAAACCGCTTGGGGTCAACCGAATCCTTAGCGCCAAAATGCAGTGATATAACCCTGTCTACTTCGTCCAAAAGCGAATCAATATCATTACTCAAATCGCTACCATCCCTACCATCGCCAATATTTCGTCCCGTAATGATGTCAACTTCATCATTCAGCTCAGATTCCAGATTATCAAGGCTAATAATGCTACATATTGGAATCAAAAAGTTTTTAGCAAATACCGCTTGTTTATAAACCGCCGCATCATGATAAGGAGTAGTCTTTAACTTAGCAAGCGTTACTGCACCGACAATCATTGCTGTTTCCAGCCCGACGCCCTGGACGCCTTCGCCTTTCGTGGAAAATGTCTTGATCAAATCATCAATACGCGGCACCGGAATTGGCGGATTGTCTGACCACGGACTCTGAGAACTGTCCTTTCCCAAATCATCAGGTATCTTCTGCCCATCCTCCAGCCGCAATGCCCTGCCTTGCAGTGTCGTCTCGTCAATCCCTTCAATATACGATTCAAACAAACCTTGTAAGACTTTATAATCCTCCAGAATGCCGACCACCACGTCTCGATGCGCTTCATCAGTTATTGTCTCGTCGTTATCAAGCGCCGACATAATATAGTCAATGCGATCGTCCTCTTCAATGTCCGCTGGCATTTCTATGATAAGCTTTGCCGCCAAGCGGCGCGCTGGCGTCATGTGATGACCGCTAAACGTCTCCGTCAAATTCATCGCAAGTTCTTCAGGATGGAAAAATATCTCACCTCTTCTGGGAGAGTAATCAGTACTTTCGGTCGCCCGTTCCGGTTGTTGCATATCGATTGCCATAACAAACTTGTCTATTATACAACAAAAAATAATGATTTGCAAGCAAATCGCCGTATTTCGAAGTTTTAAAGTATCTTAGGCAAAATAAATCCGCATCAGCTCGCGAGCCACTCTATCGGCGTCGTGCCGGATTAGGCTGCGCTGTGCTGCCAATGGGTCGCTGTCGGAATTTTTATTAACCCAAGCAGTATCAGCAATCAAGCGCTTGCCTGAGGCATAATAATGCTTGTTTTTCAACGTCTCCTCATCCCATTCCACCAAATATTCGCCGTCATGTGAATACTTCTCGATCAGTTTTTCCGGAGGACGATGATTATTATACAAAACATAATCCATATCAATACCTGAAAACCGCTCAATCTCATCCGCGAAATCCGCCACAGTAAAACCATCTGTCTGGCCTGGTTTATTAACTAAATTGCAAACATAGACTTTCTTTGCCCTAGTCTCTGCCAGCGCTCTGGTTACGCCGCGCACCAGCAACGCCGGTGCCAAACTGCCATACAGCAGCCCCGGCGCAATCACCACCAAATCCGCATCTAAAATCGCCTGGCGCGCCCGCGGGTTAATGCCAGCCGGCGGTTTCAATTCCAGCCATGGACGCTCGCCGCGCGGAATTTGCAGCGATTCTGCCGCGTGCTGGCCATTGACAGTCGTACCGTCTTTTAGCTTAATCGACATAGTCGTATCATCTAAAGTAATCGGAAACACTCGCCCATTTACGCCCAAAACTTCACTCGCCAGCTCCACCGCCTCGGCAAAACTCCCCGTCATCTTTTCCAGCGCTGCCATGAACAAATTGCCAAAGGCGTGCCCCTTCATGCTGCCCTCATTAAACCGATAATTAAACAAGTCGCGCACCTTCGGCGAGCTGCTCAGCGCCACCAAACATTGCCGGACATCGCCCGCTGGCAGCACGCCCAGCTCATCGCGCAGCTGCCCAGTCGAGCCGCCGTCATCAACCATATTGACCAGCGCCGTAATGCTATGCGTGTACTTTTTCAAGCCCGACAGCAGCGTAAAACTGCCGGTTCCGCCGCCGATTACTACAATTTTTACCCCAAAATAATCGCTATTTGAAACATTCATTGTCATGCCAGCATTATACCATCCCAACGGAGCTAAACCAACGTACCCTTTGGCAGCGGCCACTCCAGATACGGTTGCTGCTGATGTTCAATGGCGTTGATAATATGCGTAGCAATTTTAGCGGGATCGTTGAAAAACACGTAATCAGCCGGCAGCTCCCGGCCATTCCAAAACGGCGTCTTCATAGCGCCAGGCAAAAACAGCGCGACTTTTACTGGCAATTTCTGCTCGTCGGCCTGCATCCCTAAGCTGCGCGCCAAGCCCGCTTGGGCGTGTTTAGTCGCCACGTATACCGCCTCGTCCGCCCGAGCTTTGACGCTGCTGGTCGAGCCGATAATCGTTAAAACTGACTTCTGATTTTGACGTGCCATCTTTCGCCACGCCCACTGCACCAGCGGCAGCGCACCGGCAAAGTTCACCTCCGCCATGGAGCGCGCGTCGGGCTGATCCTCAAAATTACCGCGCCAGCCATAGCCTGCCGCCCACACAAATTGTTCAATAGCATCGCCACCCAGCATCTGCTCAATCCGCGCTGGCGCTGCCTCTACTTGCTCGGGATAATACACATCCAATTGAAAACCCTCGCCGTGTTCCTGGGTGTTGTGCGTCTTCCCCAGCACCAACACGCGCTTACCATTTTCTCTGAGCTGTCGCGCCATTTCGCGTCCAAGCCCGCTCGTCCCACCAAGAATAATATGCATATAGTTAATTATAGCACGCCAGACTCACGTATCGTAAATTGAACACTTAAAGCCTGAACGAAGTCCGCGAATTTCTTCCGCCGATAATTCCAAAGCCTGCTCGCTGACTTGCATAAACTCATCCGAGGATATCGCTATAACTGCGGCAACCGCCACAGAGATAACACCGCTAGATATCAGCCTCGTCTCGCCTATCGTTAATCTAGATCTTTCCCGCCTTTTTCTAAAACCGGAGAAACACCGATTTCAGTCTCCCTAGTCCATTCTCTATCCCTAGTCCATCCTCTAACTGAAAGAAGCTCATGAGAAAAATCTTCAGGCGTAGGAATAAGCGTATTTGAATGTATACGAGACACCTTTCGCCCTGTAGCGGCCTCTGCTAACCTCGAATGATAATCGTAATCCTTCGTCCCCCCTACAGCAACAGACAAACCTACACATCCGCCTTCCAAATCTAATGAGACAAGACTCACCACGGCCAGCCGCTGCCGGCAATAATCATCGTTCGCTTCCCTGTCAGCAATACTATATTCCTCACCTTTAGGAAAAAGAATAACTTTCACTCGCGCGCCGAGATCATCGACAGCAATATCACACTCTCTCACAATATTTTAATTGTAAAATAATATCATTATCTAGTCAAGAGCTGCCCTGGCAATGCTTTTCCAACCGCTCCTGCAGACGCTCGTGAAAATATTTTGCGTATTTTGCCTGGCTATCGTCAAACAAATCAAGCTCATTCGGATCAATAAACCGCATGTCATCGCCGTCAACGCCAACGGAAAAATCGTAATCCTCCGGTTGAACCCAGCAAACAACATACACCTGATACGCATCAATTCCCTTCAAATACATCGGATTCGCCACGTCAATCACATCAAAAGTAAAACCGCCGCTATAGCCAACTTCCTCCTCTAATTCGCGCGCCAACGCTTGCTCAAATGTTTCGCCAAAATCAAGTCCGCCGCCGGGCAAACCCCAATTAAGACCATGTTCTTTAACTACCAGCAGCTCGCCGTCATCGTTATAAATCACCGCTTTAATTGACACGCGGAACAAATAGTCCTGCCGCATTACGCCGTCAGGCTGCGTAGTAAAAATATGCCCCTCAGCCAGCTTTTTATCTGTGCTCATTAGCGTATCTTAACACAATAATTTGACAAAAATCAAACGCGTTTCGTCAGGGATTTACCCCGCCGCCAAAATTTACTGCGCGTATTTTTCAACGAACCGCCGCAATATCTTGACTGGTTCGGTTACCAACTCCGATTCGCGGTACGCCGCATCGATCAGATCTTGAGCTTCCTCCGGCGCGAAATAGCCGGCATGCTTATAGATATTAATCCGCAGAGCCAAGCCGTCAGCATCAAGCTCAGGATGAAATTGCGCCGCATAAACATTTTTCCCGGCGCGCAGCAATTGTATACAGGCCGCAGAGCGCGCTAGCACCACGCTGTTCGGCGGCGCCGTATCTGTCCCCTCTTTATGCCCGACGAAGCCGCGAAAACTAGCCGGCAAGCCAGCCAGCAGCGGATCATCCTGCGCTTCCGGCGTCAAATTTATATCCACCGCGCAAACCGGCTCGCCATGATTGAAGTCCGTCCGGCCGCCCAGCGCCGTTACCAGCGCCCCCACACCCAAACAAGCGCCTAAAAACGGCTTATCCTCGGCTGCAATCCGGCGAAGCAGCGGCATGATATAATCTTCAAACTGCAATTGTTCCGGCGATTTTTCCTCTGGCGGATAAGCAAAATTAGCCGGTCCGCCACCCATAAAAATACCGCTGTAATCATCCAAATTAACTGGCGAGAACTCGCCGCGGTCAAGCCGCAAGCGCTGCAACTGCTCCGGCTGCAAACCGCCAAATTTCAAAAAAGCTGCATATTCGTCGTCAGACGCTTCGTCCTCGGGACGGGATTGTAAAAGAAGAAAAGGTTTTGTCATGAATTAAGTGTAACACGCCGGAGACTAATCGGCCAACGTCAGCGAATTACGAATCGCCGCAATTATCGGATTTTATATCTATATATCACGAACCGGCCGTATCAATTTAAGACTATCTGGTACATACCATTTATTGCCCTGGCTGTCCTGCTCATATTTGTAATTAATCGTATGATCGGCCTGAAAATAATCGCCGGTACCGACAATTTTATACTGAATATACATCTTACGGACTGAATCGTTCTCAGGCATCGCGCCTCGGTACATCCGCAGCTCAAAAATCTCGCCCGGTTTGAGAAATTTATTCAAATCGCCCCGCTGCCCCAGCAGCTCGTATTTGTCTAGCTCAATATCAAAACTAGCGAGGTTGTGGATGTACGCCCATATTTCAAGGGATTTATTATCGCTAGACGGCTGCGCTTTAATCCGCTCAACTTCTATTTCAGGAATTATTTTTTGGCCGCTAGCTAAGTGGTACTGATCAGGCTTCCGCTCACTAGCCACCGGCATTTCATCCGGTTTATTTTCAGCACTGCCATTACTTTCCTGCGGCAAACCCGCGCGGCTGCCGTCGCCAATATTTTTAATACTGCTAATACGTGCCAAATACTCGTCGTTTGGTTCGCCAAAAATTAAGTTACGCAGCCAGCCCATGCAGCCAGTATAACGCATTAGAATAAAACTGCCCATACGCTATATATAGCGCCACCATATATAGCGTAGGCTGGTATGTGGAAAACTCTGGAAAACTTTTTGCCTACGCTAGACTACTGTTATTTTGCTTATGTTTGGCACTCTTGACACGCGAGTGCCAACCAATTACAATAAAATATAGAGCAAAAGCTCGCCAAATCATAAACGAAAGGAGTAATACAAATGAGTAAACTCGTTCGATTCGACCCGTTTGCCGAAATGGATGCCCTGCAGCGCCATTTCTTTAATGACGACAACTGGATGCCGCGCCAAGTGCGCTCGGTCGGCTTGCCTACCACTGATGTTTACATGAAAGATAATGCGCTAGTCGTCGAGGTTCACTTGCCGAAATTCGGTGAAGACGACGTCAATATTTCTGTCGAAAACGGCAACTTGGTCATCCAAGCCCAACGGCACGAAAAAGAAGAAGACAAAGAAAAGAAGTACGTCGTACGCGAGTCGAGCAGCAGCTTCTACCGCAGCGTCCAGCTGCCAGAGCGCGCTGACGCCGATGCTATCGAAGCGCACCTGGACGATGGCGTCCTGAAAGTCACCGTGCCAGTCACGCCAGCGCCAGAGCCAAAGAAAATTACCGTCAAATCACGCGGCAAGAAAAAAGAGTAGGCTTCACCTGCTCCGTTCTGATTTAAAAGCCTCGGGAATACCGAGGCTTTTTCTACTTGCGGGAATCCACTATGCAAAAATCTCTGGTATGGGGATTCTAAAGAACTACACTCCTGCAATTATCCTTAAGAATTTCTAAATTTTAAGACATCCGGCGTATCTAATTTTTCAGCCTGGCGAGCCCGCACTTCAGCTGGGTGCGATAAAACTGTTCGTAAAAGCCAAAACTTCTGCTCCAGTCGCCATTAAAACAGCTCGGGAAGAACAATTCTCTATTCTTTCTCCGGCAGCACTGGCAAATTTTAATATAGCCGGCCGATTGTCTTCGTACAAAACACCACCTTGCTCGTCAGCCATATGCTGCAGCTCATGGCGAGCGGTCTTTGCCGCATCCTTATCGCATCTAATTTTAATATAATGCCGTCCGTTTTGGTATTGATAATATCCCGAACAACCGCTAGGTAATATTTCGCTGTGCTTTCTTGAGGCAAATACAATCTCGACTCCATCCATTTCTCATTCGTTCAGACCGACAGCAGCTGCCGTTTCATAAATCGCCTCAATGTCTGCATCGATAACTCCACCAGGCTCTAGAGTCTTCCCAACTGACGTTTCAAACGACACAAGCGGACCGCAACCTGGCAAATCGCTGCCACAAATACACGGCTGAGGCTCGCGCTCAATACCTTGCCAAACATCACAATTTTTTCGCACTGATGAATTATATAATGCAGTATAATTTACGTCAAGAGATTTTGCTAGCTTTTTTAATATAATCACGAGGCGTTAAATCTTCGGCCGACTCTAGCCATCACAGTATCTGGACGGCGCAGCATTTCAAAAGTTTTTACGCTGCCATCGGGCATCTTTTGCGGCCATTGATGTACTTCGTAAATCTCACCTCTAAAAACAAGTTTCGCTTCCGGAGGAATCAGACGAGCACCTCTCGGCAAAACACGTTCGGTCATCGCTATACTCTCAACTTTTTCATCAAAATATCATAACCATCAGTCACCTCATCTTGACGGCTGACGCCTAATTCCGCCATAATGCGCCACAGATCGTCGGTTATCGCGGCAGGATCGGCATTCTCGTCAGCTAATCGCTCCAGCTCCATAAAGTCGCCCAAGCCTTCCACCGAGTCGATACATACTTCCACATCATTCAGTTTGCCAGTCCGGCGAGTCTTTGATACATCCGAAAACGGCACGAAACCTAGCTCCTTAACTATAGCAATCATGATATCTGGATCGCCAACTTCCGTTTCGCGTTCAATACTATCCAACTGCCCAGTGACTGATCGTTTTAGGGTGAATAACGTCCGCTTGGTTTCATTTTCGCCTTGTCCACGCGTCTCGGTACGCACCCGCAGCCAAGGCACTGTGTTGCCGTCGCCGCCAGCTTCTCCTGGCAGACCAAACACTTGATCGCGCTGATGCACTGGCTCGCCGAGAGCAACACCCTTACCCGCCAGCACAGCCAATAGCCCTTCTTTATCTTGCAGCCTAACTTTTATCTCAATTTCTCTCATATATAAATGATATCACGTTTAGGACACGCGCATCTGCGAATGACGCTTCAGCCAATCAGCAATCGCATCAATATCAAGCCGATCAGTCGCGACGCGGACGGCGAAATTTTCTAGTTCAACAGCCGCCGCGGTCATTCTCCAGCCATTTCTCGCCAAAAAGATGCCAGTAATCGTCACCGCTGTGCGCTTATTGCCGTCGGTAAAGATATGGTCTGCTATACAATTACGCAAATAAACCGCCGCCTTTTCATGAACTGGCATATATTGCTCCTCGCCAAAAACAACTGTTTGCGGCGCCGCCGCCAGCGACTTTAGCCCCAGTTCATCGCGTACGCCATGCGAGCCACCAAAATCCTCAATTATCCAAAAATGCATCTCTAGAATTTCGTCAATCTCCAGATAGCGAATCATCGGTCTGCCAAGTTTTTCAGCGTTTCGCCGTACTGCTTTTTGAAATCATCATAATCCTGACGAAGCGACGGCTTATTTGCTTGCTCAATTGGCTTTACCTGCTCAACAGTTAATCGCACCTCGTCGCCATCGCGAATCCCCAGCGCCCGCAAATCCCGCGCCGGCAGCGTCACGCCGCGGCTTGAACCAATCTTGATAACTTTTTGAATTGTAGTGATTGTCATACAAACATTATAACAAAATTATAATTTTATTGCAATATTAGCGAAACCAAACCAATATTTACCACACGATTTCGCTATGCAGCTGCTGCCATTTCACATGCGCCGCATGCGCTCGAGCTGGTGCGTCAACCTCGCTCTTCTGAAGCAATAATTCCTCAGGATCAATAAACATTATTTCATCACCCTCTTCACCTGGTATAAAATCAAAATTCTCCGGCCAGACGCGGCAATAAAAACAGATTTGATTAGCATCAAGCCGCTCAATATACATCTCGCCCGACGCGTCAAACAGTTGATAGCGCAAATCACCTTTATAGCCAACTTCTTCGTATAATTCACGTTTCAGCGATGATTCAAAATCCTCATCGTAATCCATGCCTCCGCCCGGCAAATCCCAATACGTCCGATTGATTTCCTTAACGACCAAAATCTGCCTAGTATCGTTATAAATCAACGCTTTGAGCGAGATGCGATACAAACAATCCAGATGATCCGTGCCATCTAAATTCTGCGTGATGATATGTCCTTTGGTAGTGTTTGACATGAAAGTCATTATACTACATCTGAACGCCAAATGGCTGATACCATTTCGCCTACCGTATATTTTGTCTTTCCAATATCCATGATTAACTACTCATTGGGTGTTAACACATTGGGGATTATCTAATTGTGATACTCTTTTATTTCATGTTCATATTCAGTTAAAAGATTCTTTGAATAAATCTTTTTATTTCTTGAATTTCTAACTTCTTTCCAAAGAATAGCAGCTACTTTTAATTTGTTCGAATAGTTGCAACTATTTTTATCTGCACAGAAATCCTTTAAAAATTGATTCCATTGACAAACCGAATTATCATACTTGGCATAATCTGATTTCCCATAATAAACTTTTAGCATATCTTGAATGGTAAAACTCAAATCATTTTCTCTCTTTACTTTTCTCCAAGCGGTAGCCATATCAGCAGTAAATTTAAATGGTGAGATACCCGTTAAAGCAGAAAAATATTCTCTGAATTTTGCGTTAAAAGAAAAACCACATTCAAGTAATGGCGTATCTAAAGTAATATTTTCAACTTGCTTTGTTTCATTTTTTATTGATGATTTTTTAATCAGGTTACCCTTAAAGTACTGCTCAATAATGTGATTGAGTTCTTGTTTTGTACCTCTATATTCTAATCCTAATGATTTGCATATCTGTGAAATTTCTTCACGATACCAATAATATTTATTAAACTCGTCAAACGATGTAATTTTATCAAACTCAGGTCTATTTTTTGTCAATCTTTTATCTCCTTAAACCCAATTTGCTTTTTCATATCTAGTATCTATAGCTCCTCAACATTCACCCGCCGCTGCTCCGTCGTATCCCGCTCGCGCACGGTGACAGTGCCGTCCTCCAGCGTCTGGAAGTCGATGACCACGCAGTGCGGCGTGCCGATTTCGTCTTGGCGGCGGTAGCGCTTGCCGATGTTGCCGTTGTCGTCCCACATCACTCGGCCGGGGTTGGCTTTGGCGAGCTGGGCGTAGACTTCGCGGGCTTTCTCTACCAATTCTGGCTTGTTTTTGAGTAGTGGCGAGACGGCAAATTTGACCGGCGCCAAATGCTCTGGCAACGCCAAATACACCCGCTTTTCACCGTTTTGCTCGTCCTCGCGGTACGCACCCGACAACACCGCCATCAGCGCCCGCTCGACACCAAACGACGGCTCGATGACGTGCGGAACAAATTTTGTGTTCGTCCCCTTGACGGTGTATTCCATACTCTTGCCACTGACCCGCTGGATATTCATTAGGTCAAAATCAGTCCGGTAGGCGATACCCATCAACTCTTCGCGACCAATTGGATAATCGTATTCGATGTCAATCGTCTTTTTGCTATAGTGCGCCCGATCCTCCGCCGGCACGTCCAGCTCGTGGATATGCTCTGGCTTCAAGCCCAATTCTGCCAAAAACGCATGCGTCGCCGCCAGCAATTCATCAAACGCCTCCTGCCAATGCTCGGGATCGACGAAATACTCAATCTCCATCTGCTCAAACTCGCGGCTGCGGAAGACGAAATCGCGCGGCGCAATTTCATTACGAAACGCCTTGCCCTGCTGAGCGATACCAAACGGCAGGTTTGGGTAGAAACTATCAACGACGTTTTTGAAATTAGTGAAGATACCTTGGGCGGTTTCGGGGCGGAGGTAAGAAATACTATCATCACTCTCAGTCGCGCCAACGTGCGTCTTGAACATCATGTTGAAGGTGCGCGATTTGCTGAGTGGATTGCCATCCGGGCTGGTGATGCCTTTTTCCGCAATCGCCGCGTCCATCTCCGCCATCGTCATGCCGTCCGCATCAATGCCATTGTCCTTGAGAATATGATCAGTACGATAGCGACGATGATTGACCGTATCTTCGCACAGCGGATCGACAAACGTATCCACATGCCCGCTCGCCTGCCACACCTTCTGATTCATCAAAATCGCCGCGTCGACGCCGTACATATCATCGCGCTCATCAACAAACATTCGCCACCACAGCTGCATGATGTTGCGCTTCAGCTGCACGCCCAGCGGACCATAATCCCAAGTTCCAGAAAGGCCGCCATAGACATCCGACCCTTGATAAATAAAGCCGCGGCGCTTACACAGGCTAATAATTGCTTCCATTTTTGCTTGACTCATCGCACAACCTTTCTCCATGTTGGCAACATGGCGATTCATAATTATTACTTAGAGTATACCATTTTTATGGGTAATTTTATACCGCCGCGTGCTGCCGCGCTGTCAGCCAGCAATCATTGATCACCTCAGTTATCCCACCAATTTGCGCCACATTCGCTAGCGGTTTTGCCTGGATGAGCCGAAGCAGCTTAACGGCGTCTGCCGACAAATCACCCTGCTCCGCCAGCCGCAGTCCCTTTTCCGCGCTATCGTACATATATTTTTTATCGGGCGACAACGCCTGAGCCGCCACATCGGTACGCAGATTCAGCTCATCGCCTAGCAGACTAGCATATTGCACATAAAACCACGTTTCAATCAGCTTTTGGTTAACTACCGGATTATTTAATTGCTCTAATACCTGGCTTAGCACAAAATACCATTCCGGCTCGTCGATATTTTCGCTCGCCGTTGACACCAGCTTCATCGCCGCATAAGCGAATTGCATCCGCTCATAATCCTCCAATATATGCCGATAAAACGCCGCCAGCCGCGCCGAGGTCAACAATCCCAAATCGCCGCGTCCGGAACGAATCACCACGTCGCAAATCGCCAATAATTCAATACCGCCCGCTAATTTCGACCGCTCGCGCCGCACACCCTTAGCGATAACGCTGCGCCGGCCTTTCGGCGTCAGTAGTTGCAGCACCCGATCCGCCTCGGCGTAATTCGTCCGCCTCAGTACAATCGCTTTTAACCGCTCACTTTGCCCCATCCAAAACCTCGCTAAAAATTGCCCGCACTTCATCCGGACGCATTGACGCCTTATCCAGCAGCGCTCTCACGCCAAACGGCCGCAAATCCGCCAAATTAACACCCGCATTGCTGCAAACCATGATCGGTAATCTCGCCAAATCCGCATGCGACCTCAGTTCATTCAGTAGCGCCACCGCCGTTTCGCCCGCCAGCAGCATATCTAAAACAATCGCGTCCGGCTGCCAATTGTCAATCATTTCCATCGCCTGGCCGCCAGAAACTACCGCCCGCGCTTCCGC
The DNA here is from genome assembly GCA_963527005.1 of uncultured Candidatus Saccharibacteria bacterium. Lineage (GTDB taxonomy): Bacteria > Patescibacteriota > Saccharimonadia > Saccharimonadales > Saccharimonadaceae > Nanosynbacter. The sequence goes on from CAURPQ010000003.1 coordinate 33,715, forward strand.
GCCAACCGCCGCTGCATATCTGCATAAAATATCCGCCCAATTTTTATCATCCTCAACGATCAGCAACTTTTTCATAGCAAGCTCAGCTGCCGACTAATCGGCATTTCCACATAAAATGTCAGTCCGTCCCGATGCCTGATTAGCCCAATTTGGCCATTCATCGCCCGGGCAAATTGGCTAGCCACATAAATCCCCAAGCCGCTGCTTTCCGGCCGCGTCCGCACCGTTTTTCGCGCATCCATCTCATCAAGCAGCCGCCGATACTCTTTCAAGCCCATCATCGGCCCAAAATCACGCACACCTAACCTCACTGCGTCACCAGCAGCCTTAACTGACACTTTTATCTCTGAGCCGTCCTCAGTATATTTCAAAGCATTATTTAAGAAATTTGCTAAAATCCGCCCCAATAACGTCCGATTTGCCAATATCAACCGGTTATTCCGCCCACCCCGAGGCCAGCTAATTTTTCGCCCGTACAGCGCTGCGTTAAGTCTCGTTTCCGCAGCTATTTGCTGGCATAGCGCCAAGGGATTAACTGGTTCCAGTGGAAATAATGACGGCGTCAAATTTGCCGAATTCGCCAGATCAACTGTCAATTGCAACGCTTGCTCGGATGTCTGAATAATCCGCTGCTGGATCTGTTTTTTATCAGCTGCGCTTGTCAAATCATCGTCCAGCAGTAACGCCATCTGCCGAATTAAAGCCAGCGGCGTTTTTAACTCGTGCGCCGCCACCAAGACACTCGGCAGCCCTCCAAAATCAGCATCGCTCCACTCTTTACCCGCCATACATTTCTAGTATAGCAAACTCAAACCAGATTTGCCCTAATCAGCGATCTTAATAGTACCTAAGATAGTCTCGAAATCAGGCTTAAATGTATCAGCGTCGGTCGAGCAGCGAATAGTTTTGTCGCGCACCTTCATGAAGACCGCCGAACCGCGCAAATCCTTCTCGAACGCTCCGTCAATTCTGGTAGCAGCAATACCATTAAACTCGGTGCTGCTGGCAGTCAACTCGCCCTTCTTAATCTTATTCTGGTACGGTTTTAAGACCGTATCCATATTCTGATTAATTATCTCTAATCTAAACGCAAACCGGCTATCTTTGTTTGACAAAGAAGGTACAGACACCGGATGCAAATACGCCTTATAGTCGCCTCGGTCGCCGCCGTCTTTATCGACATAAACGCTCCAAGTTTTTGGATACATAAACGACACGCGGCCGTATTCATTCGGGCTGACAAACTCAATTCGCGGATTCTTCGCTTCCTCGGAGAATTTCTTCTGATCAATTTCCGCCTGCTCGCCCTTACCCCTGGCTACCTCGACAGCAATTTTACTGTCAACATTATTTTTTTCCTGCGTATAGGACATAAACATCCAAATTGCCAGCGACCCGGCGATCAAAAACAGTACCAAACAACCAATCGTACCAATCATCCAGCCGTTAACCGACCCCTGTTCTTTTCTATTTCTCATATTCATATCCTAAAGTATAGCTTATGCTTCAGGCGATGTAAAGCCCCTATTTACGCGCTAAAATCCTCGCTGAGCACTGTAATGTCGTGCTGCATATCGTCCAGCGCCGCCGTGATGTCCTTCGCCAGCTGCCGCGCCTCAGTAAACCGCTGCTTGGCCTCATCCAGATTAAAGTCATCGCCCTGAAACCACGCAATTCTCTCGTTCAGCTCCGCCATCATCTGCTCAATCGTTTTTTCGTTTGTCTTATCGTTTTTCACTACTCTCAATCCTCGCTTTCATAATCATATCTTTTGTTGTAATCGTTACAATACTCCCAATCTGACGATCGCCGCTGATCATCGCATAACCGCGCCGCAGCGCCATCTCCGGATCGTATTCAGCGATAATCCGTTGTTGCGACAATATCACATTTTTAGCAATCTCGACGCGGTGCGACCACTGTTCGAGTGCCGCTTGTTGCAACATTGTTACGTGAAGGCGCCGCTCCGTAATCTGCTGCTGAATCACCTCTGATATGCTACCCAACCGCAACGCTAGCTGCCGCCCCACGTCGTGTTTATCCGGAAATAATAGCTGCGCAGCATTACTCGGCGTGACCGCCCGTCGATCAGCTGCCAGATCGCACAAGCTTTCGTCAACCTCGTGCCCGATACCAGTCAGCACTGGCACGCGGCTACCAGCCACCGCTCGCACCAGGCATTCGTCATTAAAACTCGCGAGGTCCTCCGCGCTACCGCCGCCGCGAATCAGCACGATCACCTCTGGCGGCTCCGCCAGCTGGTTACAGTGGGCAATCGCCCGCACCGCCTGATCGGCTGCGCCGTCGCCCTGAACCTTAACATTAGCCACGATAAACTGCACCCCGCCCCAGCGCTCACCAGCAATTTTCATAAAATCTGCGTAGCCCGCCGCCTGAGTGCTGGAAATAACCGCCACGCGAGCAGGATATGGCGGCAAGGGGCGCTTCCGTTCCGCATCAAACAGCCCTTCGGCCGACAGCCGCTGCCACAAAATGTCAAAACTCCGCTTTAGGCTCCCCTTGCCCAGCGGATGAATTTCCTGAACTTGTAAATTAAACCTGCCATCGCTTCTCAGACTCGGCATCGCTCGAACTACCACTTTCATCCCGTCCTCGATCGGCGTCCGCAAATTGCTAAAACCCACGAAACAATTGACCGATCCGTCCTCATCCTTCAGAGTAAAAAACGCGTATTTTGGCGGATACGGCTTAAAGCTAGCGACTTCACCCTCGACTTCAACCGCGCCATTAAAAGCCACCTCAAACGTCTGGTTAACCACCGCCAGGAAGTTGCTGACACTAAACCTGGGAGTCATTCGGCTTGCCGTACTTAATCAATGCGTGCTGGTAAAAAATATAGCCAAAGACAATTGTGCCAGTCAGTAAAATCGCCCTCGTTAAAATAATTCCGGCAATCGCTAATTCCGGCGAAGTATTTGCCATACTTAAAAACAGAATCATGATCGTTTCGTAAACGCCAGCGCCGCCCGGCGTAAATGCCACAATACCCGCCAGCCCGGCAACACCGTAACCGATCATCAAAGTCGCCGGATTGACAAAAACTCCCAGCGCCAGAAACACGACAACAAACATCAATACGTCAAAAATATTGTAGACAAAGCCCCAGATCATCGGCTTGACAAGCAGCTTGGGATGATTAGCTATATCCTGAAAATCGCCTTGCATATCGACGAAAAAGTCCTCGATAACCTTAGCGCTTAGCGCTCGTTTCCGCTTGCCCAAGGTCGCTACCTTCACCGCGCCGTTAATAAGCCGCGCTACCCGTGCCGCTGTTAACTGCATGCGCCGCCTTGACGAAAACATAAATACTAAACCAAACACTAATGCCAGGACGCAAATTATTAACAAAAAACTAGCCGCCACAATGTAACGGTTAACCCGGCCGTCAATCGCCAGCACAATCACCGCTATAACTAGCAAAATCAACAGCGACAAAAAAGTCGTCACATAGCGAATCACCTGCGCAAACGTCGAGCGCGCCGAACTGACGCCAAGTTTATGCATCCGCCAAGACGTATAAGAAATACCGCTGACGCCGCCTGACGGAAAAATATGATTAACCAAGTTCAGTTCCAGTGCAATCCGCGTCTGCTCAAGCCGCGAAATATGCCCAATTAGCTTTTTATCGCGAAGATAGACAAAAATCATCTCGCCGCCCGCGAAATAAACAATAATTTGAAACGGAATAAGCAGCAATAACAGCAACGTATCAGCCTTCAAAAACAAACCCCACGCCTTAACCAGCTCAGCGCGCGACAAAAATATAATAATTGCCAAAACCAACAGCGTCAAAATACTCATCAGCATCCGCGGCGATTTTAACGACCTAAAAACTCTCGGTAACATCCATATCATTATACCATGCCCAGATACAGATGATATAATAATCGGTATGTATATCGCCCTGCTTGGCCGCCAGCCAGAGATCTCGCTCGCCGAACTTGCGGCGGTCTTTGGCGCGGACTGCGTCAACCGTATCAGCCAGCAATTTGCCAAAGTTCAAACATCTCAATTCGATATTACTACCTTGGGCGGCACCATCAAATGCGCCGAAATGATCACCGAGCTTCCAGCCAGCCGTACCGACAAGGCCTCGCTCCTCGCTGCCTCGCGCTTCATCACCCAGCATTATCAAGCCAAGTGGGCACACTCGCCGCATAAAATCACCCTCGGTCTCAGCGCCTATAACCTGGCTGTTGGCGCCCGCGATGTCCAAAAAACCGGCCTCATCCTCAAATCATCCCTCAAAAAATCTGGCACCAGCCTCCGCTTCATCCCCAACGATCAGCCCGCCCTCTCCACTGCCACCGCACACAATAACAAGCTCGGTGGTCCGCCGCATAAAGTCGAGTTGCTACTCGTCAAAACGACCGACCGCCGCCTGATCATCGCCGAGAGCCGCGGCGTCCAAAACATCACCGCCTATACCCGCCGCGACCGCCATCGTCCCAAGCGCGACGCCTTCGTTGGCATGCTGCCGCCTAAACTGGCGCAGATTATGCTAAATTTGGCGCTGGGTGCTGGATTGCTGACCCGTCAAAGACCACACGACAATTCTGTGACAAGCTCGGATTCCAGCCTCTCCGATAAGTCGATGGTTCTGCGGACGGCGTTGCCGGATGCATTCGACTTGGAGGAGACGGCTGGAAGCCGAGCTGCCGTGACAATCCTCGACCCGTTCTGCGGCACCGGCACTGTCCTGCAAGAAGCGCTGCTCGCTGGTTACGACGTCGTCGGCACCGACCTCAGCCAGAAAATGGTTGATTACACCACCGAGAACCTATCGTGGCTGCAATCAACGTTCACCGCGCCCAGCCGTCCTGTCGGCCGCGTTATCGACATTCATCAAGCCGACGCCACCACACACCACTGGCCAAACAGCAAACACCTCACTGCCGTCGTCTGCGAGACCTACCTTGGCCAGCCCTTTTCCGCGCCGCCCGCGCCTCAAAAACTAGCAGAAGTTGCCGGCAACTGTAATCACATTATCACCGGCTTCCTCACTAATATCCGTCCGCAGCTGGCGCCAAACACGCCGCTATGTATCGCCGTGCCAGCGTGGTACGACGCGTCCAGCCGGGCCACTCATTTACCGCTAATAAAAAACCTCCAAAGGCTCGGCTATTACCAGCTCAACCGCACACCGCTCATCTATCGCCGCCCCGACCAAACCGTCGCCCGCGAACTGCTAGTCCTAAAACCAATTGACAAAACCGCGCCTCAAGCTTGACAACTTAAGCCAAATTCGCTACACTGGTACAGATTGTTTATAAAAACTATTTAAGGAGTTGCTATGTCAAAAGTTAAGGCTGGCGGTTCAGCCAGAAACACAAGGGACAGTGTTGGTCAGAGACTCGGCGTCAAGTGTTTTGGCGGTCAGAAAGTCAACGCTGGCCAGGTGTTAGTACGCCAAACAGGCGCAACTAAAATCGCTGGTAACGGCACGTATGTCAGTAAAAATTACACTATCCACGCTGCGAAGGCCGGTACAGTTAGCTTTAAGAAAGTCAAGAAAACCCGGTTCACTGGCAAAACTCAGCGGCGAACTCAGGTTTGCGTAGACTAGAAAACCATAAGGAATGATGGACGACCGGACGCGCAGTTCGGTCGTTTGTTATTTCACTCACTGAATTTTAATCTCTTTAGTCTAGCGAAGAATTATCACCCTCTTTAGTTTGTTCGCGCCTGTCTTGATCCTGGCGTTTTTTTAGCTCTGCCACAAATCTAACCATTTCATCAACACGCTCTAATAATCTTGATAAATAGCCCCTATCAACATTCGCCCCAGATCGTACATTTGCAATTTTCAGCTGGACTTCGTTAACCGAATTGCCAAGTAAAGCTATTTCTTTCTGCGAAGTAGCACTCTCAAGCACCTGAGCTGCATTGCCAACTTGATTAAGATTATCGCCAGCGAACGACAAACCTGCCTGAAAACCATCAAGCAACACGCTTCCCGCTGTATCTATACTTTGCATAGCTTTTTCCAAACCCTCTCTCGCCGACTGCGCTGCCTGAAAGCAATTATCTATCAATTCCCTAAGTTTTTCGCTATTCATTTCCGGCTGCTGTTCATCGCCCTGCGTGTTTGCTTCTGGCTGATCATTAGATTCGCCTGTTTTTACCGCTTTTTCAGGCGGCTGAGAACTTGCATCTGGCGATTCTTTGCCTCCACCCCTTAACGCTGCTAATAAATTAGCGCGAGCTTCGTCTGGATCTTCTGGACTAGTAGTAGTCTCCTTTTTATCAGGTTGAAAGCCAGCCAGCCTCGCTCGTAACGCCTCCGCAGGCGACAATGTCCTTGGAGGGCCGGAACTGTCTTGTGATACAGCCTCCGATCTATCGTTTTCCGGAGCCGCCACGCCAGATGTCTCCAAAGCCAAATTTCCCATACGACCCGAAACTACATCCCCATCTTCCCGCAAAGATTCCAGATCAACCACCGTCAAGTCATCAACCTGAGATTCGCTTTCTGTTTCTGGTGTTTTTTGTTCTTGATAATCTCCAGCTATATAATGACCTGGAAACGCTTCTGTCATAATGATAATTATAGCAAAACATAACCGAAAAGTCAACTATAAAATAATAAAGATAAGATATAGCAAATACCCTACTCAGAAGAATCTTGTCTGCAACAACTAGCCAAAACAACATGAGCAGCTTCTCTGTGTTGACCGCATATCGGAGTACCGTCCTTACGCGTGTCAGACTCCATATCATCCTCCGAATCGGGATCAAATGACCCGTCTATCATTGATAAAGCTAATACCGCCGCATACTCAGAACTTGTCATTTTATCTGGATAGCCAGGATGGTTCGGATGTTTCAGATTACCAGGATCATTGTCTCTAACTCGCTCTGGCAAGTCGTCTGATGATGATTTCCGTATAGATTTAAGTTTTCTCCCGAAAAACTCCAGCAACCGGCAGCGCAGTAGATGATTCTTCCGAATCTCATTTATCGTCTTCTTAAATCCGTCAAAACCAGTCTCAACGTCGTAAGGAGCATACTCATCAATGATACTCTTTATATTAGTACCTGCCAGACCTTTAAGCCAGTTAATGGAACTATAAAAACCCTTTATTGAAACTTTATCCCTACCCTTTATACCTTCGGATAATTGTCGCCGTGCATATGTCTGGCGTGCTTGCTCGCGCTGTTCGTCTGTCGCTGTAGGGCTTAGTATAACGTCCCATAACTCTCGCAAGTTTTTACTTTCCCTTTTTTGAGCTTGCATCGGAGGCTCGTTAAATCTATTACCATCAATATCCGTTCCAAGCGGCTGCGCCAGAAACTGCATTCTTTCAGAAAAGTCGTCTAGCTCATTTCGCTCTGGCGTCAAGCTTCGTTCTTGGCTGCTTGGCGGTACATAATGCCGCAAACTACCCCATCCGCCAGAATCGCCCTGATATTCTGGACTCTCATAAGAAACCACTGTGCCGTATTTTGAAGTGTCCTTTATCGTTAGAGTTCCATTCTCGTCAGTAGAGATTATGTAAATGCTGGCGAGACACAGACGTATTGCTATACAAATTAGGAAACCTATCATGACCCCTGCCTATAACAATCTGATCATCTGACCTGATGCCCTTGATACCTGTAACATCCGCCGGATCGCTTAAATCGTGATGCTCGTCTGATGCAACAATATAAGCACATGTTGGATCAATTATACAACCATCATAAGTACGCTGGCCATTTGCCTCAGGCAACTCGCTAACCTTATATATGGATAGCGTAGCTGGTTTCGCTCCTGTCCCCTCAGGATGTTTATCTCTAGCTCCTCCTAATGATAACGCAATTTTTGCTGGCGCCTCTTCAACAGGAAAAGACACCTCTTGACCGCGCGAAAGTGATTCTTCAATAATTACTTTCTCTTCTGGTCTATTCTGCTCCATAGATCTAGTTATAGCAAAACATAAGCAAAAAGTCAACTACGGCACAACAAACATATACCCCAGTCAAACGCCAAAATACGCTAAGCTAGACCGAGATGATACTTAATGCGAGACACCACATCGCTAATAACCACCTGCGATTTCACCAGATAGTCGTCAACACCCAAGCTCTCAGCGCGCTCCTTGTCTTTTGGCTGGCTCAGCGCTGTTAACATGATAATCCGCACATTGGCAGTCTCTGGAGTGTTGCGCAAAATATCCAGCACGTCAAAGCCGCTAATCTTCGGCATCATGGCGTCGAGCAAAATCAAATCCGGACGATATTCCACTGTCGCTGATAAAGCATCCTCGCCATTATGGACTTCCCTGACGTCAAACCCCTCAAGTTCAAGCCTCGAACGGTAAACCGCCGACAACGCCATTTCATCCTCTACTAATAAGATCTTTTTTTTCTGACCGCTCCCATTCATAATACTTTTAATTTTAACGGTTATCGATAAAAAACACAAGCATTATAAAGATTCGGCTTTTTCCAGCTGCGAATCTTTATCATTCTTCACATCGTCCGCTGTCAATTCCACTTCCACATCAGGCTTAATGCCTTCCTTATCGATATTCTTGCCCTTTGGCGTATACCAGCGCGCTTCAGTGACTTTTAGCTGCGAGCCGCTAGACAAATCAAGTACCACTTGTACGCTGCCTTTGCCATAGCTTTTCTTGCCAACTAATTTTGCCTTGCCATAATCGCGCAGCGCTCCTGCCGTAATCTCGCTGGCACTGGCGCTATTCTCATTAATCAGCACTACCGTCTGCATATTCTCTAAAATCGGCGAACCAGTCGAATTTAAGGTCTTGACCGTCTCCGAACCGCGCCGTTCCGTCAAAACAACTTGGTCATTCAGCCATAGCCCCAGCAAGCCCTGCGCCGAATCAACTGTCCCGCCCGGATTATTACGTAAATCCACAATTACTTTCGTCACACCCCTGTCGATAAACTCCCGGGCAGCTTTTCTGGCAGCACTGACCGTGTCATCATTAAACCTGCTAACCGTCAAAATACCAGTTTTACCGTTAATTCTCGACTCCACCGCTGGCGCGGTAATATTTTGCCGCACCACGGAGACCTCGCGGATTTGCTGCCCGTTCTGCAGCGTCAACTTAACCGACGTGCCAATCTCGCCGCGAATCTTATCGACAACTTTATCGACGCCCCAATCGGCAGCTTCCTCGCCGTTTACTTTCATAATTACTTCGCCAGCCTTTATGCCTGCTTTTTGCGCCGGGCTGTCGTTTAATGGCTTGATGATTGTCGGTTTATTATTCCTTAAGCCAATCTCTGCGCCTATGCCGCCGCCGATATTACCGCTTAGCGACTTCTTAAACTCCTCGGATTCCTCTGGATCCATATACGACGTATGCTTGTCGCCGACAGCAGCCACCAAACCCCGACTGGCGCCGTAAATTAACTTTTGCGTATCCAGTTTGCCATCATAATTCGCCGCTAATTGCTGGTATGTCTCTTGAACGCTAGACAAATCAATCGTTTTATTAGACGCGCGCACCCCAAACATTGGCGCTGCCGCCGCAAAAATCGTCTCATAGCGAGTCCCCGCCGCGAAGCTAACAATCGCCACGATAATCACTGCCAAAAACTGAACCGACTGGCTTTTTTTTCTCTCCGTCATATCATTACATTATACAACAAAACGCCCGATTAGCGCGAGCGTTTTTATATTAATAGAGGTTATTACTAGAAATAAATGTATGTCAGACCAGAGGCTGAGCGCGTATAATTCCTATATAAACCATCCCAAGCAAAGTTATAATCGCTCACCGTGATAGTACCGTCGCCGTTAACCGATTCAACATACATGACGTGACCGTAATAACCGATGTTCATCACTGCCGCGGCGCCTGCTTTTGGCGTCGAGCCGCTGGAAATACCATGGCGCGCTGCCGTTGATGGCCACTGGTTAGCGTTACCCGCGCCGCCAAAATGCGGCACGTACCGACCGGTGCTATGAATTTTCCAAGCCACATAGCTCACACACTCGCGCGTATATAACCCCCACGGATCAACATAAGCATCCAGCGGTGCATTTGCCCAAACACCTGGATAACCACCGCCGCCTGGAATACCGCCTGGGATTGATACGCCATTACCAAGAGCGCGCCGGTTGGCAGCTGCCTGCTCCTCGCGAAGCTTAGCGACCTCGCTGTTACGCTTTTGCGCTAGTGCCGAATAAGCGTTTTGGTCGTTCTTAGTATCGGCAACCAGCTTAGCTTTCTCTGACTGTTTGGACGACAGAACATTGCGCTGCGCTTCCTGGTCTCTAAGCGTATTTTCGACCAGCTTTTTATTCTCTTCCAACTTCTTTTGGAGTGCCTTAATTTCCTTGATCTTACCATTCAGCGATGTCCTCAGCGAGCTGCGCTGCTCTTGCTTATCAATGTAATCTCCTATGCTATTTGAGCTGGCCAGCATCTCCAACGGCGAAATCTGATCATCAACATGCATATCCGCCAAAACCTGACCCATCGCCTTGCGTCTTTGTTTTATCAATAACTCATTTCTCTTTATCTGCGCATTCAGATTATCTATTTTCTTTTGGCTATCAACTATCTGCCCCTGAATAGCGGTAATCTGGCCATTTATTTTATCTAGCTCAGACTGCAAATTATCCGCCATTTCGCCCAAACGAGACGCCTCGGAATTATATTTGCTGGCCTCTTGTTCTTTTGCTTTGATTTCTGCCTCGTAATCACGAGCAAAAACATGCGAACCCAAGGCAAAAACACCTGAGCCTGCGATCAACACAGCCATAGCCACCAGGGCTGCCCTGCTGGCTAATGAATCTGAAATTGGTGTGGTGGACCGTAATTTCATACCTATATGTTAGCACAAGCGCGATAACGTTGTCAACAGGATTTGAGCCATTTAAGAAAACCCTATAACAAGCACTCTTTTTTAGACCAAAACTACAACTTCAAATACTTGCGCGTGGCAATCCATGAGGAGACTACGCCGATGAATGCGCCGATGACAATCATCGCCAAAAGTACCAAGCCGACGTACATGGTTAGGCTGCTAAGCAAGCCCTCCGCTGGAATACCGTATCTGGTCATCGGCTCGCGAACAAAAAACAGCAAGCTGTAGCCGGCGATCGTCGCGATAATTGCCGCGATAAATCCGTACATTACTGCTTCTACGATAAACGGTCCGCGGATAAAACTCCTTTCAGCGCCGATTAGCTTCATCATTTGAATCTCGTCTTTCCTATTAAAGATTGCCATGCGAATCGTATTAAAAACAACCAGCGAAGAAATCACCACGAACACCACAGTAGCAATTGAGCCGCCAATACTTGCCAAATGCACCCAGTCGCCAACGGTTTTCAGCGCCTGCTGGCGGTCGCCGCTAAACGACGGTTCTTGGCGCGGATCTTTGTATTTTTTATACAATTTGTCAGTTTTAATAAAATTCTCCAGAGATTTCTGATTATTCAGATCTTCTACCGAGACTCGCAGCGTCGCCGACATCTCGTTGCTGGACTCTTTAATAGCCTCCAATGCCTCCGGGTCGTCTTCATACTGCTTGGCTTGCTGATCGCGCGCCTCCTCGGCAGAAACGTATTTTACGCCAACCACATTATCCAATTTGGCAATCCGCGACTTAATAGCGTTAATTTCTTTTTCCGGCGTATCGCCCTTTAGGTAAATCGACATATCGGCTTGTTTAGAGATATTGGATGCCGTGTCTAATAAAATTTGGCGGGCGGACATCGTCATAAAAACGATCAAAAGCGTAATACTCATCACCGCAGTAGCAGCAACCGTCAGCCAAGCATTACGGCTAAAACTATTGATGCCGTAGCGGCACATTCTAACAAATGTCAACCAGCCGCGCCGGCGCTGTTTGATACGAACTGCTTCCCTTGAAGATACGGGTTTTTTCCTTGTCTTTGCCTTTGTCATTGCTTATAGCTTCCTTTTGCTTGGTCAGAAGTAATCTTACCGTGATCAATGGTAATAACGCGCCGCTTCAACCGGTTAACAATCTCCACGTTGTGCGTCGTTAAAATCACTGTAGTGCCGTATTTATTAATTTTTTCCAGCAAACGCACAATATCCCAGCTGTGTTTCGGATCCAGGTTGCCAGTCGGCTCGTCAGCGATCAGAATTTTCGGCTGGCGCACTACCGCCCTAGCAATCGCCACCCGCTGCTGCTCGCCGCCAGACAACTGATGCGGAAATTGTTTTTCCTTGCCTTTCAAGCCCACCAGCTCAATCACTTTCGGCACGGTCGATTTGATCTCGCGGTTGGTCATTCCGGCAATTTCCAGCGCAAACGCAATATTCTCAAACACTGTCCGATTCGGTAGCAGCTTAAAATCCTGAAACACCACGCCAATTTTACGGCGCAGCAACGGAATGTGCTTATCTTTCAAATTGTCATAATCAATGCCGCCAACGACGATTTTCCCGGAGCTTGGCTTTTCCTCGCGCGTCAGGAGTTTTAGTAGCGTCGATTTACCAGCGCCAGAAGTACCAACGATAATCACAAACTCGCCAGCGCTAACGTGAATACTCGCCCGATTTAAGGCTGGCTTATTATTCTTCCCGTAATTCTTCGTCACCCTATCTAACAGAATCATCAAGCAATATTATAGCATAAACTGTATTCTGGCCGCAAACTGCTGATATCACTGGGTTTTTCGCAAGTACGCCTCAATAAACTCATCAATATCGCCATCCAGCACCCCTTGGGTATTGCGGTTCTCGTGCTTGGTGCGGGTATCCTTGACCAGTGTGTATGGGTGCAGGACATAATTCCTGATCTGACTGCCCCAGTTGGCCGACTCGCCGGCCCTGAGGTCAGACAGCGTTTCGGCGTGCTGCTCCAGCTTCATCGCCAGTAACTTGGAGCGCAAAATCTTCAGTGCCGTTTCTTTATTCTGAATCTGCGAGCGCTCGTTCTGAATCGCCACGGTAATGCCCGTCGGCACGTGCGTCACCCGCACCGCCGAATCAGTCGTATTGACGCCCTGGCCACCCTTGCCGCCCGAGCGATAGACATCAATCCTCAGATCATTCGGGTCAATCGCAATCTCATCCGGCGTATCAATCTTTGGCAGCACCTCCACCAACGCGAAGCTGGTCTGGCGCAAATTATCGGCATTAAATGGACTCAATCGCACCAGCCGATGCACGCCATTTTCTGAGCGCAATTTTCCATAGGCAAACGGCCCAGAAATTTCCAGCACCGCCGTCTTTATCCCGGCATCATCATTGGTCGAACGCTCCAGCGTGTCAACTTTCATCCCCGACCGCTCCGCCCAACGCAGATACATCCGCTCCAGCATGGCTGCGAAATCCTGAGCATCCAGCCCACCTACACCAGCCGAAATCCGCACCACTGCCTCGCGGTTGTCGTACGGGCCACTGAATAGTAGATCGGTCTTGCGCTGGGTAAACTCCTGCTCTAGCGCCGCCACCTGCGCCTCAAACTCCGGCAGCAAATCATCGTCGCCCAGCTCCATCAACTCAGCGATATCCGCTAACTGCACCCCCAGCGTCTGCCACGGCTCGACTGTCTGACGCAAGCTAGCCGCCTTTTTGGCCAGAGCCTGCGCCTCGTCCGGATTATGCCAAATCTCCGGCTGATTAAGCCGCTCATCCAGCGCCGCCAAGTTTTGCTCCAAATCAGCAAATTTCAATGCCGCTTTAGCTTGCGCAATCTCTTTCTGTAATTCCCCAATTTTCTTTTTTAGCGGTTGCATATATGCTTATTGTATCACGGCGGAGGGTTACCGAATAATACTATAGCCCATGCTGGATCTTGCCCGATCTTGCTGCGACCACGCATCTACGATAATCGGCCGCACCTGCTCATACCACGATCTAATAGACTCTGCCTTCTCTGAGCTAAGACTTTCTACCGCATTTTCAACCATACGATCTGTAGTATATTGACTAAGCTGCTCATCTCTTCTATCGCCAGAATTAGCCCCTGCCCTAAATCCATTGATCCCCGGTGCTGATCTAATTTTACCTTCTTGAACCCTACGAGCAATACCGGACCGATTTAGAGAAAGCCTGCTCTCATAGTCATCATACCCTTCAAAGTACTCTATCCTATCAAATTCACCGTTTTCATCAAAATAAGCAGTTGGTGTCCGGCGGGCAACATCGACTGTATGATAATCCTTCAAAATCTGCTCTGCCTCGGCTTCAGTCACATCTCCTGTATGCAAAGCAAACTCAATTACGGCTGTAAATACTTTTGGCGAGGGGAAAGACTTAATCAGAGTATCTCCATCAACGGCACGAAAATTTAATTTTTCATTCGATCCCGACATATAATAACACCTACCATCAAAAAACACCTTTAGCTCTTCTTCCCCGCCACACTCCGCAGACATAGATCTAACAACTTTATCTTCAGCGTAGGGATTTTGTTTTTCACTAGGAATCTCAACGACAGGAAGGCTCATTCTGTATCCGAGACTATGTATAGCTTTTGCCAGGTCAGCATCAATGGGATTTTTTCGAGAATTTACTTTATAGAAAAATCCAACAGCTTTTAGCCCGCTTTGACCAAGGGCTACAATTTCGTTATACATACCAGGCGAACTACGCTCAAGTATCTCATCTGGCGACAAAATCCCCATAGACTGCCCTTTGGCTATAAGATGGTCTCTGTGGCTATTCGGTGCGCCAGCATCAGTCGGTGAAGTAAGTACAACACTTGACTCAGGGGCAACCACGATAATGCCAGCACCCCCCCCATGTGGCAGTATGGTCCTGATCTATCAGCGACATGCTTAAAGAAACCCTCTCATCAACTCTCTCTGGTTCTTTAAATACATTAATCGATTGATCACCTGCCTCATCAGCAACAATCCCTTTGTCCTGCGTTACCAACTGGATAAAAAGCGCACCAATACGAGCATGGGGATTAAAAGCATGTACCAAATAACGAAAGTCCTCAGGATTATGCCTGCAAGGATCGGTTGTCTGACCCCAATAAGCAAGCTCAGCTTTGCTAGCGTTAGTGACCTCTTGGTTAGCTGCTTCCAGTAATTCAAATGACATATTTTTATATCGTACACTATATATGTGTATATGTCAATACTTCTCCACCGCTGCCACGAACTGCTCGCCGCGATCATTATAACTCTTAAACATATCGAAGCTAGCGGCGGCCGGACTGAGAATCACCACATCGCCAGGCTGCGCTAGACCCGCTGCCGCTTCGACGACTGTCGGCATCGGCGCCATTTCCAGCCGGACAGCCCGGCAAGATACCTCATTTTTATGTAAAATTTCGATAATTTCACTGGCATTAGCACCGTTGACGATCACTGCCCGCATTTGCTGTCTGGCGATTTCCTGCGCTAATTCCGTATAGTCCGCACCCTTGTCAGAGCCGCCCAAAATCAAAATTTTTGGCTCCGTGAAAGATTTTAACGCGGCAATAGCGCTACCGGGCGTGGTCGAAATGCTATCATCGTAATATTTCACGCCGCTTTTCTCGGCGACGAATTTCAAACGGTGCGGCAATCCTGTGAAGCTCTCCAGTCCAGCAGCAAATTGCTCATTAGTCACCGTAATCGGCAGTTCCGTCACCGCGCTCATCGCCGCGCAAGCATTCTCTAGGTTGTGTGCGCCAGGCAAACGCAAATGGCTAATACTGCAAATCTGCCGATTTTGCACGCAAAAGTAGCCGTCCTGGACATAAACTTGGTCATCGTCGGGAATAGCGTAGCGCTGCGCGAAGTCCAGCGTATCGCCATGATTGTCGCCCGTATCTGGCAGCCTATCAAGCGGCACGGCAGCCACTTCCCGCGAATATTTATTCGTTGGGTGATATAAACAGACATCAGCCAACTGCTGATGGCGGCGAATATTTTTCTTAGCATTGAGGTAGTCGACGAAGTCCGCGTGAACGTTCAAATGATCCGGCTCGATCATTAGCACTACCGCAATATGCGGCGACTTTTCTAGATCCCACAATTGAAAGCTAGACAATTCGTAAACGACAATGTCGGTTTTTTTAATCTTCGGCAAGACGTCCAGCGACGGCACGCCAATATTGCCGACCAGATGTACCGTTTGCCCGGCTTGCTGCAAAATCGAGGCAATCAAACTGCACGTCGTCCCCTTACCCTTCGTCCCTGTTACGCCAATAATCGGTGCTGGACACTTGTCGAAAAACTCGTTAGTCGCCGACCAAATTTTACCGTTGGTTTTTATATTACGCGGCGGCAAACTGGCCGTTCTCACCACCAAATCAGCATCGCCCAGCTGTTCGCTGAAGACGTTTTTGCCAGGAATCAGCTTCACGCCGTCCGGAATCGCCGGCAGTTTATCCGCCGGACGCTCGTCAGCCACCACAAACTCCGCGCCGGGAAATTTCTGCTGGAAATATACCAGATTTGATATACCTTCTATGCCGTAACCAGCGATAATAATTTTCATATGATTAGTATATCACAAAGCGACGAGGCTTGATTGCGAGCCTAAATTTGACCTATTCTACATACAATGTTATAATTTCAAGCATGAGTGAATATTTTACACCCCAACCAAGAGAAGACTTAACCAGCGAACAAGGTCCGATGACCTCAGAACCAGAATATAAACAAGAACAATCGCCTACCAGGCTTATTAATTACCTGTGCGGGACATCTGACGGTAATATTGTGGCTGTTGTTAGAAATCCTAATATCAAAGAACCAAGCAGCTACAGAGAAGAACACGATGTTTACATCGGAACAGTAACCAACGGATTATACAAGGCTGAAATCACTAAATTCAGACGCTTTAGCGATGGAGGTACAACCAACATAGCCGTTCAGCGCACCTCGCCAGATGGCACAAAAGAAGATATAAGACTTCATTTTCCACACCCAGACGATCCTTTCAAAAGAGGGATACCGTACAAACCAGTTGAAGGTAAACAGCCAAGATTTAACGGCAAAAACATGACCGTACTTAACGAAAGAGAATGGACTGCAGTAGCCGACAAAGAAACTGGCACATTACAATTACATGAAAATCCAGCTGCCAAAAATACAGAACCAGAACAGCCTAATCCAGCACAGCCAGCTTCTCCTGAAGCCGCAGTAGCAGATCTCTGTCGCCAGAGCTCACGCCAGCGAGGACGCGGACTTCTGAGTCGAGGAATTCTCTGGCTACTTGAATTATCTTCTCGGCGGTAATTGCCAAGATTGCCGCTGGCACGCCAGCATAATCTTTGACAAAGTCGTCAGAAAAATATCGCCGGGTATAAAAGTTACTAATTTGCGCCACCGTTTGCGCGCCCATCTGGTAGCGCCCCAGGGCGTACGACTTGGCAGCCTCGATATCTTCGGCAGCGATATCGCCATTTAATACCTTCTTCAGCTCGCGCACGATGATGTCAAATAGCACCTCCGCAGTCTCCAAATTTACTTGGCCGCCAAAATCCCACGACGAATCATAAAATCCGACCGAAGTATCGCTAAACATTCCATAAACCAAGCCTTTTTTACGGGCCATACCCAGAATCCGCGAACTCAGCGTTCCGGTCAAAATATGGTTCAGGCAGCCCATAGCATCCGACTCTTCGTTAGTTAGCTCGCGCGGCAGGCTTATTGACCAGCCAAAGTTCAAATTCGACGCTTCTTTACGGCGAATTAACAGAGGCCGCGCGCCGTGCAGCTCATCGCGAGGAATCGCAAATCGTTCGCCGGATTCCAATTGCCATTGCTCTAAAAAATCCTTAATAGCAGTCTTGCGGCCAGCCATTTTTCCAGCAATCACAAACCGCATATTGTTTAGCGTATGCGTCCGCCGATGATGCTCCTTGATATCTTTTATCGTTACGTTGTCCATTTTTTTCAGGCGCTGGCTATCTGTCAAAATATCCTCGCCCAAAGCTTGCTGCACCCGCAGCCATAATACGCGGCTGTGATTATTCAAATAGCCGGTTAATTCCGAGCGAACATTACCCTTCTCTGCTTCAAACGAGTCGCTAGTAAACCGCGGCGTAACAATCGCCAGCCGCTGCAATTCCAAAATCCGATCCCACTCAAAATCCGCGCAAACCGCCTCGTACACCATGGAATAATCGGAGGTATAGGCATTGTGGTAAGCGCCGTTCTTTATAAATTCCTGCTCGTAGGCATGCTCCGAACGAAATTTCTCGTTTGCGCCAAACGCCATATGCTCCATCAAATGTGCTGTTTCATAAATCTCCTTATCCCGCACGTAGCGGTCGCCTGCCCGAAACTGTACCTGAAAACTCATTACCGTGGCGTCTGGGACGTCGATTAACAGACCGCGCGCACCATTCTTCAGTTTAACTTCCTCAACTGTATGCTTCATCTATTCTGCTCCTTAATTGTCTATTGCCTGAATTATCTGCGATGTTTTTTACGATTTTGGCGCTGAGCTTTCTTTTTCTTGCGCGCTTGATTCTTAGCACGGTTTGACTCGGCGCTTGATTTGCCTTTTTTCACTGAAAAGTCGTCGTCGCGATTTTCCTCGCCCGCACCAAGCTCATTAACACCGCGTTCCACCGCGTTCTCTGCCAAGCGCGTTAATTCCGTGTCGTATTCATCATCCTGCGACTGGCGAACCACCGCATCGGCCTCATGAATATTGAAGATGACCGTCAAAACTTCGTCGCGCAAATTAGCCTGCAAACTTTCAAACAACTTTTGCGACTCCGAACGATATTCCACCAACGGATCGCGCTGGCCGACACTGCGCCAGTGAATACCCTCGCGCAGGTGCTGCATATTCTCCAAATGCTGCATCCATAAGGTATCCAGCACCGCCATATAAACCTCGCGCTCCACGCCGCGCAAATTATCCGCGCCAATTTCAGACTCTTTCGCTGCATATGTCTCCTCAGCCAGCTTCAGCGCCTTTTCATAGCGCAGCCTATCTTTCTTCTCTTTGCCAATTTTCGAAATTTTTGCCTCGTCAACTGGGAAAGTAGCTATAAAATCTTCGACAAACTTCGGATTATTCTTAGTTGGCAGCGCTGCCAATTCGTGAACTTTCGCTCGCAGCAAGCGTTCAATCTCCGGCTTAATGTTATCGCCCTCCAAGATCTTGCGGCGCATGACATACACCACGCGGCGGTGGCGATTAATCACGTTGTCATACTGAACAACACTTTTGCGCGTATCAAAGTTGTAACCCTCGACACGCTTCTGAGCTGCCTCCAAAGTTTTCGATACGGCGCGGTTTTGAATCGGCGTATCTTCGTCCACGCCCAGCCGATCCATCAGCGCCGCAATGCGCTCGCCTTGGAAAATTCGCATCAAATCATCTTCGGTAGATACATAAAACTGCGTCTCACCCGGGTCGCCCTGACGACCGCCGCGGCCGCGCAGCTGATTGTCAATGCGGCGTGACTCGTGCCGCTCTGAACCGATCACCACCAAACCGCCCAATTCCTTGACGCCCTTGCCGAGCTTAATGTCGGTACCACGTCCAGCAATGTTTGTCGCCAGTGTGATGGCGCCCTTTTCACCAGCCTTCTCAATGATAGCCGCCTCGCGCTCATTATTCTTGGCGTTCAAAATCTCAAACTTGATGCCCTCTTTTTCCAGATATTTGGCAATCTGCTCGTTCTTGGCAATCGAGCCAGAACCAACCAGCACTGGCCGGCCTTGCTTGTGATAATCCTTGATGGCTTCAGCAACTGCCTTCAACTTGCCCTTTTCAGTCTTGAAAATCAGGTCTTCTTTATCGTCGCGAATCACTGGCTTGTTCGGCGGAATTTGGATGACATCCAGTGAATAAATTTGTTGAAACTCCTCAGCTTCGGTGAACGCCGTACCAGTCATACCACTCAATTTATTGTACAAACGGAAATAATTCTGGAACGAAATAGTCGCCAGCGTCATGCTTTCTTCCAGCACTGGCACGCCCTCTTTGGCCTCAATAGCCTGGTGTAAACCTTCGTTGTAACGGCGTCCTTGCATCAAACGACCGGTGTGTTCATCGACGATGATCACCTCGCCGTCATTGGTCACCACGTAATCTTTGTCACGCTTGAACAATGTTTGTGCTCGTAGGGCTTGGTCCATGTGATACACACTGCGCACGTGGTCTGGCGTGTACAAATTTTTTATACCCAACAGTTTTTGGACTTTCTCCACACCCTCGTCAGTCAAGGCCACACTGCGGCGCTTTTCGTCCAAAACATAGTCCTCTGGTACTAATTTACTGGCAACTTTGGCAAAAGTGTAGTAATTGTCTGGGTTCTCCGCTGCTGGTGCCGAGATGATCAGCGGCGTACGCGCCTCATCGATCAAAATTGAGTCCACCTCGTCAACGATGGCGAAGTTCAGCTCGCGCTGCCTGAGCAAATCAACGTCGTTAACCATGTTGTCGCGCAGATAGTCAAAGCCAAATTCATTGTTAGTGCCGTACGTAATGTCGGCAGCATAGGCTTCTTTACGAGTGACCGGACGGAGCTTGCGCATACGCGGATCGTCGTGATGCTCATTATCATAGTCTTTATCATAGACAAATGACGCCTCGTTGATAATCACGCCAGTCGTCAAGCCCAAAAAGTCATACACCTGGCCCATCCAGCCAGCGTCACGCTGCGCCAGATAGTCGTTGACAGTCACCACGTGAACACCCTTGCCTTCCAGTGCGTTGAGATAGGTCGGCAGCGTCGCCACCAGGGTCTTACCTTCACCGGTCTTCATCTCGGCAACATTGCCCTCATGAAGAACCATGCCGCCGATTAGCTGAACATCATACGGACGCTCGCCGATGACGCGCTTGGCTGACTCGCGCACCACCGCAAAGGCATCCGGCAAAATTGTGTCCAGCGTTACATTTTTCTTTGCCAAGCGCTTTTTCAGCAACTCGGTCTGCGCTTGCAGCTCCTTATCTGACAGTTTTTCATATTTTTCAGACAGACCATTAATTACGTCAACTTGCTTCTGCAGCCGCTTCAAAATCTTCTTCTGCGGATCGCCAAAAATCTTACTCAGCGCCTTTTGTTGTGTCATTGCCATAAACTCAAAACTCCCTCACTTTCAGGCATTTTCAAAAACTATGTATTATTATAGCGTTTTTTGAATAATTTGAAAAGAAAAAGCGCCCAGAAAGTGAGCGCTTCATACCGACTTCAGCCAACAATTATTTCCGGCTCAATCCTCGCTTCAACTTAGCCAAAACCCCGCGGCTGCTGCCGACGTGCGTTAAAACGTCATCCTTATACTTTCTCACCTGTCCGTTTAATTTCGCCTCAACGATATCCACTGCCGCCAGCACGTTCATTGTCGAATCTTTGGCAGTAATTTTCTTATCTGGCACGTTAATAATCACCTCAACCTCATACTTGTTGCCGCCAGGATTATCAATCTGCTTAATCTTCACGTCAGCGGTCGCGCTCTTGCGGGCATGCCGCGGCAAATATTTGCCCAGCGCGCCGATTTTTCGCTCGACATATTTTTTCGTCGTGTCTGTCAATTCGTATTTGACGCCGGTAATGGTAATATTTTTAATCATGGTTCCTCCTTTTACTACGCAAGTGTAACATTCTCATGTTTTGCTATCTTTAGCAATTCTTCATGCATTATAGTTATTTTATCCTCAGTGCTTAGCTTTTCAAAATTCTTACTCACCAAGGCACGGTTTGGTTTCTTGTAAATTACGGCGTATATTTCCTTAATGTCATTTGTCAGCGCTTCAACCTGCCACTCAAGCGTATCAAGACGGTCTTTTACGCCGTGCATATCTTGCTTCAAAGCGCTAACATCTTGCTTCAAAATACACACGTCCGATTCGAGAGACTCCAATCTCTTTTCAACCGAACCAAGCCTATCCTCGATCCTATCAAACCGCTTGTCATGCTCGTCAAATCGCGGCAAAACAACGGTTTCCAAGACCTCGACCACGCCATCGGCGATCGCACCCTTGATCCATTGCTTGTCGTCATTAGTCAACGCCATATACCCTCCTAAGCCCTATTATATCATCTCGCGGCCATTCATGTACGGACGAAGTACTTCCGGCACCGTCAAACTGCCGTCCTCGTTCTGGAAGTTTTCCAAAATCACCACCAATGACCGCGCCAATGAGACTGCCGTACCGTTCAAGGTGTGGACCGACTCAATGCTACCATCCGCTCGCCGCACCCGAATATTCAAGCCGCGCGCTTGATAATCCGTACAGTTTGAGCAACTCGTCAGCTCGCGGTAAGTCTGATCGACCGGTGACCAATATTCAATATCATACTTTTTGGCAGCTGGCGCGCCCAAGTCGCCCGCCGCGATATTCACCACGTGGTACGAAATACCAATTTGCTGCCACAATGCTTCCTCGACGCTGAGGATTTTTTCATGAATTTCCTTGGACTGCTCCGGCAGACAGAACGCGTACATTTCCAATTTGTTAAATTGGTGTACTCGGAATAGTCCACGGGTGTGTTTGCCGTACGTACCCGCTTCCTTGCGGTAGCATGGACTATATCCTGCGTAGAGCAGTGGCAAATCTTTCTCGTCCAAAATTTCATCAGCATGGTAGCCAGTCAGCGGCATTTCCGCCGTCCCAATCAGCGTCAAATCCTCGCCCTCAACCACATACTCATTACTACCTTCACCTTTTGGCGCAAAGCCGGCGCCTTCCGCTGTGCGCATATTCACCATATGCGGCACGGTCATGAACGTAAAGCCCTGCTTCGTCACATAATCCAGCGCAAACTGCGTCACAGCATTTTCTAGCAGCGCCAAGTCGCCCTTAAGATAGTAAAACTTTGCGCCAGCTACTTTTGCACCACGCTCAAAATCAACCCAGCCGCGACTGACAGCATAGTCCAAATGATCCTTGGCACCCGTTTTATGCTCACCGTACGCCTTTATCTCAACCGAGTCTTCCTCACCACCAAGCGGCACATCATCAAAGGTGATGTTTGGCACGTTTTTCAGAATTGCGGCTACTTTTCCCTCGGTTGATTTTAAGTAGTTTTCACGTTCTGCCAACTCAATTTTTAGCTGTTTTCCCTGGTCAATCAGCTCCTGATCTGGGCGGCCGCCTTTCATCTTCGCTGAAATTGCATTCCGCTGTTCGCGCAATGTCTCAACTTGTTTTTGCAGATCGCGGCGCTCGTCATCCAATTGCAACATTGTTGCAATATCGACCGCATACCCCTTGTCATTTGCCGACTTTTGCACCAAATCAGCATTTTCTCGAATAAATTTGATATCTAGCATGTCTTAATTATATAACAACTTCTGCTTAAACGTGAGAGATTATACCTGCACCCAGCAGCCCTATTATCACCAGCCCCAGCACAAATCGATAAATTATAAACGAACGAAAATTATTGCTTTGGATAAACTTAAGCAGCCAGGACACTGCCGCATATCCCACGCCGAAAGAAACTACCGTGGCAATAATAGTTGATGTCCAACCGACGCCGCCAGAAATGTGCTTATATTTGGTGACGACCTCCAATAGTCCTGCCGCCATCAAAGCCGGAATTCCTAAGAAAAAGCTTAGCTTAGTGACCGACACGCGATCAAATCCGCGGAACAAACCAACAGAAATTGTCGCGCCAGAACGGCTGACTCCAGGAATCAGCGACAGACATTGTCCCATGCCAATCGCCAGCGTATCCTTCCGGTTCGTCTCGACTTCATTGCGCTTATTTTTTGCCGCCCGATTATCCGCCAGCCACATCACCACGCTCCAACCGATCAGCCCGATTGCCACAAACCACAAACTCCGAAGCACCGTCTCAACTTCATGTTTAAATAGCAAACCGACAACAGCGATGGGAATTGAACCGATAATAATCGCCCAGCCGTATTTATAATCAAACTTCCGGCGCGCTCGCTTCCACCACAGCCCGCACCACCAAGCTTGCAGAATTCGCAAAATATCGCTCCAGAAATAAATTACCGCCGCCAGAATTGCTCCAATTTGGATCACCGCCGTAAACGCCACCACGCTCGGATCGTCAATTTTCATGCCCAGCAGCTTCTCGGCAATTGTCAAATGACCCGTCGAAGAAATCGGCAAGAACTCCGTAATACCTTCAACAATACCAAGGACAATCGCCTGCCACCAAGCCACGCTTAAAAATTACCTTTCATCTTTCAAGTGTAGCATTAGCAGAACAATCATTCAAATATTGTTTTGGTAGATTCAGCATCAATGTGCATATTTTCCGGTATACCCTCTTCGTAATATGAACGCGCCGGTCCGTTCACGTTAACGTTAATACTAGCTGGCGCATATATCTTAAAGTTGGCTAACGTGCTAAACACCCGGCAGCCGCCAAAGAACATCGTTCGCGGACATTCTTCATCGACGGACAATATTAGCCGGTCGCCGTCGCGGCGAGCTTTGATAGTCGGTTTTTTGACGCTTGGCAAGTTCAGATAACTAGCTTCGACTCGCAGCTTGTCGGAATCCGTGCGAACCACGCTGCCCATTGCGCCTTCAATTACAATTGATTTAACGCCGTTTGTATCCGGCATTCTAACGTCCATTTTCCTAGTCAAGTGTTGCGTTTCATAAGAAAATTCCGAGCCAGTCTGCATGCCAAAAACCCCAGCACCCGCCATACTCATAGAAATAACAATCGTTGCTGTAATCATCGCGATCATCGACACGCGGTTCATCGTCCACGTAAATACACTGCGCGCCAGCACCATTCCCAGCACTACCGCCGCGATGCCGCCAATCGCCAGCGAGAACCATAGTCCCCACGCCCACATTTGCGCACTCAAACCATCAAGCAAATTAACTAACGAAATGCCAAACACCCCGCCAACAATCAGCCCAAACAACACAGTCAGAGTCATCAAGAAAATTAGCGCGCCGGCAGAGTAGCGGAAAATCTTAGCAACAACCATTGCCCCGCCGCCATCAGCTATTGCCGAAGTTTTATCAGCTGCCGTTCTTTTTAATGACGCCAAGGTCACCGGCTCGCCGCGCATCCGTAACTTGTCCGACGCCGTTCGTGCTGGCGGCATTGACAGCCACATCACAACATAAATCAGTACCGCTGTACCAAACGTCATAAACGGCGAAATAATGGCAATTAACCGCACCCACAGCGGATTGATGTTAAAATACGCCGCCACGCCCGCACATACGCCACCGATAATCGCGTTATCTGGATCGCGCATCAATTGTTTCGCTGGCTTATCATCAATATCTTTATCTTCTATATCATCAATCGCCTCGCTGGCATCATCCGAAAAATCGCGCGGCTCGCCCATTTGTTTCTGCACCGCCAAAACGTCATCGTGGCTAATGACACCGTCCTTCGACACGCCGCGCTCCGCCAAAAGCTCCACCATTCGCGCCTCAATTTCCCGCATAGCTTCTGGCTCGGCGTGCATGTTTTTCTGGATTAAATTCAGGTATTTTTCCAATGATTTTTTAGCATCAACCTCCACGCTAAATGGCGTTTTTGCCAAATGGATTCTGGTTATTTCTTTCATCGCTTTGCTCCTTTCTCAAGATTTTTTAGCGAAGTATTCAACATTTTGATACGATCTTTTAGTTCATCCACCAGCTGCACGCCAGTGTCGGTAAGCGAATAATATTTGCGCGGCGGCCCCTGCTCGCTCTCCTGCCATTCATGCTTGAGATAGCCATATTTCTGCAAGCGGCTGAGCAGCGGATAAATCGTACCCTCCACTACCATCAGGTCTGACTCGCTCATTTGCTTGACAATATCGCCAGTATATTGCGGCTGCTTAGCGCACACCAGCAACACGCAATACACCAGGAAACCTTTGCGCAGCTGAATCGCCAAGCTTTCCGCGTAAGCACTAGCGTCCATGTTTTATCCCTCCTGGTACAGTTGATTTCTTGACGCGACCGTCTTTAATGATAATTTGATGATCGCATTTTTTCGCCAAATCAGCGTCGTGTGTCACCACAATCAACGTCACACCCTTTTGCTTATTATAATCAAACAACAATTCTTCCACTTTCGCACCCGTTTCGCTATCCAAGTTGCCCGTCGGTTCATCGGCAAAAATGATTTGCGGATCACCGACAATTGCCCGGGCAATCGCCAAACGCTGCTTTTGCCCGCCCGACAAGTCTTTGGCACGATTCTTGCGCTTATCGTACAGATCTACTGCCCTGAGCGCCGCGTTGATTTTATGCGCTCGCTTTTTCCGTGGCAGCCGCGCAATTTCCAGCGGCAAACTAACATTATCAATCACGCTCTCATTGCCCTGAACAAAAAAGCTCTGGAAGATAAAGCCAATTTTCTTGGCGCGGAATTCATCGACACGCTTTGACTTTAGCTGCAAGATGTCTTGCCCGTCGATGATCACCTGACCATGCTGTGGGCTGTCCAGCCCAGAGATCGCGTGCATCAGCGTCGATTTTCCAGAACCAGATTTGCCGAGGATCGCCACGCTCGCGCCCGTCGGAATATTCAAGCTGACATTTTTCAGCGCCGTAAATTGGTTTTTCTTTTTGCCATAAATTTTCGTCACATTCTTTAGTTCAATCATGATATTTCTCCTATTCCGTCCTTAATGCCTCAATTGGGTCTAATTTTGTTGCTTTGCGGCTTGGTAACCAGCCAGAAATTATTGCCATCACCACCAGTCCGACCACCAATAATCCAATTTGTAATGGATCTATAACCAGCAAATTCGTTCCTGCACTCAACTTCAGAACCTTGGCAATAACTGGGTTCAGCAGCGTCACTAAGCTCGCCAGCCCGACGCCAATCAAGCCGCCTAACAAACCAACCCACGCTGCCTCATAGCGGAATAATTTACCGATATCGCGGCCGCGCATCCCCAGCGCCTTCATTAAACCAATTTGGCTGGTACGCTCCAACACTGAAATATACATAGTGTTAATAATCCCGAACACACTGGCCAGCAGCGCCAAGCCGCCGAATCCTGCCAGCGCCATCTGTGCTGTATTAACCATAGTTAGCAACGTTTTTCGAATATCCTGAATTGAGTAAGCGCTGTAATCTTTACT
Organism: uncultured Candidatus Saccharibacteria bacterium; assembly: GCA_963527005.1. Classification (GTDB taxonomy): domain Bacteria; phylum Patescibacteriota; class Saccharimonadia; order Saccharimonadales; family Saccharimonadaceae; genus Nanosynbacter. The sequence goes on from CAURPQ010000003.1 coordinate 60,627, forward strand.
AATTTCGTCTTTTACAACATCAATATTTTTCTCGTCATCAACTGTCACAATCGCCGTTGAATATTCATTTGGCTGGCTTTTGTCATGGCTAAATTCGTAAATAGCTTTAGCATCAGCCGTCGAAATCCTCAGTGTTGGCTGATAATACAAAATCGTATCCGACTCCTTATCAACCGCCGCGATTTTTAGTACCATCTCTTTGGCAACCTCGCTGCCTTGTGCTGCACTGCGCACACCCAAGGTAATCGTCTGTCCAATCGCCGACTGCGCATCTTTGAAGCCCAACTGCTGCACATAAGCATTCGGAATAATAATCTCGCCTGGCTTTGGCATAAAATTATCCAGCTTACCCGCCGCCAATTCCGCCCGAGTTTTATCAGCCTTTACTGCTATTTCCAAGGCAAATTTCTTACCATTGCCCGAACTCTGAGCGTACGCCACGCCGTCGGTTGAATACGCCGGAGTAACCGTTTGTATATGCGAAATTTTTCGCAGTTTAGCAAGGTCGGCGTCGCTCATTGAATATTTGCTGCGCCACGCCGCCTCCTCTTTTTTCGCTTGGTCTTCTTCTGACTCTTTTGGTGCGCCGTATTCCGGCAATTCATCCTTCTTGCTAGATTCAGCCTTTTTATTGACCATAATCACTTTTTTGTCGCCAGCCGCATCAACCATACTATTGGTGTATAACCGACCACCCTCGCCAGCCATCAGCGCCAAGCCAATTGTAAACGCTCCGACGGAAATCGCCAATGCCGTCAAAATCGTCCGACCTTTCGACTGGCGAAGATTCCGCCCCGCCCGTTTAATGATATCAACTCTTCTCATGCTATGCTCCTTGTATTTTCATTATACATAGTACTATGTTATACAAGGTATTATAAAAAGTCAAGTACTTTTGGCTAATTCACTACCTAAATAACTGTCTACCCCTTAGATTTCTTCGATTTTTTAGTTTTCTTCTTTTTAGATTTATTCTTCGGCTTTACCAGCTTGGCGGCACTATAATCTATATAATCTTCGTCTATTACATCTGCCATATACATCGCTGCATCATAAAACATTGGATCGCCCCATACGGCAATATCTCCATTTTCATCATAGTCAACAACCGCCGCAATTATCACTTGATGTTGTCTACTATCAAGCTCTTCCCACGCCTCTTCTTGGTCCGTAAAATCAATTTCTTTCGCTCTATCGACAATGTCAAATCGCCCATTATACCATCGGCAATCTGCCACGATTCCCTGCTGCAACTCTCCTTTGTCATTTCGCACCCACACGCTCGTAAATATGACCGTTTCGTCATCTGACGGATCAGCCACCTCAAGCGGCTTTACCGGCTGCCGCGCATCAACAGCCAATCTATCCTGTGCCTTATCAATATACATCACCTCTTGCGGCTCAACAAACGACTCAATATCGAGTTCGCATGGCGTTTCAACTGGCAACGTCTCAATCGTTATTTGCCGCAACCGCTCAGGCACACCGCCAGTTTCATAATTCTTATTAGACACAGTTCATCTCCCTCTGTCCACCGCTGCATTATTAATATCTAATCATTTTTCAGTATATCACGGACCTATCAGTTTATTCCTCATCATATTCATCCTCAATCTCCTGGTCTAAAATCTCTTCAATCACGTCCTCCAGCGTTATAATCCCCAGCTCCCTCTCGTCATCCATCACCACAAACAAATGATTGCGAGTTTGGATAAATCGGCTTAGCACCGTGTCCAGCCGCGACCGCGCGTCAATGTCATGAATCTTATCGCGGTACAGTTGACTGACTGGCAGCGGCAGCTCGCGCCCCGCCACATCTTTGACGTATAAAATCCCCGCCAGCCGCCCATCAGCCCGCACTGGGATCCGCGAATGTCCAGCGTGTTTGATCTGGGCCAGCAGCGTCGCGTCCAGCTCATCATCCAACTCCACGGTAAATACCTCACTCATCGGCGTCACCAAATCACCAGCTGTCTTTTTACTAAATTGCAGGGCTCCCGAAGCAATCCGGCTTTCATCATAGTCAACTGGGCTGTCCGACCGCTCAGCATGCTCGTGAATAATCTGCTCCAACTCCTGATGTGAATACAGCTGCGGCGTTTCCTTGCCTAGCCAGCGGTTCAGCAGCTTCGACATCGGCCGAGCCAGCGGCCAAAATAACACATAAATCACATCCAGCAGCCAAAAGAAATGCCGCACAAAACGATAGCCGCGCTGAGTAAAAATCGCTTGCGGCAAAATCTCACCAAACATAGTGATCAGCAGCGTGGCGATCAACCCGCCAATCACGCCGTTCGTCATATTACCCAGCAAAATCGACATCGCCGTATTAACGCCAACGTTACCCAGCAAAATACAAAAGATCAGATAATATCCATCTTTGCGGTAGCGGTAGACTCGTGCAGCGATTGCGTCGCCCTGCCGGGCCTTGCGCCGCAAATCATCCGGCCGTGCCATCATCAACCCAATATTAAGACCTGAAAACGACCCCGACAGCACCAGCAGCACCGCCGCCATCGCCAATAATAAAATATCAGACACGGTTACCAGCCGCCGCCTCCGCCGCCGCCTCCGCCTCCGCCAACGAAGCCGCCGCCAGTTGAGCCGCCAGAGGTCGAAGAGTAATCACTGGCACTACTAGCCACGCTTGACAAGCTGTTCATTCCAGCCGCAAATGCCGCCGCATTAAACGCACCCTGGCCGCTGTACCAATCCGGCTGCTCGCCAGCCTGCTCATAGTACTTACCCAGCTGCGCACTCCACTCTTTTTCCTGCCCAAACAACACCGCGTACGGTAATACCCGCTCATACAACTTCACCAGCTGTTTCTCATCAGCCGTATCAATCTTCACTTTTTCCGCGCCCTCAGGACTCTGAAGCATTTGTAAACGCTCGACCTCAGCCGCACCAATATACATCTTTAACCCTGACAAATACCGTCTGAGCGCCAAACCCTCATCAGTCAGCGACCAACCAAACGATAATGAAAATAACATTGCTGCCACTGCCAGTAAAAGCGGCGACAGCAGCAATACACCAATAATACCAATCTCCAGCGCCCATCTTTGTACGGCTCGTTTATTAGCTGGCTTTTGCTCGCACAAACCATATTTGCCGCATACCAAATTCTTCAAATTCCTATCATCATCGCGTGTCCGTGCCGCATATGACACACTATTCTGCAGTTTTTCAGATTTAGCCGCTGGCCTGGATTTGGCATCGACGAGCCAAACATATCCCTAACAACCTCAGACTCTTCAGGCCTCAGCTCTTTCAAATCTTTAACAATTTCAATTTCGTACTGCGCCGACCGCAAAAATGACGCTTTCTTCACTTCATATAACTTGATATAGTGCCGCACCGCCAAGTCCAGCATCTGAGCTACCTTTGCCGAACCCTTAACCATCAAGGCGTCATATTTCTTCAGGATATACGCTGAAGCCAGCACGCTCGCTTGATTCGGCGGTAGATATTCTGGCGGAATTGGCTTTAGTTCATTTTTCCTACCAAACAACCGCCGATATCGCCAACTGCACCAGATCATCAAAATAACCGCCAAAATACTTGCTGGTATCTGTACCATTGCCCAAATTTTTATCAGTCTTTCAATCAACGACTCCTGATATCCAGCAAACGTACCGCTATTAAAACCGACCGCCATCGTCACACCTTCCCGGCGATTCAGCCGGCTCACATTCGTAACAGTCTCACCCTTATCACCACTGACATTGCACCGTTTAGTTGAGCCGTACCTGCCGACATAACAGAATAGTTCGCCGCGCTGCGCTGCCTGAAGCGACCGGTCAATTTTCATTGAGACTCGCACATTTTCCATTGGTACGCGCCATTCATTACCGATGACGTCCCAGTAAAACTCATCGCGACCCGTATCTTTATAATGCTTGGTCACGTCGCGCTGGGTAAACTTGATGATATAGGTTTTTTCACCTCTGACGTAGGTGTCCTTATCACCAATCCGCAGCTCATTACCATTCCAAGAATGCTTCAGCGACGTGCCCTGCTCATCAGTCACCGACTTTATAGAAAAACTCGTTGGATGCCCATCATAATTTTTCACAAATATCGGCGCGATACCGTGATTTTGATTCGGCGGAAAATTAGCAGTAATTCGCCACGTCGCCGCCAAAGTTGAACGATTCTCGCCGTCGCGGCCCAATGAATATTCCGCATCAAACTTGGTAATCGTAAAATTATCCGTCTGCGCCGCAAACGCCGACTGGCCAGATCCAATCAACAGAGATCCAGCGATTAGTATCCCCAATATAAGTCGCTTCATACGCCTATTATACCAGGAAAAATCTTAAAAGAAGCAACAATTTACCTTACCCCAACCTGTTAAATCGTAAAAACATCATATTATGGTATAATAAAAAAATGCGTTATAAAACGACTACCAGAATCCCGTTCGAGTTGCCTTCCTCTAGTAAACAAGACCTCTCAGATGCACCCAAGGACAGTACTGAGGCTGCTGTTGCTTTCTATACCGACAAGCGTGCTAGCAATACGCTACCCTCAGATATATACCCTTACCGACTTTGACGAATTAAAACGTTACATACAGGTACGAAGCGACTATATGCAGAAACAAATTCGCTCCAACCAAGAAAAAATTGAGCCAATTAGCAAACAACCTGCCAACACTGGCATGACGATTTGTGTACCGGTAGCAATTCGGCACGAAACACCAGAAACGATTGAGCGGCTAATGAAGCAATTAACGGCAGCAAGTGCTGGCGTTGAAAATGGTATCCACGTCGTTGTTTGGGCGAACGCCAAAGCCACGCCCTCCCAAAAACAATTTACGCAAAAACAGTGTAAACCGCTATACGACCGCTTGCGTCAACAATTCACGAGCTTCAACTCAGATGCGATGACAATTAGCACGGCATTTGAAGTTATCTGCACCGACGGCTTTATTATGAATGTCGTTCGTAATAATTTCATGGAGGCTGTCATCGCGCGACTCATGGATGGCGAGATCGACATTGACCACCCTATATTATGGCTTGATGCCGACACAACTCGCATCCGTCCCAACACGCTACGAACGGTTCAACAAGATATCAAAAAGCATCCTTTCGGATTTTGCCATCCCGACATTGATTATTCGCTGGAATGGCTTGAAGGGATTCGTCCGCAAGATTGGGACGCATACAGTAAGCTTTTGTTTGTGGACGAAATGGCACGACGCGCTTTCAGAAGAGTGGCTTGCCAGCGGTTTAGCTCTGAAAATTCAATCGAAGATCGAATTTATGCGGAAGAAAGCGGACTGGCATTTCCTCTTTCTACATATCTGGCATCGGGCGGTCTTTATCCAGAAGACTTAATGGGTGAAAGTTCTCATTTACGACGACGCTATATGAGATATGGAGCAAAATTTCTTAGAGAACTATATAGACCAGAGATAACTAACCCGCATCTGGATGATATACGGTGGCTAGATACCCCAGGTATCGGTATCGAAACTTCAGCTCGCCGCGTTCATCACGCCCTACATAAACAGCCTATCGGAAGTACTACTTTTAGTCGTGCACAAGACGCCAATTATACCTTATCAACAGAGCAAGAAGAATTTTTACATGATCAAGCGCCTAACACCGACAGAATAGAAACCCTAGCTCGCATTATTCTCACAAGAAAACGAGGCGTCGCAGATAAAGAATTGCAGCAGGACGCTAGAAAACGCGTCGAAAGGATGCTTAGAAACCGCGCTCTCGGTTTTAACCTGCCAGAAGAATTCTTTAAGAATATCTCAACTTATGAAGACTAATAGCAGGGCTGGAGGTTCTTATTACTACAACTTCACCTCTGGATAAATTGCCCGCGTCGTCTCATCAATCTCGTGACGCAACTGCGGAAATGGTACGCCCTCGCGGGCAGTTACGCCCTCAAAAATCCAAAACACCCGCTCAGAGTAACCCCAGCCACAAGCTGGCGGCATACCGTATTCCAGCATCTCGACATAATCAATGTCTAGCATCATCGCCTCATCATCACCTGCGTCACGCATCTTTTGCTGCTCAACAAAGCGGTTCAGCTGATCAATCGGATCATTCAACTCCGAAAAGCCATTGCCCAGCTCTGAGCCAGCAATCACCGGTTGGAAACGCTCCACCGTCTGAGGATTCTCGGGGTTAGTCTTAGACAGCGGACTGATAAACTTCGGCGTATTGACCAACCACACCGGCCCAGCCACATCTTTACGAATATTCTTCCACAATTTATCAATACCGCGCGGGATGGAATCGGTCTTCTCCACTTCCAAACCATACTCTTTCAGCTTGGCAGCCACCTCCTCAATCGTTGTATCGTACACGTCAATCCCATAGTGCTTGCGAATAACTTCAGCATAATCCCAAACTTCCCACTCACCGCTCATATCAACATTAAATTTACCCAGCTGAAATTGCAGCGTACTAAACGTTTCCTGCAGAACATATTTATACATATCCTCCATGAAGTGCATACCAGCTCGCCAGTCCCAATACGCGGCATACCACTCCATAGCGATGTGCTCTGGCAAATGCTCATCGGAATAATTCTCATTGCGAAAACGCGGCCCGAGGTCATAAACCTTCTCAAACCCAGCGCCAACCAATCGCTTCAGCGGCAGCTCGTGAGAAATGCGTAGGTAAAACTGCTGATTATCCAACGCATCCATATGTGTCACAAATGGGTTAGCATCGGCACCACCAGTCGTGTGTTCCAGAACTGGTACATTCACCTCAGTAAAGCCGTGCTGGTTAAGATAGTCACGCGTCGCCTGCCAAAACTTGCTACGGCGAACAAACCGCTGACGCACTTCTGGATTGACATTCATATCGACATAGCGGCGACGGAAACGCTCTTCTTTGTTCTCCAATTTCTCTGGCATCGGCCGCAGTGACTTAGTTAATAACCGCAGCTCACGTACGCCAACCGACTTTTCGCCAGTCTGCGTTGTCGTCATCACTCCGCGCGCCTCGATAAAATCGCCCGTGTCCAGAAGCTTCAGCTGTTTCATGCCCAACACGCCGCGGCTAACGTCCAATTCCGCCACATCGTCGCGCTGCAAATATAGCTGCACCTCACCAGACTGATCGCGCAGCTTAATGAAGGCTAGTTTGCCAAAACTACGAATCGACACTATACGCCCTGCGACCACCACTTCTTGACCCGCCAGTTTATCATAGCGCACCAAAACCTCGCCGCAGCCATGCGTCCGCTCCGACCGCGCCGGATACGGATCAACGCCTAGTTCACGCAGGGTTTCTAATTTTCGCAAACGTTCATTTCGGTAATCTTGTAATGTCGCCATAACAGAGATAATTATATCACACTCACTTGAGCCATGAACCGATGAAAACTAAAAGCCGTCTTTATGATATCGACTTAACAATATAAACCATCTCTGCCTTCGGCGTCTTAATCTTCACCTCGTCGCCAACTTTCTTACCCATCAACTCCTTGCCAATTGGCGATTCGTTAGAAATCTTACCCGCCAAAGGATCAGCTTCCACCGGCCCAACCACCGTGTAAGTAACCGTCTTAGCAGCGGACTGCAGCTCTACTGCGCTTCCTAAAACCACCGCCGAGCCATCACTCGACTGAATTATCTCGGCATTCTGCAAAATCTCTTCAATTTCAGCAATCCTAGTCTCGACCAGGCCCTGCTCTTTACGGGCAGCATCATATTCTGCATTCTCCCTCAAGTCGCCAAAATCACGCGCAACTGCAATTTTCTCGGCAATCTCGCCGCGCCGGCTTTTTAGATCTGTCAATTCTACCTCTAAATCACCCTTGCCTTTTTCTGTAATCTGGTACGTCTTTTTCATTAGATTCCCCTTAACTTTCATATATAGCGTACATAGTCAATGAAAAACACTATATATAGCGTTCATTTACCTTTTCAATCCCTACGAGTATACCAATCACCGCCTAGGCTGTCAATGCTCTTACTTCTCCAAACAAAACTTGACCAGCTGCTGGTAATCCAATTTCTTCGTCTCGCCAGTCGCCCGCTCGGTTAGCTCAAACAGTCCGTCGCCATCAATTGCCCGATCGCTAATCGTAATCCGCCACGGCAGCCCCATCAGCTCGGCGTCAGCAAATTTCACGCCAGGCCGCTCGTCCCGGTCATCCAGCAGCACTTCCACACCTTTGCCAGCCAGCTCAGCGTACAGTTTATCCGTCAATTCCCGGCCCTTTTCGCCGATTGACACCACATGGACCTTAAATGGCGCAATATTTTCTGACCAGACTAGTCCTTTATCATCAGCAAAGTGTTCTGCAAGCAGCCCCATTACCCGGCTAGGACCAATGCCGTAACTACCCATAAACACTTTCTGAACATGCCCTTGTTCATCGGTATACACCAAATCAAGCGCTTCAGAAAACTTAGTGCCAAGCGTAAAAATATTGCCGACCTCTACCGCTTTTTTCTCCACCAGCTCATCCGCCGCTATCCCCAAGTCAGCCAGTACCTCGTCGGTGTACACTTCCTGATTGATGGCAATTTTTTTACCTTCATGCACATAAATCGTGTCCTCGCCGACGTCCGACAATGTCTGAAATTCGTGGCTATATTTAGAGAAGCTACCGCCGGAAGCAAATGTCTTATAAGTAATATCGCCAATTCCAAGCCGTTCGTAAATCCGCCCGTAAGCCTGAGAGATAATCTCATAAAATTCATCATGCTCTGCCCGGTTCCGCGAAAACGAGTACAGATCTTTCATTAAAAACTCGCGCCCGCGCATCAAACCCGATTTTGATCGCAGTTCATTGCGGAACTTGATTTGAAATTGATACGGATAGCATGGCAAATCCTTATAGCTGGCGATAAATCCGCGCATCATCTTCGTAATCGGCTCTTCATGCGTCGGCGCCAAGCCCAACTCCGAACCGTTGGCAAGCCGAGTCTTGAACCATACATCCATCACCTCGTCGTCCCAGCGCCCAGACGCTTGCCACGTCTCGCGCGATTGCAGCGCCGTCAAACTGACCTCGTTGCCGCCGATAGCATTCATTTCCTCGCGGATAATCTGCACAATATTGTCCAGCACACGCTTGCCCAGCGGCAAATATGCGTATACGCCCGCCATCTCTTTATAAATAAACCCTGCCTGGATAAGCAACTGCGCGTTTTTAGAGACTTCTTCCGCTGGCGCAGTTTTGTTTGTCTTGGTAAAAAGTTGGCTCATCCGCATAATTTTCCTCCTTTACATAAGCGGTAATAGCGCATTTATTTGCCGTATTACATCAGGATTAATAAACAACAAATAGAACGCTATGCCATTTTTTATTATATGCACCATCATCGGCACCCAAACCGCGCCGGTATACTCCCGTGCCGCGCATATCACCAGACCGAGAGAAAACGTATCAACCGCTACCGACCACTGTAGCGGTTTATCAGTTCCGGCCCACAAGTGCGCCAGTCCAAACGCCAAGCTAGTCACCAAAACCGACAACCAAACAGAAAACGATTTGCGTAATTTGCCATACAGATAACCGCGGAACAACAATTCCTCGGCAATCGGCGCTAGAACCACCATCGTTATAAACGCTAGTAAAAACTGCCACTGCGTTCCCAGCATTGCTTGACTGAATGGTAAAGTTTGCGTTTGCGTCATATCCAGCGAAAACAAAGCAACTGCTATCGCCACCAGGACACTGGTAACTAGAAAATAAGCCACATATGCCAACGGCGAAATCAGTATTTCCAAGAATGTTGGCCAATCATCAACCCCTAGCAGCCTCAGCGTAGTTTTATGTTTCATGACATATAGCGGCACCAATATTACGACCAGCAGCGTCAGAATATAAATAATAAACGACGCCGCCGCATTAAAAATAACCACGTTTAGCGAACTCAGCGGAACGCCAATAGAGTTCAAAAGTCCCGCCAGTAGACCAACCGCATACTGTACCGCGATAAACGCCGCGTACACCCACGCCGGCAATGCCAGCAGCAGCCACCATTTATACCTGCCCGCCAGCGCTTTATTAACCCTCGCTACAAATTTTTTCCTGTTTTTAACTAGCCTAGAATAATTTCCCGACATCGCTCACCGTCACTAAAATTGTTAATACTAATAAAACCAGCATACCCGCTGCTTGGATATTTTCTTCGCGTTCCTTGGTTAACTTCTTGCGCGTCAGTCGGAAAATTGCCATCGTAAACCAGCGCCCGCCATCCAGCGCTGGAATTGGCAAAACATTCATCACTGCCAGCGTCAAAGAGATAATCGCCGCCAAAAGTAGTATCTGCGTCAACCCAGAATTTACAACCGACGGAAATAGCACGCCCAAAATACCGACCGGCCCAGCTACGTTTTCGCCAACCGCTACCAGATCTGCCCTTGCCGCCTGCCGCGATTCATCTGAGCCAAAAAATTGTCCAATAAACCCGCCGACAGATTTCACCAGCAAATCGCCAACACCTCTCAATGTTTCATATGACAATTGCGCCGTCGTCGCTACGCCCAAAACTGGCGCCGACCACGTACTATGAAACTTTTCTGTTTGCCGCGACGCTACGCCCAGATAACCGCCAGATTTAGCCTTTTTAACGTCGTTAAGCTGGATATCCACCATCTTTTCTGTATTATCCCGGCGATATATCACCGCGACCTTTTTACCGGCATTAGCTTTCGTGGCTGCTGATAAAACGCCGGGCGTCGTAATGTCGCTCTGAGCAATTTTTATAATTTGATCATCTGTTTTCAATCCCGCCTTTTCTGCTGGCGATCCTGGCGTTACCCGCGCCACTGTCACCGGTGAGCGCTCAACCGCTGTATCAAACGGCAATTGGACTTGATTTGGTAAAATTTTTGGTAAACCCGCCAGCGCCAAAATCGTAAACAACACAGCTGCCGTCAGCCAGTTCATCAGCACGCCAGCCAATAAAATCTTAGTTTTTACCCAAAATGTCGCGCCGCCATATGTTCCCTTGCCTTCAGCAGAATCATATTCACCCTTTAACTTAACAAATCCGCCCAGTGGCAGCCAGTTCAGGCTAAAAATAACGTTTTTACCGAGAAAACTCTTTTTTGGCTGCCATTTCTTCGCTCGCGGCGGAAAGCCAACACCAAACTCTTCGACAACAACGCCATTTCGCTTAGCGACCATGGCATGACCCAGCTCGTGTAAAACAACCAGCAGAACCAGTACGAACAATCCTATAATAATCCCCAAAATCAACATCATCATCCTCCAAACCGCCGATTCCGGCGCGCATACTCATCCAAAATTACTGCCACATCATCAGTTGTCATATCCGGCCAATGTTTATCAATAAACATCAATTCGCTGTAGGCTGCCCGCCATAGCATAAAATTACTCAGACGCTGCTCGCCGCTAGTCCGCACGATCAAATCGCACGGCGGCACTTCCGGCGCATATAAATTCTGAGCAATCAATTCCGGCGTTACGTCTTCCGCCGAGATACCCGACCGAATAACTTTTTTAACCGCATCAGCAATTTCCAAATGTCCGCCATAGTTCAGGCAAAGCAGCAGCTCGCCGCCCGTCAAATTCCTCGTCTTTTCCTCGGCATTGTCTATAACCTTAATCAGCGCGTCCGACAAACCATCGCGCGACCCAATCACTCGCAGCTTAATATTATTATCCAAAAAAATCGACACATCAGCTTCCAGCATTTTAACAAATAACTTCATCAAATGCCCGACTTCTTCTTCGGAACGTTTCCAATTTTCCGTACTAAATACGTAGGCGCTGGCATACTTCACGCCGCTATGGAGAGTCTCTAATAAGACGTCCTTCAAGCAATTATACCCCGCTAGATGCCCTTCATAAGCCGGCAGCCCATGCTGCTTCGCCCAGCGGCGATTACCGTCAACGATAAAGCCAACGTGCCTCGGCAATTCTGTTTTTTCACTCATGTTTCGCCCTCCACTCATCAATCAATCTCACATCCTGTATATCTTTTTCGCGCCCGCGCCAGTTTTTCCAGCGGCGCAGAAAATCTAGATTGACAAACTTCACACCGTCATATTCCACCGCGTAGTCCAGCAGCTCGTCGTATTCAACAATTCGCCCATCAATTTCCCAGCCATCCCAGACCTCCACCGATCCATCATGTTTCACCAAATACTGACGTTGATTTTTATCAAGCTTTTCGGCCCAGCCACCGCTACGAGCAATTTTTTCTAATACCGCTCGACCAGCCGCCACGTCAATATCAGCAGACTGGCGGATTCCTAATTGATCCAAGATACCGCTGCCAATGATAATAATCCGATCCAGCGGCAGCCCTAATTCTTTCACGCGCTCGGCAAATGTCTGACTCATCAAACCGTCAACACGTCCTTTTCTTTTGCCTTAAACGCTTCGTCAATTTGTGCCTGCACCTTACTCATCAGCGCGTCAATCTCCTTCTCAACCCGCTTGAGATCGTCCTCGCCAAGCTCCTTGGAGTCTTTCATGCGCTTGGCATCTTTCAATGCGTCCTGGCGAATCGTCCGCATAGCGATTCGCGCCTCTTCGACCTTTTCGCTAACTTGCTTGACTAATTGCTTGCGGCGCTCCTCAGTCAGCGCTGGCACTGGCACGCGCACCACCCGTCCATCATCGGACGGATTAAAACCCAAACTCTGATTATCGCGAATCGCTGCCGAAATCGCCGTAATATTACTTGGATCAAACGGCGTCACCAGCAGCATCTGCGCCTCTGGTGCCGTCACATTCGCCACCTGGTTCAGCGGCATCCGCGCCCCGTACGCCTCTACCATCACGCCATCCAGCATTCCGGCATGCGCCCGGCCTGTCCGCACCTTTTTTAGCTCGTCCTGAAAATGACTAAACGCCTGCGCCATTTTATCCTCATATGGTTGTGTGTCAAACATCATTACCTCCAAATTACCTGCCTTATATTATAGCAAATTTTATCAGCAATTGTCCGCCCTATGTAATATAAAGTCTATGTCAGTTAAAATCCCGCAGAAAAATCCAACCAGCTTCAGTTCTGGCGCCATGATATAATAACCTCCGTGATAACCAAATTAAAGCTTTATAATTTTCGCTCATACAGCTTACATGAAGTCGATTTTAATAGTTCTGGCACGGTTATCGTTGGACCAAACGGCACAGGTAAAACCAACCTGCTGGAGGCAATTTACGCAGCGCTACGCGGCAGTAGCTTCCGCGGCAGTTTGGGCGACTGCATGAAATTCGACATGGAACAAACAATTGTTCATTTGGAGGGCAGCTTTGGGTCGCGCCGCCTTAAATTAGCTAGGTCGAACGATAAAATCAGTAAAGAATTTATCCTAAACGATAACAAATCAAAGGTCTTATCTCGTAAAAACCGCTTGCCTGTTGTTCTGTTTGAACCCAGCGAGCTGCGGCTAATCTCATCATCGCCATCGCGCCGCCGCGACTTTTTAGACGGACTGTTATCTCGCCTTGACCCGAAATACGATACCGCTCTCAGAGCTTTCAGCCGGGCGCTGCTGCAGCGCAACGAATTATTAAAGCATCCTCAGGAAAATTCGCAATCTTGGCGTAATAACTTGTTCGCCTGGGACATAAAATTTGTTCAATACGCCGCCTTAGTTTGCCGGCAGCGTACAAATTTTTTACTCAAACATGAATCAGCCATCAAAAACCTGTACGAATCGCTAGCTGGACAGCCGACGGCTTTATCAATTGAATATTCAGCCAGCGCTCCTCTGCAGACCTACGAACAATCCCTGCTTGACCGCCTATCCAAATCGCGCGAATATGAAACCAAAACCGGTTTTACCTCTGCCGGACCGCAACGCGAGGATTTTACTATATTCCTTCATAATCAGCCCGCCGTAAAAGTTGCTTCCAGAGGCGAGATGCGCACCATCATGCTAGCTTTCAAATTACTAGAATTGGATTTGCAAACTAGCATAAACAGCGCCAAACCGCTCATTTTACTGGACGACGTATTCTCAGAGCTTGACGCCACCCGCGAAAAGCTCCTCCAAGAGACCATCCAGCACCATCAATTTATCGTCACCACCACCGACTCCCGCCGCCAGAGGGATGATTGCCTGATAATCTCAACGCGCTAAAATCCCGCCATTTTGGCGGGATTTATCATGCTAAACCAAGCGTGATGATTTTACTCGCTCACGCCCAGCTCGATTCGCCTAAACTGGCGCACTACGATGTTCTCGCCGAGTTTAGCAATCGCTTCCTTAACATGCTGCTCAACTGTCTTAGAATCGTCCAAGATGTATGCCTGGTTCATCAACACCTGTTCTACAAAATGCTTTTTCAATTGACCTTCAACGATTTTTTCACGCATTTCTTCAGGCTTGCTTGCTAGCGCCTCGCTGGCCATCAACTCAGCCTTCACCCGCTCCATTTCTTCAGCTGGAATATCTGCCTCGGAAACATACTTCGGGCTCATGGCTGCAATTTGCATAGCGATTTCGTGCGCCAACGTCTTGAAATCATCCAGCCGCGCCACGAAGTCGGTTTCACAGTTCACTTCAACCACCACGCCAATTCGGCCCGAGTGTACATAACCCTCGATCAAGCCCTCGCGCGCCTCGCGGTCACCCTTTTTCTCAGCCTTGGTCAAGCCTTTTTTACGCATCGCCTCCAGCGCCTTGTCAAAATCGCCATCAGTCTCGACCAGTGCTTTCTTTGCATCAGTCAAGCCTACACCAGTTAGTTCGCGCAGTTTTTTAATGTCATCAACAGAAACGTTCATCTTATTTATCTCCCTTTTTTACTGACTTGTCTTCCTTTTTTGCTGCGCCAGCTCCCTCGGCTACTGCTTTAGTAAAGTAGCTTAATAGCAATTGGATACTCTTAATTGCATCGTCATTGCCCGGGATAACATAATTGATACCGGTTGGATTGACATTAGTATCAACCACGGCAAACACCGGCACGCCCAGAGCCTCTGCCTCGCGCACTGCGTTCGCATCAGTCAACGCGTCAACCACGACCACGGCGCCTGGCTTGCCCATCAAATTCTTGATGCCACCGTATTTGAAATTCAGGTTATCAATTTCCTCCTGAAAACGCTGCACTTCCAGCTTGTTGTAGCGCTTTTCCAGATCGCCCGACGCCATGCGCTTCTCAAGGTTCTTCAGTTTCTTGATCTGCTGAGCAATCGTCGCGCCGTTGGTCAGCATACCGCCAATCCAGCGCTCAACCACGTACGGCTGGTTGATGCTCTCGGCCGCTTGACGTACCACGTCCTTGGCTTGTTTTTTCGTACCGACGAACAATACCTTTTTACCGCTAGCGGCGATTTTTGTCAGCTTCGGCAGTGCCTTCTCCAGCGCCTCAGCCGTCTTTGCCAAGTCAATGATGTGACTATCCTGGCGTTTTGAATGGATATATGGCGCCATTTTCGGGTGCCAGCGGCTTGTTTTGTGCCCAAAATGAACACCAGCTTCAAACAAAGCTTTCATGTCTACTGTTACAGACATTAGATTACTCCTTTTCCTCGCCCGCCGCTTTTGGAGCTGCAACAGGCTGTGTCGTTAATAATTAGTTACCCAATTATTGTAGCATACTGGGGAATAGAATCCAAAACTTGCCCCAACTCACCACATCGCGTACAAATACAGCTGTTAGCTACATAGCCACAGATTACTCTTCACGAGACGCTATGAACTTCTCTAGCTCTTGACTAAGATTTAATGCCCTTTCCCCAAAAGGATGAAGTTCTACGACAACTATATCATCACCGCTTGTCTGGGCAATTTCAAAATAGTTAATTTTGTCGCCAGTCACAAAAACTCCCTTTATACAATTCACACCCCACTCCAAATCCCTTGCAGTCGAACTTGGCGCTGATTCACCAGGTAGATTTGCCGACAGCTTAAATAGCATGACAGATCCAGTTTTCTTCCCTCTTGGCTCGCCAGATGTATGCGCATCAAAAGCCGTAACTGAGGTATTTAATTCTACTGGCATGCCGTAATAAGAACAAAGGACACATTCATGAGGTCTAAATAACTTTGCTTTTACACTATCACCGCCGCAAATCCCCGAAAGACCTGCCCCAAAGGTATTATCAAGTCCTTTACTAAGACTTGTTAACACACGACCCATATTAACTTCCTCAGTGTTATCGGGTTGTTTCAGTTAATGCTGTATTAAGTTTTTCAATTCTTTCCTGACATTCCGTTTCGTTATGTTCTGCTGATTCTCCTGAGTTATCCGCACCGAATGTATCAGATTCATAACGTCCAATAAACGACGACCGAATACCTTTTTTCATAAAAAATAATAGACTCCCAGTTTTTTTTCTTGCTATTAATCTGGACTATACGCTTTTCACTCTGTTTCGTCAAGCATTTTGACATATTGCATGGATTTTGCAACAATTTGCAATCTATCTGCTTTCCTGCTAAAATACTAGGGTTATGAAAAGCAGTATTCACCCACAGAACTATCGCCCGGTCGTATTTAGCGACGATCAAGCGGGCTTCGCGTTCTTGACTCAGTCAACAGCGCAGACAGACGACACCATCGTTTGGGAAGATGGCAAGACTTATCCACTCGTCAAGGTGCACATCTCCAGCGCCTCACACCCATTCTTCACCGGCGAAGAAAAGATCATCGACACCGAAGGCCGCGTTGACCGGTTCAAAGCACGCCAGGAGGCAGCCGCTAAACGCCGCGCCGAGTTGGCTAATAAGGCGAAAAAGCGCAACGCAGCCGCCGCAGCCAAGGCTCAGCAAAACACCGCTAGCGGAGACGACGACGCCAAATCAGCGAAACCGTCCAAAAAGGCTAAGAAATAGCCGAGAAAATACAGAATCAACAAAAAACGCCTCTGCTCCTTGCCGAGGTGTTTTTGATTTTTGCGTATGCTAGTATTCCCGTTTTACTAATGGGACCCAACCAAGCCAAGGCAATATTCTACGTTTCCGAGCCATAGCCATATTTTCACGCCACTGTAAAAATTTTTCTAATCTCGTATTTAATTCAGCAGCTTTTTCACTCGTTGGATAAATCATCTCAAATCTAAAGAAAACAGGCCTTAGATCGTCGCCATTAGTATCTTTATGCGACATACTAAACCATTTAATATCGTCATACTTAATACATGATCCGTAGGTGCAATTTTCATCCCACTTTATATCTTGCGCTGTTAATTTCGGTCTGCTACTAGCCAGCGACCCTACATCGTCCTTAAATACAATAACTAAAGCCGATCCCTTCTTTCTTCTACCAGAATCATCATAATAACTACGATAGTAACAATCGCCCGCACTCTCATATCTATAAACATCATCAAAAGCCACGACATTTCTGCTAATTAATTTTCCACCCTCACGAACGTCGCTGTCATACGGACCAAATAATTTAGCTTCCACTCTAAATTTCGGATCGCCAAGGGGTGTATCGTTTAAAGTTAACCCCATCCTACTAATAGCAATACTAAGATGCCTTACAGAATCAGATGGCCTAACCACTTCGTAATTCTCAACTTGATCAGGATGTTTTAATACTTCCCTAAGCCTGCGAGTTAATTCAGATTCCTGATTTTTTTCATGTCCGCATATGCCATAGTCTCCAAAATTCTCCCTTGATCCATGCATTGTATAATTACCTCTCAAAGTTGTAATCTACAAATACCACAGCAACTCTCATCCCGTCAAGCTTCGCCCAGATTCACCTCGCTTGCGAAAAATAAAGAGATAATATGCTATAATTCTATACATATGGCAAAGATTTCCCTTGATTTGGATGCTTTGAAAGCCGAACGCGCTAGCCTGGGCGATTTTTTAGCGCGTCCTGACGCTTACAGCTCGCCAGATTTTACCGTAAAAAATAAGCGGTTTTCAGAACTGGAGACGCTTATTGCCAAGGGCGAACAGCGAGCTACGTTGGAGCAAAATCTACATGACGCCAAAGAATTAGCGAATGATGGCGGCGAATTAGCGGAATTAGCGAAAGCTGAAATTACTGAAACTGAAGCGCGCTTGACAGAACTGGAAGAAGAGTTATTTATCCTACTGACACCCAAAGATCCAAACGACGAGAAAAACATCATCATAGAGATCCGGGCTGGCGCTGGCGGCGACGAAGCCTCATTGTTTGCGGCGGAGCTGTACCGCATGTACCTCCGCTGGTGCGAGACTAACGGCTATAAAACCGAGCTGATCAGCGAATCCGCCAACGACTCAGGCGGTTATAAAGAAGTCATTTTCATGGTCAAGGGCGACGCGCCATATGCCAAATTGAAATTTGAAGGCGGCGTCCACCGCGTCCAGCGCGTCCCAGTCACTGAAAGTCAAGGCCGTATTCACACCAGCACCGCCACTGTCGCCGTCTTACCCGAAGCCGAAGAAACCGATATTGATATCAACCCGAATGATCTGCGCGTCGATATTTACCGCTCCAGCGGCCACGGCGGCCAGAGCGTCAACACCACCGACTCGGCGGTACGAATTACTCACCTGCCGACTGGCATCATCGTCACCAACCAAGACGAGAAGTCGCAAATCAAAAACCGCGAAAAAGCCATGAGCGTGCTGCGTTCGCGGCTGCTGCAGATGAAAATTGACGAAGAAAACGCCAAATTAAGCGCTGAACGGCGTTCGCTAGTCGGCACTGGTGACCGCTCAGAGAAGATTCGCACCTATAACTTCCCGCAAGACCGCATCACCGACCACCGTATCCGTTATAGCCGCAGCAATATCCCTGCCGCCATGAACGGAGACATCAACGATTTGATTGAGCAACTACAGCGGTATGAGCGGGAGTTGAAGGCAAAGAACGCTAGAAATTAAGCTTCAGGCGCTTCAGGATTAGCTTGTTGCTCTAGTTCGCGACGTCTTTTCCAAAATTCGCTTAGACCCGTTTCTTCATCTTTGCAAGCTAAGACGATTACTGCACCGCCAGTTTTAATAGTATCTTCAGTACGTTCATCTAACTGCTCAGGAAATTGATAACCTGTACGATCACACTCTGCAAACATTAATGAGCGCGCCTCTCCAGGGTCTCTTGTTGGCTGAAATTGCGTATGAGTATCAATTGCAGCTTGCATACTAAGAGGGAGGTCTTTAGGATACTCTAACCTGGCTATTGCCATATCGTTACGAATCGCAGCCTTCATAGATTCAATAGTATCAAGCCTTGGCGTATACGTATGACTTCCATAATTAGCTCTATTTGTGTTAAATCTTATTTCACTCACATTAAATCTCGCTTCCTTGCCCACTATAATTTTTATTAGTACTTCATATATTACTCTCTCCGGATTTGTCAAACAGTTTTACAATTTTTATCTTATTTTGCAAGAAGTGAACCTAAGCCTCGTCCTCAGGGTTTTTAGCTCGTTTTTCTAGATCGTGATAATTTTTTCAGGAATCGCTGATACCATTTTTCTTTTTTCTCTTCTAGCCGCAGTGCGTCAAGCTCTGCATAGAAAGGACTTAGTCCATGTTCACCCTTGAACGCTAAGGCAACCACGGCAGTACTAATATCAAACAACCGCTCAACACGGCGTCTCTCTGTCTCCTCAATCTTAGCAGGACTCTCTGCTTTGGAGGGATCAAATTTATTTAGGCGGTCTATATGTGCAACACGTAATGCACAAGCCTCCTCAGCATCTGGTGCTACATAATACTGTGTACCAGACTGATTAGCAGCCTGAGCAACACGAAGCATGTCGTCCACGTGGACATTCATCGTTAGCGCTCCATTATTACGAATAAGATCAGCCCAAACTTTATAATCACACGGTATCTCATCTACCGCTTCTCTCACCCCTTTTGTTTCATCTGTCATAGCACATCTCCCATTTTTGCTCATTAGAGTTATAAACAATTCATATATTACTATCCCTCTCTAGAATTGTCAAACAGTTTTACAATTTTTATCTTATTTTGCAAGAAGTGAACTCCCAGCCCCGCTACAACCTGATGCCAAGCGCAGCGGGATTATATAAAACAAACAAATATTACCATTAGCCATACTCTGGCAATCAATGCCAGTTAATAATACCCCTTTTCAATATCATGATATCGTTTACCGAACTCTTCCAATCCAATACTACGTATAGAGTCAGGCACTACAGCTATCACCGCGCCGCCATTTTTAATGGCTGTATCCGCACGAGTCATAAACCTATCGACTTTCTTATCAATCACCTCTACTATAGATCTACTTCTTACAGGCGCTGCGCTTCTGGCTGATTTTGCGTATCCGCAGCAAGTTCTTTCAGCTTCTTTTTTAGCAAGCATTTTAACTTCCTCCGGATCTGTTGTCGTATAACACGATAGGCCAAGTCGTCTGGCGGCTTTCTGCATCGCCCGCACCTTATGGTCGTCTCCCCCTGTCTGAACCGATGTCCAAGGGTGAGATAAAAACGGCGCTATCTTATTCTCAGACTCAGCGCTTATGCGCCTAACAAACGCGTAGGGTAGCCACTCGCCTTTTTTTTCAGCCTCGCGAGCGCGCTCTTCGCATGGATTATGATAGTATCCTTTCAAATGAATTCCTAATAACGCCGCAGCTGAAACGTTATTTGAAGCCAAAACAGAAATTGCAACCTCCTTTAGCTCCTCAGAATTAAAATACATACCGCATACATAAGCAAGAGCGCCCAGAGTATTGAGTGCAGCAGCCTGAATACGCAAATCTTTTCTATGTATTGAAGCCCCTAGCCTATACAGCAAATCCGCCCTCTGTAAATCAATCTTTCCATCTATCGCATCCTTGACATGGCATAGTTCATGCCGCAAAGTAGCGTCAGGATCAATACAATAACCAGTCTTTACGACAACATCAAACCCTTGGCTATCAGTTTTATTGATCGCTGCATGGCCTAGCTCTCTACTTCTCAAATACGAAGAATTTTCAGCACCAGTAACAACTATCGATAAATCACCCCAGCGATCTCTGGGAATACCAGCATACTCAAGATACTTTTTAAGCTTTCTTCAGCAATATCAACAGTCTCGCCAAGCGCCAACTCAGCGCCTAATTTACGATCAAACTGAATCCTCGGAAAGTTTCCCCATTCTTCCCGCATAAACTCATTGCAAGCTGGGTTATCCGTTATGTACAAACCTTCTGTGTAACTGCTCATAAAGCATTAAATCGCGCCAATCGCTTCCGCACCCTCCAGTAGCTGCGTCAATTTATCAATTTCATACGGACCGACTGGTTGGTCGTTTACTCCTAATTGTTTTTCTAGCTGCTTATTTTTCATAATATTATCTAATCTAGACACAACATCATCCATATTGGCGTTAAGTATACCAGGATCATTACCGCGTAATATATCGGATATTTCAGCTATACGCGTTGACAATGGTTTAGCATTCTCTATCACATCCGTGTTTAGATCATAACGCAGCACTTCATCCCGGTTTTCCATATGATATCGATATCTACTATTATCACCCAAACCGATATACTTAAGCATGTCTCCTTTATCATCTGAGTACGACCCAACTACAATAGACAGATCTTCACTGTCCCCTAACGGCACTCTCAATTCAAGCGACGCCTGCTTTCCATTGCAGCCATCTGAATAAGCAAGATTACGCACACTTACACTATCGGCAAACCGAAGTAGTAAATCGTCCACTAGCGCCGACATCTTATATGCCGCCTCCATTTTCTCGGCATCTGTTAAACTCTTTTGATTTTCAAACGGTTTGATGAAATCAAGGTTGCCTGACGGCTCTTTCATTGGCTATCTCTTTATACTCATTATGAAATTTATTATCAATGGTGTATAATGTAGCATATAATGCAGGAAAAGTCAACCATATCATTTTGGCTAAAAAATGCCGCCAAATCTATGAAGGATGCCGGTATTCCCTCGGCACGGCTGGACGCGGAATTAATCTTAGCCAATACCTTGCGGAAAAATCGGACATACCTTCATGCGTACCTGGATGAGGAGATTGATCCGCGCAGAGTTGACATCGCTAATGCGCGGCTGGATCTGCGGCTGGATCGCGTGCCAATAGCTTATATTCTGGGCTATAAAGAGTTTTACGGGCGCAAATTTACCGTTTCTCCCGCAGTATTAGTTCCCCGTCCCGAATCGGAGGATATGATTTCACTATTTCTGGACGCGACAGCCGGCGAAATTGAACAGAAAGTATTGATCGACGTCGGGACTGGTTCGG
This sequence comes from uncultured Candidatus Saccharibacteria bacterium, assembly GCA_963527005.1. Taxonomy (GTDB): domain Bacteria; phylum Patescibacteriota; class Saccharimonadia; order Saccharimonadales; family Saccharimonadaceae; genus Nanosynbacter. Next base: position 82,742 of record CAURPQ010000003.1, read on the forward strand.
GCTGCCTGGGAATTACGGCAGCGTTGGAGCGGATAAATATTTCCGTTATTTTATCAGACATCAGCAAAGATGCTCTCCGAATTGCCGAAAAAAATGCCGATGATCACCGCGTCCGCGTAAAAATCCAGCAGCAATCGCTGCTGAACGGACAACTGGAGCCGGTGGATTATATTTTCGCCAATCTGCCGTACGTTGACAAGGACTGGGAGGTATCGCCAGAGCTTCAGTACGAACCGAAAATCGCCCTTTTTACCGAGGATGGCGGACTAAAATTGATCCTTGAGCTTATTCGCCAAGCACCGCGCTGTTTAGCTCCAAACGGACAATTGTTCATCGAGGCCGACCCAACACAGCACGAGCGAATAATACAAGCAGCCGCTAAGCAAAATTTTAAGTTAGCGGCGATTCAGCATTATATTATCGTTTTACGATTTATAGGCAGCCAGCGTTAAATCCACCGTAATATTTTTCCCGGCGCGCACCAAAGTAACTTCAATCTTTTCGCCAGGCAGGTACTCCGAGACCAGCGTTGACAAGCCGCCATCTTCGCCGACGTTTTTATTATTAATCTTAGTGATAACATCGCCTTCTTTAATGCCGGCTGCATCTGCAGGGCCGCCAGTTTCTACGACGCCGCCTGAGTGTCCGCCAATGTAAGCGCCAGATTTGACTGGCAAATTATATTCAGCCCGCACTTCCGGCGTAACCGCGACATAACGGACGCCAATGTAGGCTTTTTGCACGCCTTTACCCTGTAAGACGCTTTTTGACATACCCTTGGCGGCGTTAATCGGGATAGCGAACCCCATACTCTGTGCGTCGGAAACAGTCGCCGTGTTTATACCGATAACCTGGCCGGACAGGTTAATTAGCGGGCCGCCAGAATTACCCAAATTCACAGCAGCATCAGTTTGCAGCAAGTCAGTTAGCTCCTCGACTTTAGTTTTTCTATCATCAGACGAGGCCGATACTGGCCGCCCTTTGCCAGAGATAATACCGCTGGTCACGCTGTTTTGGTAGCGTCCCAGCGAATTACCGATAGCGATGACTTTTTGCCCCACTTTTACCGTGCTGGAGTTGCCCAATTCCGCTGCCGGTAAATTCTTAGCGTCCTTTATTTTTAAGAACGCGATGTCGTTTAGCGGGTCGCTACCGACAATAGAAACGCCAGCATACTGGTTGCCATCGCTGGTAATAATACGCACGCTGTCGGCGTCGTCGACGACGTGATTATTCGTCAGGATATAGCCGTCAGGGCTGATGATAATACCTGTTCCCGCCCCTTGCTGAGCCCTGGTTAAGTAGCTACCCTGAGTGGTTATTATTGAAACAACGCTTGGTGAAACCTTCGCTACAATCTTTGAAGTGTCAATTTCTTCATCAGTCAGCCGCAAATTGCCGTCAGGAACATTCGTTTGCGAAACGTTTTGCCTGTTGTTTAGTTTATAAACAACCCAACCCGCAAATACGCCGTTGCTAATGATTAATATCGCTGCCAACACCACGCCAATAGTCCAGAAAGCTATCTTTTTATTATTTCGCTTCGCTCTGCCAGCTGCTGTCGTATTATTATCCATATTTAAATTACCTATATGACCACTGAGTTAAAGGCTAATAACATAACCAGAGTTGTCGCCACCGCCAAAAAAACCGGCCCTACTATCTCTGAAAAAATGATTTTCTTATGCTTTTTCCACGACTGATAAACTTTACCGCCGCAAAACGAAATAAGCAAAAGAACTATCGTTATTTGCGGGATACCGCCAGCCAGCGTCCTCAGGTAGCTGAAATTCCAATAATACGCCAGCCAGCCCAGCTCCGCAAAAACTAGCCCCCAAACAAAGCTGAGCAGCGTAGTCTGCTCCTCGTCATAACTATGCAGAAAATGCCGCGCCGCGCCGTAACCGAGCAAAAACATCAGAAAAACTACCGCCGAGACTGGCCAATCGTAGGATACTGCCATCAGCGATATCGTACCAACAAGAATAGCACACCCCGCCTGCAGGGCTATCTGCCAGCGCTTAGAGAGCGGTTTGATAACAATAAGCCAAATAGCGTAAAGAACCGCCAGCACAGTCTGGATAGTAAAACCGATATTTGGCAGATACATTAAACCGACAATACCAACGCCGACTGCCACATCAACCAGATTTGCTTGAATATTTGCCCACCAAAACCGCGGACGCACAGCGATCACCCGCCATTTGCTAAGGATGACCAGCGCCAGCGCCGGATACGGCGACTGAATCGTCCTGGCAATCGCCAGTAAAACCGCCGCCAAACCTAAGTTTAAGCTATGGTAGACGATTTCGCTCCAAAATGTTCGCCGCTTTACTGTTTTTAACAAATCCATATGCTTTCCTTATTATATCAATTAAGATCCAGGCCCCACAACTACGATAAATTGCGCATCAACATTCAAATTGTAGCCCGGAGATTCGGTAGTAGCCGGCGTGCCGTAAACTTCTTCCAATTTCGACTTGGTTGCAGGCTTTTCCTTGCCTGACGGAAGCTGGTAAACTGTATTTTTACTGGCTTTAGCACCGCCAGGAACATTGCCAACATGAACCACCTTCAATCCTAATTCAGATAACTTATCAGCCTGTTTCTGAGCAGCCCCAGGCACACCGCTGCCGTTAAGTACCGCTATTTTAGCTTTTTCTTTAAGTAGCGGCGTACCATAAATCTCGCCCTTTAAGAATGATTGGATCTCGCTGTAATTATCTACTCCTGCCGACGGCTTGACGATACTCATGCCGCCAACCGAGCCTGTCGTCATCAGCATATTGTCTTTTTCGACAAAGCTCAATTTATGGACGCTTGGCTCTTTAATTTCTGCCGCCAATTTCATAACCGTTTGAATTTCTTTAGTACTGATATTAGTTCTCAGATTTTTACCCATGGCTTCCATCAGCGACGAGACCTTGCCAAAGTCAGTTAGCGTGCCTGTAGAGCCAGCCTTACTCTTCAATGCCATTAAGACCAGCTGCTGGTTTTTTTCACGGTCAAAGTTAGACTGTTCCAGACCATAAGTCGGAGGCGTATGTCCGCGAGCCTGCGAAAATGCCATAGCCTGATCGCCGTTCATTTCGTTCGGGCCGTTCGGAAATGCCAGATAATGCCCGCGCGGACAAAGGCTGCGGTTCTGGCGGCATTTATCGTCAAAAGTAGCGTCCAACACGCCTCGCGGGTCGCGGCTAGCGATATTAACTGTTACGCCGCCGACAGCATTGACCGCATCGCGAATAACCACGGTATTTACGTGAACCGCATATTGAATATCCATATTAAAGATATTACCGACGAACTTCCGTGTTTCGTCCATCCGCTGTTTTTCTGCCTCCTCGCCGCTGCCATCTGCCGAACAAATAAAATATTCGTTTATTTTACCTGCATAGCCAGAATTACACGCCCTGCCAAACTGTACATACAAATCGCGAGGAATACTGTAGATATAAACGTCTTTTTTCGTCTGGTTGACACTTAACACCATCATGGAATCTGTTAAGTTCGCCCCGTCGCGGCCCGCCATATCGTCGGTCGAACCTAAAATCAGCACGTTACTGCGCCCATAAGCATCTTCTTTTAATTTTTGCTGCGAAAACAGATTAAGCAGATTACCGTCGCCGAACACTCGATGCATGGTCTGCCACAACCGAAACGCCACGTAACCTGCTATAACTAAAACAATCACCCCTACGACAGCCGAGATGATTTTTACCTTTAACTTCTTTTTCCGCTTGTTTTTACGCTCCTGCCGATGAGACGGCTTAGCGTTCTCATCAATCGCCCGCAACGATTCGTCAATATTCTGTTTCAGGCTGGCAGCTGGCTGAATTCCATTCCTATGGCTAATATCCGCAGCAGGCTTGATAGCGCGTCGTCCGCTGCGCATTTCATCAATTCCCTGCTGGACGCCGCGAACATGGCCAATCGCCGCCCGCGTACCAGCAGCATCCGCCCCCAGCGAAGACCGCTGAGGACGTTTTGGTACAAAACCGTCCATAGACTGTTTGCGTGGATTCATATCTATTGATTATAGCACACAAAACGCTTATAATTGAACCGATGGATGCAACTTTTATGGATCGTCATCCGCGGCTAAGCGACGGGTTGAGTTTGGTTATTTTCGTTATCGGCGTAGCTATCGGTACGGTTTTATTAAACGCGTTCGTATTTCAAACATTCAATGTTGAAGGCGCAAGTATGGAAACCACGATGTACACTGGCGACAGGCTGATCGTTAATCGTTTGCCAGTCACTATGTCAAAGCTGCAGAATAAAAACTACACGCCCAAACGCGGCCAAATTATCGTGTTTAAGAATCCGAATTACAACGCTTCTCTGGGCAAGGACGAATATATCGTCAAGCGAGTTATCGCCTTCGCCGGCGAGCGCGTAACTGTCAAGAACGGCACGACAACAGTTTATAACAAGGAAAATCCAAACGGCTTTAATCCTGATTCCACTGTTAATAAAAATGAACCTGGACAGCCGACTTCCGGTAATGTTGACGCTGTAGTGCCAAAGGGAACGATTTTCGTCATGGGCGACCACCGCCAAGGCAATTATTCGTGCGACTCGCGCAATTGTATGGGGTCAATCCCGCTTTATGATATAGTCGGACCAGTTGGTTTACGGATATTCCCGTTCACTAAAATCCGCGGATTTTAACTATTTTCCAGTAGCTGGCGGATTCTATCAAACTCAGACTTATTCTTAAACGTGATGCTAATTTGCCCGGCACCCTTGTTATTAGTGCGGATTTTTACACCTGTACCAAAGTGCTTTGACAAGCTTTCAATCGCCTCGGCATGCGGCGAATCGGCAGGCTTTTTCTCCTTGACTGGGTTATCCTGCGTTTGTTTCCACAACGCCACCGCCTGCTCAACGCGGCGAACAGACCAGCCGTCGGCAATTGTTTTTTTCATAATAGATTCCGCCACGTTCTCCGGCAAACCGATAAGCGGGCGCGCCTGCCCCTCCGACAGCTCGCCGTCAAATATTGCCTGCCTGACAGATTTAGGCAAGCGTAAAAGCCGCAGTGTATTACTAACAGCGCTAACAGACTTGCCGCCCAGGCGTTTGCCGATTTCCTCCAAGGTCATATTAAACTGATCGCGCAGCTTCAAATAGGCCGTGGCTGTTTCTAAAACATTCAAATCGTGCCTTTGCAAGTTTTCAATCAGCGAAATCTCTAATCGATTCTGGCCGCTCATACTGCGCACGATACACGGCAATTCTTCCAGACCAGCCTTCTTAGCAGCCCGCCAGCGGCGCTCTCCAGCCACAATCAAATAATTACTACCCTTTGGCGTTACCACAATCGGCTGCACAACGCCATGCTCTTTGATGGATTCAGCCAGCTCGCTCAATGCTGCCTCGTCAAAGAACCGCCGCGGCTGTCCTGGATCTGGGGAAATTTTCGTAATAGCAATATCTTTCAGGCGAGAAACCTTATCGTCCTGCTTGGCAGTCGGGTCAAACGTCTCGTCAATCAAATTCGTCGGAATCAGCGATTCAAATCCTCTGCCCAGACCCTTTTTCACTTGCTAGTCCTTTCTACGATTTCCTTAGCCAACGCCTTGTAAGCTCGCGAACCTTTGGAAAAACGATCATACACCCCGACCGGCGCGCCATGGCTGGGCGCTTCTGCCAAGCGGATATTACGCGGAATAGTAGTCTTAAAAATCTTATCCGGAAAATACTTCTTTATCTCATCATAAACCTGGCTGGATAAAGTCGTCCGCGAATCCATCATCGTCGGCAATACGCCGAGGAGCTTCAGCGACGGGTTTAATCCTTTACGAATCAGCTTCATACTCTCCAAAAGCTGTCCCAGACCCTCCAGCGCGTAGAACTCCGCTTGCACTGGCAGCAGCACATAATCCGCAGCAACCAGCCCGTTCACCGTCAATAAGCTTAAACTGGGCGGACTGTCAATGATAATATAGTCATAATCAATCACGCCGTTAAGCGCTTCCTGCAAACGAACAAAACGCCCGTCAGCCTGAGCCAATTCCACCTCGGTGTTTGCCAAATGCGATGTTGACGGCGCTAGATACAAATCTTTATACTCAGTCGGCAAAACAACCTTCGCCAGCCGAATTTGGCGCATAATGACCTCTGTCATCGTCGCCCCTAATTCCTGTTTATCAATACCCAAACCGCTGGTCGCATTACCCTGCGGATCAAAATCTATAATCAGCGTCCGCTTGCCCATTTTTGATAAAAAATACGCTACATTAATTGAAGTTGTGGTTTTTCCCACGCCGCCTTTCTGATTTGTCACCGCAATAACTCTTGCCATTCATTCCCCTTTTTACTTATTACAGTATAGCATGAGCAAGACGTAAATAACAGATATTAAAACCGCCTCGCTAGCGGAGGCGGCAATGCTGCATACAGAAAATTACTTAATTTTAATTGAGCTAATCTGAATTTTCGTGTATTTCTGGCGATGGCCAGTCTCTTTGTGAACGCGTTTTTTAGCTTTGTAGCGAATGACGCGGATTTTATCGCCTTTGACTTCCGCCTCAACGACTTTCGCTTTTACCACCGCGCCTTTCACCGTCGGCGTGCCAACTTTTGTTTTATCACCATCAATCACTAAAAGTGCGTCGAGAGTGAGTTCTTTTGTGCCTTCAGGGAGGAGATCCACCAAGAGGGACTCTTTTTCGCTGACAATGTATTGCTTGCCAGAGATTTTTACGACTGCTTTCATTTCGTTCCTTAATATATATTTACTATCAGTGACCAATTATAACAGAGACAGACGATACATGCAACTAGTTTTTCTGTAACTCAGCCATGGCGTTATTGGCGCGCAGCCAACCACTCGGCGAGCCACATTCCATATAGTCACCCTTAGCCTCGCCCACCGCGATGACGCCACCACTGGCAATGTACGCGTTGATGGCGTCGGTCAGCTCAAATTCACCGCGCTGCGGATTAGCGAGCAATGTCCGCGCTAACTCAAAAATTTCTTTATTAAGAACGTAAAAGCTTGAATTGTTGAGGTTACTCGGTGCGTCTTCCAGCTTTGGCTTTTCAATGATGCGGACAAAATTACCCTGCTGGTCAATTTCGATAATGCCCGTTTGTGGGATAAGTGCCTCCTCAACAGGGTTACCCAATAGCCCAGCCGACAAACCGCGCGCTTCCACCAGTTCCGCCAGATCAGCCGCATTTGAACCGCCGTCACTACGCCAGAAAAATTGATCGCCCATCACCACAAACGCCGACTCGCCTGGATCGATAAATTCGCTGGCCAAGCCCACTGGAATGCTCGTACCATAACCCCCAGTGCCTGGCTGGGTTAAAAAATGTATTCGCACATCGCGCAGCGGCGCCACCAGAGGTAATTTGTCTTGTTTACCAGCGCGCCGCAAATAATCATTCAACTGGATATTTGACCGATAATAGCTCTGCACTTGAGTGCTTTGCTCGCCAACCACGAAATAAATATCCTTGACGCCTGCCCGAATAATGTCCTGCACGATATAGTCAACCACTGGACGCGTCCCCACTGGTAACATACACTTTTCGATTGATTTGGTAATCGGTAACATCCGCGTGCCCCAACCGGCGACTGGAATGATAGCTTTGGTAATCATATTTCCTCCTTACATCTTCAGTTCTTTATACGATTTCTGTAAAATATCCATCATTTCCGCATAGCGCATCTCACCCTCGGCAATCCTGGAATAGAGATAGACGACATTATCTACCACCTCAATGTTAACCTTAATATTCTGGTCGTACAGCCACGCCATGAAGCTGGGATTAAGCAGCTCAAAGCTCGTCACCTGATTCTCGTTAGTGGCATACACTTGATAGCGTTTATTAAAATCGCCCCACTCCATTTGGACTTTCTTATAACCCGACGGCGCCTTAAATCGTTTTAACAAACGTGAATCCGGGCGTTCCACTAAAATACCGCCGTAAGATTTCGGCAAGTTAACCTGCCCGACGATATAATATTCCATATTATCTTCGCCGATCGGCTTATTATACGTATACAGTTGCACCAACAAATTGCCCGTCCAAAAACCGATGATATGATTGTTAATATCGGCAACCTGGAAGCCGCGCTTAAATAACTCGCCGCGAGTCGGCAATAACAAATGCCCCCAATCGGGGCTGAAATACATATTATATTGCGCGGCAAATTGCCGCATTGAAGCGATGAACTGCGCCGAATCTTCCGTCGCCTGATCGATACCGTCCAACAGCCAGCCATTACCCGAACGTACGAAGTTCCACTGCTCGCCGAATTCCTCGGTGTCGCGATAAATCAGCGAACCGTTTTCAATCAATTTATCATCCGCTGACGCCACGAACCCGACGCTCACCCGATCGTTTTGATCGTTCTGATCATCGTAGGCTTGAGTAATTACCGCTTCGCTTATCGACACATTGCTCATCTGGTTGACTCGTCCCATTTGTTGTAAAGCATACAACATCAGGCCGATGTGCCGCGCGTAATTTGGCGTGGTATATTGCTGAATTGATGTCAGATCCAGCCGCTCCCAATCATACTGAAACCGGTTGAATACCGTTATCGCGTAACTAATAATCCCCTGTTCATTCCAGGCATTATCCTGCATAGCCGCTTGCTGGACAGTTTGCCTGGCTGCTTGGCTATTCTGGCGAAAACGCCCTAATTTGTCAGTAAGCGCTCCGGCCACCGCGCCGACAACTGCTGAAATAAGCGCAATAATAAACAATATTGGACCGCCTAATAGATACAATAAACTTACTAATAAGCCGGCAGTAAAACCGACAGCCGCGCCAGCTGCTTTTGATTGGGTGCGTTTTTTAACCGGTTCAGCAGTTAACATGGCAACGATGCCTGGTATAACGAGGAGAATACCAGCGCCGCCTCCACCGCCAGAGCTTGATCCGCCGCCGCCCGCCCGCGCAAAAAACATGAGCTGATGAAAAATATCGTACATACAATATATTGTAGCGCGTTAAGGGCTAATCTGAAAGTTGCGCTGATTATTTTTCACTTCATTGAAGAAATAATCGCGACAATAAATACCAACAGCACCAGAGCGACTACGGAAATTGCGCCAATAATTATATATGTTACTCCCAAGTTACCAGATTTTGCATACGGAGCATACGCGCGCAAGTTTTCGTACCACCAATGAATACCTTTATCTTTAGCAGCATTTCCCTGCGCAGCCAAGGCGGCAAGACCAATAAACGGACTGGCAGCTGCGCCAGCCAAAAGAAACGAGCTCGCCCGACTATTAAAATTAAGCTTCAAATGCCTGCCAGCAGCTGTAATGTATAAATAATCAAAGCTAATTTTAACTTTCGTAATCTGACTAGGATCAACGTCAAGCTCAAGCCCCAACGGCCGGTTAGTGTTCTCATCAATCCGAACCAGCCGAATTCTGTTAGCTGTCGTCCATTCCAGCATACACGCCGGCAAGCCATTGAATATGGTTACGCCGTAGCTGATAACTTTTACATAGTTAACCAAAGGCATATTATCAAGAGCACTAACCATTGACGGCGGCTGGGCTGGCGCTTGAGCTGGCTGCTGCACTTGCATAATTTGGTTTTGCTGCGGATTCATTTCATTATCCTTTCTGATTTTTATGGCATTGTGCCAAAGTTAATTATGCTTTTTCAAATAGATTTCTACCGGTTTGCCGTCAACTTTAACGTCGTACTTTTCCATATCATCCGCTGCAGAACCTAGTTTTACAGCCAGCGTCTCGGCCTTAATAGTATCAGCAAACATATCGACAGCTTGGGTGATTTCTGAGTCGCTACTAGTGACGCCAAGCTCAATCCGATCGTCCACTTGTAATCCCGCCTTCTTGCGCGCGCTCTGCACGTGACGAATGACCTCACGCATCAGGCCCTCGCGTTTGAGCTCGGGCGTCAAGTGCTTACTAATTTCGATCCAATTCTCTGGCTTGATCGTGCCCTCGGTCACCTCATAGTCCGCCAAGTGCTCGTCTAAATTCTCAATCCAGCGAATCTCCTTAACATTGAGCTCCTCGGCCATGATCTGCTCGTAGTACTCAGCCAGCTTCACGCCCGCATATGCCGCAAATTGCAGCGGTTGGCGAACCTTAATTGATGTTTGGTGTTCATCCTGTCTCATACGCAAACTAAGACCATTGTTGATCAATTCACGCGTACGGGACATATCGGCTAGAACCTGCTCGTTCACCGCACCCGCTGGCAGCCAATCCTTCAGATGAATCGACTCATCGTCGCCCGTCAAATTATGGTACAACTCCTCGGCCAAGAACGGCGTAAACGGCGCCAAAATGTAACTCAGGCGCACCAGCACGTAGTGAAGCGTGCGGTAAGCATCATTTTTATCACCATCATCCTCGGCGCCCGCGGCCCCTTTCGACGATCTCCAGAAGCGGCGGCGGCTGCGGCGCACGTACCAGTTGGACGCGTCGTCGAGGAATGGCAAAATCGGCTTGGTGGCGTCTTGTAAATTGTAATCATCAAGACCCTTTTCAACATCCGCCACCAATTGATGTAAGCGGCTAACAATCCAAATATCCAACGGATTGGTCAACTCACCGAGCGGATCTTTCAGTTCACCGTCAAATTCCCAACCATCAACTTCCGCATACATCGTGAAGAAATCATACATATTCCAAATCATGCTGAGCTTGCGCGCCACATCCATGACATCCTTATCCGCTAGTGCAAAATTCTCGCCATTTGTCAGCGGACTAGATAGCATGAGAAAACGGAAACTATCAGCCGACGTTTTATCCATCAGTTCCATCGGATCGGTGTAGTTTTTTAGCTTCTTACTCATCTTTTTGCCATCTGCCGCGTTGATGAACCCGGTACAAATCAAATTTTTCCACGGAGACTTACCAAATAGCGCCACATTGACCGCCGTCAAACTATAGAACCAACCGCGTGTTTGATCAATCGCTTCAATTATGAAATCGGCCGGAAAACTTGCTTCAAATTTTTCCTTGTTTTCAAACGGATAATGGAACTGAGCAAACGGCATTGAGCCAGATTCAAACCAGCAGTCGAGCACCTTACCGATATGCCGCATTTCCACTCCATCACACTCAAACGTCACATCCATCACTTGCGGCAAATGATAATCATCCAGCCTACGCCCCGTCAGCTCTTCAAACTCCGCAAAACTACCAATCACCTTGACAACTTCCGTGCCGTCATTCTTGACGCCTTTCCACACTGGAATCGGCGTTGCCCAATAGCGATCACGGCTCAAATTCCAATCCGGCGCCTGCTCTATAATATTATGAAATCGCCCCGTCCGCAGATTATCTGGCGTCCAATGAGTCTGCTCGTTTGCCTCGAGCATTTCTTTTTTCTGACTTTGAATATCCATAAACCAGCTCGGATGCGCGCGATACATTAGCTTGGTGCCGCAGCGGTGGCAATGCGGATATTCGTGGCGAATATAGTCAATTTTTAGCGCTCGGCCTTCCTCCAGCAGCGTCTTAGCAATCTCTTTATTAACCTCCCAGATATTACGACCGAGCCATCTACCCTCAGTATAGTTGCCATCACCATCCACCAACGACAACACTGGTACATCATGTTTGCGGCATAATTCATAGTCGTCCTCGCCGTAAGCCGGTGCAATATGGACCAATCCCGTACCATCGTCAGTTGTCACGAAATCAGCATGCAACACTTTATGCGCATTCGGACCGCGGTTCTCAAACAGCGGCTCAAATCGCTTGCCCACCAATTCCGAGCCTTTTATCGTTTTGACAATCGAATATTCAAGCGGCTGATGTTTTTCATCGGTCATAACTCTCTCGATAGCATCGCTTGCAATATAGAATTTCTTATCGCCATACGCCACCAATGAATAGTCAACATCTCGGTTGATTGCCACCACCATATTCGCTGGCAAAGTCCATGGCGTCGTCGTCCAGGCCAGCAAATATTCGTCCTCGTCTTCTAATTTGAAATAAACGAACAAGCTTGGATCGGTATCCATTTGGTAGCTGTTTTCCATCGCCACTTCACTCTTGGAAATTGGCGTAGCATCCTTCGTGCAATAAATTAGAATCTTCTCACCTTCATAAATCTTGCCCTCCTCGTAAAGTTTCTTAAACGCCCACCAAACCGATTCCATGTAATTATTGTCCATGGTCTTATAAGCGCCCTTAAACTCAACCCAGCGGCCGATTCGCTCAATTGTATCTTCCCACTCAGTGCCAGTTCGCACCATAGCCGCACGGCATTCCTTGACATAATCCGACACGCTGATTTTCGTACCAATTTCTTTTTTATTAGAAATACCCAGCGTTTTCTCAACGTACACCTCAGCTGGCAGACCATGGCAGTCCCAGCCCCAACGGCGCTCAACTCGCTGACCCTTCATGGTATGGAAGCGTCCCATAGTATCCTTGACTGTACTCACTAACAAATGTCCATGATGCGGCGTACCAGTCAAAAACGGCGGCCCATCATAAAATACCCAGGAATTATTAGCTGGCCGATTCTCCACCGATTTGTTAAACGTATCGTCATCCTTCCAGCGCTGCACCCAATCTTTTTCATATTCTGCTGCCCGGCGGCGTGTTCCGTGTTTGAATTTCATACTTTTCCTCCTTATCTACCTTATATTCACTGCGTTTTATTTAAATTATTCGCTCAAATTTTCCTATTCCCTATTCATCATTCTATTAGTCTCCTCATCGCTTTCACTATCTCCTCATGAACGATTCCATTGCTTAGTACCGCCCCGCGGATATCCTGATCATACCGCTGCTCCCGGCCGAAAAGATCAGTCACCTTACCGCCAGCTTCCTCGACGATGACTTTCGCCGCCGCAATGTCAACATTCTTACCTTTTGTACCAACAAAAACCGACGCAACAAACTCGCCGCGCGCCACCAGTGCCGCAGCGTGCGTTGTACTGCCAACCGTCGTTACATACACATCTTTTTCATAAGCAAGATCATGAACGACTTGCATCACATCCCATGGAGCGCTCGGCCACCAATCAACATTCATTTCCACACGGCCATCCAGACTATGCTGACTAACGTGAATCGACCGGCTATTCATGTACGCGCCACAACCACGTGACGCCCAGTACAGATGGTCGCTAAACGGCGCATAAATCACACCAACCTCTGGCTGACCATCAATCACTAGCGCCAGAGAAAACACCGACACAGGCAATCCCATTATAAACGAAGAAGTACCGTCAATCGGATCGCAAGCCCAAACATATTTTGAACCACGGCGCTGACTCGCCTCTTCGCCGTCAATATCGTGGGCTGGATATCGCTCAGTTACCCGCTTAATGACGAGATCGTTAATCTCCTCATCAGCAACTGTCACAATTGTATTGTTTGCTTTAAGATGAGAGTCTGGCTTCTTGCCAAAATGTTTTCGCATAATGTCACCCGCCTCCAGCGCCACGCTTTTCGCAAAATCTAGCCATTCTTGATGCTGATCAGCCATGACTTGCCTCTGTTTGCAACGATTTTGTCATTAACCGTAGCTTATATACCTGCGGATTAGGCTTACCGAAAAGAAAATCATATGTATCGCTACCGCCTACCTGCTGATAGCTGTAACCTAGTTTTTCGTATAGTCTTTTCGCCGGTTCATTTGAGATTTCAACACCCAGTCCAATCATAGAAAAGCCTTGGCGGCGGGCCTCATTTTCCGCTGCCATAACAAGCATAGTTGCCAAGCCTTGACGTCGATAATTCTCGTCAATTTCCAGCGCATTGATTTGCGGTAAACCCGGAAAATCCTTTTCAATGATAGAGGTTTCATCGCCCCAATCATGCCGCAAGGTCACCCGACCGGCATAACGTCCGCCTACCTCTACAGCCAACACCACCGCCTTTTTTTGTTTAATTAGATCACACAGCTCCGCCTCATAATCATCAGAGATATACATCTCTTTTTTAAGGCGAGTAAATGAGCTGCTGCCGGGCGACACTAGCTCAATAACAGGCGTATATTTATTAGGATTAAGCGAGCATTCGCCGTTGGTATCTTTAAGCAACTCTTGTTTGCTAGCTGGCACTAGTATTATTTCCTTTCAAAAAATCACCTCTTTTGACTTCGAGAATCCGCTGGAGGTGTTTCAAACGGACGGTACCATCTCGATTCCAAAAGAAGTGATTCTTCCGTGGGTTTTGCCAAGCCGATCGGCATCCATACACTCTTTTAGCGCTCAATTGTCACTTTGTCGCAGCGAGTCGCGGTGGGGTCTAGTCTCGGCTGACAGTAAGCCAATTTCTTCCCGCAGGCTTCGCGGTTGATAGCCGCTCACTTCGCCGCTCCGCCACAACAGCCAGCACACGCGAAAACGCCCTACTCACATTCTACTACATAAAATTAAAATACGCTATATCTAGCGTAAGCACACTAGATATAGCGTTATCTCGAGCCAAATCAACCTAAACTATTTTACTTCCAAACCGCCCAAAACGCACTCGCCGCGCAGTATAATTGTCTTTTTAGCGGAAGATTTAGATACTGTTTTGTCCTCGCTGCCGCCCAAAACGCCGCGAACCTCGTTTTTAACAATCACATCATCAGGCAAGCTAATACTAACGCCGCCGCAAAACGTAAAGATATCAATAACCGTGCCATCCTTAATGTTCGCCCGACGCAAATCCAACTCCACGCCGCCAAATATCGCCGTTGCTGAACCGCCAGTATAGTCACCTTTCACGCGCGACTCTTCACCATAAAAAATCGCAACTTTTTCATTATCACTACTGTCACTGGCTGATTTTTCATATTTCTTGCGATTTCCAGATCCAATACTAAACACCATCATCAGACCAACAGCTATCAGCACCACCGGCCAAAACAACTTCCAGATACTAACGTCAATGATGCCATACGTATTTAGACCAATCGACACGCCAGTAGCCATCAATAGCAAACCCCACGCTCGCGTTAACATCTTATTAGAGCTAAATATCGTTGTTAGTCCCGCCAAAACCAGACCAACCGCCCAAACCGTCCCCCAAAACAAATGCCAGCTATCAAACTTGATAATTTCGAGATTCCTCAGTAACAGAACCCCGCCGAGCGCCGCAATGGTGATACCAAAGAACGCTCTAACGAGAAAATTTTTCTTCATACTACCATTATGGCATATCAATCGCGGCTAGCAAAACTATCGCTTCCGGCGCTTTTTCACTAAGACAATCACCCGCCAAACCGCCGCAATAACTACAGCAATCACTCCAACGATAATCGCCCAAGCACCAGGTGCCGGCCAGAAAAATAACTCTATTGGCTCAACCTTTTTCGTCGTTAAATCAGCCGAATTTTTACTAACGCCCCATTCGCCAGCCTTTTTATTGTAAGCAATTGAAAGCTCAGCGCGGTACTTGCCGCCCCAGAACGGCTGTAAATTACTCTCGTAGCGGAACTGGCGGATTTGCTCGGCAATTGCTGCATACTCGCCGCCATTTCGATAAACAACATTACCCAGCATATCCCTGACTACTAACTTGACATCAACATCAGCCGAAACGTTGCCAGAATTTTTAATAGCAACATTATACAGCTGCTTGCCATTATTATCGACGGCGAATTTATCAACTGTCACGTCGCGGTGAATATTACCAGGAATAGTAACCGCCATACGCACCGCTTGGCGCGTTTGCAACTGAATGCCGCCCTTCTTAGCAGCGGCCGGATCGGCTTTACGCTGGATTACCAAACAAGCATTATGCTCGCCAACGTCAGCCTTATCAGGCGCGGTGACTGTGAAATCAACGTTCGTCGATACACCAGGCGCCAATGCCACCTCGCTTTTCGCTAGTTTTACCCAATTGCCGGCATCTTTCTTTTCCTCGACTTGCTGCTTACATGTCATATCGCCAGTCGCTGTGACTGTGCCGTCGACGGCGTATACCTCAATATTCGCTTGTTCGGTCAAGCCGTTAGTAATCGTCAATTGATCGGATTTACTAGCGCCGCGATTCAATTGATAAATAAAAATCGACTGCGTCCGCGGGTTGTTCGGATCAGGATTCGCCGGGCGGCTGCCAATTCCTGCTGCCAGAACCGACGACGGCAGCAAAACACCTGCCGCAACTACCATTACCGCTAGCCTGCGCCAGCATGAAACCATACCCCGTATTCTCCTCATTAAAATCATATGATTTATTATAGCAAGCCAAGACACTCATGGCTATACCAACACCCGTTGATACTTCCAAAAACTAAATAGTCCACGTAAATGAAAATCAGACGCCCGAAAGAGCGCCCAATTTTCATTGATATAACTGTGCCGGACCTTAAATAGCGGCCACAGTTTGAGTCATCGGCAAAGTATAAGTACCTGTTGCCTGTCCAGCTGGAATAGCCTGGCTCAAGCCGACACCCGTCACATAACCGCGCCAAACATCGTCGGAACCAGCCGCCGCGCTAATCAACGTCACTGGAGAAGTGCCGGAAAATGCTGCTTGCGAACCCAGTGTGATGCTCGTGGAAGCACCGATCATTGATGTCAGCGTTCCGGCAGCCGGATTAACCGTCAACTGGCCAGTCGTAGCATTACCGTTGTACTGATATGTATTGCTACCGCTCGTCCATTTTCCTGTACCAGGAGTTGTCGCATTCAATGTCAGCGTCCAGCCATTATTAGCGCCGCCAGGGTTATCGACGGCAATGCGCTTATCGTTAGCGCCAAATGTACCAGTCGTCGTCTGGGCAGAAGTCGACGCCGTAGTCGCATTCATGGCAAATGTTGGATTTGTCACTACGCTATCGCCAGTATCGCGAATGTCGGTACTGAGTACGCCAGCGTTAATCGTCTGGCTCAATTCTGACGTCGCTGTAGTCGCCGCGTACACCGCTGTGCCCGCCAAACCGACTACGCCAGCTACACCGACCGCCAAAGCTACGTTTGCTATTAGTTTTTTCATATCGTATCCTTTCTTTTACATTATTTTCGTTACTTCGTTGTCCATTACAGTGCTACTATCTACCCTCCTTCGCACCTCCGAACATCCGCTAATTTCCTACGGTTCATGACTGCCTCCTCGTCTGTTACGTATCAGCAGTATGAACGCAATAATAATCATTCCCAGCGCCGCCATCACCATAAACCACATGTTTGCACCGGTATTAGCCAAATCTTTACCAGGTTTTACATCTGTAGTGGCTGCCGAAACAACTGGAACCGCTGGTGATGGTGGAATTACTGGCGGCATCGGCGGCAAGATTCTCGGCGGAATAGTAATTGTAAAAGGTACCGCGTGATTAATTTGCAAAACCGAGCCGTAAGCCCGTGTCGAGGAAGTAATCTCGCCAAGGTAAGTTTTGCCGCGTTCTATCACCAGCGTCGTATCGCCAGGATGTGTATTCGGCCAATTAGATAGATCAAGCACCCAAGCATTGCCATTAACCGTCAATTCTGGATCAACTCCCAGGACAAACACCCTGCCGGCAAACTCAACCGCCAGCTGATGCACGCCAGTCACCGAATCAATAACCGTATGTACCGCATCATACGCGCCATAAATCACTGGGTAGCCGTTATCTTTAATTACTGAATGGTCGTATTTTGGCGCGAAAACGTCGCACTCCACATCATTCACTTGACCAACCGCTCTGCTGTAAACTGTATGCGAACAATCTATTTCACGAATTAACTGTGAAAAAGTTGAATCTGCTGAAGTTGTCGCCAGAGCAGCTTTGCTATTAAAAACTACGCCAATTATCGCTGTTAAAAATACAACAACTACCGCACCAGTTCTCATTATATTTTTCATCCTCATCATTGCGCCACCACCGTTACTGTTACTGACAATGTATACGTGCCTGGCTTCTGATACGCCGGAATAGTCTGCTTCAAGGAAATATCCTGCAATTTAAACAAGCAAGTCAAACCACTGCTGCTCGAGGCGGTCGCCAGCGTAATCGCGTTAGCCGATGCCGTGCCAGCTACAAACGCACCGCCCGTGCCATACGACAAGCCAGCTGTCGTACAAGCCTGCCCCAGCGGCGTCGAACCGGACGCCGTAAACGCACTTGATGATAGGTCAACCGATAATTGCCCCTGGTCTGCATTAGTACTATTAAACGCATAATTCGCTGCGCCGCCAGTCTGTGTCCATTTAGCAGTTGGGCCGCCAGTTGCCGCCAATGAAACGCTCCAGCCCGTCGTCGATAAGCTATTTGCCACCTCAAGCTGCTGCGACGAATTATTAGATAATTTCGCAGTCGTGGTACTCGCCGTTCTACCGGTCATTGCCGCCGAAAATACAGTAGTCGGATTAGTTAATGTGGCATCAGCAGCATCTGCAAATCGAATATCTAGCGAACCGTCAGCGGTTTTGAACTCTGGATAGTATGAATACGTATCGATACTCGTCCCCGGCGCTGCTGTCGTATCGGCTGCCAAGCGAACACAATAGTTCGTATTACGCTCCAGGCCATTATCAGTCAACGCCAAATCCCACAGACCTGTCTCGCCGGCATTAATCTCGCGATTATTAGTGAACGTCAGCTGCGCAGCACTACCTGGGCGGACTATCGACTGATGGCTGTAGCCGACACTGGTAGACGGCAGATTCGGATCGTTTACTGCCGCCGCAATCGCCGTCCCGTTGTTCGGGCCAGACGCCGAGTACGCCAAAGCAGAGCTATTAGTAACGTCTTGCCAACCCGCCGCCACTGCCTGGCACGTCGCCGCAGTCTTTTTAGCATATTGAGTGCGGATTTTCATGGCGTTAGCAGGAATATCTTCTTTCTTAAAAACATAAGTAGCCGTAGGAGCACTGGTGTTGGTGGTAGAATTATTACCTAGCTGCCCATAATTATTACTACCCCAACAGTATATTTTATTATCAGTGGCATCCACGCAAGTATGAAAAGCGCCTATTGATATTCGCCTAACAACCTTACCAGCCAAGACGCCTGTCATATTAACAGATACAGGAATATGAGAGTCGGCGGTAGACCCATTACCAAGCGCCCCGCCCATACTATTTCCCCAACAATGCATCTTATCATCAGAGGTGATAGCACAAGTGCGATAATGTCCGGATGATATTTGTTTAATCGTCTTTCCAGCCAAGACGCCTGTAGTGTTAACTGCTACAGGAATACTAGAATCGGTAGCAGAATTATTACCCACTTGACCATGACCATTACCTCCCCAGCAATATACTTTGTCATCTGACGCAATAACACAGGTGTTATAGGTGCCGACCGACATTTGTTTTATGGTCTTGCCGGCTAAAACGCCTGACATGTTGACAGCCACAGGAACGTTAGAGTCGATAATAGTTCCGTTACCCAGCTCCCCGTTCTTATTTTTACCCCAGCAGTACACCTTATCATCAGAAGCAATAACACAAGTATGGTAAGCAGGGCCAGCTGACAAATGCTTAATCGTCTTTCCAGCCAAGACGCCTGTGGTGTTAACTGCTACAGGCACCAGAGAGACAGAAGCAGAACCGTTGCCTAATCCTCCATCCTCATTACTCCCCCAACAATACACCTTGTCATCGGAAGCAACAGCACAGGTATGATAATGTCCGGATGATATTTGTTTAATCGTCTTTCCAGCCAAGACGCCTGACATATTAACAGCTACGGGAACAGACGAATTGGCAGTAGAGTTATTTCCAAGTCGGCCGTCTGAATTTTCACCCCAACAATATACCTTATCATCAGAGGCAATAACGCAAGTATGATAAGCTCCAGATGATATTTGTTTAATCGTCTTTCCAGCCAAGACGCCTGTGGTGTTAACTGCTACAGGTTTACTTGAATCGACTGTACGGCCATTTCCTAGTTGCCCTTTATGATTACGACCCCAACAGTATAACTTACTATCTGACGCAAAAGCACAAACATGATAGTATCCAGACGAAAATTGGCTAGCGAGCACTACTGGCTCATCCTTATTCTCCACTCCCACTCGCATACGAAAACTAGCACCAGCCTGCGGCAGTGTCGCTGCCGTATTATCAGCCGCCAACTGCGCACCAGGAGTAGCACTACTCGACGATTGATATAGACGATAATTCGCTTGATCAACTTTTACTTGCCCCGAAGACATTGTCGGCATTAGCGCCTCAGTAGGGCGAGTTAACCATTGCACCGCCACAATAACACCAATACTCAGCACTAACAAACAGACCGCGGCATACACCAAAACCGTCCGTTTGCGTCGTATTCTCAACCCAAATTGCTCGCTATTACTCTCCACTTTTACATAACCTCGCCCGCCAACAAAGCTAAAGCAGTTTATATTGCTATTTTAGCATAATTAATATACAGACTCATGTCCTAACTCACCACATCGCGTACAAATACATTCCTTTGTAAAACAGTTATGCC
>CAURPQ010000004.1:0-89420 GCA_963527005.1 uncultured Candidatus Saccharibacteria bacterium
AAGTCCCCGCTGGCATACCTAAGAGCTACGGTTGTGACGGATTAGTTGAGGGGATTAATAAGTCTATCCGCTAGATAAGTGAATCAATATAAATGTATACTTAATAAAGAAAGAGTTGATTACGAGGATATAGATTTAGTGCAAACATTCACCCAAAAATACACCATTGTTCAGTTTTTTGACGATATTTATGAAGGCTATGAGTACTCGTCTGATAGTTGGCCACTTCACTCTACAATCGTGGATACATTTGCTATTACTTGGTCAGTCGATGAGATGGTTAATCAATTGGAAGAAGTCCTGAAAGATCATGCTATCGCCAAATCAGAGGCAGGTGACGATAGGTTATTTGGCGAGAATAGGCAGATCCGAGTAGTACTACTCAACCGTTCAAGCAGCTTGATTAAGCTCCATCAAGACATCTTGACTGTACTTGAAAAGGGCGGTCTCAAGCTTAACGATCCACAATTTGCTCGCGATGGATTTCTTCCACACGCAACTGTCCAGAGGCATGCACGACTTAATAAAGGTGATAAAGTACAATTTACCGCCTTGAGCATTGTCGATATGTTTCCGAACAAAGATCCATGCAAACGTAGGGTGCTTAAAACCATTACAATTGGTGGCTAGTCATACTTCTTGAAGCGAGTATTTTACTATTTACCTACTATGTGATTGTATTGATTTTGCCAAAAACATGATCAAGAATAATAACCAGAGGGCTGGTGCTGCTAGGAGTGGTCATGTAAAAGAACCCCTATATTAGCGAGTGCAGATTGACGATCTGACACGATGACCTTTGGAGCTAATGTAAATACTTAGTTTATCTAGAGATGAAGAATAGCCTCAGAGAAGATCTCTGCCAAAATGAATGTCCGCACTTTGAAAGAGTAGATTATAACTCACTCGAAACGATAAGGTTTTGATAGTAAGGCGAGTCCTTGAGGGTAACCTCCAACAAAGACTGTTGTCTTGGACGTTGCTTGGTCCGAAACAAAGGCAGGTTACTGTGCGTGGGTGTATCTCTTTCTTGATCAGAAGAGAGGCTTGCGAGATTGATGATTTCCTCATAGCAAGCTGAGCCTCTTGCGGTACAGAGTGGCTCGGCGCAGCAGCCAACCACGAACACCGCACCGCAGACCAATTAATCGGTGGTGAATAACTAAAAAGCAGCGCCTTCCTCCTCGGGCGCTGCTTTTATGTTATACTGGTTATAGTTATCGGCCGGGCGCCGAGCCTGGTTGAATAGCCGAATACGACTAATTCAGCGAAAGGGGGGTGCCGGTCACGTTTTCTAGTTAACAGGGGTGATACTCAGGTTATCGGGAAGCTAATTGCCATACATCCCGATAGCAATATGTATCGATTAAAACATAAAGGCTGTTTTTGAAAATATAAAGGCTATTTTACAAAACATAAAGGCGATTTTGCCGAATAGATAGGAGTATATATGCCAATTCATTATAAAGCAGTTGAACGAACTAATCCAACCAAGCCAAGCGAACCAAAAAAGTTCTATGCCACCGTTACCGGGCGCCAGCCGGTCGACCTGAAAACCATTGCCCAAAGTATATCGGACACATCGACCACTGTCAGTCATGTCGATGTCTATGCTGTGCTGATGGCACTTACTGATGAAATCCGGCACCGACTGCTGAATGGCGAGAACATTCACCTGGGCGACCTTGGCTATTTCCATATCACCCTGCAATCTAAAGGCGTCGATAAAGCAGAAGACGTCAATGCTGCGACCATTGAAACCGCGAAAGTGCGCTTTGTCTCGGGTAAAGACCTAGAAGCCGGACTGGCTGCCGCCGAATTCAAAAAAGCCGCCGAATCAAAGAAGGAGAAGCCGACGCCGCAGCCGTAAGGGTGCCGGGGTAGCAGCTACCTGTGCTTTGTTGTGACGAAGAGACCCAGGCATGTCGGTAAACTGCTCGCCTTTTCTGAGTTAGATATATGATTCCGTTTCTTAAACTTCCAGCTACGTCCCAGTCCGACCGCATTACCATAAAAGAGGTGCTTCGTAATGATATATGGCGGCTGTTGTTGTCCACCGCTGTGCTTTTAGGGGTGTTCTATGGCGCCGGTATGCTAATTGCCGATGTCGCAGCCCACAAATATCCTGTTAGTTATTATGTCTGGTTGATATTTGGATACACTCCGATAATCAGACTAATCGTACCGCTTGGTTTTTGCGTACTGGTGATGGGAAAAAAGCGCGATGAGCGGTGGTGGTCGTGCTTGATAGTGTCGGAGCTAATATTCGTTATTAACATGAGCAATCAGACGCACCGATTTGACTTTAGCGGTATGCTTTCGCTTGGTTGTGTCGTTCTCCTAATCATCTGCGCCTGGCGTTTGTGGGATTATTATGAGCTGCGGCGGATATACCATTATGATACGCCGTATCTGACCCGACCGGCGTTGGGGTTGTATATTGGACTGGCTGTAGTTTCGTTGATTATGCTGCTGCCATCGGCGTGGATACCGTGGTTTTGGTAGGTTGTTCTATAGAGGCTACCGCTGCTTACAGCAAAATTACAGATCGTCTGGTTATCATATACTCACGATAACCATAAGAAAGGATAAGTATGAAGACGATACAATCACAAGAAGCAATCTTAACCACCAACGAAGCGCTGGTGTTGCAGCAAGTCTATGAGGATGGCGGCGATGAGGCGGCTATGCTGGCAGCACAAATGGGCATGCCGCGCTGGACGGCGATGCATGTGTTGGCGGATTTGCGGCGTAAAGGATTGATGGCAATCGACCAGGTCTATGGCGACGCTTGGGTGCGGCTGACCACGCGTAGCAAACGGCTGGTACAGCGAATTTGGCCGGAGGCGCAGGCGATGGCTGGCTGATGATATGTTATGGATATGTCTTAGAAAATATAATTTATAGATCTATAATTTCTGACAGATAAATGAGTTTATAAGAACATTATATGTTTATAGTAGAGTCGTATGGCATTAAACATGTTAAAATATAGGCATTATGATTGATATAATTGTTCCTGTCTGGAATCTGCTCGAAAAAACTAAACTATTTATTAAATCCCTTGAAGGTCAAGATGACTTTAATTTGATAATTATAGATAATGCTTCGGGAGAAGATACTAAAGTATTTTTCTCAGAAATTGGTGATATTATTAATAACGTCAGGATAATAACTAACAAAGAAAATCTAGGCTATGTTAAAGCTATTAATCAGGGGTTAGAGGTTTCTCGGTCTCCATTTGTTCTATTTGCGAATAACGATATAATACTATCTAATAGGTTGTTAATTAGTCTAAAGGAAGCCTTGAATAAATTTGATGTCGTAGCACCTTTGACAAATAACTCTGGAAATAGGAAAGATGTTCGGTTAGTTTCCTTTAGCCAGTATCCTACATTTGAATCTATAAATAATTTTGCACTTCTATTGAATAAAAGTGGTTCTAATATTGAAGAAGTAGATTTTGTATATGGTCATTGTATGATGGTAAAAAGGGAAGTGATTAATAAGATTGGGTTTTTAGATGAGAGTTTTGGAATTGGTAATTATGATGATGTAGATTTTTGTAAACGTGCTAAAGACTTTGGTTTTAAAATTGGTTTATGTAGAAATCTATTTGTTTATCATTTTTGTCATAGTACTTTTAATGAATTAGGATTAGATGTGAATAAAATAATTCTGGAAAACGCGGAAAGATATAAGAATAAATGGAACAGGGAAAAGTATTTATAGAAGGATTACCATGTGCTGGTAAATCTCTACTCGTGAAAGCTTTACAGGAAAACGGTAATCATGTGGTTCATGAATTGGGTAGGGTTTTACCTAGGGGTAGTTTTCCTGGGGATGGTAAAAATGCTGACGAGATTGAGAAAATAAATGAATGGTTTATTGATAGAGAATCGGATAGGATTACTAATAATACATATGGATATTTTGATAGGTCATTTTTTACACATTTAGTTTATGCATATGCCTATGAGAAATTTTCTGGGATAGAATCTTTTCATAGGACTATTGATCAATATCAAATTGCACTTGATGAAAGAAGGCTTACATTACCAGATAAAGTTGTATACATATATGAGAATCCAAGTATTTCTATTGAGCGTCAGCTTTTTAAGATTTCAATAGGTAGGGTCGCTTTAGCGTCGTTTTGGAGAGATGAGATCTTCCTTAGGGATACCATTGTTGGATATACTGCGTTGTTAGAGAGTCTAAGTGGCGTAAATACTATAATTCTCGATGCTGAAATGACCACAGAAGAAAAATTAAGTAAATTGAAAAAAGATAGACTAAACAAGTGTGGTAAAAAATCTATCGATTTAGTGGCATTCGGGAGTACTAAATAAAATATGATTTTATTTGGGGCTATAGTATCATTTATCTTCATGATAATTATTACTAGGTACTATTTGGGCGTGCATGTAAGTAAAGTTTTTTTGAAGTCAGCATCTACAGAGACTAAAGGGATCAAAGTTAATCGTCTAGCTTTGGTTATTCCAGTTTTTAAAGAACAATTAATAATAAATGAGACAATAGCTTATTTTGAATCAATTAGGGTAAAAATGAAATTGGACGTTTATTATGTAACGACAGATAAAGAAGGTATATCTAACAGTACAAAAGATATAATAATTTCAAAGATCGGCGCTGATTATATTATTCATTACCCTAAGAAATATGGCTATAAGGCTAGTCAATTAAATTACGCACTTAGCAGGATTAAAAATAACTATGATTTTATAGGCATATTTGATGCAGACTCAAAGCCAGATTCTAAAGGATTAGAAAGAGCCGCATTCGCTTCAAGGGAAATTGATATATTACAGATGCCAAGTATATATAACTCAAATTATGATAGACTAGGAATCTTATCGAAAGCTAATGCTATCTTCCAGACTAGATGGACTTTTTGCTATGAAATACCTCAATGGATCAGGTGGAGCAAAAATCCTAAAAGAGGCAACATAATGTATTTAGTTGGTCATGGTCTATTTTTAAATACAAGACTGATAACAAATCAAACATTTAACCAAAAGACTATTGGTGAAGATCTATATTTTGGCTACAAATCCTCGTTAAGTAATAAAAAGATTCAACTTATACCTTTTTTTGACCACTGTTCCTGTCCAAAATCATTACTTGGAAATATATCACAGACATCTAGATGGTATTATGAGGAGTTTATTTTACCTTTTCGTGTTCTGAAAAGAATAATTCACAAACCTCTTTTGTATCTAAGGCTAGTGGCTAGATATTTTCATATATTAATGTGGGCATTGGGTCCCATTATGGTTATATGTTCAATATTTATTTTTATAATCAAGGCTAATTATTGGCTATTGTCATTTATTTCTTTAGAAGTTTGGTTTTATGTATTTTTTCTACATAGATATATAACTAAAATAGTGGGAAATAGCTATCGTTTGTGTTATATTTCAATTTTAATTAAGTCAATAGTTAACTGCATCGGACCGCTACTATGTATATTCAGAATTATTTCATGTCAGAAAGTAGATTTCAATAAGACTAAGCGATAGTAGATTGTTATTGCGGTGCAATATTAATTCCCCGTACAAAATGTAATAAACCATCTTCAAATTCTAGAATATTTACACAACAATTGTCCTGACGAATTTTAAAACGTAATGCTGGTGGAATTTGTAAGAAATAACCAATAATTGCAACATTCAATGAACCGTGTCCAGAAATTAGTATGGTTTTCCCAGAATGTTTAGAAACTATATTCTCTACTATAGGAATAGCGCGAGATTCTACGTCTTGCAAGTTCTCGCCATCAGGAAATGGAGGATCTGTGTTTTTATTCCACTCTTTAATTAACTCTGGAAATCTTACTTCAACTTCGCTTCTAGTTAATCCAGTGCACTTACCGCAATTAATTTCTTTAAAATTGTCAATAGAGTTAATAATTAAATCGGCTGTTTGATATTTAATTATGGATTTGGCAGTTTTTATGGCACGAGAAAGAGGCGATGAGTAGACAAAATTTATTTTATATCTAGAGAGAAAATTACCAAGCGCTTCTGCTTGCCTTATTCCCTTATCTGTTAATATTGTATCATTTAGGCCATCCATACGATGTTCAAGGTTGAAATTTGTTTGTCCATGACGAACAATTAGTAGAGTTACTTTCATATAAATATTCTAACATTTTTCTTGAATATTGAAATACTGATACAATGTAGTAGATGGTTTGTATTATAAAAAAATTAGTAGTTATTAAAGCATATAAATCGATAGCTAAGACTATTTATTATTCATTTCTATATAATACCTTTAGATATCACACCAAAGCTATTCCTGTCCTTTATACGTTGGTGTATAGATATAATAAAGGAATAAGCCTATGTGAGATAATTAATACAGATATAGACTATCAGAACCTAAAGAAAATCATGATTGATTTAGCTCGAAAATTATCAGAAAATCATGCGGATTATAGGATTTTATCGCAAAATTACGCAGATACTTGCAAAAAAAGATATATTAATTCTAGTGCAACCTTTATATCAAAAAACTACTATTTTTCGAGGATTCACGGTGATTTAAACACAAAAAACATAATAGTTTATAATAATAGAGTTATCTTTATAGATAGATTATCTTCTAAAGGAGATATGCTATTTGACTTTACCTTCATTCTTAGTATTCTATGCCATTATTATAAGACAAAAGATATTAAGTACCTACTTTCCATAAGAGATTTTTTTAATGTTTATGATAAGATTTTTGTAGACAAGGACGGTTTTTATATGAGCTTTAGAGATAATTTTATTAATTATTGTATCTATGTGTTTAATGATAACTGTCATAAAAAAGATTTTCCAGAATGGTCGTCTGGTAAATATATAGCTAAAGAATTGTCAGAATTTGTTTCTTTTAAAGATTACCTAAATCAAAAAATTAATAAGCAAATATATTAATTCGGCAATATATTGACTAATGGCTAGCATATAATATCTTATATAAAACAACGATGAATGCACTGGCGTATTGTCGTCGGACGATGTGCAAACTATTGACAGTGTCAAGGATCTTATTCCTCTATTGAACCAATCTTTGGTATAATAGCTTACATGGCGAAATCATTTTTGCAACAGCACCATCATCTCCACGCATAAGCAGGAGGTGTTTTGTTGCTGTTTTATGCCTCCTGCGGGAGGTTTTTTGATTGATTAATTTTAGGAAAGGAAATATATGATACCAGATAAATTAAAGCCAGGTGATGAAGTGAGGGTAGTTGCACCGGCACGTTCAGCGAATGATATTGACGAAAGAGTTTTAGATCGGGCGAAAGCGGCATTAGAGTCACTTGGACTAAAAGTTACGTTTAGTAAAAATGCTTTTTCTCGGAATCAGCGAGGCTGTCCGACTGACGACGAGAAGGTTGAAGATTTGCACGAAGCGTTTATGGATGAAAACGTGAAGTGTGTTTTGGCGGCGATTGGCGGATTTAATTCAAATCAGTTGTTAGACAAAATTAACTGGCAAATTATTAAAGATAATCCGAAGGTTTTTGGCGGATTTTCCGACATAACTGTTCTCAATCACGCTATTTTGGCCAAAACTGGGTTGGTGACTTATGTGATGCCAAATTTCTATTGTTTTGGTTTGCCGCCAGAAGATAATTATTCGTTGGAGTATTTTCGGCGGTGTTTGTTTGCAGATCAGCCGGCAGAATTTGTCGTTCAGCAATCGGAAATATTTTACGATTTTCCGTGGAATTATGACGAAACTTCGCCACGCCAAGCTTTGAAAAATGATGGACCGCGAGATATACAGAGCGGGTCGGCTGAAGGAGTAATGATTGGCGGTAATCTTTGTAGCCTGAACTTGTTGAATGGTACGGAATATTTTCCGAAAATTGAAGGCGATATTATTTTGTGTATTGAAGACGATAGCTATGATTCAATTCCCGAAACAGTTGAACGAAATATTCAATCCTTAATGCAACAGCCATTTTTTCGTCAGGTGAAAGCAATTCTAGTGGGTCGTTTCCAATCTGAGTCTCGGGCGACCGACGATATAATTAGCGATATCATCCTTTCAAAGAACATCGATTCAAAAATTCCAGTAATAGTTAACCTGGATTTTGGTCACACTGACCCGAAGTTTACGTATCCGGTTGGCGGTAGATGTAAGGTTGTAGCGGGAGGTAATATTAAAATTGTCATTCATTGCGACGACTAAGCAACTTTTAAACGGGGTGCTTTAAGTAATTTTTCAGACACCTGTGCTAAAGTTAAAAAAGAGGATAGTTAGCTAATGAGAATTTTATTAGTAGAAGATGACGTGGCGATTGCGCGGTCGCTGAAAGAGGGTTTGGAAGATGAAGCCTATGCTGTCGATGTGGCGCATGATGGCGACGAGAGCTACCGGACGGCGACGGCGGATGACTATGATGTGATTATTCTTGACGTGATGCTGCCGGAAATGAATGGCTATGAGGTTTGCCGGGCGCTACGTAAAGACGGCAATCAGACACCGATTTTGATGTTGACGGCGCGTGATGCCGAGCGGGATATTGTCGAGGGTCTGGACGTGGGCGCTGATGATTATTTGGTGAAACCGTTTAGCTTTGAGGTGTTGTTGGCGCGTCTCCGTGCTTTGCTGCGTCGTCCAAATGATAAGCTGGAAGAAGTCTTGCGGGTTGGTGATTTGACGCTTGATCCGAGTTTAAAAAAAGTGATGCGGGCGAATCAGGAAATTAGCCTGACCGCCAAAGAATACGGTGTGTTGGAATATCTGATGCGTAACACCGGCAAGGTCCTGTCCAAAGAGCAAATCATCTCGCACGTGTGGGATTTTGATGCTGATGTCTTGCCGAACAATGTTGAGCTATTCATCATGTTTTTGCGGCGCAAAATTGACAAACCATTTGACTCAAAATTGATCCACACCGTCCCAGGCTTTGGGTACAAACTGGAGGATAAGTCATGAAACAGCAGCGCGTCAGGCGGTTAGCGCTGAGTTATTTGGCGGTGATTATGACGCTGTCGTTAGCCTTTAGTGTGATTATTTACGCCATTACTTCCATCCAGTTAAATCGGCCGCTGCCGCCGGGCGAACATGCTCAGCAGCCACCAGAGCTCGTCGAACGTCAGTTCAATCGTCGCCTGGAGCAGCGCAACAGCGAGACGCGTGGGTCGGTGATCATATCACTGGCGGCACTGAACGGGGTGATGCTACTGGTTGGCTATTGGCTCAGTCTGTTATTGGCGCGGCGGACGTTGGCGCCGATTGAGCGGGCAATGCGGGCCCAGGTGCAATTTGTGTCGGATGCTAGTCACGAGCTGCGGACGCCACTGACGGCATTGATGACCACCAACGAAGTGGCACTACGCAAAAAAACGCTGGATGAGAAAAAGGCGAGAGCGGTGTTTCAGCGCAATATTGACGAGGTTGAAAAATTGCGTGAGCTGACGGACAATTTATTGCAACTTACCCAGGTCGATAATCAGCAGATTGAAAAACAGGCGGTTGATATGGCGAAACTTGTCCGCGACACGGTTGATCGCTATCAGCCAGTAGCTGACAAAAAACAAGTAGTGCTGGATATGCAAGTGCCATCAGTAACTCATGTGGTCGCAGTCGCGGCGGTGACGCAAATTTTGGGTACGCTGATCGATAACGCCATCAAATATTCGGCGCTAGGCAGTACAGTAGTCATTCGGCTGGACGGACAAACGCTATCAGTCGTTGACCAAGGCATTGGCATTGCCAAAAAAGACCAGGCGAAAATTTTCGACAGATTTTATCGTAGCGATGAAGCGCGCACGCGTAGGCACAGTTCGGGCTATGGACTCGGACTGGCTATCGCTAAGGCGGTGGCTGACAAAAATGGCTATCAATTGAGCGTTAAAAGCGAAGCGGGTCAGGGTTCTACCTTCAGCTTGCATTTCTGATAGCTGACCAGTTAATCGCTTACAATTAAATAAAGTTACGTTTTGGTCTGGTGGTGCAAACGCCGACTATGCGATATACTTAAACCATAGCAAATGATGACTAAAAGGAGTCGTTATGAGTGATACTTCACCGCTGATTTTACACGGACTTACCAAGCGCTTTGGCCGCAAACTGGCAGTCGACAATGTGTCACTGGAGCTACGCGAAGGCGAGGTATTTGGTTTTCTTGGTCCGAATGGTGCGGGTAAAAGCACGACGATTCGGTCGGTGATGGATTTCTTGAGGCCGACGGATGGCTGGGTAGAGTTGCTGGGCGGACGGAATTCTAAGGAACGAACAGCGCTTCATGATCAGGTTGGGTATCTAGCGGGCGACATCGCGCTGTATGAAACTATGACTGGTCGGAAATTGCTGAAGTTTTTGACGCGAATGGGTCGGAAGGTTGATTGGCGCTATGTTGATGAATTGGCTGGGCGTTTTGAGGCGGTGCTAGATCGACCAATTCGTCAACTTTCCAAGGGTAATCGTCAGAAAATTGGTCTGATTCAAGCTTTTATGCACCGCCCGAAATTGCTGATTTTGGATGAGCCGACCAGCGGGCTAGATCCGCTGATGAAGCAAGTATTTTACGATTTGGTGCGCGAAGTTTCTGGTCAAGGCTCGACGGTATTTGTTAGTAGTCATGATCTGGCTGAAGTGCAAAAAATTTGCCACCGCGCCGGCTTTATCCGCGATGGAAAATTGATCGCTATTGAACATATCGTGACCATGAAACATCTGGCGACTCACCGCTACATTGTGACCTTTGCTAAAAAACCGTCCCTGGCGGCAGCCAAAAAACTACCGTCCATCACCGACGTTCAACGTCGCGGCGACGAATACGAATTCACTGTCAAAGGCGACGCAGCGGATTTTGTCTCGTTCATCGCCGAATATAAACCAAAACTATTGCGCGAATCAGAATTGGAACTAGAAGAATTGTTCATGCGGTATTATGAAGGCGAGGAGGCAAAGCGATGATGTGGCAGACGGTGCGGCAAAATTACAAGTTGCCGCTGTTTTTGGGTATTGGTGTTAGTGTTGTGGCGGTGTTGTTTTCGGCGCTGTTCAATAAATTTAGCGATCAATTAAGTCCGTTTGTCAGCATGATGCCGGCTGGCATGAAAGCGGTGGTTGGCGATTTGGCGATTGGCACCACGCCAGAAGGCTGGCTGAGCATTGAGCTGTTTCCGCTGGTGGCGATGGTCGGGGTGGTGATTACGGCCATTATTTTGGGCGCTGGGGTAGTTGGCCGAGAAGAAGATTCGGGCACGCTGGAGTTACTGCTCGCTAGTCGACGGACTCGCGTGACGATTGTACTGCAAAAATATGCGGCGATGGCAGGATTGTTGGTGATTCCTCCCGTGCTGTTGTGTATGACTATTGCGCTCATCGGTCCGTTGTTCGACTTTCACCCAAACCTCACGCACGTTGTCGGGGCTTGTGTGAGTTTGTGGTTTTTGGGACTTAGTTTTGGTAGTCTCACCTTTGTCACTCAGGCAGTGACAGGTAGGCGCGGGCTGGCTGTCGGCGTTGGTAGTCTAATTTTTTTAGCAATGTACGCCCTGTCGATTACCGCCAAACTGATCGAAAGTTGGAAAGATTACGATGTTTGGTCGCTGATTCATTATTACAATATTCCGGGGACCTTGATGGACGGATTGGACTTAGGGAAATTGGTCATTTTAGTTTGTGTGAGTTTGGTGGCACTCGGCGTGGCAGTGATCGGATTTTATCGGCGAGATACAGGGGCGTAATACGGAGACTGTCGTTATAATCTATGATTTGCTGGAGCGTACACGACGACCTCTCATCCGCTGATCATTCTCCGCGGTAATTCTGGCTGCGGTAAAACCAGTACGGCGCACCTACTCCAGCGTCAGCTGGGTTATGGCACGATGTTGGTATCGCAGGATATGGTGCGGCGGGAAATGCTTCGCGTGAAAGACAGTGAAAACAACCCGGCGATTCAGCTGATTTATGATCTGTGTATGTACGGCAATAACGTTGGTTATACGGTGATTTTGGAAGGTATTTTGAGTAGTAAAAAATACGGCGCGATGCTGCACCGGCTACTGAATGATTTTCAGGGCGAAAAACTGATTTATTATTTTGACATATCGTTTGAGGAAACGGTGCGCCGCCACACCACTAAGCCAAACGCTCATGAATTTGGCGAATCGGAGATGCGCCAGTGGTGGAAAGATCAAGATGTTTTGAGTGTGCCAGGTGAGCGGCGAATTGGCGAACAGCTGACTCAAGCGGAGATTGTTGATACGATTCACCGCGACGTTTTGGCATTATCAGAGGGAACAAATACTTCCGCCTCTCGCATGTAAATAATACAATGTATTTTCGTTGACAAACGCTATATATCGCGTGTATATTCTATATTAAGCACTACATATGGTGTCTTAGAAAATAAATAACGTTTTTTGCAACACAAGCCCCTCGGGGAGGTTGGGGCTGGTTTGCTATTGCCATAATAAGGAGGGGTATGTACAAATCAATCAAAAAACGCGATGGTCGGACTGTTAAATTTGACCGTAAAAAAATTGAGAAAGCCATTGAGAAGGCGGGCCTGGAGACTGGCGAATTTGACGCCAAGCAGGCTGTCAAGCTGACCGATAAGGTACTGGCGGTACTAGAAACCCGCAACCAAAAACGCTTGCCGGGCGTCGAAGATATCCAAGATGTCGTCGAGGATATTTTGATTGATTCCAAGTTCAAGAAAACCGCCAAGGCCTACATCATCTACCGCGACCAGCATAAAAAACTGCGCGAAATTACATCTAACGCGCACGTCGATTTGATCGATAAATACGTCAATAACTTGGACTGGAAAGTCAAAGAAAACTCCAATATGGGCTATAGTTTGCAGGGTCTGAATAACTACGTTTCGGCAGAAATTACCAAGACCTACTGGCTGGATAAGATCTATTCGCCGAAAATCGGCCGGGCGCATAAAGAGGGTGATTTGCACATTCACGACCTCAATTTGCTGAGTGTTTACTGTGTTGGCTGGGATCTGATGGATTTACTGCGCCAAGGCTTCACTGGCGTTAAAAATAAAGTTGCTTCCAAGCCGGCTAAGCATTTTCGTTCAGCTCTTGGGCAGGTGGTCAATTTCTTTTACACTTTGCAGGGTGAAGCGGCTGGCGCTCAGGCGTTCTCTGACTTTGATACTCTCTTGGCGCCGTTCATTCGCGCTGATAAATTAAGCTATGACGAGGTTAAGCAAGCGCTGCAAGAATTCGTCTTTAACGTTAACGTGCCAACTAGGGTCGGTTTCCAGACGCCGTTTACCAACATCACGCTCGATCTGGAATGTCCGAAGCATATGGCTGGCAACCCGGTGATCATCGGTGGCGAGATGCAGGACACCAACTACGGCGATTATCAAGAAGAGATGAACATGCTTAACAAAGCGCTGCTGGAGGTGTTGTCTGAGGGCGACGCCAATGGCCGAGTCTTTACTTTCCCGATTCCGACGGTCAATATCACCAAAGATTTCAACTGGGATAATCCGGTTATTGAAAATCTTTGGGAAGCCAGCGCCAAATATGGCATTCCGTACTTCTCCAACTTCATCAATTCCGACATGGATCCAGAGGATGCGCGCTCAATGTGCTGCCGCTTGCGGATCGATAATCGCCAACTGGAGTATCGCGGCGGCGGTTTGTTTGGCAGTAATCCGATGACCGGTTCGATCGGCGTGGTGACGATTAACCTGCCGCGCTTGGCGCTGAAGTCGAAGAACGAGAAAGAATTTTTCGAGGGCCTGGGCGAGCTGATGGATATGGCGCGCGACAGCCTGGAGACCAAACGCAAGGTGTTGGAACAGCTGACCGATTCGGATATCAGCCTGTATCCGTACACCAAGTTTTACCTGCGCGATATTAAAAAGCGCTTTAATGAATACTGGAAAAATCACTTCTCGACTATCGGTTTGATTGGCACTAACGAGGCAGCGTTGAATTTGCTGGGCGTTGATATTGGCACTGAAAAGGGTAAGGCGTTTGCTGAGAAAACACTTGACTTCATGCGCGACCGTCTGGTGGAGTATCAGAAAGAAACTGGCAATAATTACAATTTGGAAGCAACGCCAGCTGAGGGTACAACCTACCGTTTGGCTCAAATTGACAAAGCCAGCTTCCCTGATCGAGCACACTTTGCCAATGGCTTGGGTGCGGCGGTTAAGCATCCGTTCTACACTAATTCCAGCCATTTGCCAGTCAACTACACTGACGATTTGTTTGAGCTGATGGATTTACAGGATAATTTGCAAACCAAATACACGGGCGGCACGGTGATTCACTTCTTCCTGGGTGAACGCATGGATGATCCGCAGACGCTGAAGAAACTGGTTAAGACTATTTGCGAAAATTACAAATTGCCGTACTTTACTTTTACGCCAAGCTTCTCAATTTGTGCTAACCACGGCTATATCGTCGGCGAACATCCGGCTTGCCCGAATTGCGGCGAAAGTACTGAGGTCTACTCGCGGGTGGTTGGTTTCTTGCGCCCAGTTTCCCAGTGGAATAACGGCAAGCAGGCTGAATTTGACATGAGGGAGCATTATGACGATGCCGCCGAACACCAGCGAGCTTGCGCCGTCGCTGTCCCAGCTTAAGGTGTCGATCGGCGGGATTCAGAAGCTGTCGCTGGTGGATTATCCAGGGCACGTGGCGGCAGCGCTGTTTCTCTCCGGCTGTAACATGCGCTGCGGTTATTGCCATAATCCGGAGCTGGTACTACCCGAGCGGTTAGCGCCGAGCATTCCGGTTGAAGAGGCGATGATATTCTTAAAATCGCGTATTGGCCGGCTAGACGGCGTGGTGATTTCTGGCGGCGAGCCGACGGTTCATGAAGATCTGCCAGTGCTGTGCCGGATGATCAAGAGCCTCGGCTTTGATGTCAAGCTGGATACTAACGGCACGCATCCGGATATAGTGCGCGGTATGGTCGAGGAGGGGACGATTGATTTTATCGCCATGGACGTCAAGGGCCCGCTGGAAAAATACGTGGAGATTGCGGCGCGGCCGATTGATCTCATGGCAATCAAAGACAATGTGCGGCTGATGATTGATTCAGGGATTGGTCACGAATTTCGGACGACTATCGTCCGTGAGCAGCTGGAGGTAGCGGATTTTGAAAAGATTGGCGAGCTAGTCAAAGGCGCCAAGCGATTTGCCTTGCAGCATTTTCGCACCGGTACCACCATTAGTCCGAAATTTGCCAATTACCACACTTTCACTGACGAAGAGTTTAGAGCTGCCAAAAAAATAATGGAAAGGTATGTTGACGAATGCGTGATTCACTAACTGTCGAAATTATGCGGGTGCGCCAGGAAAATCCTGAGGTGACGACACTGTATTTTGCGCGGCCGTTTGACTTTATGGCGGGGCAATATATTACGGTGTTTATTGAGGGCAGTCAGGTGCGCGAAGGCAAGGCCTATAGTATTTCCTCGCGTCCGCATGAGGAACTGATGTCAATTACCGTCAAAAATGTTGGCGGCGAATTCTCGAGCTATTTGTGTTCGCACCAGGTTGGTGACACGCTGCACATTAGCCGGGCGTATGGCGATTTCAACCCGCAAACCGAGCGGCCATTGGTTGGCATCGCGGCGGGGTGCGGACTCAGCCCGATTTGGAGTATTTTGGCGGACGCCAAGCAGCCGACCTTTCTCTATTTGAGTCAAAAATCGCCGGAATATATGGTTTTCTCGGAGGAGTTGGCGGCCTCATCCATCCAGGTCAAAAAGTTTAGCACGCGTCAGCAGGTTGAGGAAACAGATGGCTGGCGGAATGGGCGGTTTGAGGTGGCGAAAATCGTCACTGAAACGCCGGACGATGCGCACTTTCTGGTCTGCGGCAGCTTGCCGTTTGTGCGCGATGTTTGGCAAAAACTAACCGCCGCTGGTGTTGATGAATCACATATTTCAACGGAGACATTTTTTGAGCAATGATTGGGGAGGCGACTACAAGAGAATCATCACCGGCAGGAATTGACGGTGATGGTTTTGATGTGTTTTCGTCGCTGAGAGACGGTAGTGAGGGCGAGGAATTTTCGTCTGGTGCTGGCGACATTGGTGAAGAAGCAACTGCTGGTGTAGACGAAGCGGCTGGTAAGCTTAACTTGGTGGCGGTCGCCAGCGGCAAAGAAAAGCTTGACACCGCGATGAGCGATGCGAGCAGCCAAGGTAATTCAGAAGTGCTGACGCCGGTTGACGCGTTATCGCTTGCCGGCAAAAGCGAGATTAATTCGTCGGAAAACCGGATGAGTGATGAGCGAAGGGCAGCAATATGTCAAGGTGTGGCGAGTGCCGCCTGTGCTAGTTGCGCAGCACGAGATGACTGTCCGATTTTACGTATGCGCAATTTTGCTAATGAAAATTTGCAGCCAGCGCCAGAACGCGAATCGTATCTAAGAGATCTGCTGAGTGACGACGATGACGGCATTGTCGTAGCGGGTTACGCTAATCCTGATAGCGGGGCGGATTCAACAAATGCAGATATCACTGAAACAAGTGATGATAAGACGGATAAACTAATTGAGCAGGTTTCGCCGCCGAATCAAGGCAATGAAATCCCGACTAGTGAAACAACAGAATCTCCAGACGAACCTGCGGATATTAAGGAGGCGGAACAATCGTTTTTGGAACCAGCAATTGCTACGGAAGATGCCGCTGATAATGTTGATGAGATTAGAGAAGCCCAGCCAGAAAATGTCAGCGAAGCGTCCGTCAATACATCTGGCGAGGAGTATTTTACCGAACCAACAGAGGAAAATCGTCCGTCGATAGAAATAAAACAGCAGACTTTTGATGTTATTTCTGGTGCAGCAGATAAAGAAAACCAGCAGCCAGCATTCGAATCTTCAGACATACCGACGCAAACAGAAACGAGAACTGTGCCACCATCGCCAGCGGTAAGTGAGTACACTCAAATTGCTAAAGAGAATAATACTTTGCCAAAAAATGAAACTGCCAACTTATTGTCTGGCGAAAATAAACTCGTCGATAGTGC
Source organism: uncultured Candidatus Saccharibacteria bacterium (assembly GCA_963527005.1). GTDB lineage: Bacteria > Patescibacteriota > Saccharimonadia > Saccharimonadales > Saccharimonadaceae > Nanosynbacter. The sequence goes on from CAURPQ010000004.1 coordinate 16,998, forward strand.
TGTAGAAAATACATATGATGGCAATGATGATGCTGAGGTGTCTGACATAAAACCACCATCAATTGAATACCCGAAAGAAAATGACGTTGTTATAGCAACATCAAAATCGTCTAATCCTGAACCAAGGCAAGCGGCAGAAGGCAATTTTACGCCAATTTTTGAACAGTGGTTGGCAGTGCAATTTGAGGCAACAGAGATGGATAAGCTGGCGGCAGAATCAATTGATGGTTCTAATGTCAGGCCGCTACAAAATACGCAGCCTCGCGAAGCTGAACTCGGCATGGCGGTAGGTTATGATGACTCTATCCAAACTCTTGACGTCGCCGATAATGAACAGCCCGGGAATTTGACGCCGGACGTAGATGATGTACTGCTACCTCAGGAGCGAACGGTCGCGGCTAGCGTGCTGGCGGAATACGATAAAAACGAGACGTACCAATCGCCAAGCAGTTATTCTATTGGTCAATCTGGCAGGGCGCCGCAAGCTATATTGTCACAGGAGCAAATGATTGTCGAAAGTGGCGAGGATTCTTTGAATATTGGCGACCGTGCCGATTTTGATAATAATTTGGTACAGCCGAAGATTGATGATGTAGAAACAGATGTATTCGTAGCGAATGATGTGGTAAATACAACAAATAAAACTGATGTAGCGGCATCTGTAGAAATGATAGACATTGCGCCGAATCTACCAGATAAATACACAGCAGTTGATAGAAATGACACTCAACTTGCTGTTGATCTGCCACAGAAATTGGGTGATGAATTAGCGGTTGATACGGATGCGAGCGAGCCGCAAATTCCTGTCTTTAGGCAACTTGATTGCTCTGACGCCACTATGGACATTAGTCGCAGTGAAGATAGGATTTGGGCTGAGGAAGAGGTGTTTTTTGTGAAGCAGGATTTGCCGGGGGTAGAGCCAGAACTAACTTCGGCTGAAGTAGCCGCGGTAATATCGCCGGCAGAAGTCGTTACGGCGCGTGAAGAAGCCGATAATTTAAAACTCTCCGTAGACGACGAGATTGGTATTGATATGGATTCCGTGGGACAGTTGGACAACTTCAAGACATCATCAGTTTCTGAAATCGCCAATGATTATGAGCCAGTAGAGCAGATAGCTATTCCTGTCTCACCGGCTATTGAGCCAATATCTGATGTTGAGCTGGATGAGCCAACAGTGGAAATTTCAGAGGAGCGCATCATGCCTCGCGAGGAGCATGACAGTATAGTTATGGAAGCATCGGAAAAAAGCGATTTACCGCGTGTGGATGATGAAGTTGAAGCTATAATTACGGATACCAGCGACGTAGAGCCAGTTATTGATTTACTTGAAGAGCAAGAAGAACTTGCTGCTAATGAGGTATCTGAGGCGGTAGAATCTGAACTGGACGAGCAGAATGATTTGGCGGTTGCCAGCGCGGTTGACAGTTACAGTTATAATAGCGGAACGAGTGCTATGAGTGACAATGTTTTGGTTGTAAAAAGCGGTCAATCCCCTGGCCTATGGCCAGACGACAGCCGGCTCAATCCAGAAGAAGAGTCTGCGTCAACGGCTCAATCAAGTGCAGACGACACCTCATTAGTATCGCGGCTGGTTGGCATGTTCGTGGTGGCGATATGCGTGGTGCGCGGCCGGCAAGCTAGAGCGATTCCGAATAGCTGATAATCTTTGCGTGGTGCAAGCGATGAATAGGGCTGCACGAAATGGTAGCGCGAAGATCGGTGGCTGATGTATGACGAGAAGCTTGCTATAATAAGACTATGAAGGTGCTCGACAAGCCGAAAATCGACCGTCCCCGCGAGAAACTAGCGCGCTATGGTGCGGCGCGGCTGAGCGACTTAGAGCTGCTGATGGCGATTATTGGCAGCGGTAATAAACAGGCGGATGTTGGTAAAATTGCGCGCGAAGTGCTGAAAATTTTGCGTCAAAAGGGCGGTGATGTTTCGTATGATGATCTGCGCGGCGTGGTTGGCTTGGGCGAAGCGAAAATCCCGGTGATTGTGGCGAGTTTGGAGCTGGCGCGGCGGTACTTGCTGGACAGCGACCAGCCAATCATCGATAGCCCAGAAAAGGCCGTCGAACTGTTGGCCGACATTCGCGACAAAAAACAGGAATATTTTGTCTGCCTGACGCTGGACGGTGCGAATCGTTTGATTGCCAAGCGGGTGGTGACCATCGGAACGCTGACGGCCAGCCTGGTGCACCCGCGCGAGGTTTTTGCCGACGCCATTGCCGACCGTGCTGCCTCGATCATCGTGGCGCATAATCATCCGAGCGGGAGCTTGGAGGCCAGTCAGGCTGATAAAGATGTTACGAATAGGCTGGCAGAAGCGGGAAAGCTACTTGGCATTACGCTTAATGATCATATTATTGTTACGAAAACTGACTACAAAAGTCTGCTGCACGCAGAGTAAACGACCCCCAAATCTGATATAATCTATCTATGAATGCGAGGGAGCTTGAAAAGCAGTTGTGGGCTGCGGCGGATAAACTACGGGGTAATATCAGTTCGTCAGATTACAAATATGTGGTGCTGGGACTGATTTTTCTAAAATATGTTTCGGATGCGTTTTCGGTGCGATATCAGGCAGCGATTGATGAGAATTATGATCCCGAAGATCGGGATTGGTATTTGGCGGAGAATGTTTTTTGGATTCCCAAAGAGGCTCGCTGGGAGTATCTCGTAGCGAGCGCCAAGCAGCCAGAGATTGGCGTACTAGTTGACAGCGCCATGGAGGCAATTGAACGCGACAACCCAAGTTTGAAAGGTGTTTTGCCGAAAAATTATGCTCGCGAAGCTCTAGATAAACGCCGTCTAGGTGAGCTTATCGATTTGTTTACAAACATCAAATTTGACACTGCGAGTTCCAAAGATCTACTTGGTCAAGTCTACGAATATTTTATGGGTATGTTTGCCGACAGTGAGGGCAAACACGGCGGTGAATTCTACACGCCGCGCTCCATCGTCAAGCTGCTGGTAGAAATGCTTGAGCCATACAGTGGGCGTGTGTATGACCCATGTTGCGGTAGTGGTGGTATGTTCGTCTGGAGTGAGAAGTTTGTCGAGGAGCATGCTGGACGTGTTAGTGACATTGCAGTGTATGGTCAAGAATTGAACGAAACCACTTGGCGACTCGCTAAAATGAATATGGCAATTCGGGGAATTGACGCGAATATCAAACGCGGCGATACTCTGATGGACGACCAACTACCTGACCTAAAAGCCGATCATATCTTGGCCAATCCGCCATTTAATATTAGCGATTGGGGTCAAGAACATTTGCAGACTGACCTACGCTGGAAATATGGTCTGCCGCCAAAGGGTAATGCTAACTTTGCTTGGATTCAACACATGGTTCACCATTTGAGCCCGCGCGGTACGGCGGGCTTTGTGTTAGCAAATGGGAGCATGAGCAGCCAAATTGGTGGTGAAGGTGATATCCGTAAACAGTTAGTACTTAATGATATGGTTGACGCTATCGTCACGCTGCCAAGCCAACTGTTTTTCAACGTAGCCATACCGTGCTGCCTCTGGTTTGTGTCGCGCGATCGTACCAATCGTCACGGCAAAGCGCTGTTTATCGATGGGCGTAATTTGGGTAAAATGGTCACCCGTCGTAACCGCGAGCTGACCGAAGAAGACATTGCCAGGGTGGCAAAGACATATCATGACTACAAAACTGCCAATGCGGATTACACTGACCAGCCGGGCTTTTGCAAAGTTGCTGATCTAGAAGAAATCAAGCGGCACGATTATGTACTGACACCTGGCCGCTACGTGGGCGTTGAGGAAACTGAGGAAGATGATGAGCCGTTCGCCGAGAAATTTGCCCGGTTGACGGCTGAGCTTGAAGAGCAATTTGTGAAAAGCCACGAGCTGGAGGCAAAGATAAAAGAGAACCTTGCCAAAATAGAGAAAGAAATCAAATGATAAGCGGCGATAATCCAAACGGCGAGATGGTGGTGTATGTTGGCGATGATGGCAAGCCGCAGATTCAGGCTAGGCTGCAAGATGAAACTATGTGGCTCACTCAAGTGCAGTTAGCCCAGGTATTTCAGACCACAAGGCAAAATATAGGTCAGCATATTAAGAATATCTACGAAGAGAAAGAGCTCGACCCTTCGGCAACTATAAAGAAATTCTTTATAGTTCAAATTGAAGGTGATCGTGAGGTCTCGAGAAATATAGAACACTATAGCCTAGACATGGTAATTGCGCTTGGTTACCGTGTGAAGTCAAATATTGCTACCAATTTTCGCATCTGGGCTACCGAAAGGCTACGGGAGTATATCACTAAGGGCTTCGTCATGGATGATGAGCGCCTTAAGGAGAGTGGCGGTGGTAACTACTGGAAAGAACTACTTGAGCGCATTCGAGACATCCGTAGTAGCGAAAAAATATTATATCGGCAGGTGCTGGATCTATTCACCACCAGTCAAGATTACAATCCGAGCTCCAAAGAGCAAATAGAGTTTTTCCAGATAGTCCAAAATAAGCTGCACTATGCTGTTAATATGTTGACTGCCGCTGAGGTTATTTATTCCAGGGTTGATTCTGACAAGCCATTCTTAGGGCTCACGACGTTTCGCGGTCAGCAACCTACCAAAAGTGAAGCGCAAATTGCTAAAAACTATTTGACGGCCGATGAACTTGGCATACTCAACCGCCTCGTGAGCGCCTTTTTTGATCTTGCTGAGCTCAAGGCTATCAATCACGAACCGATGCGCATGGCTGATTGGGTGCGTGAAGTTGATAAGTTTGCGGCTACCTACGGCAAGGGTGTCCTTGATAACCCGGGCAAAATATCACACAAAGCCATGCTCACTAAGGTCGCCAAAGAATATGAATCATACAAAGAGCGTATGCACAATCAAGAGCTGAGTAGTATAGAGCAGCAGTATCTTGAGGAGTTGAAGGCTGTGCAGAAGAGGGTTGAGGGGAAGAAATGAGTGAGATAAACTTAATAAGGTCCCAATTTCGTGTAGCCTTACCAGAAGATGATGGCTATATATACAAACTAGGCGTGGCAATTTATAGCTTTGCTTCTGTGAATAGCTTCCTTTGTGAAATAATTTCAACTATTAATCCAGAAGAATATAATCACACATCCCTGCAAGACAAAACCTCTGGCCAGATTTTGGAAACATTCAAAGTCATTACAGATAGAGTTAAAGCTGAAAATAGATTACAATCAATCCACGAAGTGCTTGATAATGTAGCTGGTCTATTTGAGCTGTTAAATAATCGTCGCAATGATATCTTTCATGCATATCCAATTACCGGAAGTAGTGGAGCACAGATCCTGCACCGAAGAAAGGATGCAGCTGGTAAATATTTTGAGATTACAGAAGAACTTTTAGACAAATTCATTCACAATACAGAGAAGTTGAGCAGATTACTTTATCAAATACGCGAAGCCACAGAACGGGAAAATGTGATATGACTAAAGTTCTATTGGGTGATGTAGTTCAAATTAACCCTTCAACGAAAGTTAGTAAGGGACAGTCTGTAAAATTTATCTCAATGGATAAGCTAGACCCATTTACAAAAATACCTAATGGATATGAGAAAAGGAAGTTTTCTGCCGGTACGAAATTTACAAATGGAGATACGCTACTCGCTCGAATTACACCCTGTCTAGAAAATGGCAAGACTGCTTTTGTAGACTTTCTTGATGACTTAGAAGTTGCAGCGGGTTCGACTGAATTTATTATCTTGCGTAATATTGAAGGACTAACCGACTCTGGCTATATTTATTATTTATCAATAAGCCCAGCATTTCGGGACTATGCTATAAAGTCTATGGTCGGCACATCTGGCAGACAGCGTGTGCAAAATGATGTTTTGGCAAAGATGGAGCTTAACTTACCGTCAATCGACCAACAGAAGAAAATTGCCAATATTCTCGGTAGTCTTGATGAAAAAATCGAGCTCAATCGCCGTATGAACGAAACCCTCGAGCAGCTCGGTCAAGCTCTCTTTCGCCATTATTTTGTTGATAATTCTGAGGCGAAGAGTTGGGATGAAGGAATTTTAGGTGACATTATGAATATAACCATGGGTCAATCGCCACTTGGTAAAAGCTATAATAATAATGGCGATGGTGTTGTTTTTTACCAAGGTCGAGCTGATTTTGGTTTACGGTACCCGAATATGCGTTTATTTACAACCGACCCAAAACGTTTTGCTAAAGTTGGTGATGTGTTATTGACTGTTCGTGCTCCAGTCGGTGATGTCAATCAGGCGTCAGAACGCTGCTGTATTGGTCGAGGTCTCGCTGCAATATCCAGTAGGATGGGGGCTGTAAGTTTCTGTTATTATTATTGTCGCCAGCTTAAAGCAGATTTTTTAGAGTATAACTCTGAGGGGACGGTTTTTGGCTCAATCAATAGCAAACAACTGAAAGCTCTAAAGCTGAAAATACCACCGATTGACTTAGTGGAGAAGTTTGAAAATGAGGTTGCTGTAATAGATAAAACAATAAAACTAAACAGCCATCAAATCAAAACGCTTATTACTCTTCGTGACTCGCTTTTACCAAAACTAATTTCTGGAGAGATTGAAACATGAAACGTACAAAAGCGCAGATAGACAATTTATTAGACGATATAGCGCAATTCACTATACTATTAGGTGATAGCAATTATGGCATAAATTATGAGCCTAAATACCTTAATTTCTCATCTTTTGAGAGAGCTATTGATGCAAATCTTGAATACTGGCATGGTAAACAGGGCGGTCAGAACTTTTATGCTCAATGGCGAGATTTTAGGGATAGAACAGACAAGGTTAAGGAGTATTTAGAGACTGTTAACGATCATCCCAGATTAAAGGACGATGTATTGGCCTACTTGTATAGCAATCTATCATATAACAGAGTCGATAATAACGAAAAATGTACATATAGGATATCTGTAAATGGCCCTATTATTTCTGATAAAAGTTGGCAATCCATAGACAGGTTCATAGACTTTTATCTTGATCGTGTAGACGACGGTAGGGAGTTGTCAGACGCAATACGAACATACGTAGAATTGTGCAAAAATCCAACTCGAGTGGGAAATGGTTTATACCAAAGTTCAAATTATTCATATTACCCTGCGTTATTTATACTAAAAAATGAACTATCGCCTAAAAATGTAAGCATTAAGAACTTTGAACAAAAGACGCTACGGCCAGCGCAAGATAAGCTAGAGCAGTTGTTGGAAGAAGCAGGCGAGAACCAACAAGAAATAACCCATTTTATAGAAGAGAAGCGTAAGGAAGTTCAGGATCAGGTTGATAAGAATATCGCTGAGATGGACGACTACAAATCTAAAGTTGACGATTGGGAGGTAGAAAAGCATGAGGCGTTAAACGCACTGGAAGAGACTTATAGAAACAAGTTACAGCTTGAGGCGCCAGAGAATTTATGGAATGACCGATCTAAGAAGTACAGGAAAAGAGCTAATTGTTGGACTATTGGCTTGTGTGTTGTGGCGATTATCTTGTTGTTTGTGATCAACTGGTTTGTCAATTCACTTCATGAATTTCCAAAGGGGATTACTGAAAAAGTACCATTCTTGTCGCAGCAAGTGCTTTTTATTGGTGTCATTTCTTTCTTTGTCTATATCATACGCGTCATAGTAAAAATCGTTATGTCAAATCATCATATTGCAATGGAGTATGAGCAAAAAGCAGCGTTGACAAGGTTTTATCAGGCGTTAACTTACAAAGGGATTGAGGTAGACGATAACGAGAAGTTAATCATCATGAGCGCTCTATTTTCTAAAGTTGACACTGGGTTAGTTAAAACGGGTGAATCTGTTGACTTGGATAGCGTCCTGGGTTTGATTGCAAGGAATTCTGGAAAATAACGTAAGCGTTATTGTATAATTTAATGTACAGATATAAATAATGTTTAAGGGTGTACAATAATGGGCAAAAGTAGCGTTAAAGAATATAGCTTAGCTTCTATAGAAAATGTAGCGTCAGAATTACATGCTCAATTTTCTAATGGCTCTGATGCCATTTCTATCAAGCAGCTAAGCAATCTCGCTTCCTATTTAGGAGCTGAAGTAAAAGCTGTAGACTTTAAGCCGGACACAATATCTGCAAGGGTATCTGAAAACTCTAACAACCCGAGTACTTATATAATAGAGCTGGCAAAAAACGAACCCCTTAATAGGCAGAAGTTTTCACTTGCTCATGAGATAGCACATATAATATTGCATAAATTTGATAAAGAGCCATTAGTTGAATACCGAAGGCCAATCCTGGAATATGCAAATCCAGACCAGCTATATAAAGAGACGCAGGCTAATGCTTTTGCTGCTGCACTGTTAATACCAAAAAGTGCAGCAGAGAGGGTGTGGGAGGAATTGGATGATATTGATGATTTTGCAGAGGAATTTCAGGTGTCACGCAGTGCAGCATATAATAGACTTAATAACCTTGGACTTATATATTGACAGGCTAGACCTATAAAATGAATAATCAAAACTTAAAAAATACAAGGAGTGGCCTTGAGGTTATTGATAATCAAGCGACGTCTGAGCTGCCGAGATCTAGTGATATAATTGCGACAGGGGCAACTCAATTAAAAGATGAGCGTCCAGTAACCTATCAGTCAGATATAAAAAGCAATGACGGCTTTAGTTTACTTAGATCCTTGCTAGATGCTGTTTTCTTTTTTCCGTTGTTTGAGTACTTTGCAGATCGGCGATTTTCCGGAAAATCTAGAACGACACGTATAGGAAAGATGGTAGACAAGTATCCATGCTTTTATAGACTTTGTATGATTAGTGACTATATAGTAAGGGTTATTGTTGTTATTGTTCTAATTTGGGCTACTGTTTGGCTTATATATAAGGCTTTTAAATGATGGCAAGTATTGAAATAGACAAAAATATATCGGTTGATTCTATTTTCCAAGAAGCTGCTGAAGAAATAGACTCTATATTTAGCAGTTTTAGAGATTTGCATAAAATTTACAAAACTTCTTTTGATAATTTAGAAAAATCTCTAGACGAGCTCCCTCAAGTATATAGGACTAAAGTGAATAATGCCAAAAAATCCTTCAGTAATATGGCAGAAACTGTTGAAAACAAGCAGAATAATATAAGCAACAAACTGTATGCCCAAGCTCTTGTTATATTATAATGGGTAATGCAGAATCTATAACTAAGGAGTTGTTTCGTAATCTACTAAGACAGAATGTTAGGTCTGTTAATTTCAAGGAGAATATTCAAATATCACTAAAATCTGTATTGGCGGTCGCAAATGATGCAGACTTGGCGAATGTGGTGTTGCAGAAACTAGAATCTGAAAGCAACCCAGCAGACAAGTTGAATTTTCAAAATATACTACAAATGAAGGATATATTTAAGGGGTATCTAAATATAGAATTAGACAATGATGTAGCAAATAGTTTAAATAAATATTGGCAAATTAGACATTCAATAATTCATAACGGATCTGTTTTTGATCAAAGGTGTATAGATAATATAAACAAAACTGATCCTGAATTTGTAAAAAGACATGTCGTAGGCGAGAAGGTAACTGTCGATAAAGCTATGTATGACGAATGCTTTGCTAAATTAACTTTTATGTTTCAGAGTCTAGATGGTGAGATAGAGAGATTAAATCTTAGGTATATGGATGGGATAGACTTGGGTAACTAAGAAAAGTCTAAACAAGTAGCCCCACTTCACCGAAAAAATCGTTTCGCTTGATACATCGAACTCCTAATCTTTCACATATGTCAGGTATTTTTGCGACTCTTACTTTGACGCCTTGGTCTAGGTTCGGTATTCTTTGCTCTTCGCTAACAATAGTTAAGTGTTCTTTCTGTGCAATTGCTATAATCCACGGGTCAGCTATGACTTCATTCGCCCAACCTTTTGACTGATCAATTAATGCACTATCTTTATAAAGTCCGCATGACTGAACAAACTGTAGGATAGTCTGCCACTGATCGGAATAATCCTTGTGATTCAAAAAATCGTCGGAATAATTTTGATTCAACCAGCCCTGAAACCATAGACTCTTTGTGATTTCGTTTTTGACAATCTTTGGTATAACTACATGAGAATTAAGGATATTAGAAAAATTTTCCCAGTATGTTGGAAAGAATTCATTGCGATAGTATCTATCATAGGAATCAATATAGATATTTGTGTCAAGTAGATATTCTTTCATAATATTATATTAAGTCTCTCTCTAGAGTTTTGAATCCTTTATAGCCAGTACCGATAAGACGAAAAGCTTCCGTGTAAGAAACCTTATCTTGCATAATGGCGTTATGAACGAAACGGAAGAATGTTTTATCTATACGAAACTTTAAATTATTGCTATAGTTACCACCGGTTGACCGTCTGCGTGATGATACACTTACTTCTAATGAATCAATTATGTTGTCATATTGATTTTGATTAATTTTACCAATGTCCAATAGACGCCTAGTTATTACATATCGGCTAACTTGATATTTATTTGCTAACTCTTCTATGTCTAAGGTGTTCTCACGTTCGAATAACATCTTTGGGACTAATATTTCGGCGGCTACTCGGTTGACTAGTGCTTCGACCTCTGTGTGGCTGTAATCACTCTGCTCATCTTTGTTGGATATCCCCTCGTTATCTATAAAAAGATGTACTAATTCATGAATCAGGGTAAAGAGTTGGGCATTTTGACTATCTTTTTGATTAATAAAAATTATTGGAGCACTGGGGCTGTTAAGCGAGAAACCTCGAAACTCATTTGAGTTGAGCGGACGATGAGTGTTATCTCTGATTTTGCCATTAAAAAATATGAATACACCAGCAGACGAAATTTTATCTCGAAAGTAGCGGATAGGAGTGTTTTTAGACTCAGAGAGGTGATTGATCGGTATGCTCAGTCTGTTGCGTATGTAATCTGCAATAATTAGATAGTCGGTTGCTCTGGTGATTTGGCTATTTGTGAGGTTTATATTCTCATCGATTTGGTCTTGCAAAAAAGCTTGCTTTTCTTGCATTTCAATTATAGTATCACGTAGCTCTGGGCTCATATTTGTGACTTCTCGAGATCTATGAGTGCGAAATGACAGTCTCTGGGTATTTACGTCTACGGGTTTCTCTAGAGAAAGAAGTCCTACGGGTATTTTTATAAGTTTACTAATTTTTTCTAACTGAGAATATGTTGGTAGCTTATTGCCATTTATGAACCGATCATAATCGGGTATACTCTCTTGTAGTAGACCTAGTGTTACATTTGACTGCTCAACATAGTAAGAAAGAGTATCAATGTTAATGGAAATTTTTTTTGCCATGATAATGGTTGTGGTTAATAGTTTAATTATAGCATGAATGTTTTATCAATGAGAAGTTTGAATTTACTGGGCAAGATAATATAACCATAATGATAACTATACCACAATCTGCTAAAATGATTGCAGTATGACCGAATCCCAAATCGAACAATACGCGCTTGATATTCTGGCTAATCTCGGCTGGCAAGTTTTACGTGGGCCAGATATTGGTCCGGATGGTGCTATGGCTGAGCGTGAGCTACGGCAGGTGGTGTTGCCTGGGCGGTTGCGCAATGCTTTGGTGCGGCTCAATCCACACATTCCAGAACCGGCCTTGAATGAAGCGACGCGGCGTTTGACGCAGATTAGTAAACCAAGCTTGATTGAGAATAATCATGAGTTTCATCAACTGCTGGTGGCGGGCGTGCCAGTGCAATATCGCACATCAAGCGGCGAAGTGAAACATGATATCGTGCGGGTGGTTGATTTTACCTCACCAAAAAATAATGATTTTGCGGCGGTGAATCAGCTGACGGTTCTGCAGGGCGACTACAATCGCCGGCCGGATATCGTGCTGTTTGTAAATGGACTACCCCTGGTGGTGATTGAACTAAAAAATGCGGCCGATACGAAGGCGGATTTGGCGGCAGCGTATCAGCAAATCCAGACGTACAAGCGAGAGATTAGCGACCTGTTCCGCTTTAATGAATTATGCGTGACGAGCGATGGGCTAGAGGCGGAGATGGGCACGATCACCAGTCCGCTGGAACGAATGATGCCATGGAAGATGATTGATGGTGAGAAAGAAGTTGGCAATGTGCCAATGCTGGAAGTGTTGCTGCGTGGTGCGTGCACGCCTGAGCGCTTGCTAGATATAGTGCAGAATTTTATCGTATTTGAGCGTAGTGATGGTGACAAATTGATCAAGAAAGTAGCTGCTTACCATCAATACTGGGTGGTGAATAAGGCGCTGGACCGGACGCTGGTAGCCAGTGGTGAACGTGGCGACCAGCGGGCTGGCGTAGTCTGGCATACGCAAGGGTCGGGCAAGAGCTTGAGTATGGTGTTTTATACTGGCAAGCTGATGAAGTCGCGCGATTTGCATAACCCGACCATCGTGGTAGTAACGGATCGTAATGATCTTGACGGTCAATTATTCGGTACGTTTAGCGCCTGTCGCGAACTGCTGGGAGAAGATCCGAAACAAGCTGATTCACGGGGTGAACTCAGGAGGCTGTTGCAGCGCGAAGCGGGCGGAATTATCTTCACAACAATCCAAAAATTCTCGCCTGAGGATGACGAGGATAAATTACCGGTTTTGACTGATCGACGCAATGTTATCGTGATGGCAGATGAGGCGCACCGCAGTCAATATGGCTTGAAGGCGCATGTCCGAGCTAGTGACGCTCAATTGGTGTATGGTTACGCCAAATATATGCGCGATGCCTTGCCGGGTGCGAGCTACATTGGCTTTACGGGTACGCCGATTGAAACGGATGATAAGTCAACGCCAGCGGTGTTTGGCGACTATATCGATATTTATGACGTCGAGCAGGCGGTGAAAGATGGTGCAACGGTGCCGATTTATTATGAGAGCCGGTTGGTTGATTTGAATATGGACGAGGCGACGCGGCAGTGGCTGGATAAAGAAGTTGATGATTTGCTGGAGGGCGAAGAATTGAGTCGTCAGGATGCGTTGAAGGCTGAGTATGCACAAAAAGAAGCCATCGTCGGTAATAGTGAGCGGCTGAATACGATCGCTTTGGACATTATTCAGCACTTTGAAGCTCGGCAAGATGTACTGAGCGGTAAAGGTATGATCGTGACGATGAGTCGCGGTATTGCGGCTGATTTGTATGAAAAAATTGTGGCGTATCGGCCGGATTGGCACAGTGATGATGACGCACGCGGCGTGATAAAGGTGATCATCACTGGTAGCGCTAGCGACCCTGACTACCTGCAACCGCACATTCGTAACAAGCGGCAGGTAAAGGCAATCGAAAAGCGCATCAAAGATCCGAATGACTCGCTTGAATTGGTGATTGTGTGCGACATGTGGCTGACGGGATTTGATGTGCCAAACATGCACACTATGTATCTGGATAAGCCGCTTAAAGGCCATAATTTGATGCAAGCGATTGCCAGGGTAAATCGAGTGTTTCCTGGAAAAACCGGCGGTTTGGTGGTTGACTATCTGGGTGTAGCGGGGGCGCTGCGCGATGCTATTTCTGACTATACGCAAAGCGGCGGGCAGGGCGCACCGCAGCTTGATATTACTGAGGCGGTGGCACAGATGCAGATGCGCTATGAAGTGGTGCGCGATTTGTTTGGTAACTTTGATTATCAGCGATATTTTACCGCACCAACCGACCAACAGCTACAAATTATTTTGGATGCTGAGGAATATATTTTAGGGTTGGAAGACGGTGAGAAGCGGTTGAAGCAGCACGTTTTGGAACTGAGTAAGGCATTCGCGTTGGCCATGCCCAGGCCCGAGGCACTTGAAATTCGCGAAGAAGTAGCGCTGTTTCAGGCAGTGAAAGTCCGGCTAGAGAAAGTATCCAGCTCAACTGTGGTGACTGATGCGGAGTACCGCAGTGCGCTCAAACAAATTGTTGATAAAGCAATTGCGCCAGTTGGTGTGGTCGATGTGTTTGAGGCAGCGGGATTAGAAAAGCCGGAACTATCAATTTTAAGCGATGAGTTTCTGGCCGAAATTCGTCATATGGAGCGCAAGAATTTAGCAGTGGAAGCGTTGCAAAAATTGCTGGCTGATGAAATCAAGTTACGATTTTCGCGAAATTATGCCAAGGATACGAAGTTCTCCGACTTGCTGAGTCAAGCCTTGACACGGTATAGGAATGGGACGATTGAGGCAGCGCAGGTGATTGAGGAATTAATCAATATTGGACAGAAAATTCGCCAGACTGTTGAGAACGGAGCGGTTGATGGCCTAAGCGAGGATGAGATCATCTTTTATGATGCACTGATTGAAAATGGTAGTGCTCGCGAAGTACTGGGCGATGCGCAGCTGCGTGATATCGCAAAAGTATTATTAGAGCAAGTTCGTCGTGATGCTACGATTGACTGGGCGGAGCGTAAAAATGTTCAGGCAAAACTGAAAGTTAACGTCAAAAAGACGTTGGCAAAATATGGCTACCCGCCAGATCAGCAGGCGTTAGCAACTGATATGGTGTTAGAGCAAGCCAAGCGCTATGGTAATGAGTGGAGTCAAAAACGCGCGGCGTATGACGCTGGCGGAGCGAGTTTGCTGGATTGATACATATAATTATGATAGATCAGAGTACAATAGGTGTATGAGTAAGTCTAAAAATCCTATTACCATTGCTCGCGCTATTTTGTTATTGGGATCAGGTAATCAGGATATTGAGGTAGGGATGGTGCTATGAATGCTATTTTTGAATATGTTCGTAAACGTGCTGTGTCGACAATTTTAGTGTCCTACACTGTATTTTGGGCGATCTTTCACTGGCAAGGGATTTATACGACTATATTTGTCAATCAAGACATCATTTATGGGAAATATGGTTTACTCAAAAATGAGTATGTAAATAAATATTTCTTTGGGTTTAATTGGTCAAATATCTTAACTATTCATAACCTAGAGATTTTACTAGGCTGGATAATTCCTGCTGGGCTTGCCTATTTTTATATATGGTGGCTACCGAGGCTGGTTATTAATCCTGCGTATAAGAGGGAAATTAACTATAAAAAAGATAGGGAATTAGAAAAACTCAAAGCAGAGAAGAAGCGCCAAGATGAAGAGAGAAAGCTGATAGAAAAACAAACTGCTACAGAAGAGGCAAAGATTGAACTGGCGAATAAAAAAGCCGAAGTTTCGGAAAGAAATCCAGTCATAGGCTGGCAAGAAGAATATCGTGAATTTATTTTAAACGAAGACGCGGTATCAAGCTTTGATGAGTTATTGGAAATTGTGTATAGTCGTAGGAGTTTTGATATTGATGGAGATATAGATAAAATAAGGCCTGAAAGCTTGTTGTTGGTGGATATTTGGGGTCTTACAAAGATTGTCAACAATAATCTTATAAGCTTAACAGATAAGGGTAAGTATTTTGCAAGACTATATAAAGCATCCCAAGGCAAAGGTGTAAAAAATGAGTAATCTTACCAGCGCATTCACAAAACGCACACAATCAATAGATATTATCTTTGACTCATACAAGACTCTATATAATATTTATAGCGAAATGATGAAAACGGCTAACGTTAATAAAAATAATCTAGCTACTTTCAAAAAGTGTAAAACTACAGTAGAAAAAACACAGGAAGATATATCTACTAAATTACACACCCAAGCCTTTATACTTTTGACAGGAGCTTTTGAGGCTTTTTTGAATGATGTTTTCGAAGATTTAATTCAAGAAAATTTCTTATCAATTCGCAAGTCAAGTGGAATTAACTATAGTATTGTCGATTTGCAAAGAATTTTAGAGCAGAATGAGGACAAAGAGTCTGTTTCGTTGGAGTTAGCTAATCTTACAATTAAACAGATACATGGTATCAAAAATAAAAAAGAAAAAGTAAATTTTCAAAATACTCAAACTATGACAGACATATTTGAAAGCTACTTTGATATTGAAATAGACACTAAATCTGAATATATGAAAAGGATTCATAAATATTGGCAGATGAGGCATGCGATTGTCCACACTAACGCCAGAGTTGATGAACGATATATTGCTAACGTAGAAGCGGTAGGCTTGAAAAGTGAAAAAATAGGCTCTGTAGTTACTATCACAAAAACAACCTATGATAAGGTAAAGGAAGACTTTTCTCTGTTGTTAAATCATATTGAAGACCAGTTGAATAAGCTTAATTTGTTATTTGATGGAGTTGACGCTATTGAGCGTATAAATGATAAGGAATAGATAATTTAGAGCTAAGTTGTGATTATGAAAATCTCCGTCCATCTCAAACCCAACTCCCGCCATCGTGAAGAAGTGGTGGCGAATGATGATGGTTCGCTAACGGTGTACACCAAGGCGCCGGCCATTGAAGGGCGGGCGAATGTGGTGGCGGTAAAATTACTGGCGAAACATTTTGGTGTATCCTCGTCAAAGGTAAAATTAGTGCGCGGTGCGACTTCGAAATATAAGGTTTTTGAGATAGACAAGGCAGAATAGCCGCTGCAACGAGCAGCCGTAACACCCAGCTATAATTCTACGGATATCCAGCCCCTGGCGTCATATTGCCGAGTAGTCCCTGCACCGTCACAAACGAATACCCCTGCTGTTTCAGCGCGCTAAGGATACACGGCACGGCACCGACTGACGTTTGGTGAATGTCGTGCATCAAGATGATAGCTCCAGGGTGGGCGCCAGCGACGGCGCGCGAGCAGACGATGTCGCTGTTGCGGTCAGCCCAATCGCGGGTATCGACCGACCACAAGATTGACGACATGCCGCGCAGGCGAAGTTGCTCCAAGACAGCGCTGTTGACCGCACCATAAGGCGGGCGCATAACAGTTGGTGTGACGCCGGTGGCTTGTTTGATAGCATCGTTAGTACGGTCAATTTCGCCAGCAATTTGGCCAACCGGCAATTTAGGCAGTTCTGGGTGCGACCACGAATGATTGCCTAGTTGATGGCCGCGCGCGTGCATGCGTCGCAATACGTCGGCTTGCCCGGAGACTTTGCTGCCGATCAAGAAAAACGTCGCTTTAGCGCCATGCTGATCCAATATATCCAGCAGCTGCGCGGTGTACGGTCCCGGCCCGTCGTCAAACGTTAAAGCAATCACTTTACTACCAGAATCTGCAACTGTCGGCGCGGCGGGTGCTGGTTTTGGCTTTGGTTCGGGCGGTTTAGGGACATTAGCCAGCTTCCGGGCTGTCGGATTTTGCAGATATTTGGCAACGGCGGCGATCGGCACTTTGATTGTCATTTCGCCGTAGGCTGACGGCAAGAGCGACGCCTGTCCGATTGGCCAAGCTAAACTATTGCCACCATCGGTAATAACGAAATTCGATAGCGTTTCTTGGGTAATCGTTTCATTAAGATCCAGTTCTGTTTGCCGGCGCTGCTTGATGGTCTCATTGATATTATTTCGGGCAGCCGCCACGATTTCTCCAGCCGCTTTCTCTGATTGCTCGGTCAAATCATTCAAATCAATCACTTCGCCAGATTTTTTATCAAACGTCCAAAAATGCGCTAGCGACACCGGATGCGCGCCGTGCATATCTTGCTTGATATTGACAATAATCGATAAAGCTACCGAATTATTATGCGTGACTTGGTAGCTAATCGTTTCGGTCAGCGGCTGGTCGAACGTCAGAATATTGGTGGCGGCATAGCGGAAATCGCTGTCAGCGCGGTCAATTGCCTGGGTGACGGTTTTATTGATCTTATTGTTTTTAGTCAGCGGATATTCAATCGAAACTTTCTCGCGGTTAGTCTGGCGCGTTACGAATTTAGAACGAATGCCGGAGTATCGCGAATCAGTGAAATAGTATTGCTCGTCAGATAAAGCAGTCGGGCGGCGCGGCGACAGCTGGTTAAAATATGCGTAAACTAGCCCCGATAAAACCACTGCCATTGCCGTCAATAACAATATCGCTATCAGCGCGTTTCGCCATTTGGCGGGTTTGGTTTTTGTTTTCGCTGTGCGGCGGGCATGTTTGGGTTTGGCTGCTTTATTGCTAGCCGATTTAGGTCTATCGGCTTTGTTCGCCGGTGGTTTCGCTGGCGGCTTCCTTGGTGATTTTTTAGCAGGCATAGATATAGTATAGCATTTGTGATGTATTGGGGGTGCCGGGCTGTTGTTGAGGTTTTCTGCTACTAGCAGGTTTTTCTACCTGTCTGGATGTCAAAATCATTGAAAATATCAGTAAATTATAGTATAAAAAGGGAATGCTGCAATATCTTCATTCAAGTGCTAAAAATCAGCAAATCAAGCCGCTGGAACGCCTGCGGGCAGGTTCGTGGGTGCGCTGCGAACGTCCGAACGAGGATGAGCTGGCCGAGTTGTTGTCGCTGGGGCTTGATAATGATTTGCTGAGCGACGCGCTTGATCCGCATGAGGTGCCGCGCCTGGAGATTGGCGACGATTGGACGTATCTAATCGCCCGGCTGCCAGATACCGATGATGATTTTAACGATTTCACGACGCCGATTTTGTTTTGTTTGAATAAGGATTATGCCGTAACCTTGTCGCGCGATAGCTTGGGCAGGTTGTGGCAGCCGTTTATCGACCAAGCGCGTTCGCGCACCGACCGACCGGTTGAATTGTTGGTTGACATGATTGACGCGATATCTAGGCAGTATCAGCGGCGGGTGGCAGCGATTAACCGCCAGATGCGAGCGGCTACCGATAACATTCATACGCTGCGGGTTAAAGATATTGCTACGCTGGCGGAATACGAGCGTAAATTGAACGACTATCTGGACGCGCTCATCCCGATGAACTGGGCGGTCGAGAAACTGCTGGCGACCAGCGGCTTGCGCCTGCGGGCGGATGACAAAGAAGATGTTGAGGATTTGTCGATCGATTTGGAGCAGGTAATTGCCCGCTGTAAGAGTTTGCTACGAACTATCACCAACGTGCGCGATAGCTACCGGGCGGTGATGGATACCCGCCTGAACGAGACAATTCGCTTGCTGACGGTAATCACTGTGGCGCTGACTATCCCAACGATGATTGCTGGGTTGTTCGGTATGAACGTGCCGGTACCTGGTGATAATGATCCGCTGATGTTTTGGAAAATTACTGTAGTCAGCATCGTGGCGGCCTGCGCGCTGGGCGGATTTTTCTTGCGGAAACGATAAGCTGGCTGTGTTTTAGTTTAAGAACGCAGCGCTGACTGGAAAAGTTAGTTATCTGTTGGTACGCCGTATCCCAGCAGCCCGTCATACCGTTTGTCATGATTGACGAACACGCGGATACGGTTTGCTTCATTGCCGCCGACAGTAGTCAGCACGCCGTTATCATTTTTCAAGACAATGTTAGTGTGGTCGCCGAACACTGGCGAATTGCGGTAAATTGCCACGTCGCCAGGAAGCGGTTGGTAGCCGGAATTAGCAGGCTTGAACCGGCCGTTTGCCTCGTAGTATTCACGCAAGGTAAACGTCCCCGGGATACGCCAGTCGCCAGTATGCGGATTTTTCAGCGGCGCGCCCGCTTGATACATGATCCAGCTCACAAAGTTAGCACACCACGCCTCCTCGGCGCCCTGGCTGAACTTAGTGCCAGCAGATTGCGCCTTGAATTCAGTCTTTGCTAAACTGATAATTTTTTGGCGAGTTGGGCTTAAACTTGCCGTATCAATATCTGGAAAAGCCGATTCGCCAGGCGACCTATCGAGGCGTACAGAATTAACGAGAGACGACAGCTTATCGGCAATCTTTGGCTGAGTAATGACTGCGATTGGTACGATAAGCAGCAGTGTAATTACGCTTAAGATAATACAGCGTTTCCTTGAAAAAAATTTGGGCGCCGCCTGCTGGTGCTTCATGATTCTATTATATAAGTTTTTTTGAGAAGACGATGAATTTGCGTAAAATGTCTTGACAGTTATTATACGTTTTGTATATAATCAAATTAGGCTAGTTGCTAGTAAATTAAAATCAGTTCATTGAAAAAGGTTATCATGTCGATAGATTGAGATGCTGAAAAATGCATTTGACTTGCTTTATTTGAAGCAAGAGTTCGCTCACTGGATGAATACGGGTCTAGGAGTGCAAAACAAGTCGCTTGAGGGAAACTTCCAGCTTAGGGACTATCCTAAATCGGGGTTATCAAATACCGACTATAGGATATTACCGGACACCTACTTTAATCGAAATGATAACCCCGAAAGTAAGATTGTCCAAATTTCTAATAAATTTAGAATTAACTAGCCATGCATTAGAAAGGAGGCCCAGTATGGGAAAGCGATTTATTTTTGTACAAACTGAACTGTGGTGTCCGTATCGCAGGCTGGAGAACGTTAATGAAAATGTTTGTAAGGGTTTTGCGTATGATGAAGATTATTTTGCAAATAGTCAGAATCGTACACGACCTGATCGGATAGGCGTCTCCAGCCTGTAGTCGTGAAAACTAGTAAATTATTAATTATATGTATTTGTATGTATTCGTTTCCTGAGCTGATTAAGAAAATACGCAGTGAAGCAAATATGACTCAAGCAGATTTCGCTAAAGCTATAGATGTCTCTCCGGTGCTTATTGCTATGGTTGAGAGTGGGCAAAAAGAGGTATCAAAGAAACTTATTCTGAAACTTGCCAAAAAACTAAAAGTACATCCCGCATCTATCTCTCCCTTTCTTTATGGAGAAGATATGAGGGCTAGTGAGAATCTAACAGCAATTGAGAAGCAGTTTATTAATTGGGGGATTAAGCTTCAAAATCACCTTATAAAGAATAGATCTAAATTATTAAAAAATAATGAATAATAAATCAAGATATCCCAAGATAGCCATAAGAAGTAAAAGAGAATTGGCGAAGCGTCTAAGTAACAAGGAGTATTCCGTCGACAGCATGATGACGCTTATTAATGATGTTATAAAAAATTATAGTAAATATTGGGCTGATAATTTGAAACAATCGCAACCTATAAAAAATAAATGGGTTCGGGACGCCTCGCGTACCAAATTAGGAGTTTTGTTAGAGCGTATAAATGCAAAAGTGCTAAGACCGTATGATGATCTCATTCCCTCATTTGTATTCGGTGGTGTAAGCGGGAGGAGTACTAAAATGGCAGTCGAATCTTTACTGGGAAAAAGGTTAAAAAGGAAACGAATACTGCTGAAGTTGGATATATCACGGTTTTTTGAACAAATAAAGTACGAGCGTGTTTATAAATTTTTTCTTGATAAAGGTGAATGCGAATACAGAGGAGCTAAGCTATTAGCTGATTTATGCTGTGTGCCAATTGGACCTAAAGATAATCCTGGAAGTTATAAAACAATAGGTCGTGGTTTTTCTACGTCATCTCGTTTAGCAGTTTGGTGTAATATTGATACATTCATTAAACTTGAACGACTGGTGAAAAAAGAATTACAAGGCAAAGATCCTTGTATAGCCATTTATGTTGACGATATAGGCATAACGGCTAAAACTACAAAAGAGGATATGGTTAAGCTATATCCAAAAATTAAAGAGATTCTTACCGGCGATATTAAACAAAGATTACCGCTTAATGATGCAAAATCAAAAATAGTATATCATTCTGGCGAAGAGTACAGTGTAAAAGGAGATTATATTAGAAGGCGAAGTTACGAACATCTGGGTCTACAGATGAAAGTAAATTCAGTATGTATTGGTAGCAAGACAAGGTGGAAGTTGGTTGATTTAGCTAGTCAATATAAAAATAGTCATAGAAAAAATTCTGCAATAAGAAAAAAGCGAGTATCAACATTACGATACAAGAGATATATTGAAGGTTAGTTTCTTGAGATGTATTGCTGTATGTATTGGCTCATATTTCCTTGATTGGCTTATTTTGTCTAGGGTGCTATAATAATCCCAAAAGCGAGCGATCACCGTACGCGATGTTTCTCTGCTAGGGAGTAGAAAGGAATTTATATGGCTTAACCCAAACCAATCATAATAGTTGACCAACTCGTCAAGACTTACGATGGCAAGAATGTCGTCGATAGTGTGTCGTTTGAGGTCAAGAAAGGCGAGATTTTCGGCATCCTCGGGCCGAACGGCGCCGGCAAGACGACGACGTTGGAGATGCTGGAGGCGCTCCGGCCGATTGATGGCGGTACGGCGACTATCGACGGGATTGATGTTGCTAAGCAGCCGAAGCATATTAAAAACATCATTGGTATCCAGCTGCAATCGACGATGTTTTATGACAAGCTAACCCTGCGCGAACAGCTGAAAATGTTCGCTAGCCTGTATGGACAAACGGTCGACGCTGACGCGCTGCTGGCCAAGGTGCAATTGACCGACAAGGCCAAAAATTACGTTGAGCAGCTTTCGGGCGGGCAAAAGCAACGCTTTGCCATCGCGTCGACGCTGGTTAATAACCCGACGGTCCTATTTCTCGACGAGCCGACCACTGGCCTTGACCCCCAGGCGCGCCGCAATCTCTGGGATTTGATCAAAGAGATTCGCGATGAGGGCATCACTATTGTGCTGACCACGCATTACATGGACGAGGCAGAGCTTCTGTGCGACCGCTTGGCGATTATGGATAATGGTAAAATCATCACCATTGACACACCGCATAATCTTATCCAGCAGCTACTGGCGCGCGGCTTCAAGAAAAAGCAAGTTGTCGAGCAGGCCAATTTGGAGGACGTATTCATTGATTTAACAGGAAAGGCGATTCGGGATTAGTATGAAAAAATATTGGACTGGTGTATTCGGGCAAGTGCGCGCCCAACAAAAACGCTTCATCCGCGATAAAATGTCGCTGTTCTTTACCTTCCTATTTCCGCTCATTTTCCTGTTGGTGTTTGGTTCGATTTTTAATAATCAATCGACCAGCTTTGACATTGCGATTATCAATAATTCACAGACGGAATTTGCCAAAAGTTTCGTTAAAGGCGCCAAAGATAACGCCAAAGACTCGATTCTTAAAATCAAAGATGTCAAGGATATGGACGAGGCCCGTGAGAAGTTGAAGCGTTCGGAACTGAACGGCATCATTGAGCTACCGAGCGGCTTTGGCAAAGTGAAAGGAGAAGGCAGAGATGCTCGCCCGACTGGTACAATCAACGTGCTGTACGCCAAAGGCTCTGAGCAAACTGGCAGTGCCTTGACAGCAGTGATGAACCAGATTGCCAATGAAATAAATAAGCATTTGGGCCAGCCAGAGGCACCGCTCAAGGCTGCGGGCAAAGCGGTCGGTGATGAGCAGCTGAAATCGTTTGACTATACATTTACAGGACTACTCGCCTTTAGTTTGATGAGTATGGGTATCTTTGGTTTAGCGAACCAAATGCCAGCCGAAAAGCAGCGCGGCTCCTATCGTCGTCTACGGGCGGCACCGTTTACTTCGGGCCAGCTGATTATTGCCATGGCAATTCACTACACGATTATTTCGCTACTCAGTTTGACGATGATGATTGTTGTCGGTATGCTGTTGTTCCAGTTTAATATGCGCGGCGATTGGGGGATATTTGTCCTTATGGCGGTGCTGGCGGCCTTTATGATGGTGGGCTTAGGATTATTAATCGGCGGTTGGGCGAAGAATGAAAATCAATCAGCCCCTCTGTCTAATTTGATTTCTTTCCCGATGATGTTTCTGTCTGGAGCATTCTTTCCAGCATTCCTCTTTCCAGAATGGTTGCGCGGCGTGACGCAATTTATTCCAATGACGTCGGTTGTGGATGGCTTCCGCCTGATTATGACCGAGCATGCTAACCTCATTGGAGTGCTGCCACAAATTGGTACTGTTACTGCTTGGATTGTCGTCGTTTACATCGCCGCGATTAAGCTGTTTCGGTGGGAATAAGAAAGCGAAAACTCTAGCCGTCTGGCGGATTTTGTCAAATACCCCGGTAATTTGCCCGCCTTCGCTCGCTTTTTTACCAAATAGCCATATCTGCCGCTTAAAACAGCCTTTCTATTTTTGAAAACAGCCTTTATATTTTGGAAAATTACCCTTCTATTTTGTGCGATTAATAGGGCTGTTTTAATGATTTGCTTTGTGTTCTGGCTAATTTTTCCAATGAAAATAGCCCGCCGAACGAGCTCAAGCTGAATGCGGATCTTTCAATCCGAGAAACAAATAATTGTCTCAATCAGATTGACTACATTCGGCGAGCTACTTTCGGCGGGCGTTAGCCCTTGTTGTCTTTGATGATCTCGCTGAGGGCGTACGCCCTCAGAACGGACATAATAGTCTCGACTGCAAGTGCTGCAGCTATGGCCCAGATCATAGCCCCGACGTCATTTGACGTCAGGAGAAATATGATGAGCGCAATAAAGACAACGACGTCAGGCGCAAATGACTGCGCCATTTTCATGAACATGTCTCGTCTCTCCTTTCGAGAGAAGCTCAAAGCTAAAGGGCGACTTCCGCCCTAAGGTCGTAGCCCTGAGCAAAAGCTAATATATATATATATCACTAATAGAATAAAATGTCAATGAATTTTAAGCAAAAATGTGTCATTATATGTTTTTACGGCGTTTAATTCGAAATATAAATTAATTGCCTTAAATACGTCCATCTCCGTCGTCAAGAGTACTGTAGTATAATAACAATTAGCTATAGTATGAAAGCTATGCCAGAAGGGGGAATTATGACATTTGAAGAAGCGCAAGAACTAGTGATGAATCATATTCGCGCGCGGAAGTGGGATAAGACGAATGATTCGCGCGGCTTGGCGATATCGTTGTCGCTGGAGGCTAATGAATTATTAGAATATTTCCAGTGGAGTGATAAACATATCGGCACCAAAGACGACATGGCGAGCGAACTGGCCGACATCATTATTTATGCTATTCAATTTGCTGCGCGCTTTGATATCGATATCCCCGAAGCGGTTGCTGCAAAAATTGCCAAGCAAGCCGAAAAATATCCGGTCGAGATTTTTGAGATCGAAGACAAAGCCGAGCAAAATCGCCGCTGGCTGGAAGCTAAGAAAAATTATAAGAAGGATACGACGTTATGAAAAAGAAGGTTAGCATGAACAAAAAAACCATTGCGATTATTTCCGTGGCAATCATCTTGTGCGGAGCTGCGGCTGGGTTGTGGTATAACCGCCAGCATTCTGCCGAACAACCGAAAACTCCGTCTACTAACGTGTCCGACGCCGCCAAATTCAAGTCAGAATATCCGCGAGTGGCGGCGAACAATCGCTTCGTTTATGCCAGCGATAAAGAAGTCCTTAGTGTCTTTGATCACGGCAGCGGTGTGGTTTTCTTGGGTTTTCCGCAATGTCCGTGGTGCCAGCATTTGAGCGAACACGTTGACCGGGCAGCTCGGGCTGAAGGCGTTGATAAAGTATATTATTTGAATATTCGCGATGCTCGCGCCAATAACAGCGAAGTTTACCAAAAATTGGTCAAGAAACTAGAGCCGTACCTAGACAAAGATGACAGCGGCAAACCGCGAATATTTGTACCGGACGTCTCGATTGTCAAGAACGGCAAGATTATCGGCCGCTACAAAGAGGAGTCAACTGGCGACGATAACATCACGCCAGATAAATACTGGACAACAGAGAGAATCGAGCGAACATCGTCGCAGCTGCGCGGATTTATGCGGCAGCTGAAAGGCTAATTTTCTGGATTAGCATCGTCTTTTGGCTGCCGTTTATCGTTTTTGCGCCGGCGTTTCGGTTCGATGCCGACCAGATAACTACCAATCGTCCAGCCTTTGGCAATCCTTGGTATGATAAACAAGTGGATAAGAATCCAGACGCCCAGCTCTGTAAGATAGAACCTACCAGGTTGTATAGTGTCTATGAAAAACGGATAAACTAGCGACCGGGTAACTACTGAGGCGAAGATAATAAGGGCTATATTGATGCAGCCAGCTAAGAATTTATTGCGGCGATTGGGCGCGGCGTAGTTTTCGTCGCTGAGTTTGACGCTGGGAACTTTATAGCCGATTAGCCATGTCAACATAAATCCGAGCAAGCAGCCAAAGGTATTGGTTATTAAATCATTAACATCAAACAGCCGATAGCTACAAGGATATAAACCGAACACGCCAGTTAGCTGCGTCACCTCTATTAGCATCGATAAAAGAAAGCCGCTTAGCAGCGCAAATTTCCAATGCTTGTGAAAATACGCTTTCATAAAAATGCCCAGCGGCACGAAGAAAACGATATTCATAACTAATTGCAACGTGATATATAGGGTATCCTTGTCAGGCTGAACAATGTCGTTAACCCAGTTGAAGGGGATAAGTTGCGGCTGGATGTGATATGTTTGGCAAAAGGCAATCGGGTCTTTTGGTACTGGCGATAGCGTAAAAAAGATTAGCCCTGTGAAATAGAGAATTGAGCCGTAGGAAAAGAATACATACGACCACGTTACGCGCCGGCGCATGATCAGCCGTGAAATGATGAATGGTATGGTCAAGAGGATGCATAAAAAAGGCCAGAAACTTAAAGATCCGATCAGCGGCGCTGAAAATGAATTGAGAAATTTTAGCATTAATTAACGCCGCCAGCCTTCAAGATCGCCTTTAGCCCATTCTCGCCGCCGGCGAAGCCGCTGGTCTGGTAGTCGTTAATTACCATGTACGGCAAGCCATTCACGCCAAGCGACAAGGCTTTTTGCGTGTTGTCGTTAATTTCTTGCTGGTGGGAGTCGCCTTTCATACAATCGGTGAATTTGGCGGTGTCCAGGCCGGCATTCTTGGCAGATGTTTCAAAGTAGCTGAGCGGCAGCAGTGGGATTTCTTTCGGTACAGCGACGTTTTTGACGCCGATACCTTTGTCGAAGTAGTCCGTTTTGATACGCGGTACGATGTCGTGAGTGTATTGCCAGTATTTATCCTGGTCGGCGGCGCAGAAGGCGGCTTTAGCGCCTTGCTCGGTGTTTGGTACTTTATCTTTCAGTAAGGTGACGATTCGGTGTTCGTACCGCAATTTGCCAGATTTGATATAGTCGTTTTTGAAAGAATCACTGCTGGTAGCGTCTTCAACCTGGGCGCAGAACGAGCAGAAGTAATCGGTGTAATCGATAAACACGTTTTTCGCATCTGCTGAACCTTGTGACATGTGTTCGTTCCATGGTTTACCGTTTCCGATATGCTGGTTCGGCGGTCGATTGACAATACCGTAAATAAATAAAGCGACGATGCCGACGACGATGATTGACAAAACAATCCAGATTGGGGCAATGCCGCGTTCTTGTTGATGACTCATGATTTTTCCTCCTGTTTGGCTAATTGTGCATAAACGAATGCGATTTGTCCAGATTTGTAAAGCGACGCTAGGCTAAGTACAAGTGCTAATACAAGTATGACAGTGCCAGCAACATTGGCAGCGGTAGCAGCCGCTGCGCCCGAGAAAAACAGAGTAACAATTGGCAAGATTAGCGAGGTGCCGCACGGTACGCAGCCGAGGCCGATAGCGGCAGCGATCGAGGCGATACCGCTGACGCTGAGTTGGCGGGCTACATCTTGTTCGTTGCGTTTGTTGCGCCGTGCTGTAAATATTACAACTGAAAGCGATAAGCCTTGTAGAATAGAGACGATTAGCAGCAGCGCGCCGTTTGGCGTGGTGAAACCTTGTTTGAATAGTTCGGCAAGCATATTACCAGCAATAGCGAATTTATCGACAATTGATAGCCGCGACAAAAACAGCGGTCCATAAAAATTGCCGTTAATCGCAAAGAAAATAACAATGGCAAATAACAAAGAAAACCCCGCCGCCAGCACGCTGTAGCGCGGCAATTTCAATAGCGCACTGATACCAGCAGCGGCAGTTTTGACAGTTTCTTTTTGCTGTCGAATACGCTCCATATGATCCTTATTATACGCTAAAATTTAGAGAATTGGATTGAGTCGGCTTTAATGTTGAGATGTGAAATGGTATTATTGTATATATAAAATTGTGATTGGAGGGGGTTATGGAAACGGGTGGCTTGACAGTGAAAAGCATTGCTAGTTCTCTTGATATAAATTTGATTTATGCTCGTCGCTTGTTTCAGCTATCACAAAAAAATAGTACCCTTGACGACATTAGGAAAATTGTTGAAGATAAACCAAAGCCGTTTGTAAAATGGGTCGGAGGCAAGCGGCAGCTGCTTAAACAATTCCGCGAATTAAATCTATATCCACCCGAGTGTTTTAACCCAGAATCAAATACATATTTTGAACCATTTGTTGGCGGCGGTGCAGTATTTTTTGATCTATTGCCAAAACATGCAGAATTATCAGATACTAACAGAGAATTGGTAATGACTTACAATGTCATAAAAGACAACGTTGATGGTTTAATCAAGTCGTTAAAAAAACATATCTATAACAAAGAATATTACCTAGGAGTTCGTGCTCAAGACATTAATGAATTATCCGATATAGAGATAGCGTCGCGCTTTATTTTCCTTAACCGAACTGGTTTTAATGGTATGTACCGAGTAAATAAGAGCGGCCAGTTTAATGTTCCATTTGGTCTATATAAAAATCCGCTTATTTGTGATGAGAATAATTTACGTAAAGTCTCAGAAGTTCTGCAGGGAATTACCATTACTCACCGAGATTATAAAGATGTTCTAAAATTAGCAAAGATTGGCGATTTTATTTACTTTGATCCTCCGTATTATCCGCTTAACCCAACATCTTCGTTTACCGCCTATACTGCTAAGGGTTTTTTCGAGAAGGAACAGATAGAACTTCGCGACACCTTTGTTAAACTGCACGAACGCGGATGTTTTGTTATGCTCTCAAATTCGGACACGCCATTTATTAATGAATTGTATTCTGGATTGGAGGGGGCTAGTATAAACAAGATAATTGCTGGACGTGCTATAAATTCAAAAGTATCAAAACGCGGTAAAATAAATGAGGTATTAGTAACAAATTACTAGGATTATGGAAAAAGATTTTAATTATTTAGTATCGACATTCAAGAGTTCAATTAAAACTTGGGATTATTTTGTAAATTGGAATAAGGTTTTTACGAGTAGTGCGGATATAGAAATAGTCTTAAATAAGCTCAATTATTTGCTCGGCAAGGATAATTTGTATGAGGAATTTTGTAAGTTATACGAATCTAATCGCGATATAGTGAAAGCGTTGCCTATATTGATTGCCGTACGCGATAGTAGGCTAGAAGTTTACGATAAAATATCAAAAGAATCAGAGCTTTATGATTTTTCAGCTCAAGAAGACGACGCCAACAAGTATTTTAATTTTTTGGATAAGACTGGACTAGTGAACTTATTTAAGAAAGACGGTGTAAAAAACTTAGTAGACTATGTTACAGGTGTAGAAGTTGGGCTTGATAGTAATGGCAGGAAGAATCGTGGCGGGACTTTGATGGAAGAGATCGTAGAATTATTTTTAGCTGATTTTTGTAGGCAAAATAATTTTGAGTATTTAAGTCAAGCTCGTCCAAATAGAATAAAAGAAAAATGGGATTACGAGATTAAAGTTGATAAATCAGAGCGGAGTTTCGATTTTGCTGTTTATAACCCCCAAACAGGTAAAATTAAATTATTTGAAACAAATTTCTATAACGGTGGAGGCTCAAAATTGAAGGCTGTTTGCGGAGAATTTCGTAGTTTATATGACGAGTTAAAACTGCAGAATATTGACTTTGTATGGATTACAGATGGTATGGGGTGGCATACAGCAAAACGCCCCCTTGAAGAAACTTATAACCATAATGACTACATATTTAATCTCAGTATGCTTGAGCATGGAGTATTAAATAATCTCTCATGGTAGCCAAACCAAGAAAACTTCATCCGGACAACTTTGAGCTAGAATGCACAACTGTTTGGGCGTTTCCGCGTCGCGGTAACTGGGCGACACATAAATCTGATTGGCGAGGTAATTGGTCTCCAGAAGTTGTAAGAAACTTGATATTGCGATACTCCAGCGAAGGCGATATTCTGCTCGATCCAATGATTGGTGGCGGGACAACTGCCATTGAGGCAAAAATTCTCAATCGCCACATTGTATGTTCTGATGTGAACGATAAGGCGCTGGAACGAACAAAAATATCGTTAGATTTTGAAGTGAAAAATGATGCTTGGCAAAAGATTGTTAAACGCGACGCCCGAGATTTAAGTAAAGCCGAAGACGAGAGTATAGACTTTATACTTACTCATCCGCCGTACGCTGATATTATAAAATATAGCGGCGGAGAAATTAACGAAGATTTATCGAATATTCATGATATCGATGAGTTTACTGGTGAGATGGAAAAGGTAGCGGCTGAACTATATCGTATTTTAAAGCCCGGTAAATTTTGTGCAATTCTAATTGGAGATACACGTCGCAATAAGATGTATCAACCTATGGCGTATAAAGTTATGGATAGATTTTTAAGAGTAGGTTTTCAACTGAAAGAAGATATAATAAAACGCCAGTTTAATTGTAAGGCTACTGGATTCTGGGTTAAGAAATCGCAAGAAAGTAACTTTTTACTAATAATGCATGAACATTTGTTTATTTTTCAGAAGATCTGATACAGAGAAGTAACAGTAACGGCTAAAATTATAAACTATACACTGAGTGCATAAAACTCTTGCAATAACTAAACACTGGGTGTATAGTAAGAGTATGAGCGTTCAATATACACTGTTAGGTTTTTTAACGGAAGAGTCAAATTACGGCTATGAGTTGAAGAAAAAATATGACGGTTATTTTGGCAAAGATAAGCCAATTTTAACTGGTCAGATATATTCAACTTTGGCGCGGCTCAAACGCGATAACAAGGTCAAAGAGATTGCCGATACCAGCGAATCGGGCGGGCCGGATCGGGTTCGGTATGAGATTACCGATGAGGGCAAGCAGGATTTGCAAGCATGGCTGGAATCACCAGAGGCACCGTCGCCACAGCTGCAAGCGACGATGTATATCAAGGCGGTATTGGCGATTTTGAAAGACGGCGATGCGTCACCGTATTTGGATAACCAACGGCAGGCGCATATTCAGCGGATGCGTGAATTGACAGCGCAGCGGCGCGATAGCAGTTTGTCGGACATGCTGCTGATCGACCATGCTTTGTATCATTTGGAGGCAGATTTGCGCTGGATTGAATTAACTATTTCGCGTTTAACGCGGTTAAAGGAGGAAATTTTGCATGAGCAAACCAATAATTAGCGCTAAAAATATTAAGAAGTCGTTCGGGCAAACGCACGCGCTGCGCGGCGTCAGCTTGGATGTCGAGGCGGGCGAGGTGCTGGCGATTATGGGTCCGTCGGGCTCTGGCAAGTCGACGCTGCTGCATAGCTTGGCGGCGATTACCAAGGTTGATAGTGGAGAGATTGATTTCGACGGACGGCGGATCGACAAACTGAGCGATGATCAGCGCAGTATTTTACGGCGCACTAGCTTTGGCTTTGTCTTTCAATTTGGACAGCTAGTACCGGAGCTAACAGCGCTGGATAATGTAGCGTTACCGCTACTGCTTAACGGTATCAAGCGTAAAGAAGCTTATCAGCAGGCGAAAACATGGCTGAATAAGGTCGAGCTGGGTAATAAAGCTGACAGTATGCTTGGCGAGTTGTCGGGCGGGCAAATGCAGCGGGTGGCGATTGCTCGGGCCATGGTGATTGAGCCGAAAGTACTATTTGCTGATGAGCCGACTGGCTCGCTGGACAGCCTGAACTCAGAGAGAGTTATGGAGCTATTTATTAAAACTGCCAAAGACCACGGTACGACAGTCATCATGGTGACGCACGAGCCGACGATTGCCGCCTATGCTGATCGGGAAATTATTGTCCGCGACGGGCAGATTTCCGGTGTTGATACAGCGGTAAATACATCAATCAAACTCGGTAAAACCAATGCGGGGGCTGTCAAATGAGTGTCAGCTGGATGTTATTAAAAAAGTCTGGACGCCAGTCGTTCGCGCGTCTGGGCTTGACTACGGTGGCGGTGGCACTGGGAATCGTGCTGGTGTGCTACTTTACAGCTGGTGTCAACGGTCTAATGGGGCGTGTTAATGGATTAGCAATTAATACGGCGGCGTATCAGGCAGCCCGCGGTGTAGCCGAACAAAAACCGATTGCTGGTGTCGAGCCGCTGAAAGTTGGCGGTACTTGGCGTGGCGATGCGTCGAAATGGCGTGGTCAGTCCATCCAGTCTTATTCAATGTACGGCACGGCTAAATCGCCGCAGTTTGCCAAGCTAAAAACGCCGCGTCCTGGTGAATACTACTTATCAAAAGCGTTGGCTGATGCGGTTGCTCAGCATCCAGAGGACAATATCTTGGCACGTTTTGGTAAAAATACCAAATACCTTGGCGTAATTCCTAGCGAATATGTTGCCAGCCCGGATGCATTGATGATGGTACGTGGCGCGAGCGCCGAGGAAGTGGCCGAGAGCGATGCTTTTACCAAATCTCAGGGGCAGCCATCATACTTTGCTGACGTTTATCGGACGGATGCTAACGGATTAAAATCGGATGCTAAAATAGACCCAGTTGCCGTCATCGTATTCGGTGTTGGCGGGACAATCTTACTGTTCCCGATTGTTATTTTCGTGTCAGTAGCGACGCAGCTGGGCGCCGCACAGCGCGAGAAACGCTATGCTGCTTTGCGGCTGATCGGCGCAACTAAGCGGCAGGTGGGAAGGGTGTTGATGTTGGAATCGCTACTGGCGTCGGTGGTTGGCGTGATTATCGGGCTGGGTGCGTTTTGGCTGCTACAAGCGCCGCTACAGGATTTCAAGATGGACGGTATGCGATTTAATCCTAGCGATTTAGCGCTAACTGGCACGCAATATGCGTTGATTATAGGTTTGACGCTGGGACTAACGACGTTTGTCAACTGGCGGCGGATGCGCCGGGCGCAGATTTCGCCGCTGGGTGTGTCGCGTTCGGTTGAAAAGGTAAAGAAATTGCGCGCTTGGCGGGCGCTGGTGCCGGCACTTGGTATTGCGTTCTTTGCGTGGCTGTCGTCGAAGCCGGGGCGGGATTGGCTGGACGCCAACAAAGAATCGGCTATACCGATGCTGTTATTGACTGCAGCACTGCTGCTGGTGATGTTTGGCTTGATTCTGGCTGGTGGCTGGCTGACTAATAAGTTGTCGCTGTTGGCAGCGCGCTGGGCTAATAACGCTTCGATGCTGATCGCCGGTAAGCGTACGGCGGTGCATTCGCGGACGATTTTCCGTAGCGTCAGCGGCGTGGTATTGGCGCTGTTTGCGGGCAGCTTTTATCTGACGGCGACCAGCGGTATTGAAGGCTTAAACGCTCAAGCTATTAAGGATAACGGCTTTTCGCAATTAAAGCGCGGCACGGCAATTGTCATTGGCCGGTCGCTGCCAGGCGACATGGCAGAGCAGCTGCAGCAAAAATCTTACATCACGTCGGTGGCGACGATCTATCCGCGCGAGGACGGCGATGCAATTCGCTGCCAGGATTTGGCGAAGTATACAGAGCATACTTGTCTGAATAACGCCCGGCCCGACCAATTTGCGCTGCTTAATTTTGATAAGCCGGTGGTCAAAAATGTGTCGCTAATTAACGATAAGGTTGATACGAACGGCGTCAAAGAATATTTGGTGACATTGAAGTCAGATAACGATATCGAGAAGCTGCGCACCTTGGTGACAGCCAAAGCTAATCAGTACGACCTGACATACGCGGTGAGCGGCACTGATGCCAAGAAACCGCATATCAATCCGACAATTCGCGAGTTTGCCGATCTAGCCTATGTCGGTATCGGCGTAACGCTGTTCGTGGCGGTGGCAAGCTTGATCGTCTCGACGATTGGCGGGCTGATGGAACGTCGCCGCTCGCTGTATACGCTGCGGCTGAGCGGTATGCGCCTCGCTCAATTGAAACGTTTGGTGATGGTTGAGTCGGTGGCGCCGCTGCTGACCACCTCGATTCTGTCGTGCGGTTTTGGCGTGTGGACGGGAGCGGTGTTTACCAGCACATTCTCGACGACGCTGAAGCCGGTGCTGACGCCAACTTACTTCGCCATCGTTGGTATCGGTCTGGCGGCAGCCATCATTGGTATTTACTTAATTCTACCGATGGTCGATAAGCTGACGCGGGTGGAAGCTAATCAAACCGAGTAGTTTTCTCGCGGAGGTAATCTAACGAAAAGCGTTCCAGTTGGCGGCTGGGACGCTTTTTCTTGCTCTGCATTGATTCAATCAAGACGGGGCTTCGGACGTTTGCAGTCAAATGCGGCCGTACGACGATGGAGGGTGTTAATCAGGGAAATAGGTGAAACTTAATTTATTGTTTTTGGAACTTCACGCGGTCGTTAATTATATTCACTTTTACTATCTCGCCGTCATGAATCCGTCCGTCAATTAGCTCTAGCGCCAGCGGGTCAAGCACTCGCTTTTGCACCAAGCGCTTGAGCGGCCGAGCGCCAAAGGCCGGGTCGTAACCGTCGTGGGCCAGCATGTCGCGGATACTATCGTCAAACTCCAGGGTGATGTCGCGGCTGTCTTTGACTTGGCGGGCGACGCGTTTCAACTGGACATCGACAATTGCCCGCATCGCCTCTGGTCGAATGCGGTCGAAGATAACAATGTCATCGATGCGGTTGAGGAATTCCGGGCGGAAGTGCTGCCTGAGCACCTCAAGCATTTGATTATCCAGTGCCGACAAATCATCGCCAGAAAAGTCCATGATCGCCTGCGAGCCGACATTGCTGGTCATGATGATTACCGTGTTCGAAAAATCGACTGTCCGCCCCTGGCTATCGGTCAGGCGGCCGTCGTCCAACACCTGGAGTAGCACGTTGAAGACGTCGGCATGGGCTTTTTCGATTTCGTCAAATAGTACCACGCTATAGGGGCGGCGGCGGACCGCTTCGGTGAGTTGCCCGCCTTGGTCGTAGCCCACGTAGCCTGGCGGCGAGCCAATCAGGCGGGCCACGGCGTGCCGCTCCATGTATTCGCTCATATCGATACGAATCATGGCGTGTTCGTCGTCAAATAATTCGCGGCACAGGCTGCGGGCCACCTCTGTCTTGCCCACGCCGGTAGGGCCGAGGAAGAGGAAAGAACCAATTGGCCGGTTGGTATCACTTAGGCCAGCACGCGAACGGCGAATAGCACTGGCCACGGCGGCGATGGCCTTGTCTTGACCAATTACTTGCGTGCTAATATGCTCCTCTAATTTGGTCAATTTGCTGGATTCGGTCTCCATCAGCCGCTCCACGGGAATGCCCGTCCAGCGCGCTACTACGCCGGCGATGTCGTCAGGGGTAACTTCTTCACGCAGCAGGCGGTCGGCTGGCGGAATGGCGGCCAGTTCTTGGCGGGCGGCAGCCAGCTTTTTCTCCAGATCTGGCAAGTCGCCGTATTTGATACGGCTGGCGGTGGCCAGATCGGCGTCGCGCTCGGCGATTTCCAGTTGCGAGCGCAGGCTGTCCATTTTTTCAGTGGCGGTATTGACGGTCTGGAGAATGTCTTTTTCGTGCTGCCATTTATTGTCAATCACCTCGGCCTGAGCTCGAAGGTCAGCGATTTGTTGATTAATCTCCTCTTTGCGGGCCTTGGCGTGGTCGGATTTGTCTTTTTTCAGCGCTGCTTCTTCAATTTCCAGCTGCAAGCGGCGGTTATTCAGCCGATCCAGAGCAATCGGCACGCTTTCGAGTTGCATTTTCAGGGCGCTGGTGGCTTCATCCAGGAGGTCAACGGCCTTGTCAGGTAAAAAGCGATCGGGCAGATAGCGGGTGGACAGCCGCGCCGCCGCCACGATGGCATCATCAGAAATTTTGACGCCGTGATGGACTTCGTATTTTTCTTTCAGACCGCGCAAAATTGCCACGGTGTCGTCAAAACTTGGCTCGCCGACATAGACTGGCTGAAAGCGCCGCTCTAGGGCTGCGTCTTTCTCGACATGCTGGCGATACTCGGCTAATGTCGTTGCACCAATCATATGGAGTTTACCGCGCGCCAGGGCGGGCTTGAGCATATTGCCGGCGTCCATGCTGCCTTCGGTTTTGCCGGCGCCGACCATGGTGTGAATTTCATCAACGAACAAAATAATTTCGCCGGCAGCTTCTTCAACTTCTTTCAAAATTGCTTTGAGGCGCTCTTCAAATTGGCCGCGAAAGCTCGCGCCGGCTAGTAAGCTGGAAATTTCCAAGGAAATCAGTCGCTTGTCTTTCAGTGACGCCGGTACGTCGCCCTTGACGATGCGCTGTGCTAGGGCCTCGACGATGGCGGTTTTACCGACGCCCGGTTCGCCGATCAACACCGGGTTGTTCTTGGTGCGCCGGCTCAAGATTTGCATGGTGCGGCGAATTTCCTCATCGCGTCCGATGACGGGGTCGAGTTTATGTTCCCTGGCGAGTGCCGTGATATCAGTGCCGAATTTCTCCAGCGGCTGCTCAAGCTCTTCTTGCATATTTGGTGGCATAGATCCTCCTTTGATTCTTTGGGCTTTTCTAAGTCCGTATTTATGATGCGCCGCGGCGAGGGACAGAGCGGGGATAATTGATATAACTATCATAGCAAATTGGCACTCTCAGTGCAAAAGTGCTAGAAACATCATTTAAGATTTAACGATGATCTTGCGCGCCCCCAGTGGCTTATGTCATTATTAACGATATGAAATCATTACGATTTTTTACAGTAATGTGGCCGGCTTTTTTATGCGGGATAGTCTGGCAAATATTGCAGTTTATGCCGCAGGAATGGAGTTTTGCTAAACAGCTGACAGATCCGTTGACAACAGCATTTATTCTGATCGGCGCTTGGCGCTACAATCGGCTACACAGTGCTGAAGCGAAAACATTGCTGGCAGCGTTAGTTCTGTTTGTGATTGCCGGAGCAATTTTTGCGTTTTTGCCGTTTAGTTATTTTATCGCTGGCTTGGCGGTGTTTTTGCTGGCGCATGTGGTGCTTTGCATCATCAATTTTAATCGGCTGCGTGCAGCTTGGCGGTCAGGCTGTCGACCGCGTCTGTTTATGGTTATTTTAGCAGCAATCTGTTATATAGGATTAGTAGGATTTGTATTGCAAGCAGTATTACCGCAAGTTCACGATGCCATGCTCGCCAATGCGATCGTCGCGTATACCGCAGTAATTACCGTGATGGCAATTAGCGCGGCGGCAGCTGCAGCGGCACGCTATAAATCGCACTGGTGGTGGGCGGCAATCGGCGGCGGCATGATGGCGGTATCTGATGCTTGTCTGGCGTTGCGCATGTTTGGCGGCGTATCTGAAGCATGGGTTGGTTATGCTATCATGCCGTTATATTGGGGCGGCATCATATGCTATGTTGCTTCTGCTGCGCCGGCACGCCAGGAAAATAAAGCTATCTGATCTTATTGAGGACTTATTCACAAGCCAGTTTTATGGAAATAGCAGTGGTATAATGGTGTTATTAGGAATCATAGCGAAAGGGGTACTTCATGAACATTCTCGTTACTGGCGGTGCTGGATATATCGGCAGCCACACCATCATTGAACTGTTGGCGTCGGGTCACGGCGTGGTGGTGGTTGATAATTTATCAAATTCATCCGCCGAGAGCCTGCGGCGGGTTGAGGAAATTACCGGCCAGTCGGTGCCGTTTCATGAGTTTGACCTGCGTGATCGGACGCGGCTGGCGGAGCTATTTAAGTCTGAGACAATTGACGCAGCGATTCATTTTGCGGGTCTGAAGGCCGTCGGCGAGTCGGTGGAAAAGGCGCTGCTCTATTATCAGAACAATTTGGAAAGCACCTTGACGCTGCTGGATGTCATGCAGGAATTTGATGTAAAGAAGCTGGTCTTTTCGAGCTCAGCAACGGTGTATGGTGACCCAGCGCGGCTGCCAATTACCGAAGATATGCCGCTGTCAGCCACTAATCCGTACGGCCAAACCAAGCTGATGATTGAGCAGATTCTGCGCGATGTGGTGGCGACCAAGCAGGGTTGGCAATTCACTTCGCTACGCTATTTCAATCCCGTTGGTGCCCATCCGAGTGGCCGTATCGGCGAAGATCCATCGGGTATTCCAAACAATTTGTTGCCGTTTGTGTCGCAAGTGGCGGTCGGTAAGCGCGATCACTTAAGTGTGTTTGGAGATGATTATGACACGCCGGATGGCACGGGTGTGCGCGATTATATTCACGTGGTTGATTTGGAGCGGGCGCATGTGGCGGCGTTGGAGCATCTGGGCGAGCCGGATGAATATAAGGTGTATAACATCGGTACTGGCCGCGGTACGTCGGTGTTAGAATTAGTAAAAGCGTTTGAAAAGGCATCTGGCCGGGAAGTCCCATACCAAATCACGCCGCGCCGGCCGGGCGACATTGCCGCATGTTATGCTGACCCAAGTTTGGCAGAAAAAGATCTAGGTTGGCGAGCGGAATTGACAATTGAGGACGCTTGCCGCGACGCCTGGAATTGGCAAAGTAATAATCCGAACGGTTTTAACTAGTTTGGTTGTTAGTTTTGGCGGCCGGATTTTGAAAAGATTTTTTTCTCGTAATAATTTGAGCGTTTTGACAATTCGCTATTTAGCTGGTCGATCCCGCCAAGCTGTTCGGTCAACGTTTGTTTATTAGCAAATAAGTTAGTTCCCAGACCTAGCCGTTCGCCATCAATCTTCACGCCCAGCGCTGCCAAGGTTGACGGATACATGTCAAATGTCGTCATCAGGCGGTCATGGGTTTTTTCTGCGGCGGTTGCCGGGTTGATGAAAGCATTGTAAATAGTTCGCTGATAGTTCGGTTCTGAGATTTTTTCGTCATAATATGAAGTTTGCATGCCCAAGTGATCGCCTGACATGACAATTGTGGTGTTTTCATAAAACGGCTGAGACTGCACCCATTTGACGAATTCTGCCACTTGTTTGGACGAGCAGGCGTGGACGTTGTCGTACTTATTGGCGAATGTTTTAGCGCACGTTTCATCTAAATAGCCGTCAGTAAAATGCGTGTCGGCAGTCAATAGCTGTAAATTGAAGGGCTTGTCTGACGAAGCCAGTCGCGAGGCCTCTTCGCGGGCAAACTGGAATAATTTTTTATCCTCATAACCCCACCAAACTTTGTAATCCTCAGCAATTTGGCCGTGCTGTTTGGCGTAATTATAATCCTGGATGTCGTAGCTGCCGTGTTGCGTGAGCAGCTTATCGCGTCCGCCGAAACTCGCTTCCGAACCCATAATAAATGTTTGATTATAGCCTTGCTGTTTCAAAATATCGCCCAGAGTGTAGGCGCCCGGTAAAAAATTATTAAGCATACCCATGCTGTTGTGATCTTGTCCAAAGATATTTTCTTTCAGCGGTACGCCGGCTGACTGTGCTGCCATGCCGCCGACAGTGAAAGCTGTGCCGTTGGCTGACATCGCGCCGCCCAAACCGGAGGATTTATTGGAAAAAGAAGTGTTGTCTAAGGCTAGTTCTTCCAGCTCAGGAATGATAGATTTTTCAGATTGGCCGCCATTATTTTTCGATGCAATAGTATTTTCCATGGATTCCATGAATATATAAATAAGATTGCGTTTTTTGGCAGGAAATGTTAATTTGGCGGTTTTTGGGTTGACATAATATTCTTCGTATAGTTTGGTTGATTGCATGAGCGCATAAGCATAAGCGGGTACGCCGAAGCTTTGTAGCAGCAGCGTAAATGATAAAACGAACGCCATTAGCGCGTAGGCAAATTTATAGCGCAGGCGAATAGCGCGCCGCGCCGGTTTTTCGGGTTTTTTCAATCTATTTCTAAGATGGTTAGTCAATCGATGCGAGTACGACCAAGCTTTGTCAATCACTGGCAAAGACATAACAGCGAAGGCCAGCAGTGCCAGCGGGATATTCTTAAACACTGCTTCCCAAATATTGTCCGACTTGCCGCCAGCCAATCCGTTAGTAAAATAGAAAATAATTTCGTCGATTTGCGAATCTTTGAAATGAGTGGATTTATATTGATTGGCAGTTAAAAAAACCGCCGCTAACAGTAGCAGCATGGCAACAGCCAACCGCGCTAAACGACTTTTCGTTAGCTTGAACTCTCGCATTACTTTGTCTATTATACCATTTTTATTAACATTTGCGGAAAAATAGCGTATAATTGCAAGCATGAGCAAGAACAAGCGATTGGCAAATGCGGGCTGGTGGGTTGGTCTGGCGCTGTTTGCCGGGATGATTTGCTTGATGCTGGGCGATATTTTGCAGCGCGACGGCGTGATTGGCTCGAAAACTGATGTACTGGTGATGGGGACAAATGCCGGCTTTAAGCCGTTTGAGTATATTGATAATAATGAAATTGTTGGTTTTGATGTCGATTTGGCGCGGGAAATTACCAAAAGCATGGGCAAGGAATTGAAAATTGAAGATATGTCGTTTGACGGGCTGCTGTCGGCGCTAGACAGCGGGCAGATTGATATGGTGGCGGCGGGCATGACCGTAACGCCGGAACGGGCGAAAAATGCGCTGTTTTCTGATCCGTATTATTCGGCGTCGCAGCGCATAATTGTTAAGAAGGGTAGTCCGATTCGCAATAGATATCAATTGTCAGGGCGAAAAATCGGCGTACAACTGGGTACGACTGGCGATACGCTGGCATCGAAAATTGCCGGCGCGGCAGTTACACAATTCCAGACTGCGCCGAGCGTCTTGCAGGAACTAAGCGCCGGGAAGATCGAGGCGGTCATTCTGGACGATGCTCCTGCCAAGCAATACACGGCTGGTTTTCCTGGTTTGGAAATTTTGCCGGGCGCGCTCAGCGACGAAAGTTATGCCATTGCCATTAAAAAAGACAACAAAGATCTACTGGAAAAAGTTAATAAAGAAATTGCCAAGATGAAAAAGGACGGCCGCTACGATAAATTAATCCGCAAACACTTTGGCGAGGAGGCGAAATCGTGAGTTTCTGGGAAGTGATTTTCGGCGGCAATCGCTGGTTATTCTTATGGCACGGGCTGGAAGTAACGCTGGTTTTGACAGTGCTGTCGCTTATCTTAGGCTCGATAATCGGCGTGATTATCGCCTTAATGCGCACCTCGAATTTTCGCCCGTTTGGCAGGATGAAGGCGGGGAAGCTTGCCAAATTTAATCCACTGGCTGGCTTGGGAAAACTTTATGTTGATATTATCCGCGGCACGCCGCTATTAGTGCAGCTGCTGATTATGTATTACGTGGTGTTTGGCTCGTACCAGTTTATGCCAAAGATTTTTGTGGCGGCGGTGGCGTTTGGTATCAACAGCGGCGCCTATATTGCTGAGATTATCCGCGGCGGTATTCAGAGTATTGACAAAGGGCAAATGGAGGCAGCGCGGTCGCTGGGTTTGAGCAATTGGCAAGCCATGCGGCTGGTGATTCTACCGCAGGCGATGAAGAATTCGCTGCCTGCACTGATTAGCGAATTTATTGCTTTACTAAAGGAGACGTCGGTGGTCGGCTGGATTGGTTTGAACGACATTATGCGCGGCGCTGACAATATTCGTTTTCAGACGGCTACCGCTTTTCAGTCGTTGTTTGCCGCAGCGGTGATGTATCTGGTTCTAACAGCGATTTTTACGCGGGTGATGGCGCGAGTAGAAAGGAAATTGAAGCATGACGATGATCAGCGTTAAAGATTTGAAGAAAACATTCGGTAAAAACCGCGTGCTGCGCGATATTGACGTGGAAATTGACGAGGGTGAAATCGTCGTGGTGGTCGGCTCCAG
Source organism: uncultured Candidatus Saccharibacteria bacterium (assembly GCA_963527005.1). Classification (GTDB taxonomy): domain Bacteria; phylum Patescibacteriota; class Saccharimonadia; order Saccharimonadales; family Saccharimonadaceae; genus Nanosynbacter. The sequence continues at coordinate 58,463 of CAURPQ010000004.1, forward strand.
CGGCTCTGGCAAATCGACCTTTTTACGCTGCTTGAATTTATTGGAAGAGCCGACATCTGGCGAGATTATCGTCGATGGCGTTAAAATTACCGATCCGCATGTCAATTTGAATGCTTTGCGCCAAACTATCGGTATGGTTTTTCAGCAATTTAATTTGTTTCCGAACCTGAGCGTGATTGAAAATATTAAACTAGCGCCTAAAAAACTCCGCAAATTATCGGATAAAAAGGCGACGCGCTTGGCGCGAGGTTTGCTGGACGATGTCGGGCTGTTGGATAAGGCGGATGCCTCGCCTGACAGTCTATCAGGCGGCCAAAAACAGCGGGTAGCGATCGCCCGGGCGCTGGCGATGGAGCCGAAAATTATGCTGTTTGACGAGCCGACATCGGCGCTGGATCCGGAAATGATCGGCGAAGTGCTGGATGTGATTCGTAAAGTTGCTGAAAAAGGCATGACGATGGTAATCGTGACGCACGAGATGAAATTTGCCCGCGAAGTTGGCACGCGGATGATTTTTCTGGATAAGGGCGAGATTATCGAAAACGGTACGCCAGCCCAGGTAATGGATCATCCGAAAACCGAGCGCGCTAAAAAATTCTTCGCCAAATAGTCTAAGCGGCCCAGCTATAATTCGCTTAGAACTGGAACTTCTGTCAATTTGTTAACTAGCTGGTTCAGGTCAACCTCTGTCAGATAACTTGGTAAAATTCGCGTCGTCTTCGGATCGACAAAGCCGCATTCCGCCACTTCCTCGACGCCGTGCGATGTTTGCTCCAGGTTAATCTGCTGGTAATCTTGCCAGTTGGTGATGAGGAAGAAAAATTCCAATTGCTCGTTCGGACCATGCGCTGATTGCTCGCCCGATTCGGCGAATTGCTCGACGAATAACAACTTACCGATTTCTGGTTTGACACCTGTTTCTTCAATCATTTCTCGGCGTAAACCATCCAGCAAGCTTTCGCCCATTTCCAAACCGCCGCCCGGTGTACACCAAAAATTCCGACCGTCGCTATTCCTGGCGGTTAGTCTTTGGCAAAAAATCTCGCCCTGATCGTTTATGATAATTCCGCGTATATTAACTCGCCGCCGCATATAACCTCCTTTATTTTGCTTATAGCCAGAGGTTCTCGTCAGTGAACGTACGCTTCAAATAATTTCCTGGTCGGGGTGATCCGATTTGAACGGACGACCTCACCGTCCCGAACGGTGCGCGCTACCAAGCTGCGCCACACCCCGACGCTAAAAATAGTATAAGCCGAGCGGGTGATTTTGTCCAATCGCCGTCCGCTGGAATGGAGCTAGGTCGCCGCTTCGTGCTATAATAGAAGCTGGCTTTAGGTGGTAAAGGAACAAAATGAAGCATATCTTACGAATTTTTAGCGGCTACTGGCTGATGTTTATCATCTTGGTCGGTTTTACCTACGCCATGGTGATGGCGAATTTGTGGCTGCCTGATAAGATGTCGGAAATTGTCAATAACGGCATCATCAAGCAAGACATGCCAGCCATTTGGCACAACGGACTAGCGATGATTTTGGTGACGGCGGCGGGTGGACTGTGTTCGATCGTCATCGGGTTTTTAGCATCGCGGATCGCCACTGGTGTGGCGCAGAAACTACGAATGGAACTATTTGAGCGAGTCGAAAGTTTCGCGCTGGCAGATTTTAATAAATTTTCTACCGCCTCGCTAATCACCCGCTCGACCAACGATATTCAGCAAATTCAGATGACGTCAATCCTGCTATTACGCATGGCTCTACTGGCACCAATCATGGCGGTCGGCGGTTTGCAAAAAGCTATCCATAACGCGCCAGATTTGAGCTGGATCATTGCGCTGGCAGTGTCGGTGTTGCTGGTGGTCATTGCTGTGTTGTTTGTGATTGCCGTGCCTCGGTTTAAGAAATTGCAAACGCTGGTGGATAAGCTAAATTTGGTAACGCGCGAAAATCTAGTCGGCTTGAAAGTTATCCGTGCCTTTCACAACGAAAAAATTGAGCAGAAAAAGTTCCAGCAAGCCAACACCGAGCTGAATAAAATGAATTTATTTGTCAACCGGCTGATGATGCTGCTTGACCCAATCATGACGCTGGTGATGAACTTTTCTAGTGTGGCGATTGTCTGGTTTGGCGCGCATTTGATTAGTAGCGGTAATCTACAAATTGGTAATATGATGGCGTTTTTGGAGTACGCCATGCAGGTGATCATTTCGTTCTTGCTGTTGTCGATGGTGTTCATCATGGTGCCGCGGGCGGCCGTGTCGGTAAAGCGGGTGGGCGAGGTGTTGGACACACTGCCGTCGATTGTTGACCCGCCGTCGCCGCAGCAATTGCCGCATGACGCTACGGGTAAAATCGAATTCAAAGACGTCACTTTTACTTATCCAGACGCTGATCTGCCGGTACTCTCAAGTATTAATTTCACGGCTGAGCCGGGGCAAACCACGGCGTTCATTGGCAGTACTGGTTCCGGCAAATCAACGTTGATCAATTTGATCCCGCGCTTTTACGATGTGTCGGCGGGACAGATTTTGCTGGATGGCGTGGATATTCGCCAGCTCAAACTAGAGGAATTGTACGATCAAATCGGCTACGTACCGCAAAAAGGCGTGCTGTTTAGCGGGACGATTGCCAGCAACATCAAGTACGGTAACGCCAAAGCCAGCCAAGAATTGGTAGAAAAATCCGCTAAAATCGCTCAAGCCGCCGAGTTCATTAGCGAGCTAAAAAACGGTTACAAAAATGATATCGCTCAAGGCGGCAGCAATGTTTCCGGCGGCCAGCGGCAGCGTTTGTCGATTGCCCGGGCGATTGCCGTCGAGCCGAATGTCTACATTTTTGACGATTCGTTCTCGGCGCTGGATTTCAAAACTGACGCCAAATTGCGTTTGGCGCTTGCCAAAGAAACCAAACATAAAACTGTGCTCATCGTCGGCCAGCGCATCAATACCATCATGAACGCTGACAAAATCATTGTGCTGGACGAAGGTAAAATTGTCGGTCAAGGCACGCACCAGGAATTGATGAAAAATTGCGAAGTCTATCAAGAAATTGCCGCTTCCCAGCTTTCGGAAGACGACCTGCAGAAAATGTCGGCAACGACCGCGAAAGGAGCGGCGTAATGACTCAGCAAAGCATGAAAAAACGCCAGCCAGTAAAGATGGGCGGTCCAATGGGCGGCGGCATGGGCGCGGGCGAAAAAGCCAAAGATTTCAAAGGCACGGTCAAGAAGCTAGCCAAATACTTGGCGGAGTTCCGCTGGCAAATGCTCATGGTGGCGATTTTCGCAGTCGGCAGCACGACTTTCGCGATTGTCAGTCCGAAGATTTTGGGCGGCGCTACCAACCAAATTGTCGAAGATTATGTCAGCATGAAAGCGTACGAAACCATCACCAGTAAGCTACCAAATGGTGCTTCGCTGCCAGCTGGCACGACCGGTGCTGATGTCCTCAACCGTCTGCCGAACAAGTCAGAAATTGAAAGCCAAATTCCATCCAATCAACTTGAGACCATTAAAAAACTTGATCTTAGCCGGCGTCCAGAATTTCACTTTGAGGCAATTTGGCGGGTCGTCAGTTTGCTAATTGGTTTGTATATACTCAGCGCCATTTTCCGCTACATCCAAACCTGGCTGATGACCCAAGTGACGCAAACGGTTACTTTCAGGATGCGCCGGCAATTATCCGAAAAAATTAACCGTTTGCCGCTGAGTTATTTTGACAAGCAAACCTACGGCGAGGTGCTCAGCCGCGTCACCAATGATGTCGATACCATCAGCCAGACGCTCAATCAAAGCCTGTCGCAAATCGTCTCCTCGACGGTGATGGTGCTCGGGATTTTGGCGATGATGCTTTCCATCAGCTGGCAAATGTCGTTGGTGGCGCTCTTGGTGCTGCCACTGGCTGGCGGCGTGGTGACGCTGATTGCCAAAAGTTCGCAAAAACAGTTCCTCCGCCAGCAAACGCAGCTGGGAGAACTGAACGGCCATATCGAGGAAATGTACAGCGGTCATCAAGTGATGCGCGTGTTCAACGGTCAGAAAAAGTCACTGGCTAAGTTTTCGCGGATTAACAACCAGCTACAGGAAAGCGCCTGGAAGGCCCATTTTTTGTCGGGGCTGATTTATCCAATCATGAATTTCATCGGCAACATTGGTTACGTCGTGATGGCGATTTTGGGCGGCTGGCTGGCGATTAACGGCCGGCTGAAAATCGGCGATATTCAGGCGTTCATCCAATACATTGACCAATTCAATCAGCCGTTGGTGCAAGTTGCCAATATCGCCAATGTGTTGCAATCGACTGCCGCTGCCGCCGAGCGCGTGTTTGAATTTTTGGATGAGCCGGAAGAAAAGGCGGAGGGTAGGGATTTGGTGAAATTGGCGCACGTCAAAGGCGAAGTCGAATTTGACAATGTGGTCTTTGGCTACCAACCCGACCAAACTATCATCAAGGGTTTGTCGGCGCACATCAAGCCAGGCCAGCGCGTGGCGATTGTCGGTCCGACGGGCGCGGGCAAGACGACGCTGGTTAATTTGCTGATGCGATTTTATGAAATTAACAGCGGTGCGATTAAGATTGACGGCGTGGACATTCGCCAAATGAAGCGCAGCGATGTGCGGCAAATGTTTGGCATGGTGCTGCAGGACACCTGGTTGTTTAATGGCACAATTCGCCAGAATTTGCTCTACGGCAACCCAACGGCCAGCGAAGAAGAGATGGTTGCTACCGCCAAGGAGGCGCATGTCGACCACTTCGTGCGGTCGCTGCCGGGCGGCTACGATATGGTGCTGGGCGAGGAAGCAACGAACATTTCACAGGGCGAAAAGCAGCTGCTGACGATCGCCCGGGCGATGCTGGCGCGAACGCCGATGCTGATTTTGGACGAAGCCACTAGCTCGGTTGACACCCGCACCGAAGTGCTCATCCAAAAAGCTATGGACAAGTTGATGCAGGGCAAAACCAGCTTCGTCATCGCTCATCGTCTGAGCACTATTCGCGACGCCGACCTGATCTTGGTCGTCCGCGATGGCAACATCATCGAACAAGGCAAGCACGACGAACTGCTGCAGCAGGGCGGATTTTACGCCGAGCTGTATAATAGTCAGTTTGCTGAGTGATTGGTCGAGTGTTGATTATAAAAATATAAATTCTATACTGTGATCATGAAAAGAATGATTACCGTTGCTGCTGTGCAAATGGAAATTGCGCCGCTGGATACTGGACGCAATTTGGCAAAAATAGAAAAGCTTGTTGGCGAGTTATGCAATCAACAGTCAGTCGACCTAGTGGTTTTGCCAGAAGATGTATTGACTGGGCCGATTCCGTATAATTTAGAATACGCCTTGAGCGAATCGTCTGGCGAAGTTATGCGTCTATGTCAAATAGCGTGTGAAAAGCAACTTTATCTGGTCGCTGGTTCGTTTATTTGTAAAGAGGGTGACGATTTCTATAATACAGCGCTATTGATTGATCCGTCGGGAGAGATACAACTTCGGTACCGGAAAAATCATTTATGGATTCCTGAACGTCGATATTTGGTGCCAGGGAATGAAGCCATGGTTGTTGATACGCCGATTGGTAAAATTGGTCTGGCAATCTGTTGGGATTTAGCTTTTCCAGAGTTATTCCGTTCAATGATTAAGCAGGGTGCGGAAGTTATTTGCATTCCATCGTATTGGTCAACTGGAGGTAATAAGCCAGTGCGCGCTGAAATCAAGGCTTCAAAAATGATGATTGACACGCTTTGTCTGGCGCGAGCGTTGGAAAATGAATGTTTGATAATCTATGCTAATGGCGCGGGAAAAGCTAAATATTACGTGCATGGTAAGATATATTCAGAAAACCAGGTCGGACATTCGCAGATTTGCGCGCCGTTTTATGGCACGGTTGCAAAAATCAGCAGCAATAGGGAAGGTTATATAGTCTACACTTACGATCGCAATATCGCTGAACGTGCCGAAGTGGTCAATCAGCTTCGTGCTGATATTTCGCGGATGTGATCAGAGAGTTGTCTTTAGTTCCGCCGCAAAATATCCAACACGCCAAATTTTCCAGTCAACATGGCCTGGTCGATTATGTGCGGCGTGAGGGCGGCGATGAGCTCTTTTGGTTTGGTGTCGCTTGGTAAGTCCAGTGTCGTGTTCAGCGCGTACACGTAAAATTGATAGCGGTGCGTACCAAACGGCGGCTGCGGCCCGCCCCAGCCAGGACGACCCCAACTGGTAACGCCTTCGACGGCGCCCGCCGGTAGTGATTCGCTGGTGATTTCAGTGGTTCCGGTCGGCAAATTCCAAACTGCCCAATGGTAAAATCCATCGCGTCCAGGCGCGTCAGGGTCGTGGCAGACAACCACCAGACTTTTGGCGTCTGTTGGTACGTCGCTGATCTCGAGTGGCGGACGTTGATTACCGCCAAGCTTGGAGTAAATTTTTGGTATTTTAGCGTTTTCGGCGAACGCAGGGCTGGTAATTTTCATACTACAATTTTAGCATGAAGATATTCTTGTTGCCTTTGGTACATGTAGATCAAAATCGATATCGGTTTTCTGGACAATCTCGTAACAAGACGACACTGCTGGGTTGTCTGGTAATTCAATTATTTTTCCATCATTAAATAGTTCTCCTTGTCGATAGATATTGTGAATAAACGGTACATTTGGTTTTGTTTTTCTCAAGCGATATAACGCTGATTCATGCCGTGTTTCGCCATCTGTAACAACTTTGGGCTGCGTATGCCATTGTCCCATAATACATAATGTTGGTAGAGAGCCGTCAATTCCGAGGATATTTTTAGCTAGCTGCTCTTCTCGTTCTTGCGGGCTTGGTGGTATGATGGCATCCTCATCTAAATTGTCAAAAAATGTATCAATAAAAACGAGCTCTTTAAGTTGATTTTGCTGCAGAAGAATTGCTATCGTTTTTATCATCTCAAGAGATAGAATGCTCGAATCAAAAAGGTCTTCGTCAACTAAGGAAAAATCATAAGAATTAATCTTTGCTGAATTGATGAAGTCAAGCACAGTAGGGCTGGCTTCAATAGCCAATCGTTGTATGTCAAGTTTTTTAACCAAGTTATAGACTATATCGGCATTTTCTTTGATGCCGTGAATTTCTCCATATACAATTAGGTTTGACTTTTGTAGGGCGGGTCGCGGGAGCTCAAGGTGCTTTATGTCTAATTGTTTCGGCAAGAAATTTCTCATAGCCTAATTTTAGCATTTTGACGTACATCATTTACAATAAAAATACATATGAAATCCAAAACCATCGCTCAAAAAATATTGGCGTTTAACGATACGCTAAAAAGTGCCAGCATAAACTTGCCGGAAAAATATCGTCTAATCAATCCATTCACTGGCACTAATCGGCAGCGAATAGCACAAATAACACAGCGGTTTTATCGTCAGTACTATCACGATAATAAGCGGCGATTTATGATTTTGGGCAGTTCACCAGCACGGCGCGGGACAGCGCTTACCGGTGTGCCATTTTTGAAGACGTTAATCATTTACAAAAAGACACTGGGATTTCTATAGACGCTTTTGGAGCGAATAAACGCTCGTCAAGTTTCTTGTATGAAGTGATGGAAGAATACGGCGGGCGCCAGAATTTTTATAAACAATTTTACATGAGTTTTGTGTGTCCGCTAGGTATTGAAAAGATAAATTTGAAGGGTAATTGGGCAAATTGTAATTATTATGAAAATGCAGCTCTGAAAAAATGTTTACATCCTTTTATCTTAGATTCGCTGAGGCGCCAGATCGATTTTAATATTGATACGTCTGTTTGCTTTTGTATCGGCAGTGGTGATAATTTTAAGTTTTTAAGCAATATAAATAATGAGCATCATTTCTTTGATACTATCGTGCCGTTGGAGCATCCGCGGTTTATCATGCAGTATAATGCGGATCGCAAAGAAGAGTTTATGCAAAAGTATGTAAATATTTTCAGACAATATGGTATGGGGAAACAATAGCGAACGACATTAATCCAATAATTGCGATATAATATACCAATGATCACCGACCACCTCCTCGCCAAATATCCCATCATTTCCGACCAAGTTGACGCCAAAGAACTCGGCGTCTTGCTGCGAGAATTGGAAAAGGTGCTGCGAAGCGGCGTGACTGGTAACATTGTGGAATTTGGCTGTTATGTCGGCACGACGAGTTTGTTTATTCGACGGCTGATGGACGCCTATAAATTTACCGGTGAATTTCATGTTTACGATTCGTTTATGGGCTTGCCAGAAAAAACCCAAGCTGACAACAGCGCTGCGGGCGAGCAGTTCAAGGCTGGTGAACTCTTGGCGCCGCGCAAAACCTTCGTTCAGAATTTCAAAAAGGCTGGCTTGAAACTGCCGATTATTCACAAAGGCTGGTTTGCTGATGTTGCGTCTGATGACGTGCCGGACAGCATCATCTTTGCGTTTTTTGACGGCGATTTTTATGAGTCAATTGCCGATTCATTTCGCCTGTGCGACGGCAAGTTTCAGAAAACGGCGACCATCATCGTTGATGACTACGCCAATGAAGCGTTGCCAGGCGCAGCGCGAGCGGTCGATAAGTGGCTGGCGAACAATCGTCAATATACGTCGAGAACGGAGTCTAGTCTGGCAATCATTTCCTCTTGTTCAAAAACATAAACGTGTTACAATAGAAGCATTAACAATATAAACAGGGGGGTCTGTGATGGATGAGCCAATTCACATCACGTCTGAAATAGGAAAACTTAAAACCGTTTTATTGCATCGGCCGGGTAAGGAGCTAGAAAATTTAACTCCAGATTATCTGACCGATCTTTTATTTGACGATATTCCGTATTTGGAAGTTGCGCAGAAGGAGCACGACGCGTTTGCTCAAACCTTGCGCGATCATGGCGTCGAAGTTCTGTATCTGGACGAGCTGGTTGCCGAAGCTTTGAATTTTGACCAGCTTCGCGAGCAATTTGTCGACGAAATGCTGGCGGCTTCCAAGCAGGGTTCGCGCCGAATTACGCAGGTTCTGCGCCAATTCTTATTGGATTTGCCGACTCACGCTATGGTTCGCAAGATTATGGCCGGCGTGCGCAAGGATGAAATTACGCTGCCGCCGGAACATCATCGGCAGCTGCATAATATGATTGAGAAGAATCATTATCCGTTCTATCTCGACCCGATGCCAAATCTGTACTTTACGCGCGACCCGGCTGCAGCCATTGGTAACGGCCTGACGATTAATAAGATGCATTGGCCGGCTCGCCGCCGCGAATCGCTGTTTATGCGCTATATTATTGATCATCATCCACGGTTTGCTGGCAAGAATGTGCCGGTGTGGTACGATCGCCACGAAAAGTTCTCGATGGAGGGCGGCGATGAACTAGTATTAAACGGCAAAGTAATGGCGATCGGCGTATCGGAGCGCACTACGGCCGAGGCGATTGAAAAGATGGCAACCAAGCTGTTTGCCGGTTCCAACTTTAAGAAAGTCGTTGCTATGGAAATTCCGAAGTCGCACGCTTTCATGCACCTGGACACGGTGTTTACGATGATTGATCGGGACAAGTTTACTATTCATCCGGAAATCCGCGATCGCGGCGGCAAGATGAACTGCTTCGTGCTGGAGAAGGTTGAGGGCCAGCCGTTCCCGCGCATTACACATGAGACGGATCTTGAACACGTCTTGCGAGTAGCGCTGGAGGTGCCAAATGTCACGCTAATTGAGTGCGGCGGCGGCGATCCAATTGCAGCAGCCCGCGAGCAGTGGAATGACGGCTCGAATACCTTGGCGATTGCGCCGGGCGTGGTGGTAACGTATGACCGCAACTATGTCACTAACCAAAAACTGCGCGAGCATGGCGTGGAAGTTATTGAAGTGAGCGGTGCTGAGCTTGGCCGCGGCCGCGGCGGTCCGCGCTGTATGAGTATGCCGCTGGTACGGGAGGATGTATTTTAATGGCGCAAAGTTTGAAAGGCCGGTCGCTACTAACCTTAAGTGATTACACGGCGGAAGAAATTCGTTTACTACTGGATACGGCGCGTGAATATAAGCGGCTGAAATATGCCGGTGTGCCGCATCGGGTTCATGAAGGTAAAAATGTGGCGCTGTTGTTTGAAAAAACCTCGACCCGGACGCGCTGCGCCTTTACGGTGGCGGCTAACGACCTCGGTGCTGCGCCAGAATACCTCGGTAAAGACGATATCCAACTCGGTAAGAAAGAGACAGTTGAAGATACTGCCAAGGTGCTCGGCCGGATGTTTGACGGTATTGAGTTTCGCGGCTTTGCGCACAAGACTGTGGAAGATTTGGCAAAATATGCCGGTGTGCCAGTGTGGAACGGATTGACTGATCAGTTCCATCCGACGCAGATTTTGGCTGACTTCATGACTATTGAGGAACATGTTGGCAGGCTGAAAGATACGAAGCTAGTGTTCGTTGGCGACGGTCGTAATAACATGGCCAATAGCTTGCTGATTGGTTCGGCAAAAATGGGCGTTGATTTCCGGATTTTAGCGCCGCGCGAACTTTTCCCGGATGATAGTTTGGTGCATAAGGCTAATAATTTTGCTCGGCAAAGCCATGGTAAAGTCACGATTACCGACAACTTTGAAGAGGCTCTACGCGGCGCCGACGTAATTTACACCGACGTTTGGGTGTCTATGGGCGAGGAAGATAAGTTTGCTGAGCGTATCAATTTGCTGCGCTATTTCCAGGTAAACCGCGACATGCTGAATCTGACAGGTAATCCGGAAGTTAAGTTTATGCACTGCTTGCCAGCCTTTCATGACGCCTTAACCTCTACTGGCAAGAGTGTTCAGGAAGAGTTTGGCTTGGACGCAATGGAGGTTTCGGACGAAGTATTCCGTTCGCCAAATTCAGTAGTATTTGATCAAGCGGAAAATAGGATGCATACAATCAAAGCTGTTATGGCTTTGACGCTGTAGTTGTCGTAATAAGGGAGTTAAGGAGGCTCCGGGACAATGGTAGAAAAAATTAAAAAAACAAAGCAGAAGCTCCGGTCGCCATCGGCGTTTACGATTTTATTTGTCGTGATTGCTATCATGGCAGCGCTCACATGGGTTATTCCATCAGGTCTATATAAGACGGATAAAGAGGGTAATCGCATTGCGGGGTCGTATCATGTAGTTAATAAAGACCGCACTGTCATTGAAGAAAAGGATGGCAAGAAGGAAGAAGTTAATAAGCATGACCGACAAGGTCTATGGGACGTCTTCACTGCGCCGATTAAAGGTATGTCTGACAAGCTTGACGTGATTGTTTTCGTCATGGTTCTTGGCGGATTCCTGGGTGTTACCATGAAGACCGGCGCTCTGGACGCTTCTCTTGGTGCTCTGCTCCAAAAGATGAAGGGTAAAGAAAAATGGCTCATTCCAATTTTGATGACGCTATTTGCTATCGGTGGTACAACTTACGGCATGCAGGAAGAAACTGTGGCGTTTTACGCACTAGTTATACCGATGATGATTGCTGCTGGCTACAACGCAATGACTGGTGTGATGGTGATTGTGCTTGGCGCCGGTACGGGTGTGCTCGGTTCAACCATTAACCCATTCTCTACTGGCGCTGCAGCCGCAACAGCAGACGTAAAGCTAGGTAATGTAATTCCAATTATGTCTATCATTTTAGTACTGTGTCTGATTGCGGCAATTATCTTCACTATGCGCTATGCTGCAAAAGTGAAGGCTGGCAAATATAAGGAGGATGTTCGTTATAAGCCAGCTACGGCTGCTCTAGATATGGAAAACATACCAAAACTAACTACCCCACGAAAAGTTGTCATGGGCGTATTCGCTATTACATTTATCTTGATGGTTCTTTCGCTGATTCCTTGGGGGAGCTGGGAAATTACTTTCTTTGACGACGTGTTTAAGAGAGCTTCAGATTTACCAGTTATCGGTGCAGCGCTCGGCGTGGTTCATAGTGCCGCCTTTGGCGAATGGCTGTTTGGCGAAATCACTACACTGTTCTTGATGTCAACAATTGTAATAACCGCAATTTACTATAAAGAGTTTAAGAAGGAAGGTATTTTTCCAGTCGACACCTTTATTGATGGCGTGAAAGATATCTTACCAGTTGCTTTGATTATCGCAGTGGCAACCGGCGTCTCTGTCGTGATGACCAATGGTGAGATTCAAGATACTATTATCAGCTGGGGTGAAGCGCTTCTGAAAGATGCTGGCGGTGGCGTTGTTGGTGTGTTGGCATATCTGTTCTACTTGCCAATGTCATTCATTGTGCCATCATCGTCAGGTTTGGCGGCAGCAACTATGCCAGTTATTGCGCCAATTGCTGATTTGGTTGGCTCAAGTAAAGAAGTCATGGTGGCAGCCTTTGCTACAGCGTCAGGTCTACTTAACATGATGGCGCCAACTATCGCTTCTCTGATGGGCGGCTTGGCGTTAGCGGGTGTGTCGTATCGCGACTGGCTGAAACGTTCAGCGCCGATCATGGCAGTATTCGCGATTATTAGCGTTGCGGTTATTGCAATCTTTGGAGCGCTGTAGTAGATGGATAAGAAGCGTACTATTGTAGTAGCGCTCGGTGGTAACGCCCTGCAAAAGCAGGGCGAAGCCTCGTCTGCACAACAGCAGCAGGTGGCTGACGAGACAGTTAGCCAACTTTTACCGCTTATCCAGGCGGGCTATAATGTGGCAATTGTTCATGGCAATGGACCGCAAGTCGGCAATATCGTCCTGCACGAAGAAGCGATCAACACAGCTGATGTGCCGAGCTTGCCGCTGGAAGATTGCGGAGCAATGAGCCAGGGCTTAATCGGTTTCTGGCTGCAGCAGGCGCTGCACGATGCGTTCGCGTCTAATGGTATTGACCGCAGCGCAGTCAGTATGATTACGCAGACCATTGTCGATTCAAGCGATCCAGCCTTTCAGAATCCGACCAAACCAATCGGGCCGTTTTATTCCGAGGAAGAAGCTAAAACTGTTGCCAGCGAGCGCGGCTACACGGTGAAAGAAGACGCCGGCCGCGGCTGGCGGCGCGTCGTACCTTCGCCGAAACCGCAAACCATTGTCGAGGCAGATGTTATAAAATCGCTGGTTTCTACTGGCGTGACAGTAGTTTCGACTGGCGGTGGCGGTATCCCTGTTTTACAGGACGAAGCCGGACAATTGAAGGGCGTGGCGGCAGTGATTGATAAAGATTTTGGCGCTGCCAAATTGGCGGATCTTCTGGACGCCGATACGCTGTTGATTTTGACATCAGTTGATGCTGCTAAGATTAATTTTGGCAAGCCGGACGAACAATCGCTTGAAGAAGTCTCGATGGCAGAATTGCAAAAGCATATTGACGACGGGCAATTCGCAGCCGGCTCTATGCTGCCGAAAACCCAAGCAGCTCTGAGCTTCTTGGCTGGCGGCACCGGACGTACAGCAATTATTACTTCGTTGGAAAAGACCGCCGAAGCGATTACTGGTACGGCGGGTACGCGGATTAAATCGTAGCCTGTAGATTTATCTAAATAAAACCTCCCCGTTTCTTCGCGAAGCGGGGAGATTTTAGTACAGCAAACTATGATAAAGATTGCCAAAGCATAACAGTTTATCGTATAATTTTTCCATGGTGGTGGGCTACTTTGAACGGCGATCGCTGTCTGAAAATTTGGCACAAACCAATATCATGCACGCAAATTGCTGGGTGCATGTTAATGGCAAGCTTGCTGGCGCGGATATAAGTGATCTGGCAGACGGTTTTTCACTGAATCCTAATATCATTCGCGATGCTGCCGACGTCCACGAACTGCCGAGAGTTGAACTTTCCGGCGGCGTTGAATATATTTTCGCCCGCGTACCGCTCGGCGCGGTTGATTCCGGCAAGACCGTACCGTTCTTGATGATTATCCATAAGAATCACTATATTACGATTGCGCCGCAAGCGAAGTTTTCGCCGCTTGATGTCAGAGATTTTTTGGCAGCAACTACCGAACGTCCAGCTGGCATTTTTAGCGCAAATTTGGCGTATATTATTTCGCAGTACGAGCAGCGCGTCCATTCGCTGACTGAGAAAATTAACGGCGCCAGGCAGCGGCTGAGCCGGTATGAGGTGAAAAATGCCGACTTTATTCAATTTGTGGCCATAGAAGGCAGCCTTAACGGCTATCGCAGCAGCCTGGAGGGTATCTCCAGTGTGATAACCCAATTGAGGGATAATCGCCACGGTTTATTTAATACGCGCGATTTGGAAGACCTTGAGGATATTGACTTGCATATTCGCCAAATCTTGGTGGCTATCAGTTCCAGCGTGCATACGATCTCCAGTATCCAAAGTGCCTACTCAACAATTGCCAATAATGTCTTAAACCAGCGCATGAAAGTTTTGACCGCCATTACGATTTTACTGGCGATTCCGAATGTTTTTTACGGTATGTACGGTATGAATATCGGGCTGCCGTTTCAGCACGAGCCTTGGGCGTATGTGGGAATTGTCGGCTTTACAGTGGTACTAATCTTGTTCGTGTCGGTTTTTGCCAGGCGGATTCGCCTGTTTTAGCTCAAAATATATGGCGCATTCCGCTTGACGCGCCTAAAATCGTTTGGTAATATTGGTGACGTGTCTCGCGCCGAAGCATTCAATTGCTTAAAGATGGGTAATAAAGGTCGAAGCGCGTGAGGCTGCGCATAAGTACGAGGAGTACAAAACACATGCCAATAGCAATCAATTTTGTGTCTTCCAGGCGCAAAAAGATAGCCGTTGATGTGGTGCCTGCCGAATGGCAAACATACATAGCACAATAAATAATGTGCAGTCGCTCTTGATTAAAGCAAAAGGGGGACGACTATAAATAAATCCCGCTCCAAAGGCACCGGAGCGGGATTTTGGTATTGATAAGAAATTAATCTTTAACTTCGACGCCAGCGCTTTTTAGGGCGTCTTTGATAGCCGATTCAATTGAGCCAGTATTGTCCATCTGGACGTTCTTGCCGTTAACGTAAAAGGTCGGTGTGGCCTTAACGCCGTGCTGCCGTCCGACTGCCAGATCAAAGTCGATTTTATTTTTTACCTTGGCGCTGGCGATGTCCGACTTATATTGGTTAATATTAAGCTTTAGCTGTTCGGCGTACGACTGGAAAATATTGCTGCGTTCGCTGGTGTTGGCGTTATTCCAGGCGTTTTGGTTGGCATAAAGGAGCCCATTCATTTCCCAGAATTTACCCTGCAATCCAGCCGCTTCAGCTACCGCCGCCGCTGCTCGCGCGTTCGGGTGAGAGCTGGCGATCGGGAAATTACGGAAAATCAGCAGTGTATTATCTTTATACTTTTCAACAACGCTTTTCGCTTTTGGCGCAGCAGTGCTGCATCCTGGACATTGGTAGTCGGCGTACTCAATGACAGTTACCTTGGCATTTTTATTGCCGTAAGTATGGTCGGCGATGTTGCTATTGCGTTTTTCAGCGCCGATTATTTTATTCATACTTTCTTCGGTAATATTACTAACATCCAGCCGGTCTTGGGTTGACATATAAATCATTCCGGCAATTACCATCCCGACAATTATCATAAAAACTATCCAACTTTTTTTATTCATAGTTCCTCCAAATTACTCTAGTCAGTATAGCATAATATAGGGTACAATTAAACCATGATGGTTGTGCTGCCAGTTGTCTATATTGTCGTTTTTTTATGCCTTTTGGTGGTGTTGGGAATTCATCCGCAATTGTCGTCGCATAGCCGGTTTGAGCTGCAGCGGCGGGTACACGCTGGCGATAGCGAAGCAGAGCTGTTATTAAAGCGCCATATGCTGCTGCGCGATATTTTTTCTTTGCAGCGCGTTATCTCGGCAATTTTATTGGTGGTGCTAAGTGTTATCGGCGTGGAATTATTCCATTGGGCGGTCGGCTTTTTCATATCGATTTTAATCGCGCTGGAAGCCGGTGCTTTGGCGCGGGTGAGTTTGTGGCAAAAATATTCGCAAAAATTGTATGAAAAATACGAAGCTAAAATTTTGGCAGTAATTGAAAAATATCCGGCAATATTCAAAACAATTCGTTCGGTCGCGCCGATTCCTAATGACCATTACGATATTGAGTCGAAAGACGAGCTATTGTCGATGGTTAAGCAATCCGGCGACGTGTTGACGAAAGATGAAAAGCGGCTGATTGTCAACGGCTTGAGTTTTAATGAAATTTCTATCGACACAGTGATGACGCCGCGCAGTATGATTGAGTCAGTCAAATCAGACGAGCTGCTTGGGCCGCTGGTGCTGGACGATTTGCATAAAAAAGGCTATAGCCGGTTTCCGGTGGTTAAGGATGACATTGATCATGTGGTCGGTATTTTGTACGTGCAAGATTTGCTGATGATCGATCCGAAATCCAAGTCGCGCCGCGCGGATGCGGTTATGGATAAGAACGTGTATTATATTCGTAATGATCGTTCGCTGAAGTATGCGCTGGCGGCATTCTTAAAAGCGCAGCGGCATCTGTTTGTGGTGGTGAACGAGTTTCGGGAGACGGTTGGTCTGCTTAGCCTGGAAGATGTTATTGAAGCGCTATTGGGGCGGAAAATTGTTGACGAGTTTGACGTCTATGAAGATTTGCGCAAGGCTGCCGGGACGAATCCGCAAAAGAACAACCTATCGACTAAAAAACGCCGCGACGTTTAATATCAGTTAGCGCCGGCAAGCGCGTCTATATAGCTAAGATAAAGGCATTAGGAGACAAACTTTCGTTTCTGTTTTTGGCGGTTGAGTGCTTGCCGTGGCGGTTGCGGTATTTTGGTTGGCGCTGCCTCGGCTTTGGTAGTGCTGCTGCCAGGGAAAGGTACAGGGTGAGATGAGTTTTTCTCGGCTGACTGTATTAGGCGGAGCAATCTTTGCCCGTCGATAAGCATGATGTTGCTAGTATGCTTTGGGTTTTTAGCAAATTGCTTGGCGTCCTCTGAAAAACTATTTATCGTTATTATAAAGGCGAAACCTCCGTTAAGACGGCTGGCAATTGGTTCGTAAAAATCTTTGACGGCGCTGGCTTCAACTGTGTTAATGTTGTGTTTTTTACATTGCACATAACTTTGCAGATTATTTTTGCGCATGATGATATCAATACCGTTATCGCGGTTATAAGGTGTAACTTTGGTCTGGTATCCGAATGATTGGAATATTTCTGCTATGTATTTTTTAAAAGAATAAGCGTCAAGAGTGCGAATTTTCTCTAATAGTTCTTGGTCTGCTGCTTTTAGGCTATTTTCCGGTGCTGGCTGATCTACGGCGGCTGGCGCCGACTGGCCTACGGCGGCTGGCGCCGGCGCGGCAGATAAAGGCTCGTTTTCCGGACGGCTGCTCGGCTGTTCTTTAATATAGTTGTCTGTCGGTCCTCGTTTTGCCTCTTTTAATTCAAGCTTTTTAATCCTCTTAGACAAGGACAAATACAGATAGGCGAGAAAAACCCACAAGCAGATGCTTACAGATAGGAGAATAAACCCACCGCTATTCATAAAATCATTATAACAGCTAATGTGCTATAATAACAGATATGAAAAATAGAGTTTTGGCGGCGGAAACTTCTGCTGAAGTTGGAAAAAATATTACGGTGGCTGGCTGGGTGCATTCCCGGCGCGATCACGGCGGGCTGATTTTTATTGACCTACGCGACCATACTGGCTTGGTGCAGCTGGTGATTAATCCTGATAGAGCGGAGGCCTTTCGTTTGGCGGAAAGCCTACGCGATGAGTTTGTGATTCGTGCCAGCGGTGTGGTGACGGAGCGCGGTGAAGGTTTGAAAAACCCACATATCGCCAGCGGTAATGTGGAAATTGTGGTGGAGAGTTTGGAGATTTTAAACTGGGCTGAAACCTTGCCGATTCAACCATTTGCTGAGGAAAACCAAGCGGGTGAGGATCTGCGTTTCAAATACCGTTACCTTGACCTACGCCGCCCAAAGATGCAAAAGATGCTGAAAAAACGTGCTGAAATGTACCGATGGATACATCAGTACATGGATGACCGTGATTTCATTGAGATTCAGACGCCGATTTTGGCAAATTCCAGCCCCGAAGGCGCGCGCGATTTTCTGATTCCGAGTCGTTTGCAGGAAGGTAAGTTTTACGCACTGCCGCAGGCACCGCAGCAGTTCAAGCAATTGCTGATGGTTGGCGGTGTGCCGCGCTACTACCAGTTGGCGGCGTGTTTTCGCGATGAAGATCCGCGAGCTGACCGACTGTACGGGGAGTTTTATCAGCTGGATCTGGAGATGAGCTTCGTTGAGGACGGCGAGGAGGTTCGCCAAGAAGTTGAGCCGTTGATGCGGCAGCTCGCGACTGATTTTGCGGGCAAGGAATTGCTGGATTTGAGCGACCTGCCTGTTGGTGACGGCAGTCCAATTCCGCGCATTTCCTACCGCGACGCCATGGAGACATACGGCTCGGACAAGCCAGACCTACGTTTTGGCATGGAGCTGATTGATCTGACTGATGTATTCGCCAACACCGAATTTGGTGTGTTCAAGAACGCCGAGTGTATAAAGGCGATTTGTGTTAAAAATGGCGCCAGTCTTAGCCGTAAGCAAATCGACCAATTCACTGACATTGCCAAGGGTGAAGGGGCGGGCGGTTTAGCCTATATTACCTACCAAGATGGTGAGGCGAAATCGCCAATTGCTAAGTTCTTGAGCGAAGCAGAGCTCACGGCGATCCAGCAAAAAACTGGTGCAGCTGATGGCGATGCAGTTTTCTTCGGCGCTGACATTCGCCCAGTCGTCAACGCCGTTCTCGGTCGCTTGCGAAACGAATTTGCTGCCCACTTCAACCTGAAAAAATCGGATGAGGTAGCCTTGGCTTGGATTATTGATTTTCCATTCTATGAATGGGATGACCACGGCAAGAAGCTTGATTTTGGACACAATCCATTTGGCATGCCAAAGGGCGGTATAGAGGCACTGGAGTCGGCGACGACCGATGCCGAAAAACTGGCCATCGTGGCTGATCAATTCGATATGGTGATGAACGGCTATGAAATCTGCTCCGGCGGTGTGCGTAACCACAACCCAGCGGTGCTATATAAAGTATTCGATCTACTTGGCTTTAGCGAAAGCTACGTCGAAGAGAAGTTTGGTGCTATGCTCAACGCCTTCAAATACGGTGCACCTCCACACGCTGGCTGTGCCTTTGGCGTCGACCGCATCCTCATGGAACTTATTGACGAAACTAACGTCCGCGAAACCTTAGCCTTTCCAAAGAACGGCTCGGGTGTCGACGTGATGATGAACTCGCCGTCAACGGTTGACTCAGCGCAGCTAAAGGAATTGGA
Organism: uncultured Candidatus Saccharibacteria bacterium; assembly: GCA_963527005.1. GTDB lineage: Bacteria > Patescibacteriota > Saccharimonadia > Saccharimonadales > Saccharimonadaceae > Nanosynbacter. Next base: position 77,711 of record CAURPQ010000004.1, read on the forward strand.
GTTATGAGCGCAATGTATGATCGACACGAAGTTAGCGTAAAAGTGGCGTTGTATAGCAGCGACGGCAAGCGTGTTCTACTGATGTATTATCCGCACGATGATGGCTTTGGCCTGCCGGGCGGGCATATTGATGCCGGCGAAACGCCCGACGTGGCACTAGAGCGAGAGCTGCGCGAGGAGCTGGGTATCACAATTGATGCGACGCCAGCTGATTTCTATATGCGCTATCCGCGAGGTAGTGCCGTCAAAGACCATAAAATTATTCTTGGTTATACGGCTACAGTTGACAGTAACGTTAAACTGCCAGACCGGGCGTGTGATGGCGGCGAGGAACGTATAGTTTGGCTGACACGAACAGAAGTCGAAGCTACTGACAAAATTGCGCCAGGCTACCGGGATTTTGTGCTGAAGTGGTGGCCGCAAGAAGCGTAATATCTTAGGAGGTGCAAGCAGGCTATGAAATCAATTTCCAAACGAACGCTGAAATTCATTGACTCATGGCTAATGCTGTGCAGCCAGTGGGCGCGCTGGCCGGGATTCGCGGTCGCGATAGCTAAAAGACGGCGCTTCACATTCAAAAACGTTTATCGCTTAGCGTCAGGATAATTGCCGGTATGTTTGCGCCGTTTTAGGCAAATATGTATAATCTATACAGATTATGAATGATAGCGAAGTGCCTGCGGTAGGCAAGCAAGTGATCGTTGCCTGCGCGTTTATTCATCACAATTTTGACGGCGTTGAGAAGATCTTTATGCCTAAGCGTGTTTGAACTGCCTGGCGGTCATGTGGATTTTGGAGAAGATATCGTGGCTGGATTGAAGCGCGAAATCCGCGAAGAATTCGGCAAGACTATTACAGTTGGCGATCCGTTTGCCGCATTTACGTATCATAATTCGGTGAAAGGTTCGCATTCAATTGAAGTAGTGTATTTTGCACAATTTGACGACATCGGCAATATTCAACTAAATCCGAAAGACCACAGCGAATATAAATGGCTATCGTTTGACGAGCTACCAAATATATTTGGTAATGGTAAAGATGAAACTGACGAAGAAATCCAGCTGATAAAACGCGGCTTTGCCTTGTTGGATGGTGCTCAGTTGAAGTTTTAGTCAAATGCCAGTCAATATTAAAAAATCCAGAAAAGACATGCCGACTGTCTTTACGCGCGTGAAAAATAAATTGGCGCCAGTGCTTGCGGATAGTTCGCAAATTCATCATGTCGGCAGTACCGCGGTGCTTGGCTTGGACGGTAAAAATATCCTAGACATCCTTATTTCTGCTAAAGATAGCGAACACATGAACGAGCTGCGGGGCAAACTGGTAGAGATTGGATATTTTCCTTCATTAAATCCAAGTTCCCGTCAAGGGTATATCTTCCTGGCGTCCCGACAAGAAGAAACTGGCGAGGGCGATATCCATATTCACCTCGCGGTCGCGAATACTGAAACGCACGATAACTTCTTAATCATCAGAGATTATCTAAGGTCTCACAATGACGAAGCTGATCAATATTCAAAGATAAAATATCAATATGCCAAGGAAGCAAATTACGACAGATCAACGTACAAAAAACTTAAAGCAGCCTACGTTGATGAACTTTTGCAGCGTGCCAGGCGGTGGAAAAATGGCGGCTAATCTCCTCCTTCACATCCCGCACACTTCATTGCGGTTACCACAGGATTTTTGGCGCGATGTTACGGTTGATCGGAAAATTATCGAGAAGAATCTACGTTTTATGGCTGATTATAAAGTGGACGAACTTGCCAGGGATATTGATTGCCATAAAGTAACAGCCAAATATTCGCGGCTATATTGCGATGTTGAGCGGTTTCAAAATGACGCCGATGAGCCGATGGCGAGGCTGGGTATGGGCGCGGTATATACGCATTTGCCGGGCGGTGCGCAGTATCGCCAGGTAACACCTGAGCGCCGCGAGGAAATTATCAGGCAAGCGTATGAGCCTCATCATGTACAGCTAAATAAATTGAGCCAAAAAATTGTTAATCAGTATGGCTCGTGTATGATGATTGATCTGCATAGCTACAGTGATGATTTGGTGCGAAAATTGTTTGGCTATACGGAAAATCTGCCTGATATCTGCCTGGGCTATGACGATGAATGGTTTAGCGAAAATGATGCCTTAAAACTGAAAACGTACATAGAAAAACTGGGCTATAGCTGCGCGCTAAATTATCCGTATGCGGGTGCGCTGGTACCGATGGATTTTTACCGTAATAAAACGCCAGGACTGCGCTCGGTGATGTTGGAGGTTAATCGGCGTGTTTATCTGGAGGGTGGAACGGTGCGTGAAGAATCAGTGCGCAACATTGGTAAAATAATCAAATATATCGCTAATGAATTTTAAGGGTTATAACTGAACGCCCAGCCACGCCGCCAATACATCGCCAGCAAAGTAGGCCAGCCCAGCGGCAATTGCGCCGAGGAGCAAGGTGATAGAAGCTTCCCGCCACGGTGATTGCTTACCGACTTTGCCCTTAATAAAGCCGATTGTTAAGAAAGTAATTGCCGTGAGCAGCGAGCTAATATAGAATAGGGTCGTACTTGGTACTTTCAGGACTGCAACCACGTCGAACAGATAGGGCAATACTGGCACGCTGCCGACTGCCACGAAAGCCAAGAATGTAACTAAACCGATAATTTTAGGAGAAGCTCGCTTTTGGGTGTCGCGGGCCGATTCGTCGTGTTCGGCGCTGGCTGCCAAGTAGGCGCTGGAGCCCATTGAAAAACCATCGGCAATTAAGTTAGCTACGCCTAGAATAAGGATGACCGCGCTGGAAATTCCCGCGCCAGCCGCCGCTGCCACCACGGCAAAGGTTGTCACCGTGCCGTCAACCGCCCCGTAAACAAATTCTGGAATATACCGTTTGAAAAATGCCCGCATAACCATAGCCAGTGTAGCATATTTGGGCTGATTAAGCTGAGTTTAAGCATGGGAGTATCGTAAAACGAACCATTTTCGCGGCCGCTACCAGCAAACCATTGACATTTTAATACGCTTATGCTACAATAAGAAATGTTGGATTATCTAACACAAAAACAACCAAAGCATGCTAAAATAAAAACATAAACATTGTAAGCTTCGCGGAAAGGTAGAACGTGGAAGACGCACAAACAATCATCGTTCTTTTAACAATCATCGCTGCTTTATTGTCAATTGTCATCTTGGTGCTTTTAGGAACAATCATTTCCTTGCTGATAAGAATAAACGCCATCATGAAAAAAGTCGATAAGATTACGATGAATGTAGCTAGCGCTACCGATTGGTTGTCGCCGGCAAAAGTATTTAGCGAGATTACAAAGCTGTTTCGTAAAAAATAAATAACAAAGGAGTAAATATTATGAAAAAAGTATTAGCAGTTCTGGGTGCAGCAGCGGCAGGCTTTGCAGCAGGAATTTTAACCGCGCCAAAGAGCGGTAAAGAAACTCGAAAAGACCTGAAAAAGAAAGCAGGGAAGCTGAAGTCTGACGCAGAGAAAGTTGCTGATAAGGCGGCTGCGGCTGCTAAAAATAGCGTTGATTCATTAAAAACTGGCTCGCAAAAAGTTGGCGATGCAGTAACAGAAACTGCAAAAGGCGTCAAAAGCAACGTTGAAAAACAGTTCAAGTAATATTTGACTGCAGCTAAGAAGACGTGAGATAATAGGATAGATGAGAAAATTTGTTCTGTATCTTGCGTCTTTTTTGATTGCTGGCGGTCTGCTAATAAGTCCTCAACCGGTTTTGGCGCAATCAATCGAAATGCCCAATTCGGAGATTACCAGCATCATCAGGAAGAACTGCAGTTCGCTGAAGGTTACCATAAAACAGATTCATACTAACGACGCTTTAGCTAGGGTTAGTATCGGGCAGAAATACAATGCCGTGTCAACGAAGCTGATGGCGCGGTTTAATAGCCGGTTGTCGCTTAATAAAATGGATAGCTCAGGGCTTGTTAGAATTACCAGCGATTTTGAAACGCAGCGGCTGAAGTTTAACAGCGACTATAATAAGTATGATACGGCGATGACCAACCTAGATAAAGCGAGCTGCAAAACAGATCAGGCTAAGTTCTACGAAAAAATCATTGAAGCGCGCGACGCCCGCAATTATTTATCTGACAGTGTAAAATCAATGAACGGGCTGCTGGCGCAATATAAAAGCGAAGTGCGCCTGATAAAAGATTCTTTGTCGGGAGGCGGTAATGAATAATATAAAAAAGTTTGCCAGCAGGTATAATAAATTTGCGGTTTTTATTGGATCAACTATTCTAGTTTCGGTTCTTCTGGTGTCGATCTCAATGTTTGTCTATTACCAATCGGACGCATACCGTCTGGATTTAAGCCGTCCAGAATACACTTCCAGGCGTTCAGAGATTAGTAAAAATTTGGAAGACAAGAGCAAAGATTTCGATGCGCAAGGTCCGGTTAATGAACAGACAATTAAGGAATTTCTGAAATTATACGATGACGAGGCGAAAGGCATTGCTAAAACGAAGGCTTTTTCTAACGATGTGCTGAGCGATAAGGAGCTGCTGGGCATCAGCAATAACGACAATAACAATGTTACTGCCGGCGATTAACTTGTTCAAGCTATAAATTGCGCTTTTATAGAGGCGCTGCTACTTTTTGCCGTTTAAAATTGGCGCTGGCAGGGTCGCTAATAAAATACCTTCTTTGTCGAATTTTTGCAGCAGTCTGTGGCGCATTTCAGAAGTGACGGCCCATTGGTCTGACGGCTGGGTCTTGCCGGAAATAATTATTTCAGTGCTGCGGCCGGTAATTTCGCCGATTGATACAAATTTCGGCGGGTCAATAATCTTTTTATGCCAAGCTTTTTCCTGGGCTATCTTTTCTCCGGTAGCGTTAATAATTTCCGTGGCTTCGGAAATGTCGGTGTTTGGATCTAAATACAGGCTGAACCGCGATATGCTGTAGCCCATAGTTTTATTGATAACATGCTGGATTGTGCCGTTTGGAACGTAATGGACGTTGCCCTCGGCGTCGCGAACGACTGTCGTGCGAGTACCGACGCGTTCGACTTTGCCGGACGCTCCCATGATGTCGACAACGTCGCCAACACGGTATTGGTTTTCAGCGATAATGAATATGCCGGATAAGAAATCCTTGACAAGCGACTGCGCGCCAAATCCGAGCGCCACGCCGACTATTCCAGCACTAGCAAACAGCGGCGACAAGTCGAGCAGAAATAACTTGTTAGCGATAATAGCGGCAACGTAAAAGATCATTAAAATCCGCCAAAACCCGCGGCTTAATTGGATGAGCGTTTTTTCTCGTTTTTCAATATCCTTGCGATGCCAAGAGCGGTGCTTGGCGGTGGAGCGGATTGTGTAATGAATGAACCACTTAATGAGATGTTTGCCGATGAAGTAAATGATGAATGATCCGATAATAATACTGGCTGTCTCCAGCATGCGGTCGCTGATCAGCCAGCCAAGGCCGTTATTATGCAACCATTCGTCGGCGGCAGATATATTTAGTATTTGTTTTATAAACGTGTCCATCATATTTAGTATAATGAAAGGTATGAGTTTTGTCGATCCAAATCAGTTTGTTATTGCCCGCAAGCGCAAAAAATACAAATTTGCCAAGTTTCATAACGCCGAGAATTGCTTCGAGTTTGACGAATGGCGTGATTTTTACCAGCAGCACCAGCCGAGTATTCTCGGGTTAGAGATTGGCGCTGGTACTGGTTTGTTCAGCGTCGAATTGGCGGCGCGTTATCCAGATAAGATGTTTGCGGCGATTGACGTTAAGGCTGACCGTTTACAAAAAGGCGCTTACACGGCGCTAGAACAGGGCGTGAAAAATATATTTTTTGTGCGTGCTCGGGCTGATCAAATTGGTGAGTTAATCCCGCCAAAATCGTTAGAAAATATTTGGGTGACTTTTCCCGACCCGTTTCCGAAAAAGCGGGCTGCCGGGCGGCGATTGACGCATCCGTATTTTTTGCGCCGTTATGCGCAACTATTGCAACCTGGCGGCGAGCTACTTTTCAAACATGACGACCGCGACTTTTTCTGTTGGAGTTTGGAAAAATTGGTGACAGAAAAATGGCAAATTACAGAACTGAGCTTCGATCTGCACGAATCATCTCTGGACGACGAATACAAAATCATGACGACATATGAGCAGCGATGGCTGGACGAAGGCAAGGCGATTAATTTTGTGAAGGCTACATACTAATATCGCTAAGGTTCATAGGACTATGGGGTGCATGGGAAGCTAGCGATCGATTCTTGTAGCTTGGGTTGCTGCTAATATCCTCGCCAAACCATTCAGGCGGCTGGAAGGTATCTGCCCGCAGGGTTGCTTCTGTTTCGCGTCCTTCAAACTCAACCTCGGCAGTACACAAACCGTTCAGATGGCTAGGTCCGTGGTATACATCAAGCTCAATAGTATGTTTGTCTCCCTCTGGGTCGACATAAGGTATGTAATAGCGAGTTTTCTCGATACGTCTTCCCAAGGTTAGCGGCCATAACGACTCAAAGACTTCTTTGTCAATTTGTATATTTTTTTCTTCTCGCGCAACGGTGCCGTTTGATTTGACTGTTAGTTCAAATCTTTGATCATTTCCAAAATCGCGGATTCGTGTTTCTGATCCGTCGTCGCTGACTGCCAGATAACCTTGGCGGATTGTGGTATGTTCAAAATCTTCTGGATTAAACGGTAAAGATTCAAGATCGATTAAGAACTTACGCTCAACTTCGACTAGCTGGCTTGGGCGTTCCGGTAATTTAACTTCAGGCTTTTTCGCTTTTTCTTCTTTATATTTCTCCTCAAATTCTCGCGCCAGATGCTCATATAGCTGAACAAGCTCTGGAAATTCTTCGCCAAAGCTCGTTCTGAAACCAGCAATCAGGTCGTCGTGATTCTTTTGAAGATCCTCTAGATTTGATACGCCGTAATCTTCTTCAACAACACGTACTCCTTGGCCGACGATATCCATAGCAACCGGCAAAATCTTATCAACTGCTCGGACAAAACGAGCTTCCGGTGTGTTTCGACGCTCGTATTCTTCCAGGTTTTGCTTAAGCTCTGGCATTAATGTTAGCCGTTCCAGAAGCTCTTTTTTAGCCTTCTCTTCGCGTCGACGCTTTTCTTCCAGTTGTTTTTTCGTCAGGTTGAATGTTGCTACGTCGCCAGTAGCTATTTCTAATAGTTCGTGGGCGTTGGCGAAGCCTTGAACCTTGTTGTTATCAAGATGCGGATATAATTTCTTACGCAGTTCTGGAGCTAGGATAGCCAGCGAATAACTATGCTGAACGTCATCTTCGACCTCACCGTTTGGCAGTCGTGGTACTCGTGGAACGCCAGCTAAGTCAACCTCCATTTGGATTGCTCGTAAAGCAATATTTCCTAGGTCTTTTACAGCGCCATCACTGAGTAGATCCGCCCCCCCCTCGTAGTTTGTCTCTTTTTTGTTCATATAACTCCCAATTACATTTAACAATACTGTATTATAACACAACGAATAGGCTGCTATATGACAGCTAACCCTCGCTAGCACCCTGCCAAGCAACGTCAAACAAGCGCGTTTGCACCGAGGCTAGGCTGGTGTTGTCGATGATTACTCCGTGCATAGAGTTATATTTGTCCAGAGTAATAATAGCCATTTTACTGGCATACAATATTGTGTAGCAGCCGTCGTCTAGTTTTGGTCCGGCTAAGTAGCGGCTGTCCGCTAAGCCTGTTGTTATGCGCAGGGGCTTGGCGTAGCGCAAGACGCGTACCTGTAGATTTCGTTTGGCGCGTTCGCGGCTAAAATTCGGAAAGTTGTTGTACAGATAGCGGCTGACGCGCGGCGAAGAAATTACGCGGTACAGGTTAATTTTTTGCAGGCGGCAGGTACTTAATATATCGCGCAAAATATTTGCCAAACCTTCGTCGCCTTCGTAAAATGCCGCCATATGCCGGGTTTCGGCGATTTTGTTTGCGGTTCGCAGGCGGATAATGTATTGATCAAGCTGCTGGCCGGCTACCTGTAAAGCTTGCTGCTTCTCGTGTAAAATTTCTGCCAAGACAGCTGGATCTTCGGCGCGGTAGCGCAGCTGCTTGCTCTGAGTGACGCTGTTGACAAGTCCGGCTGCGCGCAGACTTTTGATAGATTCATAGACGCTGCCGCGGTTAATATTCGTTGTTTCTGCGATGGCTCGCAGCGAACTATTAGGAATTGCCAGCAGCGCCTCATATACGCGTTTGTCACGAATAGACAAGCCGATAATCGAAAAGTCCATATCTGTAATATAGCATAAATTATAAAATTGTCATAAAATATCAACCATTTTGTCTGGAATCGGCAGCAGCGGTACGATATGATTTGCTGGTAACGAAAGGAGAATGTTATGGCTATTAGAAAAGCACCGGAAGGTTATGGAATTACAAGAAATATAGAAGGGCCTACTAAATGGTACCCGGGTCCGCCAGTGGGTGAAGGTGGACGTATTGTTTCAGTGAGTATGTCAGAGGATTTGTTTAGTAAATTGACAACAATAGCGAAAATGGGAGGAAAAACTCTGGGCTGTGTTGTAAGAGGAGCTTTTGAAGAATACGCTAAAAAGCTAATTGAAGATGAAGATCCAGAATTTCTACAAGAAGTAGAAGACCTGGTTGCACGTTTAGATAGATATAGTTCAAGCTCAAACCCTCGCGAAAGCGAATAATTAGGTTCACGCCAAATAGCCCGCGGCTGGTAGTTGCTGCTATAATACGTACAAACAGGAGGGGAACATGAATTTTCAAGATTATTCGCAAAAAGCTATTTCAACGCTAACTAGCGATCACGCCTACGGCGATATCAGCGCTGATTTGATAGCGCAAATACTAGGTTTGGCTGGCGAGTCGGGCGAGGTGATGGAGAAGTTCAAAAAGCTAATCCGCGATAAGCAGGGTAAACTAACTGCCGATGATCGCGCGGAAATCATTAAAGAACTGAGCGACGTGCTGTGGTACGTTAACTCGGCGGCTCATTTGCTCGGGTCTAGCTTGGAAGAGGTGGCGCGGCTTAATAACGAAAAGCTAGCCAGCCGCCAGCAGCGCGGCCAACTGCATGGCAGCGGCGATAATCGATAAAACTCTAAATCTTCAGATGCTGCCGCAGCCACTCGTCAATGGTGCCAGCGCCCATGCAGAGGACTAGTTTGCCTAGCTCGCGGTCAAGCATAATAGACTTCCACAAATCATCGTTGAGGCTGGCAATATGTACTTCGGGGCGGGTGAGGTTTTTGGTTAAGTCTGCGGGCGTCAGTATCGGTAAATCCGGATTCTCGCGCGTCAAATATGTCGGCAGCCAATATACGCTGTCAGCGTAGCGAAAAACTTCATTTGTGTACATTGATTGAATTTCGTGCTGGCGGACATTTTGGTGCGGCTGGTAAACAAGAGTTACTTCACGGGATATTTCGTGCGCCATTTGCAGTGTGGCTTTAATCTCGGTTGGGTGATGGCCGTAATCGGAGTAAAGATTATCGGCTAATTTTTCAAAGCGCCGCCCAGAGCCAGGAAACGACTCAATGGCTGCTTTTGCCTCAGCTAAGCCAACGCCGCTATTTTTTAGCTCGGTTAAAACTAAATAGGCGTTTTCGCGGTTATGGCGCCCTGGCAAGATAAGGCTATTGATGTCGTCAAGCGCCGCAGTTTTATCTATCGCCTCAAGCGTTACGCCGCTATCTTTAGCAAGCTCTAAGCCGTTCAAATCCTGCTGGTATATAATACAACGCTGGGACTGGCAAATAAATTGCCGGAAAGCCGCCAGATAGTCCGCTCTCTCTGGATAAGTATCGGGGTGGTCATAATCAATTGATGTGATGATTGACAGCCACGGCTGGAAATGCAGAAAATTTTTATCAAATTCGTCGCATTCGTAAATGAAAAATTGGCTAGCCGGGTCAAATCGGCCGCTCGGCCCGAAGCTAAGAATCGAGCCGACGGAATAACTGGCTGGAATGTTTAGTTGCTGGAAAGCCCAAACCAGCATGCTAGTGGTCGTAGTTTTGCCATGAGTACCAGCAACCGCGATGAGCTTTAATTTTTTATCAGTAATGATATGTGCTAGCAGTTCGTCGCGCTTGCCTGTTTTTATACCTAGCTGCTTGGCTAATACTAGCTCGGGATGATTATCAGGCAGCGCTGCCGTGTAGACAAACCAGTCAAACGGTGATTTTTCATGCTCTGATCGTAAAAAATCTCCTGATTGGTCAAATGATATCTGAACGCCGCGTTTTTGCAGCGACTTGGTCATGGGGCTGGCCTGGCGGTCGGAGCCGTATATATCGTATCCGGCATCCAACGCAATTTCCGCCAGCGGCCCGATGCCAACGCCGCCAATCCCTGAAAAATAAATCCTCATATAGATAATTGTAGCGCAAAACCGCCAGTTCCGCATCTGCCGGTAGTTTGATATACTTAATATAAATAAGGCGGTGGGTTATGGTGATAGATAAGCGTAAGACCAAATTTAGGATTAAGAAGCTTAGCCAGATAAAGACTTGGCAGCTGGCTGTTTTGTTGATTATGGCTGGTTTCGTGGCGGCGACTTTTTTAAGGCTGAATAATGTAGGTATGATTGAGCGGCGCGAAGCGGTGGAAGACGCTGATAAATCAGGGGATGTAATCGCGCTTAGCCAGCGGCTATATGATTTGCAGCGTTATGTTTCGGCGCATATGAATGCCGATCCGGGAAGAATTGCCCTGGATCATACGTATAAACGGGTTTATGATAGAGAACTGAAGAACTTTGAAGAAGCTATAAAAAATAAGTATAACAACGATACTATCTCCAAAGTTCGGGCAGTATGCGACGCCAGGGCGCAGCAGGGCGGCTACGGCAGGTTTACGACTCAGGCCGACCCGCGTTATGTTAGCTGCATTAATGAAGAATGGTCAAAATATCCGGCTGCCAGGACGTCTAATATACAGTTTGAAGCGCCGTCCACCGAGCCGTATTACCACACGTTTGTTTCGCCAGCGTGGTCGGCTGATTTTGCTGGCTGGTCGCTGGTGGTAGCGGGGATGATACTTCTGGTAATCGTCGTCCGCCTGGTGGTGCTTGGCATATTGAAATTGCTGCTGAAGAGAAGAAATAATCCTTTTTGACTTGACAGGGGTGGCTGGGAGATAGTAACCTAGAGTGGTATAGCATTAACTAGGAGGTATAAGACCAATGGCTTACAAGCATACGAATTCAAAGGGCATTACATACTATTTACATAAATCAGAAGTTACGTTGCGCGGTGGCAAGAAGCAGACGATCTATTTCTTCACTAAAACAGAGAAGAACGCCAAGGGCGAGCCATGCGATTTGCCAGAAGATCGCATTGTTGCCGAGAATCCTCGCAACGGTTTTTTGACTATCAAAAAGAAGAAATAAGCACTTGCATTATGCGCCGGTTTGTTAGTACAATGGTAGTATAAAATAAACAGGTGCCTAGGAACTCCCGTCTATCGCGGGAGTTTCTTAATGTTTGATGACAGACTACAAAGAAATAACCCCTTCTAGGCGAAGAGGTTATTTCTTTGGTTGCGGGGGCAGGATTTGAACCTGCGACCTTTTGGTTATGAGCCAAACGAGCTACCAGGCTGCTCTACCCCGCGGCACGTAAACCATAGTAACAGATTGGCAAATAATTCGCAAGTCAGTGTCCTAACTCACCACATCGCGTACAAATACATTCCTTTGTAAAACAGTTATG
>CAURPQ010000005.1:0-46239 GCA_963527005.1 uncultured Candidatus Saccharibacteria bacterium
AGGAGGAAAAAATGACAAAGAATAAAGCTAAGAAAACTGAAGATTTAGAGCAGCAATTGGGCGAGTTGACGCTGGATTTGCAGCGGACGCGGGCGGATTTCGAGAACTATCGCAAGCGCGTCGAGACAGAGAAACAATCGGCACACCAAATGGGCCAGGCGAAGTCGGTGATGAAACTATTGCCAGTGATCGATACGATTGAGCGAGCGATTGCCAACGTGCCAGAGGAACTGAAAGATAATCCGTGGGCGAAAGGCGTGGCTGGCCTGAATAAACAGCTCGACAAGCAACTCAAAGAAATCGGCCTTGAGAAAATTGACGCCAAACCCGGTACGCCGTTTAACCCTGAACTGCACCAAGCTATTCAATTTGACGAAGAAGCCGAAGGCGACAAAGAGGTGATCGCCGAGGAACTGCGTGCCGGCTACATGCTAGACGGCGTAGTGATTCGCGACGCGATGGTCAAAGTTACGCGCCAATAAATTCAGCATTCCCGTACTTATTTCGCTTGCATTGTATCGTCATTAGCTATATAATCATAAGCGTCATCAGGCGTTAAAACAAAAAGAGTTGAGGGATTCAATGAAAAAGAGAATAGTAGGATTATTCATCGCCGCTGTTGTTGCGGTGAATTTTATCGCGCCGCCAGCTGCGCATGCCGGTTCAAAAACTATTCGGCTTCGCAGCGTGGTCAAAAGTTCGCTATCGAAAGCCGAACAGAATTCCATCGCCTCAGAAAAAATAACGTTGACCGCTAATGACGCCAATTCGGAATTTTTGCTGGCGTACCAAGGCGGCGGACGCTTGGCTGAGACGGGCAGCGATGCGAGGATTTTGGTAGCGTATTTTGCTGTTGGCGGCTTGCTGGCGGCGCTGGGCGGCTATTTCTTGCTGCGCAGCAAAAAGGGCCGAGCTCTGCTGTTATTGGCTGTTAGCGTTGGCGGGTTGGCGCTTAACAATCAAGCGGCTTCGGCTATCATTGATAGTATCGGCGCAACCGACACGGTGACCGTGCAAGACGGCGAAAGTGTTGAGTATTCGCCACCAAAGATCGACGGCTATGAGTATCTGGGTTATGCCAAGAGACCGGTTTCTGCGGCTTCGACAAATAATAACACAACTCCAAATCCGACACCTACACCTACACCTACACCGACTCCGTCACCAACCGTCCCGTCAGCAGCTGGCAAATATAATCGCTTGGCTTTTGAGGATGATTTTACTTCAATTAGTACAATTGACACTGGCAATACCGGCGCGCCAGGTTTCAAGTGGTATCCAGCTGGGGTTCACAAGTGGGGCAAACCCGACACTCAGCCAAGTGAATACTCTGTGAATAATTCTGTGCTGCGGATTGCACCATCGCATAGTACTTATAATCGTAATTTCATGACGCGCGACCCGAATACGTATGCAGGACAGTCGTTTGAACATGGCTATTACGAAGTGCGGATGCGCGTTGACGCTAATGGCGTGCGCAATGTGCCGCCGGAAAATTCTTCATGGCCGGCATTTTGGGCGCAATCGCATTCCAGGCATCGCAATAACGCCATACCGTCTGCTGAACTTGATATGGTTGAAATCATGCGGCCGGGCGAGATGTTAGGGTCGGCATGGGCGTATTATGATTCAATGGATCAAACTAAAATTATACGCAACCGAGGACATTATACTTCGCAGGCAGGGCTAGATGTGTCGCAATGGCATACATACGGATGTTTATGGACTACCGAAAAAATTGAGTGGTATATTGATGGTAAATTAACTATACGCTACTATTGGGGTGCTACCCGCGATCAGCTAGCGCCGAACGACCCTCGGCAAGACCCGGTGACGCAAGCCGGTGGTCCATCGCCAATTAGTAACCCGCTCGCGATATTTGATTCAGAGACAGCGATGGATGTCATATTGGGCACGGGCAAAACCTGGCCGATGGAAGTTGACTGGGTTAGAATTTGGCAGCTGCCGCAGTAAGATTTGCCTTGCTTGACGCGGAATTCACGGCGACAGTCGCTTTTGTTGCGCTTTTGGCTAATTGTCTATAAAATAAGGGCTATCAGCAAGTAGGAGGTTGGAATGAAAAATTGGAAAATCCCAGCAGTCATCGGCGGCGTGGTGTTGCTGCTAATAATGATAGTCGTTGGATCTTATAATAGCATGGTGGCTAGCCGCGAGTCGGTTAATACGGCATAGAGCAAGGTTGAGTCGCAATATCAACGGCGCAGCGACTTAATTCCTAACCTCGTGAACACCGTCAAGGGCGCGGCTAATTTCGAGCAAGAGACATTAACAAAGGTGGTCGAGGTGCGCGCTAAAGCTACGCAAATCAAAGTCGATGCCAATAATCCAGATGACATAGCCAAATTCCAGCAGGCTCAAAGCGAGGTTAGCTCGTCGCTCAGTCGGCTGTTGGCGGTTGCCGAAAATTACCCGCAGTTCAAAGCAACGGAAAACTTCAAAGATTTGCAATCGCAGCTGGAGGGTACAGAAAATCGTATCACGGTAACTAAGCGGTACGGCTTTTGCTAAGTTGCAAATCCCGGCCGCGCCGCCGCTTGAACGTCCTATAATTGACCAGACGGAAAGTTTGGCAAATGAAGATATTGACCGCATTGCGCAGCTGATTAATGCTGAGCGCCAGAAAAAATCATTCCAAATTGGCGTGTTGATGATTGATACGCTTGGCAATGACGATAGTTTGGAAGAATATAGTCTCAAAGTGGCGCGTCAGTGGGGTATCGGCGACAAGAAAAAGAGTAATGGCGCGCTGTTATTCATTGCCAAAAACGACCGTAAAATGCGCATCGAAGTCGGCAGCGGTATGGAAGGATCGCTGACCGACGCGCGAGCTAGCCGGATTATTCGCGACACGATTGCGCCGAAGTTTCGCAGCGGTGATTATGCTGGCGGCGTTGAGGCTGGCGTGAAACGAATCATTGACGCTGCGGAAGGCAAAGACCAATCAGCCGATAGCGAGGATATGGAATCGATAATCTCCTTAATATTCATCATAGTCCTCATATTTATTGTTGTAATAATAGCTACAAGAAAGGGCAGTCGATCCGGCAAGCGCCGATCAAATCGTTGGTGGTGGATTGGCGGTATCGGTTCGGGCGGCAGTTCTAACAGTTCAGGCAGCTCGTCTGGCGGCAGCTTTGGCGGCGGCGGATTCTCGGGCGGCGGCGCCAGCGGCGGTTGGTAAAATTTAACTTTCTGTATTATAATTCTAAGTATGCGTAAAGTTTTTGGGATAATTTTAGCTGCGCTTGTCGCAGTGTCGGCTGGGGGTTCGTTTGCTAGTGCAGTCGGTTATGTAAATCAAGCTGATATTGATATAATTACCGCTTCGGATAAGGCGTATACAGATTTTATAAAATCGACAAATGACGAGAAATCCGTAACCAACGGCATGGTACTTAATCAAGCTGCAGCTGCGTCATCGGCATTCAGAAATGTTGCCAATCATAATTTTTCTTCCAAGCTAGGTGCTGAATATAGCAGGAAAGCGGCGGAAGTTAAAAAGTATGCCGGAGAAACCAAGGTGCTGCTCGACAAGATTGCTGTCGCTTTGCGCGGAAATGACTATAATAGCGCTAACCAATATTTGAACCAAATCCAGAACTCTGCCAAGAAATACTATGCAGCTACGGAAGGGATGAATAAAGCTGTTAGCGAGTCTAATTCGCATTCAGGAATTTTATACTTATCGGTGACAATTGTTGCAGCGGTCATAGCAGCCGGATCGTTTGTTTGGTTCGCTATTGGCAGAGGTAAGCAGTTGAGCCCTAGTCTTTTGGCGGCGCGTAAATCGGTTGCCTTTTCGTCATTAGCTCCGCTGATTGGCGCTGTTATCACGTATGCAACGTTTATACTAGCCAGCAATACTGGCGGTACTTACACGATTGCTTACGGTTTGATTTTGATTGGTTCGGTAGTTTATATTCTTTCAGTTGTGCAATATATTAATCTAGCCAAAAAGACGCCAGCGGTACCGCCAGTCCAGCCGACTACTACAAAATAGACAGTAATGCAAAAATCTAAATTAGCACTCTTGACACCAGAGTGCTAATTATTTATACTGAAATAGTTGGCACTCGATGCAAAAGAGTGCTAAAATGAATATAAGAAAAACCAGATGTGATCAGAATAAGAAAGGGGAATCATATGGGTAAAATTATCGGAATTGACCTCGGTACGACCAATAGCGCCTTTGCGTATATGCTGGCGGGCAAACCAGAGGTTATTGCTAATGCTGAGGGCAACCGTACCACGCCATCAGTAGTGGCGATTAATAAAAAGGGCGAACGCTTGGTTGGACAAGTGGCGCAGCGCCAGCGCGTGACCAATCCAAAAAACACTATTTACGGGGTGAAGCGTTTAATTGGCCGTAAATTTAATGACAAGGAAGTTCAAAAAGACCTGGATATCATGCCGTATGAAATTGTTAAAAAAGGTACTGGCGTGGCGGTCAAGATGGGCGACAAAGAATACACGCCAGAAGAAGTTTCAGCCATGATCCTCAGCAAAATCAAAGCTGATGCCGAAGCATTCCTGGGCGAAAAAGTCACCGAAGCGGTCATCACCGTGCCGGCCTACTTTGACGATTCACAGCGTCAAGCAACCAAAGACGCTGGTAAAATTGCCGGCCTGGAAGTTAAGCGTATTATCAATGAGCCAACGGCGGCTGCTTTGGCGTACGGCCTAGAAAAAGGTAAAAATGACGAAACCATCGTGGTGTTTGACCTCGGTGGCGGTACCTTCGACGTTTCCATCCTGGAGCTCGGCGACGGCGTGTTTGAGGTGAAAGCTACGAATGGTGATACTCACCTGGGTGGTGAGGACTTTGACAACGTCATTGTTAACTACTTCTTGGATGATTTTAAGTCTAAGGAAGGCATTGACCTGCGCAAAGACAATGCGGCTATGCAGCGCTTAAAGGACGAAGCTGAAAAGGCTAAGAAGGAGCTATCAACGGTTACTGAATACGAAGTCAACATTCCATTCATCACCGCTGATGCTGACGGGCCAAAGCACTTTGAGTTGAGTCTAACGCGGGCTAAATTGGAAGATTTGGTGAAAGATCTGCTAGCGCGCCTTGATGGCCCAGTTGAAAAAGCGCTCAAAGACGCCAAACTCTCTAAATCAGACATCCAAAACGTTGTCATGGTCGGTGGTATGACTCGTATGCCAGCGGTGGTCGAGCGCGTCAAGAAATTGTTTGGTAAAGACCCAATGCAAGGTGTCAACCCAGACGAAGTGGTAGCTGTCGGTGCAGCCATTCAGGGTGGCGTGTTGGCTGGCGATGTCAAGGATGTGCTGCTGCTGGACGTGACGCCATTGAGCCTCGGTATTGAGACGATGGGCGGCGTATCAACCAAGTTGATCGAGCGCAACACCACCGTGCCGACCAGCAAGAGCGAAGTATTCTCGACGGCTGCCGACAACCAGCCGCAAGTGGAAATTCACGTTTTGCAGGGTGAGCGCGAATTTGCCAACGACAACAAGAGTTTAGGTCGCTTTGTGCTTGACGGCATCGCGCCAGCACCGCGCGGCGTGCCGCAAATTGAAGTGACCTTCAATATCGACGCAAATGGTATCCTCAACGTCACCGCCAAGGACAAAGGTACTGGCAAGGAGCAATCAATTACCATCCAAAACTCTGGCAAC
The DNA here is from genome assembly GCA_963527005.1 of uncultured Candidatus Saccharibacteria bacterium. Lineage (GTDB taxonomy): Bacteria > Patescibacteriota > Saccharimonadia > Saccharimonadales > Saccharimonadaceae > Nanosynbacter. The sequence goes on from CAURPQ010000005.1 coordinate 5,668, forward strand.
ATGAGTAAGGAAGACATCGAAAAAGCCCAGAAAGAAGCCGAACTCCACGCTGATGAGGACAAGAAAAAGCGTGAAACCGTTGACGCTAAAAACCAGCTAGAAAACGCCATCTATCAGGCAAAGAAAATGCCAGACGAGTTTAAGGATAAGATTTCTGACGACGACAAGAAAGCGATTAACGAAGCGGTCAAGGAAGCAGAAAAGCACAAAGACGCTGACGACAAAGACGAGCTAGAGGCGGCAGCCAAAGCACTGCAGGATGCCATCATGCCAATCGGCGCCAAAATGTACCAGCAAGCTGCTGAGGACAACAAGGCTGACGAGTCTAAGGACGATAAAAAATCTGACAAGGATGAACCAGTCGAAGGTGAAGTGGTCGACGAGAAATAGCCCCAGAGTTTTAGACTATAAAATTATAATGCTGCAGTTTCATGAGATTGCAGCATTTTATTAAGCTTAAGATTTTCCTGTTTCAATTTTGCTTGCCAGTCTTCTCTGGCTATCCTTGAGTCGTTTTACTGAAGCGATCCCTGTTACCACCAGATGAGCGTCAGTTACTGTTGCTAGGGTTTCACGAAGCCAGCGTGGCATATTTTCGCCCAGCGGCGAATCAAGCGCTATATTTGTAACAAGATAATTCACAGTACTGTATTTACCGCTGAACGGATCGCTTTTTGGCGAGGCATCAACGCTGACGGCACCGCCGGTTTCCTCAGTTATTTTATCGCGCTGGTATGTAACGTAAAGGTCGCGGCCTATTCGTATTATCACATGAGCTGCAGATAATCGTCCGCGAGAAGCCATGCTAAACTCCTTAATCCAACGGGGGACTTTGTCGCCAAGCAATTGGTCGGCGAATCCGCCAAAAGCAGTTTTTCCGCCAGTTCCTCTGGCAATCATGCCGTCAAGCCCGTCGCTAGCGGCAAAGATTACGTCGCCAATTGTATCTATCCATCCGCGTTCGCTGTCTGGTTTGCCAAGCTTAACGCCTTCCCGAACCAGCCGCCCGAAAGAAACTGCTGTTGCCGCAATAGCGCCTAACCTTTGTTTGGTGGTCATATTTGGCCATTCTTCGTCGCGCGTTTCTTGAAATTTTTCGAAAGCCAGGTTGATTCCTGTTGCTCTGGCGGCCACTCCAGTCATCTTTCTAAAAATGCGCTTAGGGGTTTCTGGATATTCTTTATGCTCTGGCTTGCAATTGTTGTCAGCTTCTTTCATGGATTAATTATAGCAAACACTAAAACCGTCATAATGTGACAGCTGAATTGGTTATTTATTATTAGCGTGTTTGCGATGCTGGCGAGAGAGCGGCGCCAGAAAGGGCAGACGTACCCAAACCTCCTCTTATTTTTACATCTTCTCCCAGTCCTTCTTCTTTAAGAGGCTGCACAAGTCTATCGAATTCATCTGCTTCTTTCTTTGCTTTTATTTTTTCCTCTATCTTTTTCTCCATCTCTGGATTAATTATTTCATCTAGCGGCAAAAACTCTATGCCGCGATTATCTGCTACTGCTACTACTAACCCTTTACCTTCATCTTTACCTTCATCTTCATCTTCATCTTTTTCTTTGTCTTCTTCCCAGAAAATATTAATGCTGGGACCACCACAAGCAAGATGAAGCTTATCAACACCTTCAATGCCAATTGGCAAAAAAGGATATCTTTAGCGCTCAGTTTTTCCTACTTTGCTTATGTCTTGTTCTTCTACTTTTATTTTTGGTCGATTTTCATCACTCTCGTTAGACACACAGCGAACCACTAACCAATCACCAGGTACCATGCCGCCATATCTGTTTTTAATACCCCAAACAGCGCCATCCGGACCAACAAACACACCAACTAAAATATCATAATCGACTCCCCCAAGATATTTATATACGGCGTCGCGCTGTTTAATAATAAGCTCTAGTTGTTGCTCGTCCTGTCTTAGCTGCTCTATACGCTCCTGCCTAGACAAAGGTCTAGCCTCTTCAGGTTTAGGGTTGCTATTTTCTGGTGACATATTCCGTTCCATAACATCCGCCTTTTTTGCTTAAGCTAACTGTGATTAGATTATACCACAGTTGTAAATATTTGTCTATGTTTTCTAGACTATTTGAGTGAACTCGATTTTGCTATAATTACTGGTATAATAAAATCATGAGTAGAGATTTGGCTCTTCGGTTTTGCCGTCGTAATCGCTTGCAGATTCTTTGCGTACTATATACGGCGATTCTGACGTTTGGCGTGCTGGTGGCGGCAACTCTATCTGATGACTCGCGCTGGATGGGCTGGAGTCTTAGCCGGCTGGGCGAGACGGTAGTTAACCGTCATTCTGCTTTAGCCTTTAATGCCGGAGTTTTTATGTCAAGCTTGGTGCTTATTATGATAGGTGTTGGCATGTCTAAAGGCTATGTCAAACTGCAGCAGCTGCGTACTGCCAAGGTATCTGTTTGGTTGATAACACTGCTGGCGATTTGTATGATTGGCGTGGCGCTTTGTCCTAACGATACCATGCATGCAGTGCACTTTATTTTCTCGCGCGGCGTAGTCGTTATGATGGTGGCTGTCATGCTGATGTTGCCGTCAAGCCTCAGTTATTTAACGCGCCGCCAGCGGATGTTATCGTTTAGTTTTCCGGTTTTTATGGCTTTATTGGCAGCGCAGGGTTATGTTTTGAGAAGTTTTTGGTTTGTAATTGTTGAAGTAATACTTGGGCTTTTCGCGGCCGCTTGGCTGTTTGCAGTCTGCCGCCATCTGGATATGCGCCTACAGGAACAGAGCGACTAATTTAGCACTCTTGCGCGTCGAGTGCTAAAAGCGTATAATAAACATATATGAGCAAGCGTGATTATTATGAAGTGCTAGGTGTGTCAAAAACCGCTTCCGAGGATGCGATAAAGAAGGCTTTTCGCAAATTGGCGGTAAAATATCACCCGGATAAACAGGGCGGCGACGAAGCAAAATTCAAAGAGATTAATGAAGCATACGAAGTTCTGAAGGATAAGCAAAAGCGCCAGCGCTATGATCAATTTGGCCATGCTGGCGTCGGCGGCGCGTCGGGCGGCGGTTTTTCTGGCAATCCGTTTGAAGGGTTTGGCGGCTTTGGCGGGCAAAATATCCATTTTGACTTTGGCGATGGCGGCTTGGGAGATATTTTCAGCCAGTTTTTCGGCAGCGCGGCTGGCAGTTCGGGCGGCGGGCGTCCGCGCGGGCGTGATATTGAAACGAACATAACATTAAGCTTTGAAGATGCGGTGTTTGGCGTGGAAAAGAAAATTAGCTTGAATCTGGAGGATGAGTGCGAACACTGTCATGGCAACGGTGCCGAGCCGGGATTTGGTATGAAAACATGTCCGACCTGCAAAGGCGCCGGCCAGCAAACGCGAGTGATGAATTCATTGTTCGGGCAAATCCAGCAGGCGGTTACTTGTGAAACCTGTCGGGGCAAGGGGAAAATTCCTGAAAAAGAATGCTCGGTTTGCCGCGGTAAAGGTACGACTCGCCAGCATCAGGATATTACTGTCAAGATTCCGGCAGGGATTGATGATGGCGCGACCATTCGCTTGCGTGAACGCGGCGAGGCGGCAGCAGGCGGCAGCAAGGGAGATTTATATATCCATATCCGCGTTAAGGCGCATAAGAAGTTCACCCGTGAGGGCGATATTATCCTTTCAGAAGAGCATATTTCCATGGTTGATGCGGCATTAGGGACGGAAATTGACGTGGAGACTGTGGACGGCGTTATTACTATGAAAATCCCAGCTGGCACGCAGAGCGGTACTGATTTTAAGCTATCGGGCCACGGCGTGCCGCATTTGCGCAGTGAATCGCGCGGTCCGCATATTGTGGGCGTAGTGGTTGATACGCCAACCAAATTAACGAAAAAACAGAAAGAACTTTTGGAACAGTTTAAGGGAACGAAGAAACGCGGTCTGTTTTCGTAGTAAAATTTCTCCATGGAAAGCCCTCTCGTGCTATACTAAAATTAGCATAAGAGGAATTAGGCATGGAATTGATTTTTCTGTTAGTAATTGTCATCGTGATAATTAAGGTAGCGCAGAGGGGCAGTAACCGGTTGTCTCGTCAGTCTGAGGACTATCAGCGCGGTTATTGGGACGGCGTGCGCGATGCGCAGAATGGACGTGCAAAAATTGAAGATAGCGACGGTCAAGCCAAGCTTATTACCGAGAATCAAGCTGCAGTTTCACAATCTACCGGCCTTGTGTTAATTGGCGACGAGGAGGAAGAACCTGATGCTGCGCCACCTACTGATGCCGCGCCAATTGAAGGAAAGACTAATATTCCCGACGAAAAGACACAGATTGTCGAGTGGCTATCTCCAGCCAGTAATAAAGAAAAAGAGAAAAATCGTCAAACTACCATCAATGTGGCGCTCTATACCGCATCATTATTATTGACCGCTGGCATATTGCTGCTGGCACAAACGATTGAACTTTCGGCGCAGCTCAGGTTTGGTTTGGTCTGGCTGTTTATTTTTGTCTATTATGTCATTGGCCAGGTGTTGTACGCTAGATTGCCGATCTTAAAGCCAGCCTCAACGGCGTTTATTGGTACGGCGCTGGCTGCTGTGCCGATCGGCGGCTGGAGCATGCATCTGCTTTTAGGGATTGATCCGGCATTGTGCTGGCTTATCACCTCCTTCATCGGCACTTTCTTATGCGTTGATGCTACGGTCAGACTCAATAGCCAACCGCTCGCCTATATTTCGCTGCTATCGATGTTTACGATGACGACTAGCTTGCCAGCTGTTATGCATGCCCAGCTAGTATGGTATTATGCCGTGGTGTTATTATTCGGGTGCCTGATGACCTTGGCTGCGTATTTTTCTAGTCGTTTTCCACGCCAATTCACCGAGCCGTTGACGCTGGTTAATCCGTTTATCGTCCCGTCTACTTTACTTCTCGCTATCGGTTCGTCGGTACATATGGGCACGCTTGACGTCAGCATGCTGCTGCTCATCAGCGTTATATATTATTTTACTGTGGCTCTTGTCGAGAAATCAAAGGATATGCGCACGTATGAACTAACGACGGCGCGCGTGCTGCTGATGGCGATGACTGCTAGTTTTGCGCTGTACTTATCGAATAACGACAGGCTGGTTATGGGTGTAGCGCTTGGGGTAGCGGCGCTTGGTAATATGATTTGGTCCGTCAGATCGATGTACGTCCAAAAGCAGCCCGATAAGCAGTACGAAATAGTACTGTGGATTAGTTTCGTTGTATCGCTAGTTGCTTTCTTGGTCATAGCTGGCGTCGAAAGCCCGCTAAGAGATATGATCATATTTATCCTGCTGAGTATGATATCGGCAGTAAGTTTTACGGCGCTTGCATTGCTGCGCCGCGCCCGTTTTGGCGGTATGGTAGTAATGTCTGGAATTTTGTTAGTGCCGGCTGGCGTTAGGCTATTTAGCCTCGAACCCATAACAACCTTGCATACACATTACTCTATCTTTATGCTTATGGCTTTCCTGCCGGTTGTCTGCCGATTACTGGTTTTGAAGCGCCCAAATATTACTAAAAGTCAAGCAATACTAGTGTATGGCGCGGCGGCCGCTTGGTGGTTAATGACGGTGTTTATAGCATTAGCTTTTTTGACTGCTTATCCAGCAGGAGAAGGCATGCTGTATCTGTCAGATTCGGTGGCAGTTGCTGCTATCATCATGAGTATTGCTGCGTGGCGTGAGAAGGTTTATGGCTTAGTGATTGGTGTTCATGCTTTTCTTCTGGCGATGGCGCTACTGCTAGCTTCTTATTTCAAGCTGGCTGGCGAAGACCTTGCTATTTTGATGGCGTGGCTGAACGGTTTGTCGTTACTATTATTGGTAGAGTGGCTGTACAATTACCGTAGCGAGGCAGCGGTTAAGTGCCGCGAATTGTTGCTATATTCTGCTATTGGAGCGGCTGGTCTAATCGTCTTTTCGTCTATTCATCCAGCGGTTTGGCTGCCGTTAGCAGCGCTGCTGTATTATGCGTTTTATCGGCGGCGTGAAGATGGTTATCTGGGCGGAGCATACTTGGCGACAATTGCTTTGGTGTTGCTGTTCTTGCATTGGCTACGCGTGCCGCTAAGTGACAATTTCACCATCACTGCTTGGGTGACGCTCGTTGGCTTCGGGGTAGTATATTGGTCGCTGGCGATGAATAAGCGAGCGTCAATCACTAGCGATATGACTCTGCTGGCCGCTACGGTACCAGCGGTGATATTACCGATGATAAATCTGTCGATAACATATGAATTGCCGTTCAAAATCTTGGGCTGGTTAGCGGCTGTCGCGGCACTTTATATGGTAGTGTATGCCAAGCAGGATTGGCGGCCGATGGCGGTATTGGCGCATCCAAGTTTGGTATTGTTATTCTACTTAACTGCACAATGGCTCGGCGTTAAGCTTGAGTTTATGTCGATCGTTTCACTGATTATCTTTGCGGTGTTTTATGGCGCCGCCGTGACTGCGCGAACCAAGAAATTATCAGTTTATTGGTATTATGCGTCATTTTGGAGCGCTATCGGTTGGTCGATGACTTTACTGCTGATGGCCATGCCAGCCAGTGTCGCAACCGAGGCGGTGCTGCTAGTAACACTAACGTGGGCGGTCAATGGCAGCGCCCTAATAGCTGAGGGAGTGCCGAAGAAGAATATTCCGTATTTCGACTCGGGCGTCCTTTTAGTATTGTGCGGTATTTTATTTGCTATTTATATGCTAATTGCGCCTGTTCACGACATAGTGGTGCCATACCTGTGTTCAGTGGCAATTCTTTCAGGGGCGGTGATGTCGTGGCGCTGGCTAGGGTATGCTCATGTATACACCATCGCGCATTTGGTGCTGGCGCTCGCTGTGTTTAGTTTATCGACCCTTGTCCTGGCGCTAGCGGGTGACAATGCCATGGAAATATTGTTCCTGGTCGAGCATTCGCTGATGGTTATCATCGGCCTGGCGCTCGGCAGGCGGCTGATTACTATCTGGGGTGCTGTCGGCGTGACGCTGGCTTTAATTTACTTGTTGTCAGGCTATGCTTATGCACTGGCTATTTTGGCCGGACTGTCAATTATTACGGCAGTGGTAATTGTGGTGGCCAGGGGGCAGAGAAATAAGCAGAAAAAAGTTGCAAAGAATAGCGTCAGAAAAAGTAAAAAAACTCCTGAAAATAAGTAAAGGAAACGATAGGACGGAGGCTGTTTTCGTGGCGCTATTGCAAGTTATTCGTTTTGCTCTTCTTCGCCGTAATATCTACGTCCGAGCTCAATCACTGATTCTGGTATGGTGGGATGAATATGGTAGACAAGGAAAGTCCCGATTTTTTGTTTTTTTTGTGGTTCGTCGCTATGTTTTGATGTTATCAGTCTATTTAATGCCATGCGTCCTAATTCTGATAGCCACTTAAACGGCGTGGGGGGCGGTATCTGCATGTTCAGGGCTTGGGTATCCGCAAGTTCTTTTGTATTCACGGAGACCCGCTTGCGGATAAATTCTTCCTCTCATTATTCTCACCATGTGTCTATTGTAAATAAGTTTGCTAATTAGCACAACCAGCGATTGAAATGTACTGCAATTTCTTGCTATATTTTATGAAATATGTTATAATAAAAGTTCTGGCAAATGGAGAAGTTAAAATTTTAACTAATGCCATGATGGTAGCAAATGGCGCGTCGATTTACGATGTAACAGATGAAACGCACCAGGATTATGTAGTGATGGCGGAGCGATTCGCCCAGGATATCGGCGTTGGTTTTGTGGATAGAACGGCTGACATCATTGACAAATGAGTATTTTTATACATAATAAAGAGTATGTCAAATGATAGCAATAATAAGAAAATTTTATTGTTAACCCCCGGCGCGAGTACTGAAGGTAAGCGTAAGCCTACGGCTTTTGCTGAGCACATACGGGGTTTTGTTGGCGATAAAGTAGTTATCGAAGACTGTGCAATTTCTGAGTTATTTTTTGAACTTAGCTCCAGTAAGATCGCGATTTATCATCCAGGAAAGAGCTTTGACCTTCGTGATTTTGATTTAGTTGTTATTCGTCATATTGGTAAAATGATAAATGAGGCTCAGGCGATAGTCCAATATTGTGAATATTTTGGCATTCGTTATACTGATGGTTATCTCAATCGATTAATGCTTGATAGTAAAATAGGTACCCAGTTTTTGTTATGGTTTAATGGCATTAGAAATTGGCCGCATACCTTTTATGGAAATGTTGATGAGATGAAGCGGCGATTTGCTGAATTTGGCGATGAGGTAATATTAAAGGATAACGAAGGTTCAAAAGGGAGATTAAACTTTTTGGTACATTCTGCGGCAGAAGTAGACCAGATCCATAATGATAATCCAGGCAAACGTTTTATGCTGCAACAATTTATTGCCAATCAAGGCGACCTAAGAATATTGATTTTTGATGGTAAACCGGTGTTAGCTATCGAAAGAAAGGGCGATGGTGTTTCTCATTTGAATAATACATCTCAAGGCGGTAGTGCGCGTATCGTGCCAGTTGAGTCAATACAGCAAAAGGTTATTGACATGTGTATAAAAGCAGCTGAAGTAACAAAATTACAAGTAGCTGGCGTGGACGTAATGTTTGCTGCTGACGGCGAGCCGTATTTGCTCGAAATTAACAATGCACCTCAAGTTTCATCGGGTTCATTCAAGGAGGAAAAAGCTCAAAAATATAGCGAGATGCTACTAGAAATGGTGGGTCGTAATGATCGAGAAAAGCATAATCGGTAGTACTACGCATGTTGATTTTGGGAAACGGGCTGTCGGTGTGCCGGCTAAAATTGATACGGGGGCTGATTCAAGTGCGGTGTGGGCAACAAAAATTCGTGTAGATAAGGATGGAGTGTTGAGGTTCGCATTATTTGGCGAGGGCTCGCCCTACTACAATGGGAAGATTTTTAAGAGAACAGATTATATGGTAGCAAAAGTGCGCAGTTCGTCAGGACATGAACAGATTCGCTACAGAACACACTTTAAGGTAACTGTAAAAGGGCGTAGAATTAAAGCGTTGTTTAATCTATCAGACCGTTCTGCCAATTTGTATCCAGTTTTGATAGGTCGTCGTACTATAGCAGGTAAGTTTTTAGTTGATGTGCGCGAAAGAGGTCTTGCTCATCAATACAAATATGCTACAGATAATAAAGCATTGAACAAAGAACTAGCTAAAAATCCGCATAAGTTTTATAAAAAATACCATAAACCAAAGGAGGAGGCATCATGAATATCGCAATACTAAGCAATGGTAATGCCAACTACTCCACGCTTCGCCTGAAAGAAGAGGCCGAAAAACACGGACATCAGGTCAAGGTTATCAAGTATAAGAATTGCTATGTGTCAATCGATGAGCAGCATCCGAAAGTCATTTATCGCGGCAGGGAAATCGGCAATTTTGATGTATTTATTCCGCGGATTGCTAGCTATATGACGCGTTACGGGACGGCAGTGCTGCGGCAATTGGAAATGGCGAATCCGCAAGCGTTTTTTATGAACCGGTCAATCGCCATTACGCGGGCGCGGGATAAATTACGTTCGACGCAGCTGTTAGCGCGGGCTGGCGTGGCAATCCCGAAGACGGTGTTCTCGCGCAATGAAACGGATATCGATGTGCTCTTGGATGAGATTGGCGGTACGCCGGCGATTATCAAGCTGGCGCGCGGTACGCATGGCAACGGCGTGGTACTGGCGGAGACAATTAAAGCCGCTAAGTCGGTTATGCAAGCGTTTTACCTCAGTGATTCTGACGGCACAAACGTGCTGCTACAAGAGTTTATCAAAGAGTCGGCTGGCACGGATATTCGAGCATTTGTGGTTGGCAGCCAGGTGGTGGCCAGTATGAAGCGGCAGAGCTTGGACGATGATTTTCGCAGTAATCTGCATAAGGGCGGATTGGGAGAAATTGTGAAACTGACTCCTGACGAGCGGAAAACGTGCATCAAAGCCGCCAAAGCGATGGGCTTGACGGTGGCTGGCGTCGATTTTATGCGTTCGGAGCGCGGCGCATTGGTGCTGGAGGTGAACGCCAGCCCAGGATTTGGCATTGAAAAAGTTACGGGCCGTAATGTGGCTGGCAGAATCATTGATTATATTGACCGCAATGCCAAGCGCGGCAGCAAAAAAGACCGCATTGGCGCATGAATCTGTATCGGCTCTCATAAAACTTGTTATAATAAGGTTATGCAGGCAGCTCAAACGGTAATGAAGTGGTTGATAATCCTTGGCGTTTTGGGGATGATTGGCTGGGCGATATTTTCTGCAAAAACAACTATGAATATGAAAACCACAACAGTTTACGCGGGCAAGGCGATTCTGCGGGCGCAAATCGCTAAGGATGACGCAGCAAAAGAAAAAGGTTTAGCTGGACGGGCACAAATTGCCAGGGATGAGGCGATGATTTTTGTATTTGATAAAGACGGCGATATACCGATATGGATGAAAGATATGGAAACATCAATTGATATCATTTGGCTGAACAATAAGAAAAAGGTCGTCCATGTCGAGAATAGCGTCGAGCCGGATTTTGAGCCGCATCAAGTGTATAAATCGCCGATGCCGGCACGCTATGTTTTAGAGACGCGGGCGGGCATAGCAAAAAAGTTTGGAATTAAGCCGGGGTTGTCGGTCAGGTTTGAGCTGGAGGATCAGAAGTGAGCGTTGCGATTTTATTTGGCGTAATTGTGGCGGTGATTTTCGCAGCTGCATTCGTGTCGTCGCGCCGGTTCGGGCCGCTGGCATTGGCGCTGGCTGCTGGTTTTTTACTGGCTGAGTGGTGGTCAAGTTGGCTGGGCAGCATATTGGACGGCTTCGGCATGGAGCTGGATTGGCTGCCGAACGGCGTGATTGCAATTTTATTATTATTGTTAGCGCCATTGTTCGCGCTGCTGGCTAGCGGGCCAAAGTACCAGAAAAAGCATATGAAGATTGTTTCTGCGGCGGGTATCGCTTTTCTGGCGGCAGCTTTGCTAGTCATGCCGCTTGGCAAGTTTATGTCGCTGGACGGCCAGGCTTTGGAGTTATATAAAATGTTTGCCGGTGCTTGGCGGTATATAGCAACAACTGGTCTGGTGTTGGGGGTGGTCGACGAATTCTTGGTGCATACGGCGAAGAGCGGCTCTGGCTCGAAGAAACATTGACGTTCTAGGCGGTTAGTGTTAGTATAGCAGAGCACCTACCCTTTAAGCAGGGTGTGTGTACCGGGTTTAAGATCCGGCTGATCCTTCGTATATTATTAAAATAAGGATTATCTGGCGTAGCGGGTCAGATTTTTTATTTTCGGGTGCGGCAGAAAGTTGTTGGAAGTGGATAGGTGTATAGATAGACTAGATTTGCCTCGCCGGCGCGCGACTATAGCAGGAGAGTTTAAGGACGGTGATTTAGGCAATTTCGTTGGAATTCGCTGTGGTATACCCGTGTTTTATAGTAGCCGAGAAACTGTTAGTCATCCGACAACAGGCGAAATTGTTGGGTATTGTAGTGCTATGCAGATAGGGTGTGAGGATAGAACCGGCTCAAGTATCCGCTATAAAAAAATTACAGAGCACTTTTTAGAAGATAGCAATCGTTTTTTGAGAAAAGAAGACCGGCAAAACCTTCTCGCTGATGTAGGCTCAGCTGTGTTGAAATCGTCGGCGCTTGCAGGTGTGACAGGTGGCTTGTTAGAATGGTTTAATTACTCTCCAGAAATTAGCTTGACTGGAGCTGTTGTTGCAGTGGCTATTGGCGGTCTGAAGTTTGTTAATTCTCGTCGCAAAATCGAAGAAGATTTTAGGTCTTATATTGAAGAATTCTCTGATTATCTATCTAGTATGGATAAGGCTACTATTTCCGTCAACTTACTAGCACCTGACTCGTGTATTGACGAGGACAGTCAAACAGGATCGCCAGATAACAGACAATCAAGCAATGTCTATCTTATCGGTGATATGCCGATCGATCAACAACGACGGGCTGATCGTTTTTGGCGTCGTGCTGATAAGATTTTAGGAGAATATGGCTTTGCAGAGTTGCAGGGGTATGAATCTGCGGGCATGTCGGCGCTCCTCCAGCGAATACTCGATGACGTTGATGGCGATGATACATTTAACTATGACGAAAAAAGCATGGTGGGTGATGCGATAAAATCTTTTGTGCATTGTCGTGAGCGTGCAGTTAGCAATATGCAGCAGTTGCAGGGAAAAGTTGAGTCAGAAAAAATTCTTCAGCAGTATGATGCTGAGCAGCCGGCGTCGGATAAAAAGAAGGATGTGGCAGCATTCGCTCGGGGAGTGTTGTTAAAATTACTTGGTCATAAAGATGATGCGGCGCAAGTAGGGTTTGCTGGTTTACTGCCAGGAAATAATCCTCAGAAGATATTAGCTCAGCAAATTGGAAATATTGACCGTTAGTATAGAGAGGATTTTCGTGGATTTGTTACAAAACTGCGAGAAGCTGTTATCCTTTCAAAGAGGAGAACCATCCAAACTAACTTAATAAAAACTTATGAAGCAGGAAGTGATTTGCAAAGACTTTTCTGGGGAGAGCTCAGCGAAATTTTGGCTAGAAACGATGTCGATCCTTATGATGAATCCGTCTCTCGACCGGTGCAGTTTATTTTGGACTTGCCCAAAATGGTTACACAGAAGGATATGCATCAATTACCTTCCACCGGTGAGTTGAAGCGACTATATGGAATATTTCGGAGAATATGTTCTAAAAAATATCCTGACATTGAAACATCTACTACATTTTTAGGTAGATATGTCAATTAAAGACGTATGATGATACATAAATTGACCGATAAACTACACATTTTTTGGTTGGTAGCGGCGTGGTGTCTAGAGCTGATTATTGGTACGATTACTATTCATTATTTGCCGCGAGCAGCCGCAGCCTGAAGAAACATTGACGCGCTAAACAGTTCGTGGTAGCATAGGGTAACGGACAAGTTGTCCTGGCAAAAGTATGACGGGCCCATAGCTCAGCTGGTTAGAGCACCTGCCTTTTAAGCAGGGTGTCCCGGGTTCAAGCCCCGGTGGGCCCTCCATATAATTAATATCTGGCGTAGTGGGTCAGATATTTTATTTTCGGGTGGCAGAAAGTTGTGAGAGATGGGACGGTATATAGACGGGTTAGATGTGCCTCCTCGGTATGAAGGAATAGTAGAAGAATATAGAAATGGTGATTTAGGTAATTTCGTTGGATCCTACTGCGGTTATCCGGTATTTTCTGTCGGGCATGAAGTTCTCCATCCAACAACGGGAGAAGTTGTCGGATATTCTAACAATATACAGATAGGTCGTAAACGTAGCATGGATCCGGAGCCGCACGACAATATGTTTGGGACTGTGTACGGTAGCAGAAATTATATGACAATTGATAAGCTTTTGCGACGCGGCGACGAACTTTTAGAAAAAGGACGCCGGCGAAGCATTCCTCTTGATATGGGTTGGACTGGAATAAAAGCAGCTGTTGCTTCGGGCGCGGTGGGTAGTTTGATGGGCTTATTTGATATTACTACGCCGACGAGTGTGGCTATAGCTACCGCCGCTTCGGCGATTGGCGGCGGGTTAAGTTCGCTTTATCGTCGCCATCGAGATAGGAGACTATTTGAGAAATATATGAGAGGGGTTTCCTGCGAGCTGTCTAAAATGGAAAAAGTTGATTTTTCCGTCAACTTACTAGCACCTGACTCGTGTATTGACGAGGACGCGCAAACAGGATCGCTAGATAACAGACAATCAAGCAATGTCTATTATATTGGCGGAGTGCCGGTTGACCAGCAGCAGCGATTTGATTCATTCTGGGATCAAGCTGATGAAGTTTTAGAAGAGTATGGTTTTGCAGAATGGCAAGGGCATAAAACTACTGGCATGCCGGAGCTAATTAGAAGGGTATTAGAAGATGTTCATAACAACTGCGATCTTGATGATGACCATAAAGAAATAATAGTCTCTAAAATAAGACATTTTGGACACAGCCGATCTTCTGCTATTAAGGGTATAGAAGGGATTCAAGAGAAGCTTGACGGTAGAAACCTTCGTATAAAACATGGTCTTGAGAAAAGGGGTCTTACAGATCCGGATGAGCTGGTTACTGATCAAATTAAACAAACTGACCGAGAGTACGCGGAAGCGTTTCGCGATTTTATTGCGGGTATTAAAGAAGTTTGTACTGAGACTAAAAAAGAGTCTGTCCAGGAGTTACTGATGCGTATTTATGGAGGAAAAAGCTCGCTGCAAGGATATTTCTGGGGTGAGCTGAGCCAGGCTTTGGCTATAAATAGTATTGATCCGTACGATGAAGCAGTAGCTGAACCCGCGCAGTTTATTACAGATATACCCGGTATGATGCCGTCAGGAGGCGAGTCTCCATCTAAGAGTGTAGTATACGAGTTATATGAAGCTTTCTATAGAAATTATTCAGGGAGATATGACGGGATGTTGCCGCCCGAAGAATTTATCGACAAGCTTTCTAAAGACATATCGTTGTCCAAAATGCACGAGTATATATAAAGAAGCAAGCATCCCCGGAAGATAAGCTATAATTTTTAACAACATGTACCATATGTCATACTAAATACATGGCGATACGCAGGCTGACCGAAAAATTGCATATTTCTTGGCTGGTGGCGGCGTGGTGCTTGGGGCTGACAGTCGGCGTAATTGCGGTTCATTATTTGCCGCGGTCGGTCGAATTTAATATGCTGGCGTTATTTGGCGGGCTGGTATTGTTTGTGCCGGCGCTGGTCTGGCGGTGGCGGTTATTGATGATTGTGGCAGTTATTTCTGGTGGGTTGGTCGGGCTGTGGCGCGGTGAACTGGGCCGAGCGGGCTTGGAAGTTTATGACTCGCTCATTGGTAAAAGTGCGGTTATTCAAGGCCGTGTTTTGGAGGATCCTGACATTGATAAGAAAGGGCAAACGGTATTGCGGCTGAGTGATTTACGGGTCAATGGCGAGAAGTTGGCAGGACAATTGTGGGTGGTGACGGCCGACAAGCGTCCCATCAAACGCAGCGATATCGTCCAGGTTCAAGGAAAATTGACGGCGGGGTTTGGGGCTTTTTCGGCGAGTATGTATCGGGCGAAAATTGGTAGTGTCAAGCGTCCAGTTCCCGGTGACGTGGCGGTTGGGGTGCGCGACTGGTTTGCTGAGCGGGTGCGCAAACATATTCCAGAGTCCGAGTCGGCGCTGGGTTTGGGATTTTTGTTGGGGCTGCGGCGAGCCATGCCGACGGAGTTAAGCGACAATCTAAAGATTGTCGGTCTGACGCACATCGTGGTAGCCAGTGGTTATAATTTGACAATTTTGGTGCGTCTGGCGCGGCGGTTATTTGCCAAGCGGTCAAAATATTTGGCAATGCTCAGCGCGGCAACGATGATCCTTGGCTTCATGGCGGTAACGGGTTTGAGTCCGAGCATGTCGCGGGCTGGGTTGGTGGCGGGACTCAGTTTGGCAGCCTGGTATTATGGCCGGACGATTCATCCGCTGGTGCTGTTACCAGTTTCGGCGGCAATTACCCTGCTAGTTAATCCGCAATTTGGCTGGGGCGATTTAGGCTGGCAACTGAGCTTCGCGTCGTTTACGGGCGTGATCATTCTGGCGCCGCTGCTGCACAAGTATTTCTTTGGTGACAAAGGCCCCGGTACGTTTCGGCAAATTTTGATCGAGACGCTGTCAGCACAGATTGTGACGCTGCCGCTGTTGATGATGAGCTTTGGCGTGGTTAGTAATGTGGCGCTGATTGCTAATATGCTGATTTTGCCGTTCGTGCCGCTGGCGATGTTGCTGACGTTTGTGTCAGGCGTGCTGGCCGTAGTGCCGATGATTGGCGCGGCCATTGCCCTGCCGACAACCTGGCTGCTGGGCTATATGATTCAGGCGGCCAATTGGCTGGCGGGGCTGGAGTGGGCGCAGATGGAGGTAAATATTACTTGGTGGCAATGTGGTTTGATGTATGTGTCGATGCTTGGCGCTATGTGGTGGATGAAGAAGCAGACGAAGTTAGATCTCATCCAGGTGAATATCGTGGAGTAGTGTATAATAGTAACAGATTGAAATAGCAAATAAACGGTAGGAGATAGTATGTCAGGACATAGTAAATGGGCAACGACGCACCGGCAGAAAGCAATTGTTGATGCTAAGCGCGGCGCAATTTTCACGAAATTGGGTAATCAAATTGCGATCGCAGCACGCGGCGGCACCGACCCGGCGCTCAATTCAAGTTTGGCAATGGCGATTGAAAAAGCCAAGGCTGCTAACATGCCGAGCGCTAATATTCAGCGAGCAATTGACCGCGTGGCGGATAAGAGCGCGGCGGCACTGGAGGAAATTACCTATGAAGGTTACGGTCCTGGCGGTGTTGGCATTATCATTGAAACAGCGACCGATAATCGTAATCGCACGCTGCCGGAAGTAAAAACGGCATTGGTTAAAAACGGCGGACGAATCGCTGACGCCGGCAGTGTGGCGTTTCAGTTTACCCGCAAGGGGGTGATCACCGTGGAAGGTACGGGCGAGGAATCGCTATTACAAGTGCTGGATGCTGGCGCTGAGGATGCGGTCGAAGAAGACGGCGAAATCATTGTTTACACGGAGCTGAAAGATTTGGCAAGCGTTAGGAATAAATTAGTCGAGCAGGGATTGAAAGTAAAAGACGCCGAACTGCGCTACATCGCCAATACGCCAGTTGAGATTGCTGATTCGGAAACCGCGCAAAAATTAATGAAAGTCGTTGACGCACTGGATGGTTTGGACGATGTGGTGAACGTCCATACAAATGCTGATATTACCGCAGAATAAAAATTAATGGCAGAAAAAATCGCTCCTTTTTCCGGGGCGGTTTTTATTTTAGTAAAAAGTACGCTACACTAAGGGTAGTCAAACATAAGAAAGGGGCGAGCATGAAATATTTGCGTACTGGACTACTTATGACTCTAGTTATACCATTAGTGTTACCTGTGCCTATAGCAAGCGCAAATTCGTCTCTGGGTGCAAATGACTTGCCGGACAATTCTTTGTCTACAAACTCTCCTGTGGCACCTTCGTCTCCTGTAGTGTCTAGCGCGCCGTCGGCGCCGTCAAGTGAGTTGTCTGCAGGTGATGTTAAATCTATATCTTCATCTGTTAGAGATCAACAGACAAGTGTCGCGCCTGCTCCTGGCATTGAGACAACCTCGTCTCAGGCAAAATCTCAGCCCACAGCATCTACTGGCACTCAATCGCCAGCAACGAATGAATCAGCACAGTCAACTGCCGTATCGCCGCCAGTTCCGTCGCCTGTCGTTCCAACTGCAACAACGCCAGATATTGCTATCACGGCGTTTTTGGGCGGCGTGAGACTTGAGCTGGTTGAGCTATATAATCAGTCGGATCGTGCTTTAGCTCTCAGTAAAGTAGCAATTCGTTTGACTGATAGGAATGGCGAGACTCAGCAAATCCAGTACACTGACGCTGAGGGATATATTCTGCCGGGTCGCTATGTAAGTTACGCCGCTGATAATTACGGTTTTCGTCGGCTTCCGCAGCTGCCTCGGGATTTTCAGCACGATATTGTCCGTATCGAACTGGTTTACAATGAAGCTATTGTTCAGACGATCAATGATATTCCAGAAGGTCAATCTGCTGCTATTGCCGTCCATAGGCAGCGTTCAAATAAAGTAAAACAAACGGGGATTTTTCAAAAAGATTTTCAGTTGAAGCCTGTTGCAGCTGTTAAGTTTTATGACGATGGCAATTATCTTCCTCCAGTTAATGCTGCTGGTTTAGTGATTACTGAAGTGTTGACAAATCCACGTCAATGTCTTGTCGATGAAGAGCAGCTGGATAGCTGCGCTGATTTTATCGAGGTGATGAATCAGGGGACGGAGCCGATTGACATCGGGAAATATCGGTTACGATTTGGAGTGTATGGCGACGCGCCTAGTATAGCAAATACATTTCACTGGGGCCGTAATCCAGAATCTGGCGATGAGATTTTATTACAGCCGCAAGAAATGTTGGTCGTAAAATATCGTGATGATGGCAAAGCATTGAGCTTGACAGCAGATGATCGGTCGATTTGGATTGAAGATACTCAAGGTCTGGCGAGATATCAAACCGTTGCAGTGAAGGGCGCAAATCGAGAATCTCGTCGCGGATCGGCGTGGGCGTTGTTTGCCGATGGCTGGAATTGGGCGATACCGACACCTGGAAAATGGGCAAATGTACGTACCGTTGAGATGTCTCAGACCCTGCGATCGCAGAGTCTGCCGCGTGATGATTTGGCACCGTGTCCGGCTGGCCAATACCGCCATCCCGAAACGGGCCGCTGCCGGAAAATTGCTGTAGCAAAAACCGTTACGCCGTGTAAAGAGGGTTATTATCGCAGCGAGGCGACGGGTCGGTGCCGGTCGATTGCCTCAGCTGCCGCTAAGACTCTGAAGCCTTGTCCTGACGGTCAATTCCGCAACCCGGCGACTGGCCGTTGTAAGAAAATTGCGTCTGCGGATGATGTCTTGAAAGAATGCCCGGAAGGTTTTGAGCGTAATCCAAAAACGCGCCGCTGCCGGAAAATTGCCAAAAAAACTGCTCCGGCGGCAGCGTTTGCCCCGGAAAATATTAAGCAAGTTGCCGGCGCGACTTGGGGATGGTGGGCGTTCGGCGGTATTAGTTCGCTAGCGGCTGGCTACGGAGCGTGGCAATGGCGCTGGGAAGTTTCGCAAATTGGACGAAAAATCCGCAAGTTTGTATCGCGCGGGAAATAACCAGAAATAGTATAATTAAGTAATATGAGAATTATCGGCATTGATCCGGGAACGGGAATTTTAGGGTTTGGTGTTGTCGATTTTAGGCGCGGCGGCAATAAATTTAAGATGGTAACGGCGGGAGTGATTACGACGCCGGCGCATACGCCGACCGATGAGCGGCTGGAAGAAATATTTAATTCGCTAACAGAGATAATTAACGAGACGAAACCTGATGTTATGTCGATTGAAAAGTTGTTTTTTGCGCGCAATGTGACGACGGCAATTTCTGTAGCGGAAGCGCGCGGCGTGGCGATGCTGACAGGGCGCCGGGCTGGCATATCAATCGCTGAATATACGCCGCTGCAAATCAAACAAACACTCACTGGCTATGGCAAGGCTGATAAAAAACAAATACAAGAAATGGTGCGGCTGAATTTGGGACTAACAGAGGCGCCTAAGCCAGACGACTGTGCTGATGCGCTGGCGGCAGCAATTACTCATGCGGCGATGAGCCGTTTGGCGTGATATAATATTAGATATGGTTAGACGATCTTCCAGCGCCAAGCCGCAGACAACTCGCATGAGCCGGTATGCTAACATTGGCCGAGTAAAATCGAAGCAGAAAAAACAGCCGCGGCAGCACAAGCATTGCCTCTGGTTTTGGAATTTAAGCCGGCGAAAAAAGATATTAGTATGCTTGGCGCCGGTGCTGCTATTTTTATTGATTGTGCCAATTGCCAGTTATCTCTACTATGCTCGCGATATCGGCGATCAAGAACGGCTGATGAATCGTAATAAAACGGGTATCGTGCTGACTGATAATGCTGGCAAGGAAATTTATAACATCGGCAATGCTGATCGGCGCAATATGGTGCCGCTTGGCGAAATTTCCGATGACATGAAACATGCTTTGATAGCTAGCGAGGATAAGGATTTTTACAAGCACGGCGGCTTTAATTTGCTGAGTATCTTCCGGGCAGCAGTGACGCGCCACGGCGGCGGGTCGACATTAACGCAGCAGCTGGTTAAGAATAATTTGCTGAGCGACGAACATAGTTTTTTGCGTAAATACCAGGAGCTATTTATGTCGATTGCTGTTGAACGAAGGTATAATAAAGACCAAATTTTAACGATGTATCTCAACTCGGTTTATTTCGGCGAGAATGCTTTTGGCATTGAAGAAGCAGCGAAAGTTTATTTCGGTAAGCTGCCGAAAGATTTGAATGTGGCAGAGAGTAGTATGCTAGTTGGCTTATTGCCGGCACCGAGCTTGTATTCGCCGGTTAGCGGCGATGCTGCTGAAGCTAAGCGGCAGCAAAAAACAGTATTAAAGCGCATGGCAAACGAGGGTTATATTACGAAGGACCAGCAAAAGCAAGCCGAGGAGCAGCAACTGGCGTATGCTGATAGTAAATCTCAAAAAACCAACTCAACCGCGCCGCATTTTACGGAGATGGTTATTAAAGAACTGATTAATAAGTACGGCGGCGAAAAGAAAGGCTATGAGAAAATAATACGTTCTGGATACCGCGTTAAGACGTCGCTGAACTTGGAAACGCAGCAAATATTAGAGCAAAGTATTGCCAAGCAAATGAGGCGGATAAATCTGGCTGGCGGCAGTAACGCCAGCGGCGTTGTGGTGGATCCGTCAACTGGCGAAGTACGGGCGCTGGTTGGCAGCGCCGATTACAACAATCCTGATTGGGGCAAGGTTAATATGGCGACCACGCCGCGCCAGCCGGGTTCAAGCTTCAAACCGATCTATTACTCGCAGGCTTTGGCTGACGGGGTTATTACGCCGGCGACAGTCTTTGAAGATAAGCTGACCGACTTTGGCGGTTATATACCATATAATGCTACGCGCCAATGGTTCGGCAACGTGACAACTCGCAAAGCGCTGAACTTCTCCCTTAACATTCCAAGCGTGCTGGTAATGAAAAAATACGGCATCAGCCGGTCAATTCAAGCGGCTAAAAGACTTGGTATTACTACGCTTGATGAGAATAAAAACTATGGTTTATCGTTGGCGCTAGGTTCGGCGGAAGTTCGGTTGACGGAAATGACTAATGCCTATGCAGCTTTTGCCAACCAGGGCGAGCGATATTCGTCGCTGAATTTAATTACTGAAGTCAAGGATAAATTCGGCAAGAACGCCAACTGGCAAGCATCCAATAAGCAGCAGTCGATCAGCAAAGGCGGCGCTTACTTGATTTCAAATATCTTATCCGATAATGCAGCGCGCGCTGGTATGTTTGGCTCTAGCCTGACTATTAGCGGTAAAACTGTAGCAGTAAAAACCGGCACAACTAATGATAACCGCGACGCTTGGACGATTGGCTATACGCCGCAGTATGCTATCGGCGTTTGGGTTGGTAATAATAACAATGCAGTGATGAGTCACGGCGGCGCTGATGCGGCAGCACCAATTTGGCGCAGCGCGATGACTCAATTGTTATCTGGCGTTAAAACTGGCTTCACTATGCCGGGCGATGTGGTGCAGCGCAGCGTGTGCAGCAGTAATGGCGGTTTGGCGGATAATTCCAGCCCAGGCACGTATAAGGAGTATTTCCTAACTAGCGCCGTGCCGACGCACAAGTGTAATCAAACTAAGCCAAAAATAGAAGTTTGTAACCTGAGTACTAAAAAGATGGAGTCGATTTTTGAGGATGAGTTTGACGCGGGCAAGCATTCTAAGAATGCTAGCGATTGTGCTGATACTAAGAAAAAAATAACCGTTTGCGATAGGACGGCTCGCAGGGTTGTGACTATTGATGAGGATAAATTTGACAGTACAAAGTACTCGAGAAATACGAGCAGTTGCAGCAGCTCTGGGTCTTCTTCTAGCGACGATGGCGATACATCGGGCGGCGGCAGTTCCGGCTCGGGGGATTCTGGTAGCTCCGGCAATCCAAGCAATCCAGGTAATGGTAATAATAATGGCGGCGGCCAAACAAATCCACCGCCAAGCGGTAGCGGCGATAATAATGGCGGCGGAGGACAGACTCCTTGATTGCTCACCTCTCGGGAACGATAGCTGAAAAGTTTGGCGCGGGCAGTATCGTGATTGACGTTCACGGCGTTGGCTATGAAATTAGTGTGTCGGCTGGTGATTTTGACGCGGTGGCGCTAGGCCAAGATGCCAAGTTTTATACCTACCATCATGTGCGCGAGCAGGCGGAAGAGCTATTCGGTTTTTCGAGTCTGGCGGCAAAGAAGCTGTTTGAAATGCTGATCACCGTTCAGGGCGTCGGCCCAAAGGCGGCGCTAGCAATTCTCAGCCTGGGCGACGCGGAACAGGTACGCAACGCCATCGCTAACGCCGACAGTACTTTTGTGCAAAAAGCTTCTGGCGTCGGTAAAAAAACTGCCGAGCGCGTGGTGGTTGATTTGAGCGATAAAGTTGGCTTGCCAACGCACTACGGTCGAGCGGACACGCCAGTCCATGTTGAACTGAACACTTCTGATGAGGCACTGGAAGCGCTGATGGCTCTGGGCTACACTTTGGCTGACGCCACTAAGGCACTGGAAAATATTGATGCTAATCTGCCGACGGCGCAGCGGGTGACCGAGGCGTTGAAGAAATAAAGTTATTTAGGAATCGAAATTACTAGCTTGCTCCGATTCGTTTTCTGCTGCCAGTTTTTGCCTTGCTTCTCTGATGAGATCTTCTATGTCGTCAACTGTTAGCCTGCTGCTGTCGTGGGAACTTTGAACACTACTGCGCAATTGCTGGCCCTGCAGATAGGTAATTCCATATAGACCAGAGAGATTATAGTATAGACAGATATCTACGTTACCCATAAGTTCTCCAGCCAACTCTTTGTTGGAAATTCCCTCTTCTGATGCTTTTTTGCTGCACCCTAAGAATGGATATCTTGTCGTTAATTCAATAATATGTCTCGCGATTTCTTTTGATTTAGGATCATCGTATTCTTTCGTCTGTTCAAAATTGCCATACCCTCGCTCTGTTAGGGTGTCGCTAATTCTTCGTATATCAATTGCGGTTCTTTGCGACTCAATACCTTTAGATTCGTCGGAAGGTTTTAACTCTAATATTGCCAAAAGATACGGCACTGCTTCTGACATTAGCCTAATTCCCTCTGGAACTTGGTTGTATATCTCTCTTACGTCTTTTTTGACTTCTGGCGTTGAATTTGGCATTGAGAACTCCTCCTATCGGCAGTTTGTAATAGGAATATTATAGCATGAACTAGCGTGCGGGTATAATTCTCAGGGTGCTATAATAGACATATATGGAAGATACAAAATTTTCTCTTAATCAAACGCCAATTAGTACTATTCTGGCCTGGGTAGAAAGCGGTGCAATTGCCATTCCGGAGATCCAGCGGCCGTTTGTATGGATGAGTTGGCAGGTACGCGATTTGATGGATTCGTTATATCAAGGCTATCCAGTCGGCTATATCATTACTTGGCAAAACCCAGACGTGAAGCTGAAGGATGGGTCGACGTCGCAGGGCAAGCGTATTTTGATTGATGGCCAGCAACGTATCACTGCACTCAGGGCAGCGATTAGCGGGCTTGATGTGATAGATAAAAAATATAAGAAAAAACGGATTGCTATATCGTTTAATCCGCTGACTGAGGAGTTTCGTACTCGTACAGTTTCAACTATTCGCGGTAAAGAATGGATTAGCGATATTGCTGAAGTGATGGTAAACGGCTATGATACGCTGACGTTTGTTGAAGAATATGCAGAAAAAAATCCGTCGTTAACGCGCCAAGAGGTTAATACGCGACTTAACCGTTTGATCCAAATTAAAAATAAGCAAATTGGTGAAATCCAGCTTAGTCCGTCTTTGGATATCAATATAGTAAATGAAATATTTGTCCGAATTAATGCCAGCGGCGTTAATCTCAGTAATGCCGATTTTGCAATGAGTAAAATTGCGGTTTATGAGAACGAGCCGGGCGATGAAATGGGCATGAAACTCCGTAAATTTATTGATTATTTTGCACATCTGTCGGTTGCCCCAGAGCAGTTTGATATTATTAAGGAAAACGATACAGAATTTGCTAAAACTGATTATTTTACGAAAATATCTTGGCTTAAAAATGAAACAGACGACCTGTATGACCCATCTTATAATGATATTATTCGGGTTGTTGGTTTGACGCAGTTTGCGAGGGGTAAGCTTGGCGATATCGTGGCATTGCTTTCGGGCCGTAATTTTGAAACTCGCCAGGATGAAAAAGAAATTGCCGACGAGTCCTTCCGAAAGCTTGAGAAGGGCTTGTACCAATTTACAAACGAAAATAAATTTAAGCATTTTGTGCAAAACATTTTGCGCGGCAGCGGTTATGATGAACCTAGTATGTTGATTGCTCGCAATGCAGTTAATTACGCTTATGCAATGTACCTGCGGCTATTTGATATTGGCGAAAATCATGCCGAAGCTAATTCGCTAGTTCGTAGATTGCTGACAATTTCGCTACTGACTGGTCGCCATTCCGGCAGTTTTGAAACTAAGTTTGAGCAGGATATTAAACGGATTCAAAATCCTGGAGATTTGGCTAAATTTGTTGCTACGCTGGAAAAGCAGGAGTTGTCTGATATATTTTGGGATTCAACATTGGTTGACGAGCTTGATAAGCCGACGATAAATAATCCGTTTTGGCACATGTTTGTTGCGGCGCAGAATAAATTACTAAAGCAAGGCTTCTTGTCGAAAAATAATATTGCCAGAGATTTGGCGACTGATGACGTGCATCACATTTTTCCTAAAAATTATTTAGTTAAGCATGGCTATGATAAAACTAAATACAATAGAATTGCTAATTTTGTACATCTGCGCAATGATATAAATATTTCAGTCGGAGATTTAGCCCCTCGCGATTACTTAAGCGATATTTTAAGTAATAAAAATGACCATCACAGTGATATTACTGGCGAGGATGAACTAAAAAGCAACTTTAGTGATAATGCAATTCCAATTTTATTAATGAAGGCGGTGGCTGTTGATTATGAAGAATTTTTAAAACAGCGGCAGCGACTTATGGCTAAGATGCTAAAAGAATATTACAGGAGCTTATAATGGCAATTCAAAGAATAGTCGATACCAGTCCGCATGATGATGACGCCGAGGAGCAGCGGATTGAAGTCAGTCTGCGTCCGCAGAGTTTTAGCGAGTATGTTGGCCAGGAGCGGTTGAAACGTAATCTGAGGTTGGCGATTGAGGCGGCGAAGAAGCGTAGCGAGCCGCTGGATCATGTGCTACTCTACGGCCCGCCAGGATTGGGCAAGACGACCATGGCGACGGTGATCGCTAACGAGATGGGCACGAATTTGCGCATTACCAGCGGCCCGGCCATTGAAAAGGCGGGTGATTTGGCGTCAATTTTGACCAATTTGGCAGACGGCGATATTTTGTTCATTGATGAGATTCATCGGCTCGGCCGGGCGGTGGAAGAGATTTTATATTCGGCCATGGAAGATTTCAAGCTGGATATCGTCATCGGCAAAGGGCCGGCAGCTCGGTCAATTCGGCTGGATCTGCCGCGGTTTACGGTGATTGGCGCGACGACGCGGACGGGTAGTCTGGCAGCCCCACTGCGCGATCGATTTGGGCATATTTATCGCTTGGAGTTTTATGAGCCAGAGGATATCGCTAAAATTGTGACGCGGAGTGCAGCTATTTTAGAATCGTCAATTCGGTATGAAGCGGCGAACTTGTTATCAACGCGGGCCCGCCTGACGCCGCGCATCGCTAATCGCCTACTCAAGCGCGTGCGCGACTATGCTGACGTGAATGGTGATGGCATAATTGATGTGAAAACGACAGCGAGTGCGCTAGAAATGTTGGAAGTAGACGAGCTAGGATTAGACCCAGCCGACCGTAATTTACTGCAATCAATCCTGGAAAATTACGGCGATAACCCGGTGGGGCTAACCACCATTGCTGCCCTGACTGGCGACGAAGCAACGACGATTGAGGATTTTTACGAGCCGTATCTACTGCAAATCGGCTTCATCGAGCGTACGCCGCGCGGCCGCCGGGTGACGATTAAGGCGAAGCGGCATCTCCAGAAATAGCGCTCGTATTCTGCGGCCTTTTATGATTTAATGAAAGTAGCAAACTTAACTAGGAGCCGCTATGGGCAAACACACGAAATTTATCGTCGAAAAGCAGGCTCATCATAGTGCAGATCATGCTATAATATGGTCATGAAGCCGCAATCATCGTCAGAAGATTTAACGCAGCCAGTGGCCTACGACGCTGATGGGCGTCCGCTGTATCATCATCCGCCGCAGACTGGACAGCCGGCACCTGTCGTTGGGCAGACGATGTCTCACGTGACTTCGCGTCCAGAGATAATTGATGGCGAAAATTTTGATCCGCGAATTCGCAGCCAATATGCTAACGAGCCGCAGGTGGTGCATGTTGCCAGAGAGATTGATCCCAAGCCGTTTATGATTAGCGACGAGGTTAAAGCAAAGCATGACGAGTCGGTTGCACGCTATCCGGATTTGAATTTGAGCGAAGGCGAATATGTCATTTTGGATATTAAACGCCATCCGATTGGTATGATTATTCCAGTCGCTGTTGCCGTATTGCTTATCGTTGCTATTATGGTGTTTGTGGTGACATATCCATCGTTAGCTGCCGATTCAATAATTTCCGGCATGCCATCGCTGACGACCGTCTTTGGTATAGCGTTGTTGTTTATCGGTTTAGTGGCTTTGGGCGGCGCGGTAGCGTTGTGGATTTATTTGCAAAATCAGTTCTATTTAACAAACGAAAGCGTCATTCAGGAAATTCAGGAAAGCTTAGTGTCGCGCCACGAACAGACAGTGAGCTTGGGTAGCATCGAGGACGCTAGTTTTCGCCAGTCGGGAATTATCCAAACAATTCTTAATTACGGGACGATTCGTCTTAGTACGGAGGGCGAGGAGACAACTTACATCTTTCAGTATGTTGCTAATCCGCGCCAGCAAATCGCTATCATAAATAATGCGATTGAAGACTTTAAAAACGGCCGTCCTGTCTGCGACGATTAGATTATTTGTGGCGGCTTTCCTTGATGTAGTCGTCTTCGCCAGCTAGCACGGCGCGCAGTTTGTAAGATTTGCATTTGCCGTTGCTGCAATTTGCTGCTTCGTAGCGGTAAGCGCTTGCCCTGTCGCCTATTTTTTTATTGTTCGGATCGTTTAATAAAGCCGTGTCCATAGTCAGTAAGGTTTTGTCTTCTATTTTCTCCGGATAATAGCCGTTTTTAGCATAAAAACCTTCTTCCAGGCTGTAGTACATGGCGTTTATGGCGGTGCGTTTTTTAGTGTTGTCAGACTCATCGCGTATCTTTGACAGCTGGAAAAATCCCAAAACTGCGACTGCAATTAAGAAAGCTATAACGACCAATAATTCAATAACAGTAAAACCATTTCGCTTATTCATAGACTAATTATAGCAAATATAGCAACAAATCGGTATAATAAAACTAACAACTAAGGAGGGGAACGTTATGGCGAAAGCAGACGACAAGAAAACGGACAAGACAGTAGCGGCTGAGAAAAAGACTGATGACGGCAAGTTAAAAGCGCTGGGCCTGGCTATGGATCAAATCACCAAGCAGTTTGGTGATGGTTCGATCATGAAGCTCGGCGAGGCGCACAAGGTTGATGTTGAAGTGATTCCATCGGGTTCGCTGAGCCTCGATTTGGCGCTGGGTGGCGGTTACCCAAAGGGGCGCATCATTGAGATTTATGGCCCCGAAAGTTCGGGTAAGACAACTCTAACGCTCCACGCTATCGCCGAAATCCAAAAGCAGGGCGGTACGGCAGCATTCATCGACGCTGAGCACGCGCTTGACCCGGCCTACGCTAAGCGCCTAGGTGTCGACACTGAAAATCTGCTGGTGTCGCAGCCAGACAACGGCGAGCAGGCGCTAGAAATTACTGAAACCTTGGTGCGCTCAAATGCGGTAGATCTGATCGTGGTGGACTCGGTGGCGGCATTAACCCCGCAAGCAGAGATTGACGGTGATATGGGTGATTCGCACATGGGTCTGCAGGCGCGGCTGATGAGCCAAGCACTGCGTAAATTGACTGGTATCATCAACAAATCGAAAGCGACGGTGATTTTCATCAACCAGATTCGCATGAAAATTGGTGTGATGTTTGGCAATCCTGAGACCACGACAGGTGGTAATGCACTGAAGTTTTATGCTTCACAGCGGGTGGATATTCGCCGGATTGGGCAGATCAAGGTTGGCGATGATATCCTCGGTAACCGTACCAAGATCAAGGTGGTGAAAAATAAGATTGCGCCGCCATTCCGCATCGCTGAGTTTGACATTATGTATAACGAAGGCATTTCTAAAACTGGCGATATTTTGGACCTAGCAGCTACGCACGGCATTGTCGAAAAATCTGGTGCCTTTTACAAATATAACGGCGAAACCATCGGTCAAGGCCGCGATAAAACTAAATTGTATCTGAAAGAAAATCCTGAGGTTTTGGCAGAAATTGACCAGAAAGTTCGCGAGAAGGTCAAGGAAGCGGAGGTGTAGGAATGAGAGATGATGAAATGCGAGCACTGCTCGACTCGTATCATCGTGCGGTAATGATTGCTGATACGCTGTTTCAAAATGGTATACTTGGGCAGAAAATCTCACTAAACTTCCTAAATGAAGATGATAAAACTACTGAAATATATAACGCAATTGGCTGTCTTATAGCGGAGGCGGATAGGAGTGTTGATTTGGATAGTATCGAGGGAGGCGTTCGGTCTGTTATTTGTGATTTCTATTTTAATGACTTGAAGCAGCGTGGTTCAGAATGGGTCGGTGCTAAGTTTGAGCAGGAGTTTCGTGCACAACGTGAACTGGCAGAGAAACAACTTAAAGCACTACATGAAGATTACTGACATTTCTCTTCAGGCTCGCGATAAAAACCGTGTTAATGTGAGTGTTGACGGCAAGTACCGCTTCAGTCTTGATATCTTTCAGGTGGGCGAGTTGGGGCTGAAGGTTGGATGCGAATATACCGACGAAGAATTGGCGGCGCTGGAGGTTGAGAGCCAGTTTGGTAAGCTGTACGCCCGGGCCATGGAGTATTGCTTGGCGCGGCCGCGCTCGGTTAAAGAGATGCGCGATTATTTGCGGCGTAAAACTAGACCGGCTAAGAAGCGTTCGCCAAAGACTGGTAAAATTACCGAGCGTCCGGGCGTGAAGTCGGAAATTACCGAGCGGGTGCTGGCGCGATTGATTGAGAAAAAATACCTCGATGATGAAAAGTTTGCCCGCTTTTGGCTGGAACATCGTTTTTTACAGAAAGGCACTAGTGTCAGGCGGCTAAAATTAGAATTGGTGCAAAAGGGAATTGACCGCGAGACGATAGAGCAATTAATCAGCGAAAATATCCGCTCCGACGACGAGGAGTTGCAAAAAATTATCGCTAAAAAACGCCATAAATACGCCGGCGATCAGCAAAAATTTATGGCGTATCTGGCGCGGCAAGGATTTTCGTACGATGATATAAAATCCGCCTTAAGCGATACGAATAACGATTAAAAACTAGCGCCTGTCTGTTGATTCTGGCTGGGTGCGCGGTTGTTTTCGGAAAGGATTTTCGTAGCGGGTCGCTGGCGCTGCTTGCTGACGTTTTTCAATTTTATGCGAAACGGTGGCGGATTTGACAACGATTTGCGTGTCAGTAACCTTAATTATCTGCGAACGATGAATTAATAGTTCGGTGTCGCCAAAGCTTTTCAGAAATGGCCGCCGAATGCGCAGCTGCTGAATCAGGAAATCACCAGCGGTTATCGTGTAGCCGATGACTTTGCCGATTTTATGTTTCTTTTCATCAATGACAGTTTTGTCGTTTAGTGAAAAATTGATCTCATAAATTTTCTTAAGTTCAATAACATCGCTAACGCTGACCAGCTCGTCAACAGAGTCAATAATCATACCAAGCGGTCCGATCTCGCGGACGTCTGCTACCCTTAGAAGGCTTGGGTTTTGATCAAGCAGTCTGCCTTCAAGTTCATACGCTACGATTGATAAGTTTCGCGGGTCAATAATTTCTCTAGAAGTTCGCGCTAACTCAGAACCAGTCTGCAGGCTCATTACTGGCATATGTATAAATCTATCGGCAGCTATTAACATACCCTTATTATAATCTATTTATGCTTTATTCGGCAAATGGATTTGATCTGCCTGCAGGAAGCGAGAATGAATCAATTGATGAGCTAGCTGGCTCAAAGTTCTCGATTGACTTAATAGTTTTTTTATCAAAGACGATTTCTGTGGTTTGAGATTGGTCGGGCGAGGTTGATAATAGGCTGATAAATAAGACGATAACCACTGCCACGCCGCCAATTACGATGAAGCTGTAAAGCATGACATGAAACCGCCATAAGAACTTGGCAACGGGCTTTATGATAGGTTCTAGTTGTGCTGATAGTGATGAGTCTTTCATCGTACGTATACTCCCAATTCTAATGATTGCGCTGAGACTTCGCCTCGCTGTTCGCCTCTGGATATCGACACGCCGGAAATCTGCATTCGTGTCACGTTATTTTCCACCAGATACAGGAAATGTAGTAGATTGTTGTAAGGGACTTTGTCGCCGAGCTGAATGGATACCGTGATACTTTTTACGCCGTTCACTGAAGTTGGCTTTTTAGCGGTGGTTTGGCTGCTTGACGAAGATGACTTGGCGGAAGTGCTGCTGTCCTGGAAAGTGAACGATTGTATCGGTACGTTTGCCTTGGCGGCGTAAATAGATAGATCGTTGATGATCTGGTTCTGGTACTGGTAGCTTTTTGACTCGGCAACAATCTGCTCTGCTTTTTTAGTAGCCACCGGATTTTTCTCTAGCTGGTCTTTCAATTTCAGTAAATTTTGAATTTTCATATCGACAGCTGAAGCTTCTGTTTGCATATCGGCGACTTCTTTCGATGTGGTGCTTAAAAAAGAATAAGCGAAGTACGATCCGGCAACCATCGCTGCTAAGATTATAAGAAGAAACAGCGCTAAGACAATGCGTGCCGAACTAGCAGTTAAACCTTTTTTCATTGCTTGGCTACCTCCGGTTTTAGCGTAACGTTAATACTGATAGAAACTGGATAGTCTCCTTTTTCGCCACCACTCGCGGCTGAGCTGATTGACTCCAGATGAACATTCTGAAAGATACCGGATTCTTCTAAGCTAGTCTTTAAGCGCAGAGCATCGTTATTAGTTTTTCCAAGGGCGCTTAGGGATGTCGGCGCTCCAAAGGTTGATGAATCAAGCGTTAATGATTGCAGTACGACATTTGACGGCAGTGCTTTGGCAATTTTGGCGATGACGCTTGAGTAATGCACCTCATTGCCTAAAATAGCCTTCGCTGTCGATAAGTTATTCTTAAAAGAGTCAACATTCTTTTGCACTGCTTGATATTCGGTTAACTTGCGATTACCTTCGTCGATAGCTTCTTGGGCTGTTGATTTATTATTAGTTAACAACAAATAAAACCCGGCAATCGTTACGGCCAGCAGTCCCAACAAAGATAACGACACGATACAATAGCGGCGCAGCAGCACGTTTACCCTTCCGGCGGTAATTTGTTTTTTCTCTTGGGGAGGGAGAAGGTTAATCATAAATATCCTCCGATCTTATTAAGGCTAATCCTGCGACAGCCACAAACTGCGCTCGCTGCTGTTTTGCCGGTTGCTCCAGCTTGCCAAAATCCAGTGATTGCCACGGGCTGGCGACGCGCGCTGGCATGACTAGTTCGTTCGTGAAAAATTCACCAATCCCTGGCAGGTTACTGCCGCCGCCGACGATAAGCACTTGCTCAATCTTTTTATCCGACGGGAAGCGGTCAGTATAGTACCGCATGACTTTCTTAATTTCGCTGGTCATTTTCAACAAACTGGGCTTCAATGCTTCCATGATCCTGGCCTGGCGAGGTCCTGGATTGAGGCCATTCAGCACTTTGAACTGGTGGGCTGTCTCAACAGGGACATCCATCTTTTTCGCTAAGTCCAGGGTCAGGGTGTGTCCGCCAACATTCAGTCCGCCAGTCACTCGAACGTCAGAATTAAGAATAACGATATCGGTCGTAGCTAAGCCGACATCCACGATAATTGTTGGTAAAACGCCTTCTTCGGTTCTTTTTATCAAGCGGGCTATTGAGTTAGCGTCCGGTTCAATGGTAGCAACCTCCAGCCGGCATTGTTTAGCTGCTTCAAGTACGTTATCGACAAGCTTTTTCGGCGCTGCGCACATTAAAACGGTCAACTCTTCTTTACCGCGGCTAATTACCTGATAATCCAAATAAAGCGACTCCAAAGAAACCGGTATATATTGTTCAGCCTCAAGGTTAACAGCATTGCGGATGTTCTTCTCTTCGCTGATCGGCATTGAAAATGTTCGTGAAAATGTCCGGCTTGTCGGCACGCCCAGCGCTACCCGATTACTGTCAATTCTACCGACGATATTATTATTAAGCATTTCTTTCAACTTACCAGCAATATATTCGACATCGTCTCCAGAGTCATTGCCGCTTTTTTGCGGATCTAAACTGATCGAACCGTAGCCGTGGACAAGCATTTTATTCTTGTCAACCGACATAATCCTCATGCTAGTTTTACTAACATCAAGTCCGATAATTTGTTTGTTCTTATAAAAAATGTTTGACATTTAATTTTCCCACCTGTACTTAAAGTATTGTAGCATAAACATTTTATAAATACTATGATTTTATTTGCTGAGCTAGTCCGGTTATCGGCATCATGACGCTGGCGGCGACTAACCCGACCATTCCGCCCATAAACACAATCATCACCGGCTCGATAATGGAGCTGATGCTGTCGATGGCGGTATCGACCTCTTCTTCATAAAAATCAGCAACTTTAACGAGGACTTTATCGGTTTGTCCAGTCTCTTCGCCGACGGAAAGCATTTGGGCGACAATCGGCGGGTATAGTTCTTCGTCTTCAGCAATTATTTTTGATAAAACTTCGCCGCCTTGAACGCGTTTGGCAGCGCTTTTCAGGGATTCCTCGTAAACGGTGTTACCGACTGCTCTGGCTGTTACGTCGAGGGCCTCTAAAACAGCTACGCCGGCACCGATCAAGGCCGAGAATGTCCGCGTAAAACGCGCGACCGCCACTTTTCTTATAATTTTACCGACGAGCGGCGCTTTTATTAGGAATTTGTCAAATTTTTTCTTGCCGTTTGGTGTTTTAATATAGCGAAGCGTCGTCCAAATTATGCCGGCTAAAACGGGAATAATCAAATACCAAAACGACACTAAAAAGCCGCTGATGCCGAGCATCGCTTGAGTAAGTGCCGGCAATTCCGCGTCGTCGCCAGCAAGGTCTTTGATAGTTCTGCCGATAACCGGAATCACGAAGATCATCAAGCCGAAGAATGCACCGATAGTAATGACGACCAGCACCATCGGGTATGTCATAGCGCCTTTAATTTTCTTTTTAATAGAAGCATTTTTTTCCTGCTGCAATGCCAAGCGTTTCAAAATATCGTCCAAAATACCGCCTGCCTCGCCGGCTGCCACCATATTGACATAGATATCGTTAAATGAATCGGGATGTTTTCCTAGGGCATCGGCGAGCGCCATTCCGCCTTCAACGTCCTTGATAATAGCGTTAATCGTATCGCGGAAACCAGCGGTCTCGGCATGTTGCGCCATTGAACTAAGCGCGCGAAGAATTGGCACGCCGGCTGAGACCATAGCGCTCAGCTGCCGGGTGAACATCACCAGCTCTTCAGTCTTAACGCCTTTTTTCTTGCCAAATGTGAAACCGGAACTTTTGCTGTTCTGTTCCTTTATGCTAATTAATTTCAAGCCGCGGGTTTTTACAATATTGATGGCTGACAAACGGTCAGTGGCCTCAATTGTCGAACTGACGGTTTCCTTCTTTGAGTTAACTGCTAAAAATTCAAAACTTGGCATATATTTACTCCCTTGTTGCTCGTAATACTTCCTCAATTGTTGTTACTCCCCGCAGGGATTTTATTAAACCGTCTGTTTGCATAGTAACCATTCCTTCTGAGATAGCTTGTTCTTGTATATCATTGCTGGTGGCGTTAGCGGTAATCATTTTTTGGATAGGCACTGATATGCCGAGCACCTCGTAAATTCCGACACGGCCCTTGAAGCCGACGTGATTGCATTCGTCGCAACCTTCGGGATTTGGCCGCCACAGGCGCTGAATTGTTACATCGGTCGAGCCCATCGGCGTGTCGCCGCCAATTTTATCGGCAAAGGCCTGTCCTTCAAGTTCGTGCAGCCGCTGGATAGAGCCTTGTTTTAGGCTAAACATTTGCACGATATAGCTGAGCTCTTCAGCGTTAGGCACGTATTCCTGCCGGCAATTCATGCACAGCCGCCGCACCAAGCGCTGGCCGATCACCGCCTTGACCGTCGAGGCGATTAAGAACGGTTCAATTCCCATATCCAGCAAGCGCGGCAAACAGGTCGCTGCATTGTTGGTGTGCAGGGTGGAAAACACCAAGTGTCCAGTCAGTGCCGCCTGCACGCCCAGGTTGGCAGTCTCGCCGTCGCGAATCTCACCAACCATGATGATGTTCGGGTCCTGACGAAGCAATGCGCGTAGTCCCGAAGCGAAGGTCATGCCGGCTTTGGCGTTAGTCTGGGTTTGGTTGACGCCGGGGATTTTATACTCGACTGGGTCTTCAATAGTTGAAATATTCACGTCCGGCGTGTTGAGTTCCGACAGTATGCTAAACAAGCTGGTTGATTTTCCCGAACCAGTCGGCCCGGTCACCAAAATCATACCGTTTGGCTGCGCCATAGCATCTTTCACGGTAGCTAGCGATAATCCCCAGTAGCCAAGTTTGTCGAGCGAAATTGCCTGGTTTGACTCGTCCAAAATACGCATCACCACCTTTTCGCCGTCGGCAATTGGCAAGGTCGAGACACGCAGCGCGTATTGCTTGCCGGAAACTTTTATCTTAAAGCGTCCGTCTTGCGGCACGCGGCGTTCGTCAATCTTCAGATTTGATAAAATTTTAATGCGGCTAACCAACGCGCCGTGAACATTGCGCGGCAGCTTGTTGACCTCTTTTAATACGCCGTCGATGCGGTAGCGGACTTGGACGTAATCCTCGCGCGGCTCGATATGAATATCAGAGGCATTAGATTTGATGGCGTATTCCAGTAACAAATTAACCGTCTGGGCAATCGGCGAATTTTCCGCGAAGTCATCTTGGCTGACGTTTTGGTCTTCGGCAGAAGCGTCTTTTTGAACAGAGATAACCTCGTCCAACTCGTCGTTCATGTCGCCGCGGTAATTCTCCAAGCAATCCAGAATATTGCTTTTTGTTGCCAGGAAAACCTTAGTGTTGTAGCCAATTTCTTTCTGAATAAAGTTAAGCGCCTGCACATCGTCAGGATCTTCCATCGCCAGCGATAAGCTGCCGTCATCGTTTATCGCGAACAGAACGACATTATATTGGCGGGCAATATGCTCCGGGATTTTCTTCAAAACATCATCCAAAATATCTTTCGGTTCAATTCTGACAAACGGCACGTCGATCAGTTCGCCGATCATTTTTGTCAGCTTTTCATCGGAGACGACTTTTTGGTCGATAACAGTTTCCTGCAAGCTCTGCTTTGATCGTTTGGCGAGCGTCTTTAACTCATCAAGCTGCGAATCATTAACGATCCCACCCTGTTTCAGAAGTTTCTCAACTGTCTCGTCCGAAACGCGCATAATTCTTATGGTTATTGTACTATTGTCGCTAAAAAAAAGCTAGCGCATACCGACGCGAATTTTAAAGTTAGGCCTCGCTCAAATCAAAATCTAATACGCGTCAATATATCGTTATGAAATGGTATAATTAAAAGTAGTGAAAATTGATAACGAGGCAAGGATGAAACGGTTGGGCGAGGTGATTGGCCGGTCGGTTTCTGGCGGCGAAGTTTTGGAATTGGTCGGCGATATTGGCGCGGGGAAAACCACGTTGACTAAGGGTATCGCGCGGGCGCTAGGGATTAACGAGCCAGTGCAAAGTCCGACCTTCACAATTTCACGCGTGTATGATTCGCCCAAAGGACTGCGTTTGGCGCATTATGATTTTTATCGTTTGGGCGAGGCGGGTATTATGGGCGATGAGATTCGCGAAGCTGCGGACGATGATTCGGTAGTAGTAGTTGAGTGGGCGGGCGCGGTTGATGATAATTTGCCGAAAGATCGCTTAGTGGTAAAAATTACAACAATTAGCGAGGAAGAGCGGCTAGTGGAATTTCATCCCGGCGGTAAAAAGTCAACTGAACTTTGGCAGAAGATAAAGGAGAATTTGGCGTGATAATTTTATTAGATACCTCGACGGCAACTTGTTTTTTGACGGTGGTTGATGATGAGGCTCGGCAGGATTTTGAGTGGCAAGCGGGGCGGACATTGGCGCGTGGTTTATTGAAGTTTTTGGAAGAAAAAACCGGTGATTTGCATGATATCAGCGGTATCGGCGTAATGAAAGGGCCGGGCAGTTTTACTGGATTGAGGATTGGACTGACGGTTGCGAATACGTTGGCGGATAGCCTGAATATACCAATTGTCGGCGCAATGGGCGAAGATTGGCGGGAGACGGCTCTTGGCAAGCTGCGCGCTGGCGAGAGTGAGAAAATCGTTATGCCAGAGTATGGCGCTGCCGCTCATATTACCGCGCCGCGAAAATGATTACGGTTATGCTATAATTACGGCATGACAGAGCGCGCCATAATCTTTGCTCCTATGATTTGGGTGCTGTTTATTATTGCTGGAATTATATTTTTCATAAAAAGCAAATAGCTGCTCGGTGATTTTTCTAATAACTTTTCGTGCGAAAACTTTTGAAACCGTGTATAATTAAATTACGGCGGTTTGTAAGTTTTGACTCGCCAGGTTAGATAGTTTGAAATTGATTGGTTGTTGATATATTTCCTTGAGGCGAATACTCAGGGGCAGCTAATCGGAAAGGAATGACAATGATAGGAATAATTATTGCCGCCATCGTCGGAGCTGGGCTTGGTGCGGGCGGATTTTTTGGTTATCAGCGGTCGCGCCAGATTAACGGTAAAAGTCAGATTGAGCGCGATTTGGCGGATGCTAAGATTAAAGCTGGCGACATCGTTCTGAAGGCTAAAGACGAGGCGCTGAAAATTGAGAACGAGCGCCGTAAGGAATGGCAAAAGACCGAGAATCGTTTGGCTGATCGTGAAAAGACGCTGGATAACAAACTAGAAGAACTAGACAGGCGATCAGAAAAGCTGCGAACCCACGAGGACGAGATTGACAATCTAAAAAGTGAAATTCGTGATATTCGCTCCCGCCAGCAGGAAAAATTAGAGAAAATTGCCGGACTAAAGAAAAAGGATGCAGCCGACAAATTGATGAAAATGACCGAGCGCGACATTAAGCAGGACTTGATAGGACTGGTGGCGAAGTTGCAGCATGACGCAATGGATGATGCTGAAGAGCGGGCGCAGATGATTTTAGTAACTGCTATGGAGCGGATGAGCAGCGAAGTAACGGCTGAGCGGACAGTGACGGCAGTTAAACTGACCGACGACGAGATGAAGGGCCGTATTATTGGTAAAGAAGGCCGCAATATTCAGGCTTTACAGCGCGAAACGGGCGTCGATATTCTAGTAGATGATACGCCGGGCATGGTTGTTTTATCTAGTTTCGATCCGATTCGCCGGCAAGTTGCCCGCCTGAGCTTGGAGATGCTGATGAAAGACGGCCGTATTCATCCGGCGCGTATCGAAGAAGTGGTCGCCAAGGCAAAAAAACAGATTGACAAAGAAGTCAAGCAGGCTGGCGAGGATGCAGCGCGCGAAGTCGGTGTGGTCGGTATTCCTAAGGAAATGCTGCGAATGCTGGGCGAGTTGAAATTCCGGACAAGCTACGGCCAGAATGTTTTGAAACACTCGACGGAGATGGCGCAAATTGCCGGCATGATTGCCGAGGAAATCGGCGCGGACGTGCGCATCACTAAAATTGCCACGCTACTGCATGATGTTGGTAAGGCGGTGACGCATAAAATTGAAGGCAAACATCATCATATTGGCGCGGAATTTGCCCGCAAGTACGGCATGGACGAGCGGATTGTACATGCTATTGAAGCGCACCATGACGACATCGAGGCAACGACGCCAGAGGCGATTATTGTCCGCGTATGCGATGCAGCTTCAGCCGCGCGTCCGGGTGCTCGCAATGTTTCGGCTGAAAACTTTGCCGAGCGAATGCGCGACTTGGAGAATGTGGCGACTAGCTTTGAGGGAATTGATAAAGCCTATGCAATTTCAGCTGGCCGCGAAGTGCGTATAATTGTTAATCCAAAGAAAATCGACGACTTGTCGGCAATCAAGCTATCGCGGGACATTGCTACTAAAATTGAAAGCACCATGCAATATCCCGGCGAAATTAAAGTTAACGTTATCCGCGAGACGCGGGCATTTGAATACGCGAAATAATGGTGCAATATACCAAAGAGCAGCGGCAGAAATGGATGGCTAGTTTGGATGCTCGCTTCTCCAGCGCGGCAGTTTTGATCGAAAATACTAAAGGCCAGCTGCTAATTCTAAAAGCCAATTACAAAGATAATTGGGGGCTTCCTAGCGGTGTTGTTGATGCTGGCGAATCGCCGCTGGCTGCTGCCGTCCGCGAGGCTAAAGAGGAGGCTAATATCGACCTGACCTCGGGCGAGCTTGCCTTAGCGATGGTTGCGTCGCGCCAATCCGAAGATTATCTGTCGCATCAGTTTGTGTTTACGGCAGTGCTGCCTGACGATAGGCTCGCTAATATTCGCTTGCAAGAATCGGAAATTGAAGATAGTTATTTCATAAGTAAAGAGGAAGTTGCTCAGGCTAATTTTCCGCTGCTTTGGGCGGTGAAACTATGGGCGAAGCAAGAGCTCGGTTATGTTGAAACTAAAATTACTAGCACTGTCGCCGGTTCGCAGGACGAGAAAATAGTTGCTATCACGCCGATGTATTCATCAGCTAAGAAGGAGGATAAAAAGATGGGAAAATTGGTTATTAGCCGCCATGGCGAAAGCGAATGGAATTTGCTTGGCAAATGGACGGGACTGACTGACGTTGGCCTGACGGAAAAGGGTATAGCCGACACAGAGCGGCTGGGCAAATTGCTAAAAGGTATGGCGTTTGACGAGGCATATACTTCGGCTTTGAAGCGGACGCATCAAACGCTTGACGCGTTGCTAAAAGGCGCTGGCATATTAGAAGATATGCCAGTGGTGCGGGCAGCAGAATTGAATGAACGCGATTACGGTGATTTGACTGGCAAGAATAAATGGGAAGTTAAGGACGAAATCGGCGAGGAAGCCTTTAACGGTATTCGCCGGGGTTGGGATTATCCAGTGCCTGGCGGCGAAACACTAAAAGATGTTTATGCGCGTGTTGTACCATATTTTCAGTCTGAGATTTTACCGAAATTACAGGCTGGTAAAAATATTTTATTGGTGGCGCACGGTAATTCTATTCGGGCGCTAATAAAATACTTAGATCAAGTTCCTGAATCGGATATGGCGCACGTGGAGATGCCGTTTGGGCAATTATTGGTCTATACATTCACGGCAGATTCAGCGCTGCCAAAAAACAAAGAAGTTCGTTCGGTGGAGATTGAGCCGGTGAATGCATAGCCTCAAAGCGGAAATACCAGCTGGCCGCGAAGAAAGTATCTATAACGCCGCTTGTAAAGTATTACCAGCCATTGCTTATGGCGATGCCGCTGGATTGCCAGTTGAAGGGAAATCGGCTGAAGATATACGTGAACAGTATGGTAGAATTACCGAGCTGCAGCCGCCGTCAGACCATCCATTCTTTCCGGAAAAACCGCGCGGTACGGTCAGCGATGATACGCAGCTAAGCCTGGCAGTGGCGCGAAGCCTGCTAAAAAATAACGGTTTTTCGCTTGAATCGCTGGCAGATGAGCATGTTGCAGCTTATCGTCAGGTTCCGCGCACAGCCGAGGGCGTGCCGCGCGGCTGGGGCGGTTCCACGGTAAAGGCAGTGGAGCGAATGATTAGCGGCGTCCCGCCTCGCGAATCTGGCGAAAAAGGCAAGGCGGGCAACGGGGTCGTCATGAAAATGGCGCCGCTAGTTGTTTGGCAAGTCTTGGGCGAAGTTGATAAGCGAACGCGCCGCGGACAATATGACTTGCTTACTAATATGACGCACAATAGCGAAATTGCGCGTATATGCACGCGTCTGCATGGCGAGGTGCTGAGCGCTTTGCTCGAAGGGCGAACGGTATCAGAAGCGGCTGATCGATTTATTCAAGGTTTAGCCGTAAATGGTTTTTCCAGGGAAAGCGAGCTGTTGTATCAGGCAGTTAACCATCCATGTCAGACCGATGAAGAGCTAGTCAAACGGTATGCTGCCGGCAAGTCGGGCAAAGACTACGGTTTTTATGCGCCGGAAACATTAGCGATTGCTTACGATATATTCTTAGGGGCTGGCGGTGATATGTCGGCGGCGGTATACAGGGCAGTTAATCTCGGCGGCGACAGCGATAGCACAGCGTCGATAGTTGCCGCGATGATAGCATGTCAGTCGGGCGGTGTATACAAAGAGCCGCCTGATATGGAATCTGTTCAAGGTATTGAGCAACTTCGTACAGTATCGACGCAACTAGCCGAGGCGGCATTACGGCGAACAGTGAAATTGGGATGACAGCAACTGGATTTTTTGCCTGATCCATGCTAGAATTGAGCTAGGCAATTAGTTCAGCCTTTTCGGGGTGTGGCGCAGTTGGCTAGCGCGCGCGGTTTGGGACCGTGAGGTCGAAGGTTCGAGTCCTTTCACCCCGACCATATAGTATTTTCGCTTAAATCCACCGTCATATCGTATGGTGGATTTATTTTTATAACAAATACGGAATTGTC
>CAURPQ010000006.1:0-32201 GCA_963527005.1 uncultured Candidatus Saccharibacteria bacterium
TATATAACTATTCTACAAAAGGCTGGAGTGTCCACGATCTGTTTGAGGAGGGACAGTCAGGGAAGCTATTTTTTATTACGACTATTGCCACCGAACAGAAAATTCATCCACTGCTGGAAGTTGCTGCGAGCTGGCGTCGATCTTACGCTAGTCGTTGCCGCCTGCTGTCCGTAGGAATCGTCGGTTGACGGTACGATCAGCTGTTTTTCTCCTGGCTGTCCTTTTCCAGTGCGCTGGCGTGCTGCTAATTCTTGGTATTCGTCGCTCTCATAATATTTTGATTCATATTGTAATAGGGCGACTTTTATTTTTTCTATTTCAATTTGCTGACGCTTACTGTCGATGGATCTTTGCAGCTCGTAATTTTGCTGCATCGCTTCAACTGACCCCCAAGCCCAGCCAAAGGCAACCAAAATAGCCGCGGCAGTAACCAGATTATTCATGGTCAAATAATCGTGCCGCAGTGCGTAAAGCTGGCGTTTTATGAGAATGATGTTCATTTTATACAGTCTACTGATTATATTATAGCAGAGTAGGCAAAGTTTTAAGTCCTGCTTATGATTAACAGATTAGTAGGGTACCTTTTATAAAATAACCTACGCGTGTATTGCTATTATTTACAATAGGTTGTAAAATATACAAAATATGTTGAGGTCAAATAACAATTATAATGAGGTTTTGCTGCAACGAGAGGGAGGCTCTGGCTTATTGCAGGAAGCATACAAAATTGATACT
Organism: uncultured Candidatus Saccharibacteria bacterium; assembly: GCA_963527005.1. Classification (GTDB taxonomy): domain Bacteria; phylum Patescibacteriota; class Saccharimonadia; order Saccharimonadales; family Saccharimonadaceae; genus Nanosynbacter. The sequence goes on from CAURPQ010000006.1 coordinate 736, forward strand.
AAATTTCTTGGACAAGTAGTATTGGATTCTAGTATAGAAGGTCTCTTATCTGATATAGACATGTCTGATAGTTTGGCGGCTATCTCCAAAATTTACAACAGACCGTGTAGCACTCTGTACTATAACAAAACTACTTTCTTATCTTTGAATGATGGAGCAAAACTAAAACATGAAGTTGATAAGCACAGAGATCCTGGATTTATTAGTCAGGTATCCATAGATAGAAACGAGTTAATATGTAATGATTTTTCTGCTATATTCGCCAAACTAGCTCTAAGCATGTTTCCTGACATATCATTATCCATAAGAGAAACCCATACAGGAATGTCTAATGGCGTAATGCATACTAGCAGTATTGTTGATGGAACAGGTATAGGTCGTCTAGAAGCTGATCCTCTTGCTAGTTTTACGAGATCGGATTTTTTGCGCGCTCGTCTCGGGCTGTTGCCAATAGGATTAAGGAGTGCAAATGCTTCAATGCCCCCAGACGATACATGCCACAAATATCATAACTGGAACGACCCCGGTAATCTTGATAAATTATTAGAAACTATTCAGGAAGACATACGGTCGTTTGAGCTACCTGCCGTAGAAGATGCGTCTTTTGTCAAGGGTGCGCTCAGGGCAGCAATCGGCAGAGTTGGTTATAACGTCGGAGTTTCCAATTGTGAGCGCGATAATAACCTAATTTCAACATACACACTAACCGATTTATCTAACGAGGAAATCTCAAAAGTATCATTAAGCGAAGGTGTGCTGAGAGTTTTTACTCGAGACGCATCTGATTGGGGAAGGAATTAGCTATGAGAAACGAGTCGCCAATATACAGTTACTATTATCCATTAACAACCAGCTGCGACACGCTGCGGCAAAGAACATTGGCAAACGGAGGAAATACACCAACAGATGAAACTATGCTCTGCCAAACGGCTAGGTCTTTATTTGTAGGTCATAGTCAACCAAATACGTATTCTTTTGATGGATCGCCTGAGTCTAGCACGTGGGATGATATAGAACCAAGGGTTATGCAAGCGCAAATAGATTTAGCGCAACAATATGGTGTAGATGGTTTTATATTTGATACTTATGTAGGTGTTAAAGATGGTAAAGTTAGCAAAGAAAAAGACGTTCTCAGTGGATTCCTAAGATGTAATCTAGGTAGAACTGCGTATGCTTGCATGATGATATTCGGGAGCCCAAGGTCTATCTTGCCAGTTCCTCCGTATTTTGAAGAACCCGATAGATACTATGATCGTACGTCTCAGACTGTAGAAACAATGGTTGATTATCTCGCTGATAATCATTGGAATAATCCAAACTATATTACTATTCTCGACAGACCATATGTAAGCGTATTCACCTCTGACATGAGAAAATATAGCAGTAATGCGAGTGAAATGTCGCATGCTAATATGATAAATTATTTGAAAGAGTATAGCTGGAGAAAATATAAGATAGAGCCATATCTGGCAACTGTTTGCTTGAAAGCTACTCATGCGCTAGACCACCTTGCCGCTGGTGCCGACTCTATGACTGGCTATGGTTTTCTACCAGATTTTACAGAATCAATGCGGCGACCCATCCAAGATTATAGAGAACAAATAGTTAGACGAGTTGAGGAGTGGAGCGCAATCCAAGAACAAATAGATAAACCTTATATTCCTCCTGTTGTAGTTGGATGGGATGCATCTCCCCGCGGGAGTATACCCGACGGTAGGCATTTTAGAGACGTTCAAGGAATGTATCCTTTTACTCCTATTGTAACTAATAGTAATGCTGTAGATTTTGGCAATATGCTTTGTCAGCAGAAACAGTTTATTATGTATAATATACCACAGGAAGAGAGATATACTCCTGTTACAGCTTGGAATGAGATAACCGAAGGTGCAGCCCTACTGCCAAAAATACTACCAGACGGATCGATAGATGATAGCTATTTAGCAAAAATAAAGGAGTTGAAAAATGAATATGGATTCTAGTCGCATTTTAGCAATCATTAATGATCAAACTCTCGGTCTATCCACGCCGCCATCAGCCGCTGCAAAATCAACTCGCATTGGCGCGCGCGCGATTTTATTTGATGGTAATAGTCGCGTCGCTTTGGTGTACGAACATCGATATCATCATTACAAATTGCCGGGCGGTAATGTTGAGCCAGGTGAAAATCTTGAACAGGCTGTTCGCCGCGAAATCAAAGAAGAAGTCGGCGCAAATATTGCAGACATTCGTTATCTTGGTGTTGTTCATTCGTACTTATCGGCATACAACGAAGATTGCGACCAGCATTATTTCACTGCCCGTGTTGATGGTGAGATAGGCGAGAGTGCTTGGATTGACGAGGAGGAATTGCACGGTTGCCAGATTATTTGGTGCGACAATCTCCAGCAAGCTATCAAGCGAGTTCAATCCGGTACATCCAAGGAATATGTACACCTGTTTGAGCGAGCGCGAGAGTTGGCTGGGTTAAAAGCAGGAGGTTTACTCAACGAACCTAAAAATAATAAATTAAAATAGTAATTAGATACGGTACAGCTAAAAAAACAGCCCCTTATTTAAAATAAGTAGTGTAACAACCTTAGACCAAGAAAGGGGACTGTTTTCATGATCTGTAACGTTTGCGTTTATATTTTTATTTGCTAGAATAATAAGCAAGGTGTAATAAGACACAAACAGTGAGGGAAAAATGAAGATTCATCAGCGATATAAAAGGTTTATACCAAAAGTTGTCGGCATTACTACTGCCGTTATTGTGGCGTTTGGCGCTATACTACTGCAAATACCGTCGACCAAGGCGGCCTCTTTGCATAAAAAATATCAGTTTATTGACACAAATTACAATGTTCCTTCTTCTAATGTGGCGTGGGTGGCTCCGAACGGTAATGACGCTACTGGCAATGGCAGCGAGAGCTCGCCGTATAAGACTTTTGGTAAAGCCGTGACAGCTGTTCTAAGCGGTGGTACTGTAGTTGCGAAAAGCGGTATTTATCGCGAGCCGCACTTTTTTGTGTCTAAGAATAATATTACGTTGCAAGCCGCACCGCATGCTGAAGTTTGGCTGAAGGGAAGCGATATCGTTACCAATTGGACGAGCGACAATGGCGTCTGGAAGACTACAGGTAATTATCATAATTTTTGCCATGTTTGCACGACGAATTCCGATCCTGGCAAAGAAGGCGTAGCTGCGTATCCGGAGCAAGTGTTCATCAATGACGAGCCAATGCAGCAGGTCGCTACTAAAGCCGAGGTAACCCCGGGTAGCAATACGTTTTATGTCGAGGATAAAACACCGACTACGCTAAAAGTGCCAGGTGATAATTCTAAGGGTTATAATATCGGCGCTCAGGATAATATAACGTACTATATTGGTAAAAATCCGACTGCTGGCCAAGTCGAGATTTCCGAGCGGCCGAGGGCGTTCACGGCTACTGGCCAAAACTTTACAGCCAGGGGTATCAATGTCGCCCAATACGCATCAGTCCAGGCGTGGGGATTTGCAGATCCTGTGTATGGCAAGGACATTTCCGGGCCGACGGCGGTGAGTTTGAATGGCAACAACTCGCTTGCGCAGAATATGATTATCACTCAAAATTCAAACCAGGGATTGTTCTTTAATCAAGCGAAAGCTTCGGCTAACGGCGTTAAAGTTATTGACAATGGCGGTTCTGGGGCTGGCGCTAATAAAGCCCACGATTCGGTATTCGAAAATAGCGAACTGCACGGTAATAATGCGGCTGGTTTTATAACGTCAGGTTGCGGCGCTTACTGTACGATGGCTGATATTAAGGTGGCGCATACTAAGAATTTTATATTCCGCAATAATATTTTAGACAATTCAAACAGCGGCAAAGTGCAATCCGCGCCTACCAATGTTGATAATGTCGGTACAATTAATTTTTGGTGTGATGAAGGTTGTATCGATACGAAAATTGTTAACAACTTCTTTACAAACTCGTCGCTGGCGATTATGTATGAAGTTTCAGGCAGCGCCGTCATTGCTTCGAATATAATCGAAAGTTCCGGCACGGGAATCCGCGTATCTGGCAGCGAGAAAGTTAAGCTGTATAATAATACAATTTCGCGCACCTACCGGCCGGTTTATCTTTTTGAAGATCAGCGTATGAATGGCTGTAACGCTTGGAATGCCGCCGGGGTGTGTACCGCGAAAGAAAATTGGTCGGCATCGCAAGGTCTGAGCTGGAACACTTCTGGCGTTGAGATGTATAACAATATTATTTCATCGCGGCCGCTGGCGGACTCAAATGACCTAGCGGGCGGAGCGTACCAGCGCGCTTATTCGCTGCGGGTCGAGGGCGCAAAAAACGAACCGAATGGACCGTATGTTGATGCAAATAGTATGCTAAAAGGTTTTGACTATAATGCATATTACCGGAATGACACCAGGGATGTGAACTTGTCGGTTTGGGATTTTGAAAGCGTGCCTGGCAAAACGGATACTGTACTTAAAAGCGTGGCAGAAATATCGTCGAGCAGTAAGCTGTCAGGTACTATTGACGGCAGGGACAGTCATTCGTACGATACGTTTGGCGCTCGCGCCGCAAATCCGTATTTCATAAAAGAGGCTGCTGCTAATACAGATTATAATAAAAGCAATTACAACTTAAAACCTGGTAGCAGCGCTATTGGGTCCGGAAAGGCTTTGCCAAACGATGTTGCGCTGGCGATTGATCCGTCCGGCGCTAAGGTAAAGCCTGGAATGGCAGTAAACCGCGGGGCGCTGCTTAATGTAAAAATGAACGCGGCTGGCGGAACTACTCCAGCAGTCGAGGTTGTCCATATTCCGGATGCTAATCTAAAGGCTAAATTGAATACGCTATTAGCGAAAAATAGCGGTACAGCACGCGCTGACAATCAAGACATAACCAAGGACGAGATGAAAAGCCTAACAGTCATCTCTCTTAAGGCTGATTCAAATACCCCGGCTAATAAAAAGATTTCCGACATCACTGGCCTGGAGGCGGCCGTGAGTGCGTCGCAGTTGTCGCTGGATAATAATGCTGTTTCTAATTTGTCGCCGATTGCTAATCTTGCGAAGCTGCAGGAACTGACCTTTTCTGATAACAAGGTAACGTCTTTAGCAAGCATAGCTTCTTTATCTAAACTTACGGTACTGCATGCCGCTGCAAATCCCATAAAGTCGTTCTCGCCTGTTTCCGGGCTGTCAAAGCTAAGCGATGTGTCGCTGTCTGGAGAATCGCTGGAAACTCCTCTTGATATGGCCAATTTCAGCGCTAGCGCTGCTACGATTAAGTCGTTCAAGTTTTACAGCTATAACAATAAAATAACTGCGAAGAATGTCGCCGCGCTGAAGTCGATGCCTGACTTAAAGACCCTTCGCTTAAGCGGCGTGCCTTTGTCTACTGGCGACGTAAACTCCATCGGCAGTATGGCGCAGTTGGCTTCTTTGGAAATTGATGGCAGTACGGTGGCGGATATATCGCCGCTGGCGGGGTTAACTAATTTGACTAAGCTTAACCTGAGTAATCAGAATGTGTCTATGTCTATTACTGCCGTGTCAGCGCCGTCGCCGCTGATAGGTAAAAGCGGAGCCGTAGTGCCTATTTCCGATAATAGCCAGGTTGCTAACGATAGCGGTACTCCGGGGAATATTAAGCTGGTGTCGCCTGTGTATGATGGAAATTCTCATAATGTCAACGCCGTATGGTCTACTCCTGTAACTATCAGCGCGGCGAGTACCAACTTTAGCGGCAATCTAAACATTACATATAAGCTAAGCAAAACTGACCTGACTGCACTGAATAGTGAAATCGCCCGCGCTAAATCATCGCCAAGCTACATCCAGAACGACGCAGCTGTCAAATCAGCGCTGGCGGCCGCTGAAGCTGTTGCCGGCAAACCGTCGCCGTCTCCGAATGAAATAAAGACCGCTGTTGAGGGATTGAAACAAGCCTTGGATAACGCCTATAAAAAGGAAGCTGACGCCCGGGCCAAAGCGCAGGCTGCTGTCGATAAAGCAAAAAACAGCAAATTGCCGGCGGATATTCAGGCGGCAGAAAATCTGCTGAGCAAGGTTCAAGACACGGCTAAAAAGAACGAATTGCAGAATGTTTTGAACGGTATTAAGCAAGAAATTACTAATGTGCGCACTAGTCTGTTGCAGCTGGTGACTGATGCTAAACAGGTCTCGACCGACGGCATGACAGCAGCTTCGGCGAATGCCTTGCGAGCTGGAATTACTGCTGCAGAATCGGTAATTGCTGATCACGGCGCTTCTCTGGGCCAATTGACTGCCGCTAAAGACGCATTACAAGCGGCGCTTGACGGGTTGCGTGCCGACAAAACTAGCCTGCGAAAAGCTATCCATGACGCCGAAAGCGAACCAAGTTATATTAAAGATCAAGGCGGTGTTAAGCAAGCTTTGCAGGAGGCAAAAGCTGTCAACGCTGCGTCAAATCCGACGCCCTCAGTAGTGCGTACTGCTGCTAAGAAGCTTAATGACGCCGTGGCTGCTGCCAAGAAAATTGAAGCTGCTATCCAATCGGCGGCGTTGGCTGCTGTCGTTAAGGCAGAAAATGATAAAACCGCTCAAGCTAAAAATGATGCCCAAGCTTTAGTTAATCAAGTAAAAGACCCGCAGAAGAAAGCCGAACTGCAGCGGCGCTTAGATAACGTTGTCGTGCCGGCTTCAGTGAGCAGGGTAGCCGTTGCCCAGCCAAATGGTAAAAACACGATCATTAACGCAACTGGCGACAAGTGCTATAACATAGCGAGCGCCAGTACCGCCGCGTCGCAGCAGGGAAAACCAGCGGGGTATCAGCTTGGCGAGTCGGTCGCGTTTAAAATTGATTGCGCCAACTATGGTAGTGCTCAGTTTGGCTATTCAACGAAGATAACCTTAGAGCTAACTAAAAAATACGCAAACACGGCTGGTGTAAGGGTAGTCAAATATAGCGGTGCTGGCACAGATGCGGTTGATATAACCAGCAAAGTATCTTTCGGCGTTACAGCGGACGGACAGCGGACGACGATTAGCTATTCGGTGACCGACGGTGGTTTTGGCGACCAAGATAAAACTGCGAACGGTATAATTGAAGATCCAGTGGCTGTGTACGAGCGTAGGAATGCTGTGAATCCAGCGCATAATAATTCAGGACAAACGAGTTCAGGGCAGACGGGGAGTAATAATTCAAGAGCAGCGACAAAGTCTGGCAGCACTCTTTCCGATACTGGCGTGAGTTTTTACGGTTATATCGCGGGCGCTGCGGCTGTAGTAATTGTTGGCGGCGGTCTGTATAAACTAAGTAGCACGCTAAAAAAGCGCCGGTCATAAAGCCGGCGCCGCGGTATTCTAAAAAAGTAGTTAAATTTATTCCGTGTTTTTAGGTAATTACAATCTGAATTGGTGGGGGCGGCTGGGATCGAACCAGCGACCAATCGGTTATGAGCCGACTGCTCTAACCCCTGAGCTACGCCCCCGCCAGAGAATATTATAACGCATCAGAGATAATTAGAGAAGTTTTCCAGCAGCAATTCTTACGGCTTCCGACCAGGAAGTGAAGCAGTGCGGCGTCTCCATGAGTTGTTTGCCAGTTAATTTATAGCGGATTGCCAAAGTTAGTTCAGCGATCATATCGCTGGCATTTGGGGCAACGATGGATGCGCCAATGATAGTGTCTTTTTTATCGGTAATTATTTTTACAAAACCAGTTCGCTGATCAGTAATATTGCTGCGCGCTGTTAAAGTTAGCGGCGCTATTGATATTCTTAGGTCTTGCCTTTCGCTCGCTTCTTCGCCGACTCCTACTTGAGCGATTTCCGGCTGCGTAAAGGCAACCAGCAGGCGCGGCTGGATATCGGCCTTCATCGAATTTTTATGCAGCAAATTATGCGCGCAAACGCGGCTTTGCGCTAAAATATCGTGCGTTTGCACAGTTGTATCAACGACGCTGCCCGCGGCGAAGACGTGCCGGGCCGAGGTCTGCAAATAAGCATTGGCGGATATCCCTTCCGCGGTATATTTGATGCCGGCATTTTCCAGACCCAAATCAGTTGCCGGGCGGCGCTCGCTGGCTATTAATATTTCATCGACGCGTACTGAGCGTTCGGCTCGTCCTTGAACAAAGGTAACCCGTTTTTGCAAGCCAGATTTTTGTACGGCGATAACTTCTGTTTGTATCAATATATTTATACCGCGGTTTTCCTTCGCGTCGTCAATAATCAGCCTGCTCGCCTCATTATCAAAGCCAGCCAAGATGTGTTTGGATGCTTCAGCTAGGTAAATTTTTGTACCGAGAGTGGAGAACAAATGCGCCAGCTCCCAGGCCTCTATGCCTGAACCGACAATAAACAGTGTTTTCGGCGGTCTAGCAAGGGAAAATATGGTTTTTGGCGTGTGGTGCGGCGTGCTTTCTAATCCGGGAATTTCTGGAACGTGCCATTCTGATCCAGTAGCAATGAGAAACTTGCGGGCCGATAAATGCCGCCGATTGACCGTAATTTCGTTTGGGCTTAAAAAATGCGCGTTGCCAGCGAAAACGCTGATATCTTGTTTTTCATAGTAATGACGGTTTCCGCCCGCCCCAGTGCGTTTGATGGCGATATCTTTCCAGGATAATAAGGAAGGGTAGTTATAGCCGACAGAGCCGGTTCGTAATCCGAACTTCGCTGCCATCTTAGCGTTATAATACGTGCTGGCTGCGTGGATTAGGGCGCCTGCCGGAACGTCGCCCCAGTTTGGCGACTCGCCACCGAACGTCGATTTCTCAACGATAGCGACTTTTTTTCCAGAATTTGCCAGGATGCTGGCAGCTGGCGAACCGCCTGCTCCGCTGCCGATAACGATATAATCATAGTCAAAAGTCGGTTTCTGCGCCATACTGCCCCCTACAATATATTTTTGTAATTTTCGTATAAATATGCCGCGTCCGGATGCAATCCTTTCAGTACTTGGCAAGCTCGCCGCCTGATGTCGGTAGAAGTAATTTCCGGGCGGGTTTCGCACCAGTTCATAACGCCCAGCGTTACGGTCTTGGCAATATCTTCAGCCTGTCCTTCGGGAATGCGAACGCTTAAACAGGTAGCAATAATTGAATTATGTATCTTATCCGGGCTGAATTCTTCGGCTGGTCGTTTGCCTCGCTTTATCACGTCGATTCTCGGCGATTTTACCACAGGCTGCCTCCGTAGCTGGCAACGCCGATGACGCGGTCAACGAACATAAAGCCAGCCAAGATTAACAAGCTGCCGCCGCTGGCGAATTGTAAGAATCTTTTATGAGATTCACGCCATTGCTGCAGGCTGGCGATGTTACGACCAGCGCCGACCAGCGCCATCATAACCGCTAACGGTAAAATCGACACCATAACATATATTCCAACTCCGGCAATTTGCATCATAAAATCAGGCAGGGTAATAATCGCCAAGCTGGCGGCGATAACCGGCCCGATAATAAAAATAGTTTCTGCGGCTACGCTAGCCATGCCAAGCGCAAAACTTTCTGCGCTGTTTTTTGTCTTTTTCGTGCGTTTGGTTAAATAGTCGGCGAAACTTCTGGGTATCCACAGCGCTGTACCGCGTCCGCGCCGGTAATAAAATACCCAAATAGCAACTCCCAAGGCGATCATCAAGTCGCAGCAAATCGCCGCAATGTATTGCTCGGCGGAATCAATATGATTAATAAACAGGGCAAAATAATAAGAAACTGCGCTTAAAATCAGGCAAGTCAATAACAGCACGCCAGCGGTAAATCCGCCCATTCGGCGCAGGACTCTTTTATAGGCAGTTTTTTTACCAATGGCATGACCGCTGAGCAGCGTTAATACGCTAATACTGAGCTGAAAACTAGCGTGAATCAATGCCGCGAAGACGATGATGGCTAGAGACGATATCATTACAGGGGTCATGTTTGTATATAAATCCTTCCCCGCCAGTATAGCATAAGCAGCATAAAAACGAAAGATTTTCATAAAAAGCTATTGCTTTTTTGTCAAATTTGTGATACCATAAAAGTAGGTTAAATAAATTAACACAAAAAAGGAAAAACCATGCGGATTAACGACAACGAATTAGTAGAATTTTTAGAAGCAACGAAAAAGAAGGAACTGGAAACCTGGAACCAGGGGCGCAGCTCGCGGGAACTTAGCGGCTTCGTAGCGCGGCGGCTGGCTGATTTGGACGGCGTTGAGCTTGACAATTTTGACGGCGATTTGGAAGAGGTATTTTAGTAAGCAATTTAGTCAAAAGGGTGTTGCGAGGGTGCGGGGACGCCTGGATCATTCATACTGCGATTTCTTAGATGCATCCTTAGGTGAGCCTGTACCGCTGGGTCTGATGAATCGCCTTCGCTTAATTTTCGGGGATCAAACGGATTAAGTGCGCCAATTATTCCTAGTGCAATCCTGCCAAGTCTTGTGTCGCTACCACCATATTCAAGGCCGTACAGCACATCATGAAAATCCTCGCAGCGTTGTAAATATCTCTGGTGTCTTGATTCTTGTGATCTTTTCCTGCCCGGCATAAGCCTATTCTATCATGCTCATTATCTGAGGTATGAAAAAACCTCTGCCAATCAAATTATTCACAGAGGTTTTTATAACTAGTCCTGGTAGCACCGGGTGGACCCGAACCACCGACCTCAGGCTTATGAGTCCTGCGCTCTAACCAGCTGAGCTACGGTGCCACGCCTCATGATTGTAACAGATGTGCTTGATTTTGCCAAACCGCCGTTGGCGTGTTTTTCTGGTTTTATGATTCTGCCTAGCGATAATGGCATTACAACGTAGATTTCGTTCGGCTCTGCGCGTAATTTGTGAGATAATGGTTATGTGAGATATGTCTTAGCGATCAGCGGCGGGGTTGATTCGGTAGTTCTACTGGATGTAATGTCGCGGACAGAAAAAGATATCGTAGTGGCGCATTTTGACCATGGTATTCGCCAAGATTCGGCTGCCGATGCGCGGTTTGTTGAGGCTTTGGCGGCAAAATACCGGGCGCAGTATATTGGCCAGCGAGAAGAGCTGGGCGCTGATGCTAGCGAGGGGCAAGCCCGTGAACGGCGATATGCGTTTTTGAACGATATTGCTGCGGATTTTGGCGGTACTGTGGCGACGGCGCATCATCAGGATGATATTGTCGAGACAGTGGCGCTAAATCTTCGGCGCGGTGCGCGCTGGCGCGGCTTGGCAGGTATGAGCGATTCGCGGATTCTGCGTCCGCTGAGCAGCTGGACGAAACAGCAGGTTTATGAATATGCTGCTAAGCACAGATTAGAATGGTGCGAGGACGAGACCAACAGCAGTGAAAAATACACGCGCAACATTTTACGCCGGCGCATACAGCAGCAGATAAGTCCGGAAGCTCGTTCTGAAATATATGAGTTATGGCGGGCGCAGCGGAAACTGCGGCGCACCCTTGAAGCTGAACTAAAAAGGTTCGACAAACAAATTCTGAGCCGGCATTTTCTAATACAAATCGAGGAAAATGTGGCGTTGGAGCTATTGTATTATTACGTCTTGCGGCATGCCGGCGCGTCGCTTATGACTGCTCAGCTGGAGCGAATGCTTGTCGCCATAAAAACCGGTCGTCCCGGGACAGTATGGCAGCTTGGTTCTGGCGCGGTGATGAAATTGACGGCAAGAGATGTTATAATAGACGAAGTTGATTAGTATAGGCGAAAGGATTATGCGAGAATGGCTGTTAAGATGCCGAAAAAAAATGGTAAGAACGGAATAAAGCAAGTTGCGCGATTTGGGTTGTTTTGGGCGATTATAATTTTCGTGGCGCTGATTTTTTATGCAGTTTTATTCCCCGCTGCTAATTTGAAAGAGGCGGCGCTGTCTGACGTGGTACGGCGGGCAAACGAGGGTAAAATTGCTAAGCTGGAAATTCAAGGCAATGACATAAAAGTAACCGGCAAAGATCAAAACAAACCGACTGAGCGTTCGGTTAAGGAGTCGGGTAGTATTTACGAGCAGGGTTTGAATAAAGATGCGAAGGTTGAAGTGAAGGTAATTCCGCCGTCAACTACTGGCGAAACGGTATGGAATTTAGCAGTGCTGATTTTGCCAGTACTAGTTATCGTGGTGTTTTTCATGTTCATGATGCGCCAGGCGCAGGGGCAGAATAATCAAGCGATGGGCTTCGGCAAGAGTAAGGCGCGGCTGTACGGCGAAGACAAGGAGAAAATTGTGTTTGAGGACATCGCCGGCAATGATAATGCTAAGCAGGACTTGCAAGAAGTTGTCGATTTCTTGAAACACCCAAAGAAGTATAAGGAGCTGGGTGCTAAGATTCCGAAAGGCGTATTGTTGGTCGGTAATCCGGGTACTGGTAAAACCATGCTGGCGCGGGCAGTGGCTGGCGAGGCAGGCGTGCCGTTCTTCTCGATTTCTGGATCAGAGTTTGTGGAAATGTTCGTCGGTGTTGGTGCTAGCCGGGTACGCGATCTCTTTTCAAAGGCTAAGAAAAATGCGCCGTGTATCGTCTTTATCGACGAGATTGACGCGGTGGGCCGCAAGCGCGGCTCGGGTATGGGCGGCGGCCATGATGAGCGCGAGCAGACCTTGAACCAGATTCTGGTGGAAATGGATGGCTTTGACGGCGATACTAATGTGATTGTGCTGGCGGCAACGAACCGAGCGGATGTGCTGGATCCAGCACTGCTTCGGCCGGGGCGGTTTGATAGGCGGGTGACGATTACTCTGCCGGAGCGCAAAGACCGCGAGGCAATTCTTAAGGTTCATTTCAAGAAAAAGCCAACCGACGAGACGGTTGACCTTGATAAATTGGCGGCCAAGACGGCCGGCTCATCGGGAGCGGATCTCGCTAATATGGCTAATGAAGCAGCAATTATCGCAGCGCGGCGCAATAAGAAGAAGATTTCCAATGATGAGTTGACCGAGGCATTTGAGCGGGTAGCTATCGGGCCGGAGCGCAAGGCTAAGGTGATGAACGACCACGAGAAGGAATTGACGGCGTATCACGAGGCGGGTCACGCCATAGTCGGCCATGTATTGCCAGATTCCGACCCAGTTCACAAGGTAACGATCATTCCGCGCGGCGGTACCGGCGGTGTGACGTGGTTCTTGCCGCCAGAGGATAAGAGCTACACCAACGTCTATGAGTTCAAAGATATTTTGGCACGGGCGATGGGCGGCCGAATCGCTGAGCAGATTATTTACGGCGATGACGGCATTACTACTGGCGCTGGCTCGGATTTGCGTAAAGCCACTGAGATTGCCCGGGAAATGGTGATCGAGCAGGGTATGGGTAAGAGCTTGCGCGACCAAGTGTTCCACGAGGACAACGGCGGCCTGATGTTTGATAAGATGACCCGCGAGCGACCGTACTCGGATGAGACTGCTAAATTGATTGATCAGGAGGTGTCGCAATTGATTACCGAGGCCAAGCAGCGGGCAATGCTGGTACTAAAAGCTAACCGTCCGTTCCTTGACAAATTGGCTGAGGCGCTGCTAAAAGACGAGACATTAGAAGAAACAGCGGTGGATGAGATTCTTAAAGGAACGAAACTGCCAAAGGAAGCAAAATTACACGCGTAAATTGTTATGGGACGCGTCCGGAGAACTGTCGATAAGATAAATCAGCGGCTGACAGTCAAGTTAGCTGCAACCATTTTAGCTGGCTCGACGCTACTGTCAAGTTTGCTGGGATTTTTCCGCGACCGGTTGTTGAATGCGGCGTATATGCCGAGTCCTGAGGCGGGATTGGCTGGCTATCCAGTTGGCTTGGATGCTTACACGGCGGCGTTTATGGTGCCGGATTTCATGTTTGCCGTGCTGGTGTCTGGCGCATTAAGCGTGACATTTATTCCAGTCTTTAACGAGCGCTGGATGAAGGGTAATAAACAGTCAGCGTGGCAAATTAGCTCCAGCATGATTAATTTTATGGCGCTGGTGACGCTGGCGGCGAGCATATTGATTATCATTTTTGCTGATCCGCTGATGAAATACCTAATTGCGCCGGGTCTGAGCGAATCAGGCCACGCTTTGGCGGTCAGTATGATGCGGGTAATTGCGGTTAATCCATTTATTTTTGCCATTGCTTCGGTAATTGCCAGTATTCAGCAGGCGGTCGGGCGGTTTATGTTCTGTGCCTTAGCGCCAATGATTTACAATATCGGCATTATCATTGGTACAGTGTGGTTTACTAACGGCATCAATCTGTTCGGCTGGCAGATATTTGACGGCGGTATTATGGGCGTGGCGCTGGGCGTAGTTCTGGGGTCGTTTCTGCAATTGATCGTGAGTGCCGTTGGTTTGGTTGGTTTGGGCTTTGATTATAATTTTAAGTTATATTGTCGGAACAGAGGTTTTCGGAAAGTATTGTCACTATTACCAGCGCGGTCGGTTGACCAGGGAATGGATTATGTAGTAAGCCTGGTGGAGGTCAACTTGGCGTCGCGGTTGGCGGACGGTACGATTCGCGCTTATCAGCAGGCACTGACATTGCATTTAATGCCGATTAATCTTATCGGCGTGGCTATTTCTAATGCCGCTTTTCCGCAGCTAACCGAGCGGCTAGGCGAAGGAAGACTTGATCTGTTTCAGAAGGATCTGCGGTCGCTACTGAGGATTATTTTTTGGATGGCGCTGCCGACGTCGGTTGTGATATTTTTCACGCGCGGCTATATTGTCCACTTTATTCGCAATACCGGCGATCAGCTGATGGCGGGGATATTAGGCTGCTTGGTGGTGGCGATTCTGTTTCGGACGATTTATCACATGGCGGCGCGGGCATTTTATGCGCGGCAGGATACTAAAACGCCGTTGTATATTTCTGTATTCTCTATTTCTTTGAATATTGCTTTGGCGATTATTTTAACGATGAACCTTAATATGGGTGCATACGGCTTGGCGTGGGCGCAGTCGACAGTAGCGGTGTTTGAAGTGGTGATACTTTTATTAGTGATGAGCAAACAAATGTCGAGGATGTTTAATCGGGCGTTTGTTAAGGCTATCGGTAAGATGATTGCCGCCAGTGCGGTAGCTGGAGTAGTGTGCTACATCGGCGTTTCTGTGATGCCGTTTCGTGATACCGACAGTAGCTTTTTTAGCGCTTTTCCAAAATTTACGATTATTTCAATTTTTAGCTTCGGTGTTTATCTGCTGATGTCTAAGTTGTTGCGTCTGCCGGAAGTTGATCCGATCTTAAAGAAGGGCAAGAAGCTGTTGTTTGGGCGGCTGGATGGCGTGTGGCGATGAATAATATTCGTAATTTTTGCATCATTGCTCATATCGATCACGGCAAATCGACGCTGGCTGACCGGATGATGGAGATGACAGGGACGGTGGAGAAGCGCGAGATGAAATCGCAACTGCTCGATAGTATGGATCTCGAGCGCGAGAAGGGGATTACGATTAAGTTGGCGCCAGTGCGGATGAAATATCAGTCTACTGCTGCTGGTCTTTTCTCTGAAGGCTTTGCCTTTCCGGCAAAGCGAGGCCAAGAGCGCAAGCTAGATCAGTTGGCGGCCGAGCGGCCTGAAGAGAAAAGTGCCAGCGAAGTCGACGCTAACAGGCCGTTGCGGTCGGTTATCTACGATCTTAATCTCATCGACACACCTGGCCACGTTGATTTTAGTTATGAGGTGTCGCGTAGTTTGCAAGCCTGCGAGGGTGCGGTGTTGGTGGTTGATGCCAGCCAAGGTATTCAGGCGCAGACGCTGGCGAATGTGTACCTGGCGATGGAGCAAGATTTGACGATTATCCCGGTGCTGAACAAGGTTGATTTGCCAGCTGCCGATGTACCACGGGTGTCCAAGCAAGTGATCAATCTGCTGGGCTGTGATGAAAGCGAAATTATTCATATTTCTGCCAAAACTGGGCAGAATGTTGACCAGGTTTTGGAGGCGATTGTTGAACGAATTCCAGCACCAATTGGTCAGCCGGACGACCCGACGCGGGCGCTGATTTTTGATAGTTATTATGATGATTATCGCGGTGTGATTTTGTACGTGCGAGTGGTTGACGGCCAGATTAAAAAAGGCGAAGCGATTCACATGATGGCGACCGGTGCTAATGGGCTGGCGCTGGAGGTTGGCCATCTCAGCCCCGGCATGATCCCCGACCCGTCGCTGGACACCGGTGAAATTGGCTACATCGTCACCAACCTCAAAACCACTCGCGAGGCACGGGTGGGTGATACGGTGACCTTAAGTAAATACTGTAATCTGTAATTGATGATGAATAAATTTCCGTCAATAAAATTTACTAAATAGGTAAATAGCTAGTGTTTGATTGTAAAGATAAAACATGCTAGTATACTCAATATGAAAGAATCAAAGGAGATTTTTCTGGTGTCAGCAGAATTGCCTGGTTGCGGCAGCAGTACTATGACCCGCGCTATAGCAGAAGGGTGTCGCGGCGTAGATGGGGGGGGTGAGGTGTATGTTGTCAACATTGGTCAATCTATTCGACAGACACTTGGTGTAGAGACAGAGGAGCAGCTTAAAGAGAAATTAAATCAGATTAAGGACCCTGAGGCCTTTGACGCTCAGTTTTATCAAAACCTCCCAGAAGACAGGACTTGTGTCATTGATGGTAAGCTAGCAACTATAGCTGGACTTAGGTATATAGAACCTACCGATAGAGAGATAGTTACTGTAGACCTAACGAGTCACCCGCTGATTAGCGCTAAAAGGATAACTCAACGTGAGACCGGGCAATCTTTTCCTGAGACGGTATTGAACCGTGATAGTTTAAGAGGCTTATTAGCTCGATATGTGCTTATACAAGAAAGAGCAACTCATGATTCTGTAATGCGTTCACGGATGGAGAGTAGAGACCAAGGTCGGCGGCCTAATCGAACTCATAAAATTAATTCAGGAGAATTATCTTATCATGAGGCTGTAGGTCTTGTTGTGTCTGGCGAGAACGATAAGCAAGGTGTGCCAGACTGGGAGCTGGAGGCTCTTTGGAAAACTGTGCGAGACCTGCAAATCGCTAGAGACACATTGGGGAGTAAGGTCCATCCAGCAGATGATAACCATTTTAGATATAACTTTGAGAGTATAAAGTATAAGATAGATAGACTTAGTATTATGATGGCTGATACCGCAATCTCGTCTATTCGGCATGATATAAAAGATACTGTCATTGACGGATGGTCGAGCTTGATGATGAAACATACTCCAAGATTTTTTATTGATCATGGTGGCAATTTATCTGTAGACAATAGGTCTCAGCGATGGACTCCAGAACACTATAAAATAGCCGAAGCTTGGCCTATATTTAGTGCTTTGCTAAAAGATAAAACTATCCTTGATCCTTTTGCTGGCGCAGGAACGTTGGTTAATTTACTAGCTTCACGAGAGATCCCTAAAGAGGTGTATACGACTGACTTGTCTTATGAAGACGGTAGAGAGCTAGAGGGGTTGGGCAAGTTTTATGCTCCTAAATTAAATCGCAAAATGTGGGAATTATTGTTTGATGATTTACCATCTTGGTATAAGCCTAGTCGCTCTATTATTAAAGAACCCATAGCTAGTGACGTACGAATACTACCGTTTGAAGATAAGACTATAGATTATATTGTTACTGATCCTCCGTATGGTAAAAATTGTTCTGGCGGGTGCGATTTGTTGGTAGATTCAATAAATGAAATGAGACGGGTTACTCGGGAGGGTAGTATATTGCTAATTCCAACAGATTGGGTAGATAAATTGCAGACTGCGGGTATAGAGGTCAAGCAGTTAACCCTGGATGTTTCACGGGGGTCGTCTAGTTTAGCGACTTGCTATGTTTATATTCCATCAAGTGTAAGTTAATTAAGATTAAAGAAGGAGAAACCATGAATCCACAAACAATAAGCTTAACTGAATTACAAAAACACCTCGATCAAACGTGTAAAGAAAAAGGATGGGATAAAAATTCTGTTACCGAAGTATTCTTATTGTTTACCGAGGAAGTTGGCGAGTTGGCGAAAGCAATTCGCAAAGAGACGGGATTTAAGGGCGAGAAAAAGCCTGACAATCACGACAATCTGCGCGAGGAGTTTGCGGACGTGTTGAATTATTTGATGGAATTGGCAAATCGGTTTGACGTCAATTTGGCGGAAGTATATTTTGAGAAGCACAAGATCAACCAGACGCGGCAGTGGAAATAATATATACTATTATTGAAAGGTGCAGATATAATAAAATGCACGAAATAGGTATTGATATATCTGTTGTTGGCAATTATGAGTAATTTCAAAAACTTTACAGAGAAAATTAGATGTCGGGTGATTCCAGTAACACGCGACCGCCGCGTCTGGTTGGATGAAAAAGTTGTTGACGATGATTCGTATAGTGCTTTTATAAATGGTCAATCGTACGAGCTCGGCGAGAAATATGATGACTTTTTGTATGTCACCGCTGACAACTTTACCGAACTAGCAGATGTTATCCTCCGCGAGTTGTACGCACGCGGATTTTCATCGTCAGGTTATAAACTAGTCAACGAAAATTATGTTCATTTAGATTATAGCTTTTTGAGCGATGACATACCTTGGACTGCTTGGCATAATGTTGATGCGATAGTTAAGGGTGATATTACTGACGAGAAGGATTATCGTCGCGACAAAGCTAAGCGCGGTCGGTGGATGGGCTACACTGAATTGATTCAGACTATTGGCAAGAATCAAGCTCATAAGATTTTTGAGCAGTTATAGATTAAGCTGCAATATTCCTTTCAAGATGTAATCAATAAAATAAAAGCGTAAGAAACGCGGCAACTAATTATTGACAATACATCAACAAAATAGTATAATGACGACCTATGGATACATATCATGATGGTGGCAACAATAGCGAAATAGGCGCTCAGAAAGAAACTTTTAAGAATCGATTGTCTGAAGCGATCGACAATCCATTGACGCTGGAAAATACGGACACGTATGTCGATGACGCGCTGGGCGCGGTTATTAATCTGGTCGACGATGTGGTTGCTGAATACGACGCCCAGCCGGGTGCTGAGTGGCAGCAGCTTGGAGAGGCCGATGAAAAAGAACATGAGGACGCGGCGCTTAAGCACTTTGGGCTGGAGAATGTGGAAGGCATTCTCAGGCATTTGGAGGATAAAGCTAGCCAATTTGCGGTAATTGACGGGGTGATTGCGCAGGCGAACGAAGCCAGCGATGTATTCGTGCCGCCAGACAGCACGCCCGTTCTGCAAGCGACAGGCAGCAGTGCTGGAATGGAGAAAAAACGTAAGCAGCCGAAGCTGGAAAATCTGCTGTTTGTGTTAATGAATGATTTTGGCATAGATCCTGACGATCCTGAGGCGGTGTCTATTGTCCGGGGAAGTGTCAATACGAATATGATGCGCGAAGAGCCGTACTATCAAGTTACCGTGCCTGGAATTGACAAAGTTATTCTAGTCTGCCAGGAATATGGAAATGCTACATTTGTGTTTAATGGCGAATGGGTGAGCGAGCAAGTTAGCGCTAACCGTCCGTCGGAGAATGAGCCGAAACGCCCGCTGACGGATTATACGAAAGAGGAATTGAGCAAACTAATAAAGGATAATCCAGGACAAGGCGCGCGAATTCCAACCAAGAAGAATTTTACAGCTAATTTGGTAAATGCACTGAAAGGCGGATTTAGCCAACAGAAATTGGATAAGCCTGTTGATACGAGGTATCTAAGAAGTTCAAGAAGTTCAAAAGATTTGCCTCCAGTTCCGGATGGGTATGTTACTACTAAAGATATGGCAAAAGAATTAGGCTTAAAAGATGGAACGATGATTTCAAGACTTGCCAGAGAATTGGCTAAGAAAGGAAAAATAACAATGGGCGTATATCGTAGTGAGGAAAACCGTCGAATATTTGCTTTTACTGGAGAAGATGCCCGAATTATTGTGGACGAGAAAAGAAGGCGAACAAGATCAATTCCAGAAGGTTTTGTTGGGGTTCGAGATATTATGAATGAGACAGGTGTGCCAAATTATATTGTAAGACGTACGGCCGAGAAGCTTGGATTGTTGGGTGAAGCTGGACTGCCTATTATTTTTTCTCCGTCGGAAGCTGAAAAGATTCGCGCTGCTATAGAGAGCCGTCAGCCTATTCCAGAGGGTTATGTTCCTGTTACTAAGTTCGTAAGAGAAGATCAACAGCGTAGAGGTAGACAAGACGTATCTTACGGGGATGTTTGGCATGCTATTGAGCAACTTGAATTAATCCCAGTTAGGGCAGGAGGAATATTCTATCTTTCCGAAGATGAAGCCGGGCAGGTTGCAGCTAAGGTTGAACAATTAGTAAGCGAGCGACTGGCAGTCAAGCGGCGCGAGAGGATAAGCCTAAAAGGACTTAGCGACGCGAGCGGAGAGGACTATACTGCCGTTCGTAGGGTCGCAGAAAAACTTGGAATAATAGAGAAAGGCGGAAGCAGTAAAGGAAGATATCTTTCGGTAGAGGAGCAAGGAGAGATGATCAAATACCTCAAAAAGAGACGAGCGCGACGAGATAGAACCAAAGGACAGCTTGGCGGAACTGCCTTAAAGTAGTTTGACTGTCGCTGGTGACGGTAAATCATCGCCCTAATATTGACAAGTAGACGAAAGAATATTATCATTAATAACTAATTATGGTTGATAACTATCCGAATTCACAGTTTCACCGTCACGCCGAAGTAGAGCTGCTGCATAATGATGGCGTTCACGGCGGCGATTTGCTTGCTGATTCAGCGAACGGCACTGCTCTTGATCCAGATTTAGAAAGCATACTCCGAAACGGGAGTTTTCTAGCCTTTACTGATGGTAAAAAGATGAGTCAAGTTGCAGAAAGACTGCGAGAAGAGAAACCTGGCGAGTTTGACTTAGCCGGACAAATGGCTGAGGTTATTCGCGTGTCTGTGGATGATTACGAAGATCCGGAGGAAAGTTGGAGGTCACAAGAACGAAGCGAGAGAATATTTGGGGTTTTTGATACTATGATGAACCTGGCTACTCCTGAGGAGATGGAGCGGTTTCTGAGGAATTGCATGCTTAAAAGGCTGAGAAATGAGTGGAGCGGTAGTCTGAATGTACTCCCAAAAGGTATAATTATTTGGGCTACTCGAACAGTTCAGAAGAAAAGCCGGGCGGTCCAAAGAAGCTGAAATTATTGACCCGGTATGTTTTAGGTCAAGTAATTGAAGCGGGGGAAGAAGCATCTTTGGGTTCGCACTGGAAGGAAACTGCGAAGAAGCCTGAAAGCGATCAGGCGTCTTTTGCCCCTTCTTCGCAAATACGAGAAGGTTCTTCTATTGATGCCACTATACCTCAAAAACCAGCTAAATCGTCTTCTTTGGATGCTGTAGAGATTGATGGGATTACAGATGTATGTTATTCGGATGCTATGGGAATAGCAGCGGCTAAAGAAAGAATCGCCAATAATCCCGCCTGATTTGGAGAGTTTGTATCAGCTAGCTGGTTCGTCGCCTGGCTGGTATAGGAGATTTGGACTTCCTGATAATAATTATTCTCAACGGGAAGAGTTAATTAGAGGCTTTCAAGATTTGCAGGTCGGGCGTTTGGAGCGGGTGAAGAAAGCGCTGATAGTTGGTAAATATCCTGATTGGTTTTCTTCTTATGTTATAAGCGCCTATACAGAGTTGGGCGAGTTTGATTCGCAGACTGAGAAGTTTAATGCGCGCGAGTCTGGAAGTGCAACACTGCTGCCAGAAGTTAATACCGAGGCACTCTATAGGGCGTATAAAGAAGCAGCGAGATATCACAAATCTGGCAAATTAGAATCTGCTGATTTTAGCGAATTATATGGTAAAGAAATTGCGGCTGCGACGAGTCTAGGATTGGAACAGCGCCGGGAAAATCAGCTGGGAGAATGGCATGGGATACGTGTTCGACGTAAAAAAGAACAATCTGATCCCAACGATGACTCATCTGAACAACTGCATAATTTGCTTGCCGGACAATGTACTGACTGGTTCCCTGGCGATGTAGAATCAATACAACGTTATTTATACGACAATAGCGTTTACTTTGTCGATGTACTGACGACTGGCAAAAATAATATTCCTCGCATTATGATGTGTACGGACGAGCGAGGTAGTATACAGATGATTCTGGGTATTGGCGAAAACGACCAAGTTGAGCCAGCTATGATGAGCGTTCTGCGCGAAGAAATAGGCAAATTGATGCGGGGTCAAGATAAGCTGGATACTATGGATGTAATCGACAGTATTGATAAAATTTTTGCCAAACAGCAGAAAGACGAAGAGTTGTCTATTGAAGAAATAAGAAGGTTGTGGTTTGGGTTTAATCCTAATGGCGGCGAAAGTTATTTTTGGAGAAATGGCGGTGCAGCCAAACTTCGGGCTATCAGGAGCGAGCGCGATTTTGTGGAAGATGTGAAAACTGTTGTTGAGTGCAGCGGTTTTTCCGCCGAACACTTGGCTGAATTGGTATTGAAACATTACGTTGACCAAGCAGAGAAGCTTAAAGGATTTTTCTATGATAGGGGTATATTCTTTACGGATGATGAGCGCTACCAAAAGCGCTATGGTAAAGATCCGCTGGATCATTACCGTAACCGTTGTGGATATGGCGTTGACAGTAATTGTACGGATATCGTTAATCGGTTGATAGAGGATGGACGGCAAGCTGCTCTTTTCCAGCGGCCCGGGCTTTTTACAGAAGGTTTGATAAAAGAGATGGGCGGCAAGTTTGACCCGTGTAGGGGCGTTCGTGTTATTGGTGGTTCTTTAGGTGCAGAGGAGTTGCATTGGACTGCTGATATTGATTTTACCGAGCTAGCAAAAGAGGCTGAGGAGAAAAAGCGCCTGCCGGGTTTCATCGAATTTATCGCCCGAGTGAAACCTCCCCTGGGTAGTTTTGATATAAATAAGTTTGCTGACGACTTGTTAGGTACAGAGAACTTTAAAGTTATGAGTCAGTTGGCTGACTGGCTAGATGAGTTAGAATATGTAGGCTTAAAAAGCGATTTCCGCGGGCTGGCAGCGTGGCGATTGTGTGAACTGTGCGAAACGGTCAATAGTCGTAAAGATAGGCTGTTAGCAAGTATGCTATCAGGCTGGCTTGACGATGATTTTTGGGCTGATATGCCAGGCAACTTGGCTGAATATGTCAGGGCTATGAGAACGGGGGTTATTCCGCGCGAGTATAGGTGGGGGTAGGGCGCAGGTATTCTGTCGGTCTAATCTCTGTGCCTCCATAGTTACTTAGGCAATACCAAAGCGATTCAGATTCTGCAGCTATCGCGGAGAACTCAGACGGGGCAACTACAACGACCGACACTGTGTCGTGGCTTGGATTTTGGGCGCCCTGCAGATTCCCCCCTAAAGTTTCATAGGAGCATCGAACGAAGAATTCTCGTAGTTCTGCTGGCGGCATTTCTATTCCGTAGGCAGATGGATGTGAAATGTCGATTATCATTAGAGTGCCGTTGACCGAGTTGTTTGGTTGACCATCACGAAGGTTGTATAGATTGCGATGCTGTTGGCGCAGGTTTCTTGCTGCTCTTCGTAGAGTACTGTATGGCTCTGGTTTAAACACTTCTGGGTAACCGTCTGGGTAAAACATTTCTTCGGCATTGAATAAAAACGCTTTACGCTCGCAATCTTCTGTAGATGTGTCTTCCCAGTCGCTGGCAATTCGATTGATTATAGCTTCGTGCGGCATTTTGTCTGGAGTTAAGATCATACTAATGCCAGCTAAACCTGGAGCAGAAAACTCAAAATGTGTTTGTAAAAGATTAAGAGCGTTATTGATAAGCTCGTCATCTTTGTCGGTGTATTCACGGCCAATTTCTGGTGTATTATTGTTTGGTAGAAGCTCACTCACAGTGTTAATTATATATGATTTAGGGAAATTATATTGCTTATTGTTGACATATATAAGTAACGTCGCTATGATGAGGACTGTTAATTAATCATTTGGGAGTACTGCGTTATGAGAGAAAATCCTAGTTTTTTAGAAAGGGTAGGCACTTTTCGGGATATTGTATGTTTTGGCTGGAATGTTGCCAAATTTGGTAGGGAGGCTGATTATGACCGAAGGGATTCTCAGCTTGGTAAACTAGCAACTTCATTAGTCGCGGAGGTAGAAGCGGGTAGCATAGATCCTATTGCTGCAGAGGATAAAATGAATAAATTAAGCCGTCCACAGCCAGTCCGGGAAGCAATGCTCACCGACCGTCGCGCTGAAAAGGCTAGCGTATGTCTCAGTCGACTCGTTGAGAGTGGTTTTATCGACCCTGTGATTGCCGAGAATCTACTTAATTCGGGACTTAATCCCCGTACTGTTCAGAGGGCATTGGATAAAAGTAAACGTACTGCTTATTAAACGCAAATGTATCGACTGCGAGAGTTAGTAAACATGTTTCTACCTTTTTGCAGTGTCCCTCATTGTGCTGGCGTCTGTATGCTGGCTCGGTCTGGATTCATTTGGTGAATACTCGGTCTGGGTGTTATTGACAATTCACAAATAATAACTTATATTATTAGTAATATTATAGATAATTTGTGGAGTGTTATATCGTGGAACAGAGGAGAGAGTATGGATTTGATGAAAGAAGCGAAGCTACTAGAAATCTTGTCAGCCTTACGTGGGCTGTTATTGAGTTTAAGGATTTGTTTGGATGTGATGACTATGATGGTCGACGTGAAGGTTTGCGTGACGAGTGGGCTAACGGCCGGTTGATTGAAATAGCTAAGATGGTAGAAAAGGATTGTTCTAATGGCTATAATCCAGATACTATTCTTGCGGAGTATTGGATGAATAACGCAATTCGCCCGCTGACGCTCCAGGAAGCAATGTCCACCGACCGTCGCGCTGAAAGGGCTAGCATACGTCTCAGCCGTCTCGTTGAGGGTGGCCACATAGATCCTGTTGTTGCGGAGGGATTTATTGATTCTGGTCTTAATCCACGTATTCTTGAAAATATCAAAGATGAGCTAATTAAACAGGGGGCTATAGACGTCGAGGCATATAAAAATCCAGAGAGGCACTATTCTTATTTGGTGTAGTTTGACGTGTCGTTAGTTTCTGTCCAGCCCCTCCCTGGCTACAAAGAAGTCAAGCCCTTCGTCTATGCGGGCTTTTTTCCGGTGTCGAATGAGGATTATAATGATCTGAAGGACAGCAACTGAAAGCTTAGTCTTGGCGATATTGATTGACCTCGCTCCTATAGGGCGAGTATACTTGGTTATAAGAAGTAGCTAACGAGATGGGAAGGCTCGTATATTGGGTAGAATTATGGTAAGAATGTCTCGCAGTAACAATATATCATCAGCTAACTTTGAATTTTTGGTTGCGCAAGCTGTCAAGGCGCCATCAGGCCATAATACCCAGCCGTGGAAATTTCGTCAGAACGAGTCGGCGGTAGAAGTTTACCCTGATTTTGATAGAAGGTTGCCAGTGGTCGATCCTGACGACAGGGAGTTGTTTGTGAGTTTGGGCTGTGCAGTAGAGAATCTTTGCTTGGCGGCGCAAACTAAGGGCTATAAATTTGCCGTTTCGGTTGGTGATACAGGCGTTGTTACGGTTTCGCTCGCGGAAGAGGCAGGCGTCAAACCAAGCCCATTGTTCAATCAGATAGACGCGCGGCAGACTAATCGCAGTGTTTATAGCGGTGAGGAAATTGCTCTAGATGCGCTAAGGAAATTACAATCTGTCTGCAGTGAAAAGGGGATTTCGGTTCATTATTATGCGCGTCAAACTAAACAGTTTAATGATATTGAGCAATACGTTCTTCAGGGGAATACGAATCAAATGCAAAAAGAGGCGTTTAAGGCTGAATTGAAAAGCTGGATGCGATTTAATAAGAAGCATCAAGATCAAACACTTGATGGGCTGAGTTACGCCGTGTTTGGCGCGCCTAATGTGCCGCGCTGGATGGCTGAGCCAATCATGTCGATGGCTATCAATGCTAAGACGCAGAATAAGGCCGATCGCGACAAGATAGCATCGGCTTCTCATCTGGTTCTCTTTACGACAAGAGAAAATAGTCGGCGCGAATGGGTGAACTTGGGTCGGACGCTGCAGCGTTTCTTGCTGACTGCCACGGAGCTTGGGATCTCTCATGCCTATCTGAACCAGCCAAACGAAGAAGCAGAGATTGCCTCAGAGATGGCAAGGACGCTGGGTCTGGCCGGAGAATACCCGACTATTTTGCTACGCATCGGCTATGGCGAGCGGCAGGCTTATTCCAAGCGGCGGTCTGTTGGGGACGTTATTGCGGCGGATTGAGTATTTTAATTTGTATATTGTATGCGATATGCAAATTAGTACCAAGAAAGGAGCGACACTAATGATTGATGTTTGGTTTGATTGTCGTCAAGACGCTAACAATAAAGATCCAGATCAGCACAGCCCGACGTTAAAGCGCTATCATGCTGAATTGTGGACTAAACCACTGCCTGACGGTCGTCAGCTGACCATATTGGATCAGGGAGCGTACTTAATAGCCAGTGATGGTCGGCATCAGATTCCTGTTTCAAGTGATAATATGGTAGCTACTTTTAGATCTTGGAAGCGTAATAAATTACTTGTTGAGAAGATGCCGCAAGATGTTTTGACGATAATAGAGGATGTTGGTTGGACAATCGGTTCGGAGATTATTTTTCCCAGCGAATTACGTGGCGGAACACAAACTATCAATCGTGCGAGGGGCTGGCATCGCAAAATTGGTGATCGGTTTGACTTAACACTAGAATGCATTGCTCGTTGGTATCAGAGTAAAGATAGTCCGCTAGCTAGCGTTTTTGACCGTTACCGCGATTTCTTTGAGTGGTTTCGCGACTTTAAGGGCTATGTCGATTTTTTCTTATTGCAAGATTTTGTTAATGATGAATATCAAGTCAAAATATTGACAGATTTTAATGATTTCCAATCGTCACCGTTACCTCAGACTGTTGAGCAGTATACGGCATATTTGCAAGGCTTGACTGAGGTGCTAACTCTGCGAGCTAAGCGTATTGAGCGGTATATCAATTAGCGTGGTTTTTGTGAAATACGTTGCTTAATCGACGTCTTCGGACAAAAATGTTATAATGCACTTTACTAATATGTCTCATATCACCATCCAGCCCCTCCCTGGCTACAAAGAAGTTAAGCCCTTTGTCTATGCGGGCTTTTTTCCGGTGAGCAATGAAGATTATAATGACCTGAAAGAGGCGATAGAAAAGCTGAGTCTGAGCGACTCGGCATTACAGTTTGAGCCGGAGAATTCGCCAGTACTAGGTTATGGTGTGCGAATTGGCTTTCTCGGCTTGCTACACATGGACATCATTCGCGAGCGGCTGGAGCGCGAGTATAATCTGGATCTTATCGTCACTAATCCGAGTACGGATTATCAAGTTAGTTTGACGAACGGCGAGGAGTTTGATATCAAATCGGCCAGCGAACTACCTGACCCAGCGCAGATCAAAGAAATTCGCGAGCCGTGGATTGACGGCGAAATTGTGGTGCCGCAGGACTATATCGGTGCGGTGATTCAGCTGATTGTCAGTAAGCGTGGCCGGCAAAAAAATCTTAGCTACATCGATGAGAGGGCGCTGATTTCGTTTACCGCGCCGCTGGCAAATCTGCTGACGGATTTTTATGATCAACTGAAGTCGGTGACCAGCGGCTACGGTTCGTTTAATTATGAACTGGCGGGCTATCAGCCGGAAGATTTGGTACGGGTGGATTTTTATGTGGCGGGTGAGATGATTGATGCGCTAAGTGTCATGTGCCACCGTTCTGAAGCGCAACATTTGGGTCGGGAAATCGTCAAAAAACTCAAAGAAGTAGTACCGCGCCAGAGTTTTGAGGTAGCACTTCAGGCGGCAATTGGCGGCAGGTTTATCGCCCGTGAAAACATCGGTGCCTACCGCAAAGACGTTACTGGCTATCTGTACGGTGGCGACGTTAGCCGTAAAAAGAAGCTCCTCGCCAAACAAGCCCGCGGT
Organism: uncultured Candidatus Saccharibacteria bacterium; assembly: GCA_963527005.1. Taxonomy (GTDB): domain Bacteria; phylum Patescibacteriota; class Saccharimonadia; order Saccharimonadales; family Saccharimonadaceae; genus Nanosynbacter. The sequence goes on from CAURPQ010000006.1 coordinate 28,619, forward strand.
AAAAAACGCATGAAACGCTTTGGAAAAGTTGACATTCCATCAGAAGCCTTTACGGTGATGTTAAAGAGGGATTGATTATGAAGAAGCCAATTATCTATCTTGACATGGACGGCGTGCTGGTCGACTTTACGTCAGCCTTGACGAAGGTCTCGCCTGAGATTTTAGAGAAATTCACCGGTGAGTACGACAACATCCCAGGCATTTTTGCCTTGATGGACCCAATGCCTGGGGCAATTGAAGCGGTTGATCTGTTGAAAGAAAAATATGATTTGTATATTTTGTCATCATCGCCATGGGAAAATCCGACGGCGCTAGGCGATAAACTGGCGTGGGTGAAGAAGTATTTTGGTGGCGATGGTCGGGAAAATATTTTCTTTCGCAAAGTTATATTTTCGTCGGTCAAGCATTTAAGCCGCGGTGATATTTTGATTGACGATCGGACGGCAAATGGCGCGGGCGATTTTTCAGGTCGGCATGTTCATTTTGGTAGTCCCGAGTTTCCTGATTGGCAATCGGTGCTAGATGAGTTATCATAAATAAATATTATGTCGGAGATTGAAAAACTTATCGCAGAATATCAGCCGGTTGAGTCGACGATTCAGCTGGTGCGAGATACAAAGATTGCGCTGCTGGCGGGGATTTCTGGCGCTGGCAAAGACACTATAAAAAAGCAGTTATTAAAGCTGCCGGAATTTCGTGATATCGTTTCTCACACCACGCGTTCGCCGCGGATTAATAATGGCCGTGCCGAGCAAGATGGTGTCGATTATCATTTTATTGATCAAAAAATAGCCGAGGAAATGCTAATGAGTCATAAATTCATTGAGGCGAAATTTGTGCATGGCACGGTGTACGGAACCTCGGCGGCCGAGTTAAAATTGGTGCATGATCAGAACCAAGTGGCAATTACTGACGTTGATGTTCAAGGTGTAGCAGAATACGAGCAATTAGCGCCAGGTTGTATCGCGATTTTTATCGTGCCGCCGGATTATAAAACATGGTTGGAGCGGCTAAAAAAGCGCTACGCCACTGAGGAGGATTTTCAAGCCGAATGGCCAAAGCGCCATCAATCAGCCATCAAAGAACTGGCGCATGCGCTGGAAGTGCCGTATTATCACGTGATTATTAATGATGATTTGGAGCGGGCTGTCAGGGTGTGCAAGGAGATTATTGAGCGCGGTGATTTATTTAGTCGCAAGGATGACGAGGCTAGGTTGGCGGCTCGCAATCTCTTGAATGATATAATAAAGCTATGAGCTTGGCAAAATCGCCTAAAAAACTAGCTGCCGCATTGATGCGGCCGTTGAAGTCAATCAACGTTTTATTAGACCAGGCGTTCTTTATTTTTGCCGGCCTGGCATCGTTATGGTTGGCATGGCTGGTTTTTAGGGAAAGCTGGTTTACTGGCGGTTGGTGGATGGTCGGGCTGTTTTTTGTGGTTTGGATAATTGTTGCTTACCTAGCCTTGCCGCGGCTTCACCGGATTTTAAGCAGTATTTACGTGCCGAATTATTTTATTGGCCGGACGCGGACGGCGGATGGGATATTAAGCGACCCAGTCAATTTGGCGGCGCGCGGATCGGAAGAACAGCTACATAAAGTTATGGACGAAGCGGGCTGGAGTCTGGCGGACGATATTACTCCCCGGTCGGCATGGAAAATGGTGACGACTGTTTTACGGCGTAAAAGTTATCCGAATGCGCCAGTGTCGTCGGCTTTTTTGTTTGGTCGCAAGCAGGACTTTGCTTATCAGCAAGAAGTTGACAATAACCCTAATCAGCGCCATCATGTGCGTTTTTGGCGCTGTCCGAAGGGCTGGTTGCTGCCGGGCGGCCACCGGGTGGATTGGCTGGCTGCGGGAACATACGACAGAAGTATCGGCGTGTCGCTGTTCACATTTCAATTGACGCATCGGATTGACGAGGATACCGACATTGAGCGCGATTATATTATTCAGACAGTGCAGGACAGTTCCGAGCCGGTGCGAGTAGCGATTTTGAAAGATTTTTCCTCCGGTTATCATTCGCGAAACGGCGGCGGCGATTCTATTAGAACAGACGGCGATTTGCCTATTCTGGAATTGTCGAAAGTAAAGTCGCAAAAAAGCACGCTGCAGCAGTTTGGCATCATTATGGACGGAACAATTCACGACCGCTTGCCGAAAAACCATGAAACGTTATTGAAGGAATTGTGGAGCCGCCGGCCGCCGCAAATTCTGTTCGGCTGCGGGTTGATAGTAATCGTGTCGCTGTTTACAATTGGGCAGATGTTGTTTGACACGGCAAATTGGTCAGAATTCACACGGGAAATGGTTACTGAAACTGCTGTTAGCGTTGAGTCGGCTAATGTGATTGTTCTTAGTACGATGGCTCTGAGTCTTGCGATTGTGATTATTGAGTTAGCGCTAGCGGGAGCGCTGTTGAGGGGCAGCAATCGGGCGCGAATTATGCTGCTGGCAGTGGCTAGTGCGACGATCATTACCGAATCTTTGTCAATTACTGTCGGGCGGATTAATATGGCGATGGCTTTTTTGTTTGTGATGATTGGCATTCATATTATGGTCGTGATGCTGTTTTCTTCGGACGCGGCGCGGTTTTTTACGGATAAGCGTTTTCGATGAATTATTTGGCACTCGCTTGAATAGAGTGCTAATTTTTGATACAATTTACACATGACTGAACGTCAACAGGCGATTCTCGCCGCCATCATTGAGCAATATGCCGAGATTGCGGCGCCAGTTGGTAGCGTGACGCTGGCCAAGTTGTTTGGTGTGTCCAGCGCCACTATTCGCAGCGAAATGGCCAAGCTCGAGGAGATGGGATTTATCGAGGCGCCGCACACTAGCGCCGGGCGAATTCCCACCGACAAGGGCTACCGGTTGTACGTCAATGGCATCACCGATGCTCAGATGACCGAGCTGCCGAGCGGTATCGATCGCAGTGCGAGAGCGATCGAAGCGCATGTTAATTCGCACGTTGATAAATCTGACAGAGCCATCCGCAGCGCTGTTGACAGCCTGGTTGAGCTGACGGGCAATTTCGGTTTTGCGTCGTTTGGTACGCACTTGTATATGAACGGCATGACGCAGCTGTTTAGCCAGCCGGAATTTGTCGAGGGTGGACACGTGCAAGCGATTGCCAGGTTGATTGATAATATTGAGCCGTGGCTACGTGAAGCGGCACCGAATGAGCCGTTGAATGTGTTTATCGGCAGCGAAAACCCGATTGGTAAAAGTTCTGGTGCGACATTGATTATCAGCAAATTCCGCTCGCAGTTTAGCGATGATAGCTATATCGGCGTGATTGGCCCGACGCGGCAAAATTATCGCCGGACGATGGAGCTGGTGCGTCGAACCGGCGCTATGCTGGAGGGAATGTTGTAATGGCTGAATGGATCGGCGGACTGCTGAGCGGCTTGCCGACGTGGCTAACTGTGGTAATTTTGGTCATTATGTTCATAGTTATAGCGGTCGGCGAATTAATAATTTCGCCTTCCATGTACCATAAAGAGCCGTTTTGGCCGTTCAGAAGGAGGAAAAAATGACAAAGAATAAAGCTAAGAAAACTGAAGATTTAGAGCAGCA
>CAURPQ010000007.1:0-29003 GCA_963527005.1 uncultured Candidatus Saccharibacteria bacterium
AGCAGTTTATTTGTAAAGATTGGTGCTAATCCCGCCGTTCTACCGCGATCGTGCATTGCGCCATCAATGCCACTGCTGCGCCTAGTGCTGCGAGGGTTGGCAGCAGCAAGGCGCCAACCACGCCGGCAGTGACGGGGAATTCCATGATGCTTTCGCCTTTTTCGTTCTTGATGATAACGCGGCGGACGTTGCCTTCTTTGATGAGTTGCTTGACCTTCTCGACAACTTGATCGCCGTTAACGCTAAATTCTTCGGTACGGTTTTGTTCGCTCATGGTTACTCCTTACTTTTTATTCCCGCGAATTGCGTCAATCAATTCAATTGGGAAGAGCATCATCGTCTTTTGTGACGGTTCGGTGGAGATACGCTCTAGCGTGTTCAGTGTACGTAGGTTAATCGCCCCTTGGGTTTTTGCCAGGATTTCGGCAGCCTGCGCCAGTGTTTCGGCGGCAGCTTTTTCACCGTCGGCGTTGATGATGTTGGCGCGGCGCTCACGCTCGGCTTCGGCTTGCTTGGCCATGGCACGCTTCATGTCGCCAGGCAGTTCAATGTTCTGAATCTTGACATTCTCGACATCGATACCCCATTTGTCAGTTTCGGCATCAACAATTTCCTTGATTTGCTGCGAAATCTCCTCGCGCTTGGCGAGCAGATCGTCCATATCGACATTACCAGTTACGTCGCGCAGGGCAGCCTGGGCAAATTGGCTGGTGGCATAAATATAATTGGTCGTCTCTAGCACCGCCTTTGGCGCGTTAATCACTCGGAAATAGACCACCGCATCAACGCCGACGGTGACGTTGTCTTTGGTGATGACTTCTTGTTTTGGCACGTCAATCGGTGTCGAGCGCACGTCAACCATCATCATCGTCTGAAAAATCGGCACCACCACCCTTAGACCCGGCTCGCGTACGCCAGTAAATTTACCGAGCGTCAGCACCACGCCACGCTGGTATTGGTTGACAACCTTGATACCGCTCAGCACATAAATAGCCGCGATGACTAAAATTACTATTATCATTATTTCCATAATACCTCCTATTCGTCTAATGTTATTTTAGCATATTCTGTAATTGTCGGCATAAAAGTCAGTGTCAAATCTCCGTAAAAGAGTTATACTAGATATATCATGAGAAAAGCTGTCATGAAGAGGCTGCTTCCGCTGTATTCTGGCAAGTTCTTCTTAAGCTTTGTGCTTTGGTATTCAACTGAAAAATTGTTCATAAGAAGTATCGGTATTGACAATTTTGGCATTAGTTTAATTACAATCGTCTTGCTGGTGTCATGTATTTTGACCGAGATTCCATCAGGAATCGTCGCGGATCGCTGGAGCCGTAAAGGTTCGATGGTACTTTCTGGCTTATTTCTTGGGATTAGTAGCTTGGTGGCTGGTGCTAGTGACAGTATTTTTATGTACTCTGCGGCCGTTGTAATTTGGGGCTTTCATGATGCGTTTTCGAGTGGTACTGGTACGGCTATGATTTATGATGCTTTACTAGAGGAGCAGGGGCATGCCAGAAACTTTAATCAAGCGTTGGGTTTGTATGAGGCTTTGGGCGGAGTAGCCTTAATTCTCAGTAATTTTTTAGGCGGCTGGATCGGTGGTCATTCGCTGTTGTTGACATTTAATTTAACAACTATTCCGATCGCTATATCTATGATTTGCCACCTGCTATACAAGGACGCAAAAATTAGTCGCGAAGTAGCTGATGAGAAACTTATCAAGCATGCTAAAAATACCTTTAAGTGTGTATTCAAGAGTAAGAATTTGATTTGGCTGATGGCCGTAACTATGATGGTATTTTGTGTGCAGAAAATAAATCGAGAGGCTTATCAATTGTGGTACATTGCGCTGTCGGCTCCAGCTATAGTTTTTGGGATTGCTGGGTCGTCTATAGAGGGCTTGGGCGGCTTGGGCGGTTCGCTGGTTAAGTATCTCGGTTCAAAAAAGGTGAATATAGTTTTATCAATTTTGTTGGGACTGGCTTCAGTTGTGCTCTCATTAAGTGCTGACTTATGGATAACTATCATCGCTCAGGTGCTGATTGCGGTAGTCTCGGGTGCACTTTTATTCCATTTTATTGCACAAATACAACATCAGCTGCCATCTAGATATCGAGTTGGCTCTGGCTCGGTGATAACTGCCGTGGGGCGTATTATCCTTATGCCGTTAATATTTATTTTTGGAATAATATCAAATCAGAATGTGTTTGCCGCTGGTTGGATGCTAGTTGTTCTGTCGATATCGGCTGTCATAGTGCAGCTAAAACTCGATGAATAGCCGGGTAACTATGTATAATAACCATATGAACAATGATCAGCAAAACACGAATCCGCAGCCGCCAATGCCGCAAGCAACGCCGACGGCTCAGCCGCTGCCTAGCCAGCCGCCAGTAATGGCAAATCAACAATCAGCAGCACCCAATCAACCTTTGCCGCCGCCAACCAGCCCGGCGCAGATACCGCCGAACCCCGCGCCGCCAATAGTTAACAATAATCAGCCGAATCCCGCTGTACAGCCGCCCGCAGCTTTGCCGCCGAATTCTGAAGCGTCTGGTTATTCTGGACAGGATAATTCTGCTGAGAATCCTGTACTGCTTCATCAAGGTTACCCTGGCTTAACCTTTCATTCTGGCAGAACAGCTGCCATGTCGGGAATTGGCTTGATAGTTGCTATTATTATAGCGGTCATTACCAACCTAGATCGTAAACCGTACGGCGCTGTCGTTATTGGCAATATTTTGATAGTACTGGTATTGTACTTTAGCGTTAGTAGCGATGTGCGATCTACACGTATAAAATGGATTCGCGATATAAGCGGTATTATGTGTATTACTGATATAATTCTGCTCATTATGCATACAACAATCGGGTTTATCGGTACTTCTAGTCCTGGGGATATAGGTCCTCTATACGAGGTGACTCACCCTTCGCTCTTTGGTTTGCCGCTTGCCGACATGCTAATTACCATTGGAATTTATATGCTGTTTATCATTCCGCTGGGTATAGCATATCTCGTTACCAGGGTGATGTATAAGAGGGAAATAGGACAAAATCGCTAGCCAGGCGCAAGGTCAGCTAATCTTACGCGTAACATTTCCAAATCTTACGCCTATGATTTTCAAATCTTCCACGTATGATTTGTGAATCTTCCGTGTGAGATTTCTGAATCTTCCGCGTGAGATTTTCCCGCCTGGCGCGTATAATAGAAACATGGGACGAATACCGCTGGCCGAGCAGATGCGGCCGCAAACGCTGGATGAGGTGATTGGGCAGAGCCATTTGCTGGGTGAGGGCGAGCTACTTCGCCAAATTGTGAGGCGCGCTGAGCCGGTCAGTTTGATTTTATGGGGGCCGCCAGGCACAGGCAAGACCACCTTGGCGCGGATTATTGCCCGCGAGGTCAATGCGGAGTTTGTTGAGCTGTCGGCGGTGACTAGCGGCAAAAAAGATGTCGAGCGGGTAATTGAACACGCCAGGCAAAACTGGAATTTGAATCTGAGGACAGTCTTGTTTGTTGATGAAATCCACCGCTTCAACAAGGCGCAACAGGACGCGTTTTTGCCGCATGTTGAGAGCGGGCTGATTACTTTGATTGGCGCGACCACTGAGAACCCGAGCTTTGAGGTGATCACGCCGCTGCTTAGCCGGACGCGGGTGCTGGTGCTGCACCAACTGACCAAAGATGAAATTATACTGGTATTGAAGCGAGCGCTGAAAGTTTTGAAACAAACCAAGCGGGTGTCGCCCAAAGCTCTAGACTATTTGGCAGAATTGGCGGACGGCGACGCGCGGGTAGCCTTAGGCAATTTGGAGTTGGCGTTGAGCTTTGGCGAAAAAGTCACGCCAGAGGTTGTCAAGGCAGCGGCTCAGCGGCGTTTGCCGGGCTACGATAAAAAAGGCGATGCGCATTATGACGTCATCTCGGCATTCATCAAGTCGCTGCGCGGTAGCGATGCGGTAGCTGCGGCGTATTATCTGGCGCGCATGATCGACGCCGGTGAAGACCCGAAGTTCATTGCTCGGCGGATGGTCATCTTTGCGTCAGAAGACATTGGGCTGGCCGGTAACGGCGCGTTGAGTCTGGCAGTTGCTACCTTTGAAGCGGTGGAGCGCATTGGGCTACCTGAAGCCAAATATAATCTATTCCACTGCGCCATCGCCCTGGCGCGCAGCCAGAAATCGCGCGAAATTACTGATTTGATGAATGAGGCTTTTTCTCTGGCGCACAAGTACCCGAATTCGCCGGTGCCGCTGCATCTTCGTAACGCTCCGACCAAGCTGATGAAAGATCTAGGTTATAACAAAGATTACAAATGGCAAGCTGGCTTCCAGCACGAAAAAGGATTCTTGCCGGAAGAAGTCAGGGAAGAATCTTCTAGCCGCTGATAGACTTTTTATTGAATCTTCGCCATAAAATCCACACAAAAATAAACGACAAAGTTTGTGCTAAGAATATTCGCGCAATTTGCAAGCTATCATTTCCTTGGTTTGAGACGACATGCACAATATTAATTATCGCATTATTAAAAAAGTGATCTGCTGCGCCAAGCCACAAACTTCCTGTCATTTTATATAGCCAGCTCATTTTTAATCCAAACATGAAAGCGAACAAAACATAACCAACACTAAAAATTGCCGTCTGAACCAGCGAAAACTCGCCGTCAAGTAACGACCGAATCGGCATTGCTACATGCCAAAGTCCGAACAGCAGGGCGCTTATGAAAATCGTTGCCGCAAATTTATATTTTTGGCGCAGTAATTTCTCGAACAATCCGCGAAACAGGCCTTCTTCCATCCAGACATTGAATACATTAAATATAATAATTGACCCAATTCCCACGCCGACGAATTGTTCGGTGCTAGCGAGCGAAAAACTGCCAGCCTTCATTAAAATGTTAGGTTTAGCGCTGGAAAAATACAGAAATCCGAATTCGATCAGCAGCGTAACTGTATAAAAGCAAAGCCCCAAGGCAAGTCCCAGGCCGATATTTTTCAGCCAATTTTTGCGCGCAAAGCCAATGTCGCGCCAACGAGCGTGCAAATATTTCAGGCAAACGAAAATTATCACTATGCCGAAAATTTTATGCACTATATTCTCACTGACTGCTGATTGATCGGTACGCAAAGCTAAAAATTCCCACATTCGCACAGCGAAACATGTAAAATACAGCAATAGACAAAGTGACAACGGATTTTTAGTGCGCTCTGTGAACATAGGTTTATTCTAGCACGTTAGGAATTTTACTGAAAGGCAAATGAAAATATCGCTTTCGCCGCCATAAAACATAAATAGTATGGTACATTAAATGTATGAGTAGCAAGAATGCAAAGAAATCCGAGCAGCGCAGATCTAATCAGCAGCAAGATAGCGCTCAGGCAAGCCAAAGCAAACAACACAATCAGCCTCCAGTTCAAGGCGAACAGCCTCAACCGCCGCAGACGCAAAATCAGCCGTTGCAGACGCAGGCTGAACCGCCGCAGAAACAAGTCCAGCCGCCGGCGTCGCAAAATGAGCCGCCGCAAGCGCAACCCGAACAGCAGGCTCAGCCGGCAGTAGCCTTGCCGCCGCAAACTTTTCAGAATCAAACTGCTCAGTATGTTGTTTTTAATTATTCGAAAAAGGGAACAGTCATTGGACAGTCTGTTGCTTATGGAATTGGCTTATTCTTCTCAGTAGGTTTTGCTGCTCAACTTTTAAGTATGAATACTTCCATAGAAAAATTTACTGACGTATCGAGCTATTTTTTCATCCAATCAGTAAAGGTGTTTATGTCAGTTGTGTTGGGGATATTGATAATAGGGTCCATTGGTCTGTGGATAACTTATTTATCAAATAGGGATAAGAATATAGCCAAGGTTGCCGCAATTTGTACGCTTTTTATATCGATAGCTTCTTTTGTTACATTATGGCTTTACTTGAATTTCTATGCTGTCGTCGGTTTCGGCGATGTAGCATTCTTTATTTCGCCTATACCTTTTGGTGTAATGATTTTAGGAATTGTTTGGTGTACTAGTGTCTTTAAGTATCAGAATGAAAAGTCAGCGCATTATGCAGTTCCTTCGGGTGGTCTACCGATAGATAATCAGCCGCAGTCTCAATATCCGCAGCAGGCTCAGCAAACAGCAACCGTGCCGCCGCAAGGTCAAGCGCTTTATCCGTCCGTACCGCAGCAGTATCCGCAGAATACCGTCTCGTATCCTGACGGCTATGGTAATTACGGCGTTCCTCAACAAGCGTCCCGAGCTAGTATGATGCCTATGGCGCTGGCAATCTTTGCTGGTATTATGTTGGGCATACTCTCTGTGGTAGGGTTCAGTCAAGAAATTGTTGGAACTGCCATAACAGTGGCATATTCAATCGCAGCACTCACAGCGTTTGCCTCGTTGGCGGTTTTGCTTATTACCTACTTTAGTGCAGCCAGCGTGTTGAAGCCGCGAGTCAGAAAAATAATCCGCATAGCTGTTGGCGCGCTGCTGCTGATTTTAATGGTACTTGCTACGATAAATTCTGCGCTATCGTATGGAATGTCACATGCAGAGGGTTTCGGTGTGGCTGATACTGTTGCGTTTGGTCTTGCCGTCGGGGTTCCTGTAGTGTTGCTGTCTATCAACTTATTTATTAGTTCAGGAAAAGAATAGCAGGCGTGCTTAATCGTGTGATACAATAACAAATATAATAAATTATAACCGTTACGGAGAATCAAATATTATGGCAACTAAGAAAAACGCTAATTCCAGTTCTAAAGACAACAATGCTTCCAATGCCGCTCAGCCAGTGCCGCAGCCCGAGGCTACTCAGCCGGTGCAAGCGCCGCAGCCAGAAGCAGTTCAGCCTGCTGTTCAGCAGCCAATGCAGGGCGCGCCAGTGCCGCCAGTAATGCCGCCGCAACAGTCTCAGCCGTATAATCAGTACGCTCAACCGCAACAGCCATATATGCAGCAGCCGCAACCAATGATGCAAGCACCGATGCAACCGCAGCCTCAAATGCAGCAGCAGATGTCTCCGCAGCCGATGCCAGGTCAATATGCTCAGCCTCAACAACCGATGCAGTATGTGATGATGCAGCAATCGCTGAAGGGTGTTGGCGGCTGGCTGATGTTTTTCATCGTTTGGTTCGGAATTGTCGCTTTAAGTGATATAGCGATGTTCTTTGTCGCAATGATGAACTTGTCGTTGCCGTCAAACGTTGTTTCTATGATATTTACGCCTATACTAGCTGGCGGATATATCGCCTCTCTTGTATTATTATCGATGGAGAAGAGAGTCGCCAAGATATTATCGTGGATCACGATCGGCGTTTCGGCTGTGTATTCAATTGTGAATATGATAGTTCTATTCGCTGCTGGCGGTGTTGACAGTACAGGAGAGAGAGTAACGGTGTTTACGTTGTTGAGCTTTATCACTCTCTCTGTCGCGGTTCATAGTCTGATGGCTTTGTACTTCGTTTTGTCAAAGCGCGTCAAAGAAACCCTGGTCAAATAGAAGTATTAAATTATAAAAAAGACCGCCTTTTACTCGGGGCGGTCTTTTCGTTTATTTGGTTAATAGCCGGTGCTTATTGCACTCAACCAGCACGCCTTCGTATGGCCGCAGTTCAACCGATCCATCCTCGCTAATATCTGGATAGTCAATCGGGTGCGTGGCGCATAAAATGCTACCGGCATGGGGCAGAGTAACGCGGTGCTTAGAGTTATTAAAATTCAGCGCTATAAAGACATGCTGCTCTTCGCCAATCCACCGTGCGTACGCAAAAATATTCTTGCCCAAATCGCTAAGCGGCTCATATTCGCCAGTGCGCAGGATTTCGTAGCGGCTGCGCAACATCAGCAGACGGCGGTATAGCGCTAAAAATGAGTCCGGCTCGTTTAGCTCTAACTCGACATTAACATTCTGGCAATTGGGATTTACTGGCAGCCATGGTTTGGCTGTGCTAAATCCGGCGTTTCGGCCAGCCGTCCATTGCATTGGCGTGCGCTCTGGGTCGCGTCCGACAGATTCGTCATTGCCGTGGCTGAAGACCGACTTATCCTGAATCTCTTCAAAGCGAATCGGTCCATTGCTCATGCCAATCTCATCGCCGTAATATACCACCGGCAATCCTGGCAGTGTTAGCTGCATCAGCGCAATCAACCGAGCTTGCTCCTCGCCGCCAAAACGCGTAATAATGCGTGATTGGTCGTGATTACTAAAACAATAGACTGGCGTGTGTACATCAGGATTGATCATGCCTTGGAATTCGTTGACAATTGTACTTATTGACTTGGCATTGAACTTAGCATTTAAGCCTTCGAAGTTAAATGGCATTGATACCTTTGGATTGACGCCGTAGAAACCCAAATACTGTTCGCTAGTACTATAGTTTTCATCCGGATAATCTTCAAAAACCATAATTCGATTCGGATACGAGGCAACTATGTCTGTCAGTTCCCGCAAATACGGGAAAAGGTTGTTCCAGAAGCGGCTATATTTGTGCTGCAAATCGTCGAATTTCGTTGGCGGTTTCTTGCCTTTGTAACGCTCGGCAACTGGGTCGTCGCGCAGATCTGGATCTTTGCTGATCCAGCGTACCGCGTCCGCTCGAAAACCATCGACGCCCAAATCAAGCCAAAAACGCAGCACCTTTTTCATTTCGAAACGTACTGCCGGATTGTCCCAATTTAGATCCGGCTGCTCTTTCAAAAACGTATGCAGATAATATTGCTGGCGTCCCTCGTGCCACTGCCAAGCGCTGCCGCCGAAAGTACTCAGCCAATTGTTCGGTTCTGAACCGTCAGGTTTAGCATCGCGCCAAACATAAAAATCATTCTTATCGTTGTCCTTGGAGTTTTGCGATTCTAAAAACCACGGATGCTGGTTGCTGGTATGATTAGGTACGAAATCAACCATTACCTTAATATCGCGAGCGTGCGCTTTCTCGACCAATTCTTTGAAGTCATCAAGAGAACCGAAAATCGGATCAATATCACAATAGTCCGCCACATCGTAGCCCATATCAGCTTGCGGCGACGGATAAAACGGCGAAAACCAAATTGCATCGATGCCAAGCGAATTGTCGCCGCCCTTAATATAATCAAGCTTATCGATCACGCCGCGCAAGTCGCCGACGCCATCGCCATTAGAATCCTTAAACGATCGCGGATAGATTTGATAAAATCCGTTAACGTCGCGCCATTTCTTTGCCATAATTACCCCCTCCTATTTATATTTTATATTAAAATTAAAACTTACTTTTTACTAGCGCGCTTTCGCTCATTAGCGTCAAGGTAGCGTTTACGCAGGCGCAAAGATTTTGGCGTCACTTCCAGCAGCTCGTCGTCCTCAATGAAGTCGATGCATTGCTCCAGGCTAAACTGCGTAAATGGCGTCAACTGCACTGTGCCGTCGGACGATTTGGAACGCATGTTGGTCAGGTGCTTAGCTTTACAGACGTTGATTTCAATGTCTTCTTGGCGATTGTAAATACCGACGATCATCCCGGCGTATACTTCCGTGCCCGGCCCGACCAAGAGTTCGCCGCGCGCCTCAGCCGCCTGCAGCGCATACGGCGTGGTAGTGCCAGCTTCAAAGGCGATGAGCACGCCGCCGCGGGTCTTTGGCAATTTGCCGCCCAGCGGTTGATAGCCGCACGGCAGGGAATTCATGATCACCGTGCCTTTGGTGGCGGTCAACAGTACGTTTCGCAGGCCGATTAAGGCTCTCGTCGGCAGCACATAGGTCATGCGAGTAGCACCGCTAGCGGTGATTTCTTGTGATTTCATCTCAGCGTGGCGCGCACCCAATTCTTGGCTGATTGCGCCGATGAATTCGCTGCCGATTTCGATTTGCAGTTCTTCAATTGGCTCTTTTTCGATGCCGTCCTCGGTGATGGTCACCACTTGCGGGCGGCCGACTTCGAACTCAAAGCCTTCGCGCCGCATGGTCTCGATCAGAACGCTCAGGTGCAGCTCGCCGCGGCCAGACACCGTAAAGCCGATACCGTTTTCTTCAACGCGCAGCGCCACGTTGGTTTCCAATTCTCGTCGCAACCGGTCGCCAATTTGCCGCGAGGTGGTAAATTCGCCCTCGCGCCCTTTCATCGGGCTGGTGTTCGGACCCAAGTACATGCTCAGCGTCGGTGCTTCGATGGCAATCGCTGGCAGTGCTTCCGGCTGTTCTTTGTCGGCAATGGTATCGCCAATGTGCGCTTCACTGACACCGACCAGCGCCACGATGTCACCAGCAAACGCCTCGTCAAGCTCCTCGCGGTTTAGTCCGCGGTAACCAAAAACTTTCTCGATTCGTGCTGAACCTGACATCTCGCCATGCTTCATTAAACTGACTTGCAAACCGCGCTTAACCGACCCGCGAGCGATCCGCCCAATGGCATATTTACCTTGAAAGGTATCATACTGCAGGCTGGTCACCAGCATCTGGAAACCGCCGTCAGCCGTGACACTCGGTGCGGGGATATCGTTAATAATCGCTTCAAAAATTGGTGTGAGATCAGCGTTATCAGTCGGGTCGGTAGGAATCTCTCGCCACGCCTTGCCATCGCGCCCGATAGCATAATAAATTGGATAATGTAGCTGACTATCATCGGTTGCTAGCTCCAAAAATAGATCGCTCAGTTCATCTTCAACCTCGGTAATTCGCCTGGCTGGCTTATCAATTTTATTAATCACCACCACTGGCTTCAAGCCCAGTTCCAGCGCCTTGCTCAGCACAAACTTCGTCTGCGGCATCGGCCCTTCCTGGGCATCGACGATCAATAGCACGCCGTCCGCCATCTGCAGCGTCCGCTCGACTTCGCCGGAAAAGTCGGCGTGCCCCGGCGTGTCGATGATGTTGATTTTATAATCACCGTAAAAAATCGAGGTCTGTTTGGCGGTGATGGTGATACCGCGTTCGTGCTCCTGATCACCTGAATCCATGATCAGTTCTTGGCTCATCTCGGCCTGGTTGTCGCGGAATGTGCGCGACTGTTTGAGCAGCCCATCAACCATGGTCGTCTTGCCGTGATCGACGTGGGCAATAATGGCAATATTTCGAATCTTGCTAGCGTCCTTCATAAAAATATGGTCTGATGTTAACGCAGACCTTCCTTTGGTTGTTAATTGTAGCACAGATGAGCGGGGATGGGAAGTTTTGGCGGCTATCAAAAATTTCAGCGCAGTTTATTAAAATAACACTAAATATCGCGCAAAACCCTCGGGCGATTCTCCCAAAACCATCCGAGGGTTTTCTAAAACTATAGAACAGTTTGAGACTATAATTAGGAATGTTTAGCGATGTATAACAATATCCGGATCGCGTATAAGAAGTTCGTCGGAGATAGCTATTCTATGCATAGTGTTTCTGTCTGGCAACTCTTTATCTAGTTTGTAATGTAATACAGCTGCCAGCGCTCGTACTGTTAATGATCTTATTGCTTCATAGTGCTCCCGCTTCTCTGATGTAAGATTTGGGTTTTTGCCCAGTGAAATAGGGAAGACATGAGTAGTACGTCTGCGCGTATATAAGCTCATCTCATTAAAGCTAACAAAGTCTACTCCGTCAGACGAATGAAGCGGCCTGAGTTCAGGTGGTAAAGAGTAATTTTCTTGAAAATCTAACCTGGTTTTACTAGATTGATGAGGCAGCCTAGCACTGGGAACAAAAAGACCATTCTCGAGAACGAAGGTCTCGTGCAACTGGCGTTCAAAACCCTCCGGTGCTGTAGCAAGATAGATAGTATCTTTCTCTGGATCGCAATATCCCACGCCAATAGGATTGACGAACATGCCGTGACCTATCTCTTCTACGTCGAATGAGCCGGCATATATTGTATAAGGTTTCTGTTCCGTTGGTTTTGTCGTAATTCTTTCCATAATGAAACACAGTCTAGCACGGTAGCTAGTGCTATGGCAACAGAAGGCGGCGAGATCTCTGGCGATTGGCTTGTCTGCAGTGACCGTCCGTGCTCAGGGCTACTCTGAAATTAAAACACGCTCTGATTGATGTGCTCGCATTACTTTCAGCGCCATTTGGGCAATCGGCCCAGCAGCCAGTATTTGCCACCAAAACGCCGCGCAGAAATTCGTCGGCCAAGCCGAGGCAAAGCGCAGTGGCAACTCGGCTAGCGGCGTACCAGCCAAGACAAGCCCGATCAAGCTCATCACCAGCGACATGCCCGTTACCATGCACACCGTTCGCGCCAGCGCATGAGCCTCCGCGCTGTCCTTCGCCCGAACAAACCGCTTCATGGCTTTTTGCGCCAAATTTGACACAACTAAACCTTCAACTACCATGACAATAGCAAAAATCACCGGCTGTAGTATCAGCGCTCTTCCTAGCGATTGCGTCGACACGCCAGCATGTAAAAATGTATTCAGTAAATTCATAAAAATTGACATAGTAAACGCCATCACGACGCCATAAAATATTCCTTCTCGCTTAGTGCGGGGCATATTTACTCCTTTGATTAATGATTTTTTGGCAACAAAAAAGTTGCGCGTTATCGGTGCAACTAGGGTGTTTTATCTTTACAACATTACGCTCTCGCTCAAGGCAAAAGCAACGTATTGACCTCTGAAAATATTAGCAGGGCGGTGGGGTTTTGTCAAGGATTCGCCTAGTGCTATTTCGACGATTTTTGCGATATCTTTACAAGAACAGGTACGCTATTTGATGTATAATTAGAATGTGATTAAAGAAGCTATAATAAAAAAGATTACATTACTGTATAAGTTTAAGTTCGGCAAATAAAATCATCTTGTTAAATGATATAAAATATAAAGACTTAGTTAAATAGGAGAATTAAACCAATGTCTCAAACATCACACTCAAATTCAGCTTTACAATTATATAAATTCTGCCCAAAATGCGGCGGTAAATTTGTTCATCGCGGCGGTAATCACCTGAAGTGTCAAGACTGCGACTATAGCTATTTTGTCAATCAAGCGCCGACCGCCGGAGTAATTATTTTTAATAGCGAGGGTAGGGTAATGATGGCTAAGCGAAAGTTTGAGCCGAAAAAAGGAACATGGCAGTCAATCGGCGGATTTGTTGGATTAGACGAATCTTTGGAAGAGGCCGCTGTACGCGAGGCTAAAGAGGAGCTTGGTGTGAATATAGAAATAGATAATTATCTTGGCAGCTTTCCTGAAATTTATGAGTTTGGCGGAGTTGCTGTACCGTTTTTAGCAATTTACTTTACTGCAAAAATAATTGATGGCGACCCGATGCCAAATGATGACGTAGCGGAAATTGACTATTTTACACGCGACGAGCTGCAAAAACTAGATATTACTTATCCTGCACTGCGTGAATTATTGCTTGCAAAAATGTCTTAAGCTTATTTTAGTACTATTGCTCCGGAGTCGTGTTATGGCAGGGAAGTTAGCTGTGTTATCCAACGCTAAAGATAAACGGATTTAACAAGCTGAGCAAACTTTTTAGTAGGGACGCTCTCAATGTGGATACCGGAACGCTCTAATCCCTTCGACTGCTTAATATCGTCATTTGTTAGCATCAAGCTATTCGGCAGTTTGTCGGTAGTCTGTATAGTCTGTATTAGCTCGCGCAATGCATAACATCCAACGAGCAGTACTTTCGGTATCATCTGTGTGGTATGTCGTATTTGCTCCTCGATATTGCCTTTATCGTACCAGGCGTAGACGACAGGACTGAATTTACCGCAGCTCCAACCTCTCGTGATCATATCTACTATTGATGTTCCATCGGTGTGGCAAATCCGCTCATTATCTTGAAGTGGCCGTAAATCTTTATGGTTACCGCCGCGCTGTAGAGTTAAATCATATCGTATGACGTCGCCAATAGAAATACGGCTGATTATTCCAAGTATCGCCCACTTTCTGGCGGCATACTTATCAGACTGAAGCTGGCGCGCCTCAACAACTGCTGGAATTTGCCTTCGACGAAACATGCCTTTTTCTATCGATAAAGAGGTCTCATATGTTTTCGCGTCGATTATTTCAGGTCTCTCGAACGTTTCAGTCATAAATTGGTGGAGATAGAGGGACTCAAACCCTCGGCCTCAGCAATGCGAATGCTGCGCTCTATCAGCTGAGCTATATCCCCGTGAATTGAATCAAAAATGGTGGGAAATACAGGGCTCGAACCTGTGACCTCACGAATGTGAATCGTGCGCTCTAGCCAACTGAGCTAATTTCCCGCACCAGACGCGATTTTCCTCAATAAAAACCGCTCAGAGTTATTTTATACCAAAACGATGAAAAAAGAAAATATACTGCGCTGATTTGTGTTATAAAAGCGTGAAAAGTTTTTTAATCAAGCAAAGACCTAATAGAGCGAAGCTGAAACTACCGCATACTAAAAGTGACGTCAACCTTTTTGACATTCGTACCAAGCACTTCTTCTAACTGCTCGGGATTGGTAACTTTGCCGATGCGAACGTACTTATATGGAGTGTCAATTGATTTATAAAACAAGACAATCGTTCGTACGCCGTATAGCATAATGTCGCCTGTTTCAACTCGTTTGGGCTTCGTGTGATTTGCTGGCAGATCTTCCGGCGAGGCGGCGAATTTTTCATTTGCCAAATGGTCTTCCATCTTCAATGTGAAAGGAAGCTGGGTGAAGAGAGCTCGCGTCGTTTCATTATCCGCCAATTTCACGTCAAATTTCTTATCGCCAACCGTCATAACAATATCCGGATTAAAAGGCTTATTGTGCTTAGGCTTGATAGCGGTTTGTTCTGGCGGCTCACTGAACTTGTCACGATAAAAATAATAAGCCGCTCCTCCGGCAGAAACGACCAAAACAACAGCCGCAATCAATATTTTACTCATACGCATTACAGTAATATTAGTTCTTTTTTATGATGGATGTGTGTAAACGTAAAAATTTTTCAACAATCCGTATATTGGTGCGGATGAAAGGACTTGAACCTTCACGCCGTGAGGCACATGCTCCTAAGGCATGCGTGTCTACCAATTCCACCACATCCGCGTATTGATTGTGTGAAATAATCTAGAACCTATTGTAGCAGAATATATTAATGAATGCTATAGTTCATGTGGTAAAGTTTAGATTTTATTGACCAGGGTTGCTTAGTTTAACCGTGCTATTTTGCAGCCATTTGTTTAACCGTTTCGGCAATTACTGCAACTAGTTGAGATGTGAGCACAGGGGCTTCCTCTTTGCTCTTAAGTAAGTTTCGACCTCTCCGTACAACAGGTTCTTCCTTGGAAAATATCCTGTCCGCAACCGTTTTTATGATTTCATTCTTAAGCTTCCTGTCGTTTTCGATTGCAAGTAGATATGGCTTTAATGCTTTAAGCTGATGTGCTGTTCGCTGGTTAGAGCGCTGAGCTTTGCGATGCTCACTCGACTGCGTAGCAGTGTAGCCTGCGATACCTCCTGCGAATAACGCAACAAATGCTCGTGCAACTAACGATTGCCACGATGGGGTATTTTGGGTTACATCTACCGCCATCCAAACCGAGAAGCCAAGGGCAATAAGCAGCAATACAACCGTGACTATTCGCCACCTATTTGCACTATCCATGTCTTCTTTTGCGGAACTGGCGTATTCATGAATGAGAGTTTTATCCCCAGCGATATTAAGGAGGTTGTCTATTTCTTTCAGGCTCGTCTCTGCATTCTGAGTTACGAGCGTGAGCTTCGTCTTTGCATCTGTCGTTAACTTATCGATAGCATCTTCTTTTTTCTTGAAGGTATCAGCTATCTCAACCGTTTTTGTCTTAACGAACTGTGTGATCGTATTGTTTCGCTCATTTTCAGCTTTTTGAAATGCAAGCTGTTGCTCCGTTGATAATTTGCTTGAAGAATCTTTAATCTCTTTTAGTTCATCGTCAAGCTCAACAGTCTTAGTGTCAAGAGCCTCAAACTCGGTTTTTGCTTTGGCGACCTTCTCGTCAATCGCTTCTTCAGAAGCCGTGCCTTTTGCAGTTATTTCGTCCATCTCTCTTGTAACTACCCGTTTGTACTGTCCAACAGATCGATTAAGACCAGCGACCGCTTTTCTAGCCCCATCAACGTCAACGGCAGGCGTGAGGTCGGGTATTTGCTTAAGGATGTTATCAATGTAAGTGTCCATGTATGAAGAGGCAAGATACGTGTCGTTTCCTGAGCTTATCCACGAATCGAAATTAGAAGACGCATTTGCGATATGACTGCCGATAGATTCAAGGGTTGACCAGATAACGAGCCGACTATCGGTATTATCTAACCTATCTACGAGAAGTTCTAGCACCAGTTTGGCGCGATTAGCATAATCAATAGCATCTACAGATGCTTCGCTCATATCGTGGCTTTCAAGTTCATTCAAAAAATCCTTAGCCTCGGTGTAGGCTATGCTATTTTTTACTTTTTCTTCCCATTTATCCATGAGCGACACTCCTCCTCGTTGAAGCTGTTATTACCACCAATGTACTGATTACACTTATTATACCATCTTATCCGTCGCCAAAACGATAGCAACCGACCGGACACCTAACACCTATTCTGACTCCTAAAATGCCTCCAACGGGGTCAAAGTCCAACGAGTGGAATCAAGGGGTCTAAAGCGGTAATTCATGCCTCAAATTTGCCGTTTTTTCGGGTATTTGTGCCATTTTAACGGGGGTAGATGGTGCATTGACGATATTTGCAAATTATTGCTTAATTTTTTGCCTTAGGAGCATATGCCTCACGGCGTGAAGGTTCAAGTCCTTTCATCCGCACCAAGTATATAAGAGTTACGGATCCCTAAAGACTCTCTTTATTTTATGTTGAATTGCAATAATTATTGCGACACCTCTCCTAACAAATTTAATTCGTGCATAAAACGTTCAAATGGCGTATCAAACTCTAGGCATTTTCTCGGTCTGGAGTTTAATTCATTTTTTACTTTTTCATAACAAGTAAATTCCTTACCTCTATCTTATTTCTATCGTTTAAGGTAAGATAACTATGACTCATATTAACCTCCGTGTGTTTTTGTTGTTACTAACATTTTACACGAAGTTAGTATGAGTTTTTTACTTGCTAGAGGTGTCGCATTTAATTTTACAATCTATCATATACTTTGAGTACTTTGAGGCGCATTGCGCTTCGGCACTTACGACCTTATACCGCTCAAGGCTGATAGACCTCCAGATGCTATGCGAGCAAATAGGTGGCGCCGGCTGTGCCAGTTAGCTCGGCGTAACTGATTTCTTACTGAGTTCCTGTGCTGGTGCGCCAAAGGACATTATGTGCAGGTTTTCTATGCTAGTAAATAGCCACGGACTGAAGTTCATAATCTCGACATCGTTTGGATGTTTTTTTGAGTCAAACATTCTTCGGTTATTTTATCCACGGATGTTTTGCCACTATCTCAAGCGCCATATAGCCCGACCGTGAATGACTCAGAGTTTGGTACTTTGACGAGCGCTTCAGCTAGACCTTTAGCAAAATCAGTGCGACCAACCTATCTTCTTTGACTGTCGCTACTGGCTCATCGGGGTTTTATCAGACCTTGTCATCTTATTCTGTCTCATTGCGAGTAATCAAATCATAGGCCAAACTAGAAAGCGATATGTAGTGAATAGCCAGATTACACTCAAGAGCTGTTGCCAGTGTGTGCGCTTTTTCATCGCGTAAGAATTGTATGGTCAGGTTCAGGTAGCCAACACCGCGGAAGAAGTCTTTTTCGGCCTGGGTCGTGCCGTCTGATTTACCAAACAGTTGCGTGTAGTATTTTTTGCTCTCGGCATTCATATTGAACACTTCGGTGGCTTTTTCGTTGCCAGTTATCTCTTGCAGTTTGTTGCGTACCAATTTATATGCTTCGTCCACCGCGTGGAAGTAGTCCTCGTTGATTAAGTACTGTTTGATGTGGTCGTAAACATTTTTGTTGATCTGTAGCGATATAAAGTCGTTGTCTATAATTGCGAGCGGCGTTTCATCTATCTGTGTGGCGGGCGTGATATTTCTAGCACCCAGTATGTCGCGGCCTGATACTTTTGACTTGGCATATAACTCTACGCCATCAAGTGCCAAGTTTTTGTTGATGGTCGCCAAGGCTCTTTTGGTGTCCCAATTTATATCTCTAACTTCCGGATGGAAGAACTCGGCCAGGAATTTCAGGAACTTGGCGTCTTCTGTTTCCAGCAGGTCAAACTTATCAATGTACCAGTTGTCATCCCAATCATTGTTATTCACGCGGTGCTGCCACAGGTCGCCTTTCATGTCAGGGTAACGGCTGTCGGTAGATGGTAGTTTTTCTAGGTTGAATATGCGCTCCCAGAACTCTACTTCGTTTAACCTGCCATAAAAGTCGGTGGCCATGTAAGTGTCCAGGACTTCTAGGATGGCATACCTGGTTATCTTCGTGATTTTATTGGTCATCTGTACATCCTCCGTGGCGCATCATGACTTTGTCTCATATACATCAAACAACATGACGTGAATTTCAACTTGTCGGCCGTTATCGTCAGGTTTGGTCATAACAAAGCGCCACTCACCATCGCGTTGCTTGATTGTGCGCACGTAGTCGCTTCGTTCAGTAAATATAGCCTCGACTTTACTTTGTATATCAGAGAAGTTAGCGTTGTCTTTGTTGAATATAACGAGTGCGGTTTTGGCGTCACGCCAAGTCAAATAACCTAAGAGCTGGTCTATGCCCTTGTCTATATATTTCTGACCTTTCCATAGCTTACATTCAGCAACAAAAGTCGCTTTGCTGTCGAAGGGTATTGAGATGTCTGTTTTGCCGCTCTTATGGAATAGCTCGCCGCCGACCACGCCACTCTTTATGCTCGCAGACAAGCCGACCAGCAGCATGTCCCGGAGCGCTTCTTCGTCCTTTGATTCTGACGCTCGGTTGGTTTCCATAGATGCACCCATGCTTCGTATGGTTTCAAGTATCGTTTCGTAATCTTTGCTTGATATTGTTCCACCAGGTTCATCTTTTTTGGTTGAGAGTGGAGTCAGCTTTTGCACTGAAATCCTAACTTGATTTAATGGGCTAGGATTGTCTGATTTTTCAAGTGGTATACTCAGCGCAGTCTTTATCGAGTCGAGTTTGTTTATTTGCTCAAAACGTTTGGCGACTGCTTCGACTACCACGCCTTTAACACGCTCTTCAAACCCAGATAAGTCGTTGTTTATGTAATCTATGTTTTGTTGTATTGATGCTATCTTTCCGTCTACTGCATCCTTTATCCGCTCCGCAGTGGTGTTTGATTCAGTAAACTCCAACGCAAAAGTTAATTCGTTGCCAGTAATCTCGGCATCGTCACACGTCATTCGCATGCTAGTAGGACTGACTTTGAATAGGTCTGCGGAACCAGTGAACGGTATCGTAATAACGACCTTATAGCCGGGCACGCTGATTGGACTATTGTCAAATGCTTGTACATACATATTATTGCCGGTGACATCTACCTTGGTCTCCACTATGTCCTGGGTTTTGTTGTCCGCCAACAGCACCAGCGGGGCTAAGTTATAGCCAGACACGATGTGATCAACTATTTGCTCCTGACTGTTTGCTTCAAAAACACTCTTTTCAATATTACTGACTTTTTGACGAGCGTCGACAATAATACTCTCTGACCATTCGTGCCATCCGATTGCGTGAAATAGATAGTTCTTTGATCGACCATAATACATATTACTTAAATTATACAATAAACCCAGCAAATCTGCGTGTTTATGTATACTCTTGAAAATATTTCACGATTAGTGTACCTTGGGCTTTAGATAACTAATAACGACCATGAGCCTTCTATAAATAACCCACCAAAAAGAAACGGATTTTCCGTAATTACATTAGCTTATAATGTTGAACATAAAGAAGATGTTGATAGTGTAATTGATTTAGTGCGAAATGTTGGCGGAATTATTATAAAAGAACCACAAGACACATTTTGGGGCGGATACCACGCATATTTTTCGGATTTAGATGGATATTATTGGGAAGTTGCATGGGGACCTGGTTTCAAATACGATGAAAATGGATTACTAAAATTTTGACGGTAAATTAGGAGGGTAATATGGCATCAAGCAAGGAATATTTAAATTTCATATTAGGGCAGTTGTCTGAATTGTAAGATATTACCTATCGTGCGATGATGGGTGAGCATATAATTTATTATCGTGGGAAGATTATTGGTGGAATTTATGATGATAGATTCTTGGTAAAGTCTGTGAAATCTGCGATAGAATATATGTCAAATGCAGAATATGAATTACCTTATGGGGGAGCAAAGGAAATGCTATTGGTAGATGATGTAGATAACAAAGAGTATTTAACAGGGTTATTCAATTCTATGTATAAAGAATTACCGGCAATAAAAACTAAAAAGAAAAAATGAACGGTAAATCAAAGCGGTATAATATTTTCTGTATAGGCAACAAGTTTAAGGAGGAAAGATTATGGATTATAAAGAAATAAAGCTTAATGTTTCAAATAATAAAATTAAAGAATATAAGCAATTTGAGGGCTTAAAATTATATTCTGATATTTTTAAATCTGAAGATGAAAAGGTATTGATTAACAAAAGAATATATGTTACAAAAAAACAGAATTATGTTTATTACGAAAGAACAGATGTAAATTGGAATTATTGGTCAAGCGAAAGAAATTATAATTCAACATTTAATCCAGAGAATGATAGTAAACACAACATTATATTTGAAGTTTCATCAGAATTAAGCGATTTTATTAAATATTTGGGAGAAGAAATAATTCGGAAGATTGAATTGAAACAGCACAATGGAGAAATTGTTGAGATATTAGATATTTGATTGTGTTATGAAGAATAAAGCATTGACTGAAAATATAATATCTACTCAAGCACGTAAAATTCCTAATTTTAGTAATGTCAATTAAATAAAAAATAGTATAAAAACAGTAAATCAAAAAAGGTTCACTGTTTTTCTTACTCATTTTTCATAATAAAGCGTCCATAAATATAAAAAGTCTTCAATAACAACAACCTTGCAAATCTATACCCACTCGACCGAAGCAGAAAAATCAAATGCACTTCTCGCTGTAACCGATAAAATTTACAATAAACATAACGACAACGATCAAGTAAAAACATCCTTATAAACGATAAAGGAGTCTAAAAGAGGAGTCTGTTACAAGAATAGACTCCTCTTTTAGCGAAAAAAGGCTATATTACTCCTATAAAATACAAGAACAGGCAAGCGAGTCTGTTAGCTCCTAAGGCATGCGTGTCTACCAATTCCACCACATCCGCATACTCAATTGTTAAGGACACGCTCCGTGTCTACTAATGACTTACGTTACCCACGCAGTCACCACATCCGCATAACTAAATTGTTAAGTACGCATCCGCGCACTTCCAAATTATATCAAAGCAAAATGTACTTATCAACTGAGCGCGCTTATGCTAAAATTAAATCAATAGACCAAGGAGGATTGATGAATAAAATTGCGACATATCTGAATGAGCATTTGGCGGGTGAAGTCATTACTCATGATTCTGTTTTACGCCAAGCCGAGACAGACGGCAGTATTCTGGCGCGGCGGCCGGATATGGTGGTGCGGGCGGCTGATATGAATGATATTCGCAAGGTGCTGCGCTTTTGCTCGCAATTGGCGGAAAAAGGACACGTGCTGCCAGTTTTCGCCAGGGGTAGCGCTACAGACGCGACGGGAGCGGCGATCAATAAAGGCATCGCAATTGATTTGAAAACGCACATGAACCGAGTGGTAGGCAGCGACCCGAAGCAGCGGCTGATTCATGTTCAAGCTGGCCTTACTGTTTCGGCGGCAAATGCGGCGCTGGCGACGCACAAAGGATTAGGCTTGCCAAACGTTTCTTACACCGACGAAGACGGCACGATTGGCGGCGCGATAAACACTTCTCCGGCTGGCACGATGACGGGTGCGCACGGCTTTTTCGCTGATACAGTTCAGCAATTGGAGGTAGTCTTAAGCAATGGCGACGCTATTCAAACCGGGCGGATTTCCAAGCGCGAACTAAATAAGAAAAAGGGCTTGTCGACATTTGAAGGCGAGGTTTACCGGGAAATTGACAACTTGATCGCCGATAATGCGGAGCTAATTTCTCAGCTTGATCCCAGTTTGCCAGATACGGCGGGTTATAGCGCGATTGCCAAAGTTAAGCAAAAGGACGGGTCGTTTGATCTGACGCCGTTATTTGTGGGCAGCCAGGGCAGTTTGGGTATTGTTTGCGAGGCGATTTTACGCGCAAACTTTGTTCATCCGGAATATTCGGTGGTCGCTGCGCCGTTTAAGCATATTGCCGATGCCCAGGAGGCGGCAAGTTTGGCGATGAAAAATAAAGCAGCCTCGGTCGAATTGATCGACGGGCGGATTTTACGCCAGGCATATCTGGCGGGCAAGCGGCTTGAGTGGGCGCCAAAGGAATGTTTCAGAGGTGCGGTGGTTA
The DNA here is from genome assembly GCA_963527005.1 of uncultured Candidatus Saccharibacteria bacterium. Taxonomy (GTDB): domain Bacteria; phylum Patescibacteriota; class Saccharimonadia; order Saccharimonadales; family Saccharimonadaceae; genus Nanosynbacter. The sequence continues at coordinate 22,375 of CAURPQ010000007.1, forward strand.
TCGCGATATTTGATGAATTCTCAGACCGCGCGCGGGTGAAAGCCGCTAAGAAAATGATGAAGAAGTTAAGTGCCATAGATGCCATAAATATTTCATTGATTGATATGGAAGTCCAAGGATTGGCTGGTTTGCACTCCAGCTTGGCTCTGATGGAAGCGCCAAGCGAGCCGCATATGACCGCGCCAAGGGCCTTTTCTGGAATTTGGCTGGCAGATCAGCAGATTGCTGGTTTCGCGGAGGATTTGAAGGCTCTGGAATCGACGTACGGCTATGCGTTACCTATGTTTGTCGATTTTAGTAATAACTATACGGCGTTATATCCGAAGTTTGATAGTAAAAAGGTCAGCGAGCGCCAGAAAATTTTGCAATTGTTTGCAGAGGTGGCGCAGCTTGTTGATAAGCATGAGGGCTCGTTTGCAGCGTTTGGCGGCGATGGCCGGCTGAAGTCGAGTTTTATGTACAAACATATGCCGAACGACGAAAAACAGTTGTATGCTAAGGTGAAAAAGATTTTTGACCCGATGGGAATTTTTTGCCCGGGCGTTAAGATGGAAACGCCGATGAAGGATTTGGCGGCAGAGATGAACGCGTGGTGTAAAATTCGTAATCAAGCTTGATGTTGGATTTCTTTTGGATTATAATAAGCAGTACGCGGATGTGGCGGAATTGGTAGACGCGCTAGCTTCAGGTGCTAGTGCCAGCAATGGCGTGAAGGTTCAAGTCCTTTCATCCGCACCAGAATACGGATTTTTTCGGAATTGTCGCTCGTAGTAGCGGCTTTTTCAATTTTGTGCTATGGTAGTCTCCATCGCATAACTTCCGCTGGCAGAAATACTATCAAGTATTTTGTTGAATACCGCCTCGTTCTTTTTTCGGGCAGTTTCTTCCGAAGCTAAAAATATTAATCGGACAATACCGTCTTCCTTGCCGGCAACAAAACGAGCTTTTATATTGAATGACGAATACTTCGTTGAACAGCTGGCAGTAATCAAGATCAGTCCCGTAATGTTGCCTGTATTTGATCTGTCGGCAGACTTATTGACATTTGGAGTTTGCAGGCAGCCGATATTGTCCGCTGAAGTAAGTATGCTGCGGATTTGGTTTGAATCAAAGTTTTTCAATAAAGACTCTCGTATGTTTTCATAATATTCTGGCAAGGCATTGGTTAATAATCTCTGCTGATTTGTCTGGCTAACTAGTAAAACAGCAGACGATTTATTATCCTTTTGCAGACCGTCGCCATAAATGACTTGGACTGTTTCGCCGTTTGATTCTTGCTTGTATTTTCTCCATTGTTTGGGCTGAAGCCAGGATGTTCTGTTTAATGAAGTTCGCACTAAATCCTCTTCTTTAATCAAATTATACGTATATACCAAATAGCTGAACGTGGCGGCGCCGCTGATAATAGACATGAGTATCAGTTTTATGACAAAGTGTTTTTTCATGGTGTATTGCGCTTATGATAGCAAATTTTGGGATTGGCGGAAAGGCTGTTGGTTGCGGTTTGGGGTGATGTGCTGCTTTGATAATTGCAGCGGCTGTTGTGGTGTGTCGTTTCGGCGGCTATAATTATGATTATGCAAGACACGCGAAATGTGATTGATGAGTTTAAGGGTCGGAGCGAGGCGGAGATTATAAAAGAGCTGGACGCTAAGGATCACGGCTTGGTGATTGCTCTCGAGAACACTGAGCGGGATTTTAATATGGGGACGATCGTTCGGAGTGCTAATGCGTTTGGCGTGCGGCAGATTTACGTCATCGGTCGGCGGCAATGGAACAAGCGCGGCGCCATGATGACGGATAAATATTTGCATGTACATTACGTTGGCTCGACAGCGGAGTTTGTCGAGTTGATGCGGGCTGAAAACAGAGTAATTATTGCGATTGACAATATCCCGGGCAGCGTCAATATGGCGGAGACGACCTTGTCAAAGCGTGCAGTGTTGGTGTTCGGTCAAGAGGGTCCGGGAATTTCCGAGGAGATGGCACAGGCGGCAGACAAAATTGTCGCCATCGAGCAATTTGGCTCAACCCGCTCCATCAATGTCGGTGCGGCAGCCACTGTGGCGATGTATTGCTGGTTGCAGCAGCATGTTTTAAATTAAAATTTTTCGTTCTTTGGCAAGTTTCCTAGTCGATTTTTTGTAAAACAATCCCGGTTCTGGCTGGCAAATACACCTGCAGCTGATGTCCATTTTCCTGGGGCGAGGTAAAATATCGCGTTGAATCGTCGATGCGATTTTGTCCGCCAAACCGCTGGTCGTCGCTGTCCAAAATTACACCGTATGATCCCGCCGCTGCCGGCACGCCATAATCCGTCCACGACTGGTCAGGTGAAAAATTCATGATAAACAGCAGATTGCCGCGTATGAAACTAACCACATGGTCGTGTTGGCGAATGGTCAGATAGTTAATGCCCGGGTCGTCAACCGCTTGGATGATTTTCATCAGGTTGGCGTCAAATTCGCCCAGCCATTGGTATTTGAGAAAGCCGTTATCGCGTAAACTCCACTGGCGTCGTGCGTGCTTAAACGACCAATCATTGCCCTGGCGCGGAAAGTCGATCCACTCGGGATGCCCAAATTCATTACCCATGAAATTAAGGTAGCCGCCACCGTGTAGTCCGGCTGTCAGTAGTCGAATCAGTTTATGTAGGGCTATGCCACGTTCCACGGTCAGGTCAGGGTCGGCTTTATTCATGTGCCAATACATGGCTTTGTCGATCAGCCGGAAAATCAGCGTCTTGTCGCCGACCAAGGCTTGGTCATGGCTCTCGGCGTAGCTGATGACTTTTTCCTCTGGGCGGTGCGAACTCAGCGTATGTGCCAATTCGCCCAAATCCCAATCTTCGTCGCGCTTTTCCTTCAGCGTTTTGATCCAGAGATCAGGCGCTCCCATCGCCAAGCGATAATCAAAGCCCAGGCCGCCATATTCAGTCGGTGCCGCCAAGCCCGGTAGCCCGCTCATTTCCTCGGCAATGGTCGTGGCATCTGGGCGAACGGCGTGAATAACGTCATTTGCCAGCCTAAGATAGACCAATGCGTCTTTATCTACATCGTCAGCAAAATAATCATCATAACTGGTGAAGCTTTTGCCCAAACCGTGGTCGTGATACAGCATACTGGTTACACCGTCAAATCGAAAGCCGTCAACGTGGTACTCGTCCAGCCACCAGCGGCAATTGCTGGCCAAAAAGTGCAGCACTTCCGGCTTGCCATAATCAAACAACCGCGAATCCCACGCTGGATGGTCGTGAGCTTTGAAATATTGCGTTGGATCACCCGCGAAATTACCGAGGCCCTCGACTTCATTTTTGGCGGCATGAGCGTGGACGATGTCAATGATGACGCGCAGCCCTAGTCCGTGTGCCGTGTCAACCAGCCGCTTGAAATCATCCGGCGTGCCAAACCGTGAGCTGACCGCGAAAAAATTGCTGACGTGATAGCCGAAGCTGCCGTAGTACGGATGCTCGGCGATAGCCATCAGTTGGATGGTGTTATAGTCTGCTTGTTTGATGCGTGGCAGGACGTCCGCGGTAAATTCGTTGAAGCTAGCGACCTTTTCCTGCTCGCTGCTCATGCCGACATGCGCTTCGTAAATAAGCGGCACGTTTGGCGCAGGCGGAACGTTATGTTGCCACTGATATGGCTCATCAGGCTGCCACACTACGGCCGAAAAATCCACCGAATCATCATCTTGTACCACGTAGGTGGCATATGACGGTAAACGCCAGCCGTCGCTATTCGGCCAATAGACGCGCAGCTTATATTTCTGCCCATGGTGTAGTGCGTCCTCCGGCAAGTCAACACTCCATTCGCCATGCCTGCCAGGCTGCAGGGCAAACTCCTCGCGCTCCTGCCAATCTGAAAAATCGCCAACCACCACTATGCGTGTAGCGTTTGGTGCCCATTCTCTAAAAATCCAACCATCTTGAGTGCGGTGCAGTCCAAAATGACGAAATCCTAGCGCAAACTCCGCCGGCGATTTTCCATCCAAAACCTTCTTTAACGTCGACGAAACATACGCTTCACGTGACTGGATGGCGCGTTCATGCGGCGCCAACCATGGATCCAGCTCAACTAGCGTTTTCTTGCTCATGGTTATAGTGTAGCGGAAAAAACTGATATAATCTATCAAATGAAACCATTTTCTTTTGAAATAACGTCTAGGCTCGACGACACGTTGGCGCGCACTGGCATTATTCACACGCCGCACGGCGATATTAAAACGCCGGCGTTTATCGTGGTCGGCACTAAGGCCAATGTCAAGGCAATGGTGCCAGAGATGGTGGTGGATGTCGGCGCGCAGGCGGTGCTAGCGAACGCCTATCATCTGTACTTGCAGCCAGGTCATGAACTTATCGAGAAGGCTGGTTATTTGGGCAAGTTTATGCACTGGGGCGGGCCGACATTCACTGATAGCGGCGGCTTTCAGGTGCTGAGTCTGGGCTCTGGCTTTAAAAAAGTGCTGGCGATGAGTACTGATGTTGATGAGGAAATCGCCATCGCTAAAAAATCGTCGCGCCACGCTTGGGTGGATGAAAATGGCGTGATGTTCAAGTCGCACCTAGACGGCTCGTACCATAAATTTACGCCGGAATTATCCATGCAAATTCAGGCGGGCATTGGCGCCGACATCACTTTTGCTTTTGACGAGCTGACCTCGCTGATTGATCCGTATGATTATCAGGTGGAGGCATTGGCGCGAACGCATGCCTGGGCGGAGCGCAGTTTGGCGGAAGTGAAACGTCTGCGCAAGGCTCGTCCCGGCAAGCCGTATCAAGCGTTGTTTGGCGTGCTGCAGGGTGCGAATTACGAGGATCTGCGCAAGCAAACGGCTGCGTTTTTGGGTGCAATGGACTTTGACGGCTACGGCATCGGCGGCGCGCTAGAAAAGGAAACCATGGCGCAGACAATTCAGTGGGTCAATCAGATCTTGCCCGAGAACAGGCCGCGGCATTTGCTCGGCATCTCCGAGCCGGACGACATCTTTGCGGCGATTGAGCAGGGAATTGATACCTTTGACTGTGTTAGCCCGACGCGCGTGGCCAGAAACGGCGCGGCCTATACGCCGTTTGGCCGGGTCAATGTTCGCGGCCAGAAATACCGCGAACTGTTTGAGCCGATTATGGAGAATTGTAATTGTTATACTTGTCAGAATTATTCTGCGGCTTATCTATGTCATTTACTTCATGCTCGTGAAAGTCTGGCTGGCACACTGCTGTCGATTCACAATGAACGATTTATCGTCAAACTAGTTGATGATATTCGCGCCAGCCTAGAGAAAGGGACATTTTACGAGTTTCGCGAGGCGTTTCTTCATAAATATTATGCAAAATCATAAAATTAGCCCATAATGCTTTACTTCTGATATATAAAATAATACAATTTACCTAACTAAACAGAGGTGTTTGGTTCGTAGTATTAACAAGTCCGAAGCGGACGGAACAGGAGGAATAATATGGGTAGTGAAAAAGGATATTTTGGTACGCCAGAAAATTCACTATTAAGACGGGGAGCTGCAGCCGTAGTAGCTGGAATATTAGCATTGTCTCTTTCCGCCTGTAAAACAACAAATGCAACTTACCCAAATAGCGGCAGCGAGATTTCTACTAGCGTAGGTAATGGCGATGAGGCAGCGCCGGGTGTGAGCTACGATAATGACAATGGCAAATGGGAAAAAGTTGAAGCTACAGCGGGCACCAACACTGACCCAAGAAACGGTCTTGCTGTCGTTGATGGTGTTCTGACTGTTTGTATTGGAGACGACTTGTACAAATATAATAAGCCGGAAGATGATACATTGAATTCGTTTAAGATTACAACAGATGAAAATCTTGTTTCCGTTAATGACCCGACCTGCATAGGATCTCATCCTGACAATAGTAGCGGATGGGGTACTTATATAGAAAACGATAGCAATGAAAAAGGTGTTATGTCATGTGTAAAATATAAGGACGGAGAAGCAGAGGTTTATGCTGAAACGAACAAAACAGACACGACAGTAAAACGGAATGCAATAAGGGGCGGATGCTATTTTACGAGAAAAAATAACTCTCAATAAAACAATTTTCATAATTAAATTATCTAACCGTTATTTACAATTATTCGGTTATTCGCTATAATTAAACGCATACGCCGTGAGGTCTGTTTAATGGACTGTACCCGCGTGAAAATATAATTAAATAAAGGAGAACTTCTACAAATGGCAGATGCATTTGACCGAAGCAAACCGCACGTTAACGTGGGTACAATGGGCCACGTTGACCACGGTAAGACGACGCTGACTGCTGCAATTACCGCAGTGTTGGCAAAGCGCCTCCCAAGCGCAGTTAACAAACCCGTTGCGTACAATCAGATTGACAATGCTCCGGAAGAGCGCCAGCGCGGTATTACGATCGCTGCTTCGCACCAAGAATACGAGTCGCCAAAGCGCCACTATGCGCATGTTGACATGCCAGGCCACGCTGACTACGTCAAGAATATGATCACTGGTGCTGCCCAGGTTGATGGCGCAATCTTGGTGATTGCTGCAACCGACGGCCCAATGCCGCAAACCCGCGAGCACGTCTTATTGGCAAAGCAGGTTGGCGTGCCAAAGATTGTTGTCTTCCTTAACAAGATGGACAT
>CAURPQ010000008.1:0-25044 GCA_963527005.1 uncultured Candidatus Saccharibacteria bacterium
CTCGGCAATACAGCGACCGTAACTTCGGGATAAGGTCTGCCCCCACTTCGGTGGATATCAGTCGCGTTCACTCAGTGAATAATAGGTTAAAGAGTACATTTTTAATCACAAAACGAATTTTCTGAGATAGAGCAAACAAACTGTTCTTTTGAACGCGAATCTCTGACATCTGACGATGTGGGGGCCGCAGCAAAAGAGCCCACGGAACTGTTTATCAAAAACACAGGTCTCTGCTAACACGAAAGTGGATGTATAGGGGCTGACTCCTGCCCGGTGCCGGAAGGTTAAGGGGAGTGCTTCACGGTGCAAACTGAAGCCCCGGTGAACGGCGGCGGTAACTATAACCGTCCTAAGGTAGCGAAATTCCTTGTCAGGTAAGTTCTGACCCGCACGAATGGAGTAATCATGTGGGCACTGTCTCAGCGAAGGACTCGGTGAAAGTGCATTGGCGGTAAAGATGCCGTCTGTCCATACCAGGACGAGAAGACCCCATGGAGCTTTACTACAGCTTTACATTGAATACGGTTTCAACATGTGTAGCATAGGTGGGAGACGTTGAAGCAGATACGCCAGTATTTGTGGAGTCACCAAGTGAAATACCACCCTTGTTGTGATTGTGTTCTCACGCTGACCGTTATCCGGTTAGCGGACCGTGTATGGTGGGTAGTTTAACTGGGGCGGTTGCCTCCTAAAGAGTAGCGGAGGCGTTCAAAGGTTGGCTAACTTCGGATGGAAATCGAAGTGATAGTGTATGCGCATAAGCCAGCTTGACTGTGAGGAGTACATTCCAATCAGAGACGAAAGTCGGAGCAAGTGACCCGCTGTACGAACATTTGTTCATTGAATGTGGGATCGACAGCGCACACGGATAAAAGTTACCCTGGGGATAACAGGCTTATAGCGCCCAATAGTTCACATAGACGGCGCGGTTTGGCACCTCGATGTCGGCTCATCACATCCTGGAGGGGGAGCACCTTCCAAGGGTTCGGCTGTTCGCCGATTAAAGTGGTACGCGAGCTGGGTTCAGAACGTCGTGAGACAGTTCGGTTTATATCCGGTATGGACGATAGGAAACTTGAGAGGGTCTACCCCTAGTACGAGAGGACCGGGGCGGACGCACCTCTGGTGTATCGATTGTGGCCACCTGCTGCATTGTCGAGTAGCTATGTGCGGACTAGATAAGCGCTGAAAGCATATTAAGCGCGAAACTAACCTCAAGATAAGGTTTCCCTATGAGGACACAGAAAGACTATCTGTTTGATAGGCGCAAGGTGGAAGTGCAGCAATGCATGGAGCTAAAGCGTACTAATAGTCCCATTGCCTTTTTATGTCCTTGTCTGCTAGCGTTTATGCTTGCATAACGCTCGCGGATAAGGTAGACTTGACTAGTAATTGGTGCTTTTCAACAAGTGCCGGTCGATTAACAATTCAATTCCGTGCAGTAAACTGGACATCGAAGAAAGGGGTTTGGCCCACCACGCGAGTATATGTGGAACCAAGCGCTTTAAACCCCCTTCTTCGGTGCCCATGGCGAGGAGGAAACACCTGTTCTCATCCCGAACACAGAAGTTAAGCTCCCCAGCGGCGATTATACTGCGGAAGTGGGAAACTAGCACGGTGCCGAATTATATAAAAACCATCCGAATAGGGTGGTTTTTATTTTGCATATTAGTTCTACGAGTTAAAATTGCTATTAATTTTTGTCTTTTTAGTTAAATGATGCTTATGGTACTAATGAGAATGAGTCTTTTTAAGTTTTTTCCAAGCCGCTTTGCGCTGCTTCGGCGTCATGCTTATTGCCCATTTCCATGCTTTGGTTGTACCAGGTCTCAAACCGTATTTTGTTCCATCTTTTATTATAGCTTTGGCACGCTGGCTACCAAAGGCTGTCTCCACTGCTTCAAGTAAAAATGAATATATCAGTCGACCCCATTCCTCGCTTAAGACTTCCTCATCTTCTACGGTTGGCGGATAAATATGATGCTGACTAAGCAATCTATATCCAATCTGCGCGATGAGTATCCAAAGAATAAAATCGTCGCCGATTACTGCTGATGCGTCTATCTCAATTAGTGTCGCCTTTTTTCTGTCAATGCCTGATCTGGTAAACCACTTGTAATGATCGCCAGTTATATCGCTTACTACAATAGTAAAGCCTCTGCGAAACGATAGTCCAGAAGCTGCTTCAAGACCAGAGATGATATTATCCTCGTACTCTTTATACAACCTTTGGACGCGGGCTGTCAGAAATATTCCAGTCCAGTCTTTCTTCTTCATTCTAAATTTGACTAGCACATGGTAATTATAGCAAATAAAATAACGCCCCTGAAAGAGCGTTATTTTCTCTATTCTCGAATCTCGCAGAAAACGAGAATTGTATTTGTGGTGGAACTACGATTTCTAAAGTTCCAGTAGATAGCCGGCATGATGTTGCCGACAATACTTAGTATAGCTAACAGAGAGGCAGAATGCAATATTTTATTCACAATGAAAGAGCGCTTGTGTAAATATTGACAAAGTATGAGCAGTATGATAACATAAAACTATAACACATACCATGTGTGATATATAAAGGTGAGGGTTTCTGCATAATTTTATGTGGAAATCTTTTTTAATACGGAGGAAAACTCATGGCAGGAACAAAAGCTGGCGGTCTGAAGGCTGCGAAAAAAAATTTAGCGCGTGATCCAAACTTTTACGCGAAAATTGGCGCAAAGGGCGGCAAGAATGGCAAGACTGGCGGTTTTGCGGCTAATCCGGCTTTGGCGCGAATTGCTGGCGCAAAGGGTGGAAAAATTTCTCGCCGGCGCAAGGCGACAGCAACGACGGCTGCATCGGTAACAGCCGCGTCAGCAGCGCAAGCAGCAACCCAAGATGATGTAACGCTGGCTGCGTAGTTCTAGCGCCCGAGCGTGATAATATAAAATAATCCTCTTTGCAAAGAGGATTATTTATTTACGGTAGCGGCGGAGTTCGCAGGAGCGAGCCTCGTTGACGCGCCATTCGCTATGGCATTGAAGACAGCGGTAGCGGTGTTTAGCAATTTCCATACCGACTGCTTCACAATTTGGGCAAATACTGCGTGAGTGCAGCCAGTCGCGGTAACTATCCAGCGAATCTTGGACGATGTCGTCGTCCATTTGCAGCGGCAGATTGTATGCGGGAGCAAGCGTGTTTACGGCATATTCCCAGGCTGATCGCTCCATATCAATTAGCGTAATGTCCCGCTGGTAGGATTCGTGCTGCAGTTTGGCGTGGGCGATTTCATGCAGTAATTGGGCAAAATCGTTTTTTTGCCACAGGTTTTTATAAGAAACTGTTTGTGTTTTCGGAGACCATGAGAAAACATCGCCTTTTTTAAAGGTGATATCCGGAAAATCTCGTTTAATTTTGGCGAGAGTAGGCCAGGGCGTTGTCATAGCATCCATATAGTACAATTTCTTCCGGCTTCGGCGCGCTAGCGATTTTCGGTACGGCTATGGCGGCTGGTAGGTTTTCTGCTAGCAAACCGCTTAATATATCGGTAAAATAGGGGACAAACGAACCAATACTGCCGCCGATTACGATGACATCTGGCTGGGTAAAAGCGATGAGCGGTTGCAGTCCGACGCTAATTCTCTTAGCGATTTCTGACCAAACTTTCAGGGAGGTTTCTTTCGATAATTCGCCGAATAGTTCATAAAACACTCGTCCAGCTGCAATTTGCTCCCAGGATAGGGTGCGTCCGCCATACGACAGCATCATATGCCCGCCTTCGCAATCATTTAAGGATTTATCTAGCACGCCGTTTAAGATCAGGGAAGTACCGATACCAGTGCCGATCGTGATGTACAATCCGCAGCGAGGTAACTTGTCTAAGCGGTGCATACTGGCGAGCCCAGCCATGTTGGCATCGTTGGCAACTATAATATTGGCATTGGGAAAGTTTTTTGCAAAAAGCTGCCGGATGGGCACGTTTTGCCAATTGAGATTTTGGCACCAAACAGCAACTCCGTCATGGACAACGCCTGGCAGAGCGACAGATAATGTAGTAGCGGAATCGCCTGAAATTAAGTGTATTTGATCGGTGACGCGCTGGATATACTGTTCAATATCTTTCGGTGTTGGGAATTTTATGATTTGTTCGGGCTGCCCGTTATCGTTAAAGCGGGCGACGAGCGTTTTTGTTCCTCCAGTATCTACGGCAACTATCATGATTGGATTATATCATAGCTCTTTACTGATTACGGGCTATCATGATATAATAAAGAAAATTTGAGTTTGGAGAAGCAGGCAATGAATAGAAATAATCAACGAGGAGCTGTCGGAACATTTGTAGTGGTTGGTGCTGTGCTGACAGCAGCAGCTTTGGCGGTGTTGTATGGCGCGCGCCATTCGTTAAGCGATCAACAGAATCCGCCGATTTCAAGCGAATTGGTCGCGGCAGACAATAAATCTGATAATAAAGACAATAAGAGCAATAAAGATACTAAAGACAGCAAAGATGCTAAAACGGAAAATAAATCAGGCGGCAATTCGGAACAAAAGACTGAAACCGGCAAAGATCAACATACCGACTCCAAATCTGGCAGCGACAGTTCCCCTGAAATAAGCGGTTCGGATACTAAAACGGAGAGTAAATCAGAAGATAAGAAAGCTGATACGCAGGCTGCCCCGCAGACTCCAGTAGCACAAACTAACGATAAGGACTTGCCAAAAACTGGCCCGGCTGAATCGGCGGCTATTCTGGCGGTTGGCGGTCTGACCTTTATCGTTTTGGCGTACATTCAGTCGCGCCGGGTTATCTGATTTTGACTTAAATACATCTGTTGTGGTACAATTACTATTGATCTATAGGGACGTTTTTCATGCTGTCTCTAGGAAGTAATATCAATTTTAAGGAAGGGGTCTTTAGGAAGACTTATGGCAAGCGCCAAAATTACAATGGACGACCTGCTGGCGCAAGCAGGCGATAATATAAAGCAAATTGCTGCTGGCGACATGGTTAATGGAACTGTGTTGTCGGTTAGAAAACACGAGGTTTTGATCGATTTAGGACCTTTGGGCGTTGGTTTAGTACCGCGCCGCGAAGTTGGTTTTTCAAAAAATTATGCTGTAGGCGACGAAGTTGTCGCTAGCGTGGTTGATCCAGAGCTGGATAACGGCTATTCGCTGCTGTCGCTACGCAAGGCAGCCAAGGATCGCGGCTGGGACGAGGTCTTTGCTAAGCTTGAAACGGGCGAGATTATTACAGTAGTGCCGTACGATGCTAATCGCGGCGGTATGCTGGTGGAATACGAGGGTATTCGCGGCTTCTTGCCGGTATCGCAGCTATCAGCAGAACATTATCCGCGCGTCGGTTCAAGCGATAAGGACGAGATTTTGCAGCGTCTTAATACTTTGGTAAATAAAGACATTAAGGTGAGAATCTTGGATGCTGACCGTAAGACAAACAAACTTATCTTTTCTGAGAAAGAGGCGGTAAAAGAAGGTTTGGCGGAGCGATTCCAGAAGATGGCGATTGGCGATACAGTTGAAGGCGTGGTGACTGGCGTTGTCGACTTTGGCGTATTCGTTAATGTTGAAGGAATTGAAGGGCTGATTCATATTTCGGAAATCAGCTGGGAGCGTGTTAACAATCCAGCCGATTACGTGAAGGTTGGACAGACGGTCAAGGCGAAGATTATCGCGATTGATAAGGAGCGGCTGAGCTTGAGCATGAAGCAATTGACTAAAGATCCTTGGTTGGATGAGGTCGAGCAGTTTAAGCCTGGCGATAAGGTTGAGGGAACGGTAACCCGCATTACGCCGTTTGGCGCGTTTGTGCAGCTAAGCCCGGCAGTTGAGGCGCTGGTTCACGTGTCAGAGCTTGGCGGCGACGGGACGGATCCTGAAAAAGTATTCACCTTGAATGAGCGTAAAGAATTTACGGTTTTGGATATCGATAAAGAAAACCGTAAGATTTCTCTTTCGCTTGGCAAGTCAAAGAAAAAATAATACAAATCCCCTGAAGCGTAGCTACGCCCAGAGGTGAGAGGAGCTTACTATGGCAGAAAAAATCGTCAATATTGCGGATTCGGTAACGGTTGGCGAATTGGCTGAAACTCTGGGATTGTCGGTAACTACGCTGATTGGCGAGTTGTTTAAGAACGGAATTGCGGCAACGATTAATCAGCGGCTGGACTTTGAGACGGCGCAGATTGTGGTCGAGGAATTGGGGCTGGATGTGCAGCTGAAGCGCAAGGCGGCTGCTGCAGAAATCCATCATCACACACGGAAGTTGTCGGACAAGGCAGTGCCGCGTCCGCCAATTGTGGCGGTGATGGGGCATGTTGATCATGGTAAGACGAGCTTATTGGACGCAATTTTGGATAAAAAGACAGTTGAGGGCGAGGCTGGCGGGATAACGCAGCACATTAGCGCTTATCAAGCTCAGCGCAACGGGCGGATGATTACGCTATTGGATACGCCAGGGCATGAGGCGTTTGCGGCGCTGCGGCAACACGGCGCGGTGCTGACTGATGTGGTGATTATCGTGGTGGCGGCAGATGACGGCGTCAAGCCGCAGACAGTCGAGGCGATTAGATTTGCGCGTTCGGCTAATGCGAAAATCGTGGTGGCGATCAATAAAATTGATAAAGATACTGCTAATCCGCAGCTAGTAAAAACACAGCTGGCGTCTGAACACGGCCTCAATCCTGAGGAGTGGGGCGGCGATACAGTGATGGTGGAAGTCAGCGCTAAGACTGGCCAGAATTTGGATAAGCTGCTGGATATGGTGTTACTGGTGGCAGATATGGAAGATTTGCGGGCGGATGAGGATGTGCCAGCGGAAGGTTTGGTGATTGAGGCGCATATGGAGACCGGGCGTGGTGCGGTGGTCGGGCTGCTGGTGGAAAACGGACATTTGCGGCCGGGGCATTATTTGGTTGCTGGGACAGCTTACGGACGAGTTAGGACGCTTCAGGACTTCCGCGGTAAGACAGTTAAAGATGCCGGTCCGAGTACGCCAGTCAACGTGACTGGATTTAAGGAATTGCCGCAGTTTGGCGATGGATTTGGGATTGTTAAGAGCGAGAAAGAGGCGCGCAATTTGGCGCAGAAAGCGAAAATTGAGCAGGAAAAAATGGCAGCTACTACTAATATTACCGGCGCGGACATCCTAAAAATGATGAATCAGAAACTTGATACTGAGGAGTTTAATGTGATTATTAAGGCCGACGTCCAGGGTTCGGTAACGTCGGTGGTGGATAGCTTGAAGCTGATTGATACGGGCGGCGAAGTTGAACTGCATGTCGTCGGTACGGGTGTGGGCAATATTTCTGAGAACGATATTCACTTGGCGGTAGGCGAGAACACGGTAATTTACGGGTTTAATGTCGATCTTCCGCCGGCGGTCAAGCGATTGGCGGCGCGCGAACACGTGGAAGTGCGGATTTTTAAGGTGATTTACGAGCTATTGGATGATGCGAAAGATTCAATGGAAGCGCTGCTGGCGCCAGAGGTTGTCGAGACAGAAATTGGCGAATTGGAAGTGAAAGGCGTGTTTAGGACGATGCGCGAGGAAATAATCGCTGGCGGCGAAGTAAAACGCGGCAAGGTGGCGAAAGGGCTGCTGGCGCGAGTAAAGCGCGGCAAGGAGCAAATTGCCGAGGTGGAAGTATCATCAGTGCAGCGCCAACAGCAGGAAGCTAAGGAAGTCTTTGAGGGCGAAATGTGCGGCTTGAGCCTGAAAACGAAGAAAAAGATTACTCTGGAAATTGGCGATAAACTGGAATTCTTCACGCGGGAATTGGTGAAGAAAACTCTGTAGCCTAACGGGGTAAATTAAAGCAATTTGTGGTTCGGATTTTAGCAAAAGTGGTTAAGCTAAGCAAAAAGCTTGACATTTTGTACACTGTATGATAGCATACTAACATAATCTTTAAGAAAAGTATTTTCTAAGAAAGGAACCACCACATGACATCAAAAGAAACAACACCTAAAGTGCCGCCTATCCCTAAGGCGCCTGAGGATACTCTTAGCAGTAGCCCTTCTGGTAAAAATCAAGAGGAAGGAGCAGGGTCTTGGGATGATTTAATGACTGATATACAGGCGGCTGAAGATGCCAAAGAAGATAACCCAGGTTTCTTTAGGAGGGCTGGAGAGCGAATTAACGGATGGGCTGGCAAAGTAAAAGAAAAGCTTGGCGATACTGCACTTGGTGCTGCTTTGACTGGATCTGAAGCCTCCAAGGGTGGTCGTGGTAGCTCGCGTCGTATCGAGCTTACTACACCTGGTTCAGAGGCGGGTAGAGACTCTGCGGAAGATGGTCAGGATAGAGTTTCTACTAGTGCGCCTGAATCTCAATCCGGTGATTCTGGAGAGGATGATAAGCCTGTGGACGGCGGCGAGCGGCAGAAGCAAGAAATTCCGGAAGCGGAAAGTCGTATACTAGAGGGAAGAAGAAAGAGAGTTGAGGCAGCTAAAGAAAGACTTGCTGATGTTGCTAAAAAATATGGTGAAAAGAGCGAGGCGTATAAGAGGGCTGAAAGTGATTTGCGGCTGCGAGAGGATTTTCTGAGAAATCTTGAATCTGAGTTTGGTTCTTCTGCCGAGCATTCTGATGAGCCAGATAGCGACAAGCCAGAACAAGATAGAACTACTCCAGAACAGGGCGATCAGGTCGCAAGTGACAGCTCTACAGAAGGTAGGCAAGATGATACAACTACTCAAGAGACCTCAGAGCCGGAAAGCGACAAAGAAGATAAGAAATCACCGGAGGTACCAACACCTGAGGATGCTGCCCGGGCTAAAATTGCTGAGTTAGAAGAGATTTTAAACGACGATAATGCGACAGAAGATGAGAAATATAGGGCAGCTTATATGAGGAAACAGCTTCTTAACGGACTTATGTCTAAGAGCTCAGAGGAAACGAAGCCTGCGGGTGACGCTTCGACGGTAGAAACAGACGATAGCTCGGAATCGGAACCTGCAGATGATTCAGCAGAAGCGACTAAGAAAGACTTGAAAAAGGAGCGGTCTGCTGTGGCGAAGGAGCTCGCTGAAGCGATGCAAAAGATTAAGGAATATAAACCAGGTGACCCTATTTACGAAAAATTACTGATTGACATAACAAATATGCGCGATAGGCTCAATCATATCGGCAAGCAGATAAGGGGAGAGGTTGATGATGACGAGGGGCGTGATGGCGATAAAGAAAAGGGCAAAGAACTAGTGCCAAAAGGCAAAGATCTGGTGCTTTATGACAGTAGTGTTGCCGACCCAGACCCAGATAGAGTGATAAATAACCCTGAAGCAGATGGAATTACGAAATATGAGGCGATAAATGAGTTGGAGCAAAAGGTCGCTGGTGCTCGTAATAAATATGCAGAAATACGCGCTGAATATGAGCAGATGGGAATGTTTAAGAAGCTACTCAAGAGCAAAGAGCTTAAGAAGAGAATGGAACTAGCTCGGGCAGAGCTGGAAGGTTTAATGACTCAGTTGGTGTACCAGCAGAAGAACGAAGAACGTTCAGTTATTGTAAACGGCGTAGAAGGCGCTAACGAAGAGGAGCAGAAAGAAGCTCGGCAAAAAGCGATTCAATCAATTGCCGCGGCGGTGCTTGAACAGCATGCGTTAGTCGATAAGACGACGCAGGAAGAATACGATAAAAGATTAGATGAGCGTTCATTGTTTAAGAAGGTGGCCGCAAAGATTGGCCGGTGGTTTGTCGGCAAAGAGAATAAAGATGGCGGCAAATTGGGTCTTGGCGGTTGGCTGAGAAGCGGCGGGGCTGGTTTGGCAGCTGGCGCTACTCTTGGAATCTTTGGCGTAAGCTTTCCGATTAGCTCAGTGGTTGGTTCTGTCAGCAGCGCGGGTGTAAAAGTTGCAGCTCACCAACGGGCGTTAGAGAATGCACGCGGCGATAAGCGAAAACTAAGCGATGAAGGGATAGCAAGCTTTGGCAGTGCTGCACAGAGTCTTGAATGGACAGCCGAAGAGAAGGACGGATCTGGTCGTAAGGATCAGTCAAAGGAGGCTGTGGCAAGTATGGTTGGTACAGCGCTGGCTGAGACGCAGAAGGATACGGAAAAACGTCAGAAGAATCTGACTGCCATAGGTAGTAAAGCTGCCATGGGATGGGGTCTTGGTGTTGCTGCTGGTAGAATTACTACCGAGCTTATCAAGAGTCATATGATTCCAGACCAAAAACTTGCTAATACCGACCCTGGTAACGGCGGAGATGGCGGCGGAAATCCGGGCGACCCAGGTTCAGGCGGTTCAGAGGCAACGCAGCCAGGTGATGTAACAGAAGTTCCTGAAGTGACAGCGACGCCGCCGTCTGAGATCTCTCTTGGATCAGACGGATGGGTGTGGGACAGGGTCGCTGATGTTCTCGGTGCAGAAAAGGCAACGCCGTTTCTGGAGCAACTAGCCCAGACCAATCCAGATTTTCAACTGATTGATCTTCCAGATGGTTTGATAGGAATCGCCTATCAAGGCAATACCGACCCGCAAGTAGTTGCTGATGCGATCGGTAAGGTTGCGCCGGACTTGTTGAAGCAATGGGTATTGGCAGCCTGATATAGTAATTAGTAAAAATAAACATAAAAAGGAGAAATAAAAATGTTTCAAATTACCGACGATTTTCTAAAGCAAGCTGGATTTGATGCTTTACCGGCGGATCAGATGGAAAAAATGCGCCAAATTGCAACCGAACGGGTGGGGCGCGAGATTGGCGAGCGCATAACCGAAGCGGCTGGCGAAGAACGCTCGGGTGAAATTAACCGGTTGATGGATGGCGATAAGGGCTTGGCGCAGCAGGTGGCAAACCGGATTAATCCGCAGTTTAGGGAAAGCCAGGACTTCCTGACGGTCCAGCAGCTGGGACAGCAAAATGGTGCCAGCGACGATGATATTGTCCAGCAGTTTGCAATCTTTGCATGGTTTAGCGAGCAGGGGATTAATATAGAAAATATCGTGCGCGAAGCAATGGCGAAAGTACAAGCAGATTTTCGGGCAACGATTGCGCGCGTAAATGATATTGCTAATGCTGATTCGTCTGCGTCGTAGCAGGTTCTAAGATGGTATTTTCGGCGCGTAACTGATATAATGGATAACATGTAAACCATCATCAAAGGGGTAAATACGCTATGTTTCAACTAAACGAAGAATTCTTAAAAGAACTAGGGCTGGATCAGTTGCCAGAGGAGCAGCGCAAGCCGTTTTTACAGCACATTTACAGCGAATTGGAGATGCGTGTTGGCGAACGGTTAAGCCAGGGTATGAGTGATGCCCAGCTGGATGAGTTTGCGGATATCATTGATAAAAAACCGAATGCAGTCGATAATTTTTTAGCTAAATATGCGCCGAATTACCAGCAAGACAAGATGTTCCAGAGGCTGGTGCAGGCAACTAAAGCCGATCCGAACGATTCGCGTCTGAAGGATGAGTTCGCTGCCACGAAGTGGCTGGAAGTGAACCGTCCGGATTATCGCGATGTCGTGGCGGCGGTGATGGACGAGTTGAAGAAGGAGATTATTGCTCACCGCGATGCGATTTTAGGCGGTGCGGGTGCGCCTTCGGCGCCGCAGCAGACTCAACAAGGTCAAGGTGACTTTGATCTGGCTGCTTAGCCAGTAGGCTTTATCCTTGATGGCCGCGGAGAAATGCCTCTGCGGTCATTTTTTTGCCGCTGGCTGGGGCGATAAGCTCATCAATAATAAGCCAATTGCCGTCAGCGCATTGCACGTCAAGCGGTGAAAGCGAGCTAGCACCAGCGTGTGCTTTGGTGATTATGAGTTCTGTATCATTGACTTTAAGTCGGCTGCGCGGAAATCCTAGGTAAGCTCTAACCTGAGCATCAGCTTCGGCGGCAGTCATTGTTTGCGGGTTGATGTAAGATAATTCTTTGGTGAGCAGTTTGCAGTAGGTAGCGTCGGCGTCATTTTGTGCTTTGGGGGTTAATACTCCCGACATTATTTCTGGCAGAATGCTGATTAGTAAGTCGCTGCCGCTGCTAAATAATTCATTATAAAGCTGCGGTTTCGTTTCTGTGCCGGATAATTTTTTATGGATTTGGGCGTATATTGGCCCGGCATCCATCTGAGCGTCCAGTTTCATGATGGATACGCCAGTCTCGTTATCTCTATTGATGATGGCTGATTCTATCGGCGATGGCCCGCGATATTTCGGCAATAGAGATGGGTGAACATTGATAATTCCCGGAGAAAATAAGTCGATTATACTTTGGGGGATGATTTTTCCGTATGCTACCAGAACGCCAGTGATTGGCTGAAAATCTTTAATATATCCGGCAATTTCGTTAACTTTTTGCGGCTGCAAGACAGGTATGTGGTGTTCTTTGGCGAATGTTTTAACGGGCGGCTCAACAAGTTTATGTCCGCGGCCGCGCTTTGAATCCGGTTTGGTGATAACGCAGGCAATGGAAAAGTTATTATCAACAAGTGATTGCAGGACGTCTAAGCTATATTCTTCAGTCCCAAAGAATGCTATTTTCGGCGATTTCGCTGGCATAATCAAGCGGTTGCAGCTCGCCTTTCTCATCGAGCGTGTAAAAAGCGTCTGTTTTATCTTTAATGTGGTCGATGAATACCTTGCCGTTACAGTGGTCGATTTCGTGCTGAAGCACCCGCGCTAAAAACCCCTCGGCCTTGAAACGCACTTCATTGCCGTCCAAGTCCATTGCTTTTATACGGACTTTAGTATGGCGGGGAACTTTACCGTAAATGTGCTGGACACTGAGGCAGCCTTCGTAGTCAGCAACGACTTCGCCTTCATACTTAACAACTTCGGGGTTGATTAAAGTCATAAATTCGCGGGTTGATTTGTTGTCAAAATCACTACGAACGATGACTAGGCGTTTAAGCGCGTCAACCTGAACTGCCGCCAGCGCTGCACTGATTTCATGCGGCCGGGAATCTTCCCAGTCAATAGCTGCGGCTATCATGTCGTCAGAGAGTTTTATGATATCGTCGGTGATGACATGAATTCTGGTTGATTTTTTTCGCAGGTGCGGGTTTGGCAGGGCTATAATATCGTCTTTCGTCATTCGTAATATTATATCAGAAATTACAGCAAACTGATAGGGTCGAGTTCATACTGCCAATGTGCCGGCGGTATGTATTTTATCAAATTGATTAGTTGGCGGCGCTGCGGACTTTTCACGATGATCTGCCAGCGGTAGGTGTCGCGAACTCGTTCGTAAAAAGCTGGCGTTGGTCCCAGGATTTCTATATCTGGCGATTTGGTTTTTAACAACTGGGCGATTTTTTGAGAATTATTAACGGCGGATTTTTCAGTTTTATAAGTGCAGGTTAACTTTAACAAATAAACAAAAGGCGGGAAGCTGGTTTTCTGGCGCTGGGCGATTGTGCGCTTGTAAAAGTCTGCGTAGTTTTGGCGCAGGCCGTCAACTATGGACGGGTGCGACGGATGATAGGTTTGGACAATAACCTCGGTTGGGTTATGGGATCTGCCGACGCGGCCGACGACTTGGGCCAGGAGCTGGAATGTACGTTCGGCGGCAGCGTAGTCGGGCAGCAATAACCCGGTATCCGCTTGGACAACGCCGACGACGCCAAGGTTAGGTAAATCTAATCCTTTGGCGATGACTTGAGTACCAATGATGATATCAATGTCGCCGTTTTTTAACTTGTCATACTGGGTATCAACTGTCTCTTCAGGGGTAGAATCGCCGTCAAAACGAATAATTTTTTTGTTCAAAAATAGCTTTTTCAACTCGGATTCAATGCGCTTGGTGCCGATGCCTTTGTGGATAATGTCGGCATTATGGCATTCTGGGCAGCTGGTGGGGACGCTGGTTGAGAAGCCGCAAATATGGCAGGATAACTGGTGCTTATCCGCATGTAAGGTTAACGGCACGAAACAGCGCGGGCAGCCGGCTTGCCAGCCGCAGCTTTCGCACAGCGTGACAGCAGCAGTGCCGCGGCGATTATGGAAGATGAGTGCTTGGCGGTTATTTTTCAGCGCTAGCCGCAGGGATTTCAATAATGGGTTTGATAAAAATTGATGTTCTGAAAAGTTTTGGCGCTTGGTCATATCGACGAGCGTGATGTTTGGTTTGACGGCGTCGGTGCGGGCGGGGGCGGTCATGGAGGCTATGGCGCTATTAGAATGTTTGGCAATGTAATAATCGGCGACGGCTGGCGTGGCGCTGCCGAGAATTAGTTTGGCGTTATGTTGGCGAGCGAGAATGGAAGCGGCACGCAAGGCTGAGTAGCGCGGCGACTGTTCTTGCTTGAAGCTGGGCTCGTGGCATTCGTCAATGACGATAAGACCGAGTTGCTGAACGGGAGCAAACAATGCCGAACGCGGCCCGATAACGATTACCGGATCATTTGAGTTGATAATTTCTTTCCAGGCAGCGTGTCTTTGGGCTTCGGTTTGCTTTGAATGGGTTAGGATGATTTTTGGAAAGTGTTTAGAAAATTCCGATACCAGCTGCGAGGTTAACGCGATTTCCGGGACTAAAATAATGGATGATAATTCTTCTTTTAAGGCTTGCTTGGCGGCTTCAATATATACTAAGGTTTTCCCGGAACCAGTGATGCCGTGCAGTAGCATTGTGCCGCTGAGCATGGTTTCAATCGTTTGCAGGGCGGCCTGCTGGTCTTTAGTGAATACTTTTTTTATTCTATTTGACGGAGCATTTGATGTGATTTTATCAGGGGTGAGGCGCCGGTTTTTTGTTAAACCACTGGGTAAAATAGTTTGCCAGACAGTTGCCAGGTGCGTTGCGTAATAGCTGCTCATCCATAGCGCTGTTTGGATAAGCGGCAAGGGCAAAGGACTTTTTTCAACGATCGAATCAATTGGTTTTACTGTAAAATCTGGTTGTCTGACTTCTTGCAAAACGACACCAGCCAAATGATTTTTTCCAACTTCAATGGTAACGATTGTTCCAGGCGGCAGTTTATCTTCCGAGGAATAGGTAAACGAATAATCATGCGCTCGGACAATTTTAATAGGCGAAACCAGATAAAAATACATATACCCATTATATAGCCAAAAAGATGCTAAAATAAGCATATGTATTTTGAGAGTCGTTCGCAAGCTGGCGTAAAGCTGGCAGACCAAGTGCTGGAAAAATATCGCTACGAAAACTGCGCAGTGGTGGCGCTTGGCGAGGGCGGCGTGCTGGTGGGCGAGCAAATTGCTGTCAAGCTGCACTGCGTGCTGATGATGCTTCTGAGCGAGGAAATAGATATTCCTGGCGAAGGATTGAGCTTCGGCGCGGTGTCGCAGTCAGGACAGTTTACGTATAACAGCCAGTTTTCTGACGGCGAAATTAACGAATATACCGGCGAATTTCACGGTTACTTGGAGGAAAAAAAGCGCGAGGCGCATCAGCGGATTAACCGATTACTTGGCGACGGTGGTATCATTGATAAAAGATTGTTAAAAGACCGGACGGTGATTTTAGCGAGCGATGGACTTGGCGACAATTTATCGCCGCTGGATGTGGCGTTGAGTTTTTTAAAATCGGTAAGAATTGACAAACTGGTAATTGCGGTGCCGTTTTGCGGTATAGCGGCGGTGGATAGGCTGCATATGACAGTTGATGAAATGCATATTTTGGACGTTAAGGAGAACTTTATGGGAACAAACCATTATTATGATGATAATACGCTGCCGTCAAAGGAGGAGACGGTGAAGAAAATTAATCAAGTTATTCTAAATTGGCAATAAATAGGTTGCCGGGTGTTGTAAAATTGTGATACACTGAGTGGTAGCGAAAGGGAATAAGGGAGGAAATGCTTGACGTTTTTATTACATCTAGGGTGCGGCGTAAAATCGTAGTTGTGTACGCCAAGTATCCTGATTTTCATACGCACGTGCGCGGCCTAGCGAAACTGATTAAGGAAGATCCTGGTAATATTCAGCGCGAGCTCAAGCGGCTGGAAAAGGTTGGTTTCCTGAGGAGTGAGAAGCAGGGTAATTCGCGGGCATACTTTACGAATAAGCAGTTCCCGATTTTCAAGGAATTACAAAGCATGGTGATTAAGTCGCAGCAGCATGCGGCACGGCCGAAGCACAGCTCGGTTGACAGAGATAGATGACCTTATTCGAGCGGATTTTGACGGCGCGGGGCTTGACGACGCGAGTAGCGCGCCAGGCTTTTTTGCAGCCGGATTATACAACGGTGAAACATGATCCGTTTTTGCTGCCGGACATGAAGAAGGCGGTGGTGCGGTTGAAACAGGCGCGGCAGCAGGGCGAAAAAATTGTTATTTACGGCGATTATGACATTGATGGGCTGAGTGCTACGGCGCTGCTGCTGGATGCGTTTGGTAAGTTTGGTTTTGAGGATGTCGACGCTTTCATTCCAAACCGGTTTGTCGAGGGCTATGGCATGACTATGGGTGCGGTGGATAAGGTGCGTGATATGGGTGCGGATTTGATCGTGACAGTGGATACCGGCAGTTTGTGTCATACGGAGATCGCGTATGCCGCTAGCTTGGGGATTGATACGGTGGTGACGGATCATCACAACGTGGCCGAGACGCCGCCGCCGAGTGTGGCAGCGGTGAATCCGAAATTTCCGGGACATACTTATCCATTTCGTGATTTGTGCGGTGCGGGCGTGGCGTTCAAGTTGGTACAGGCGCTGCAGACTGAATTGGACGGGCTGCCTGATGGCTATGAAAAGTGGCTGCTGGATTTGGTGGCGTTGGGGACGGTGTGCGACATTGTGACGTTGGCTGATGAAAATAGGGCAAATGTGTATTGGGGTTTAGAGGTGTTGAAGAAACAACAACGCCCAGGACTGAAAGCGTTGATGGCGGTGGCGGGTATTGAACCAGAGCAGGTCAATGCTAGGCATTTGGGGTTTGGTCTAGGGCCGCGGATGAATGCAGCAGGTCGGTTGGAAACAGCGCAGCACGCGCTGGATATGCTGGTGGCGCGCGACGGATTGGCGGCACTAGAGGCGAGCGAAAAGCTGGAGGAGTTGAATGTTAAGCGGCGCGGTATCCAGGATACGATTTTTGAGGAAGCATGCGTACAAGCCGAGGAGTTGGCTGATGACCGGGTACTGGTGGTCAGTAGTGATGGCTGGAATCACGGCGTCATCGGCATCGTGGCATCGAAATTGGTGGAGAAATATAAAAAGCCGGTGTTTATCATCGGCGAGCGCGGCGAGGAAGCAACGGGTTCGGCGCGCAGTTTTGGTGATTTTTCAGCGGCCGATGCAGTGCGGGCGGCGGATGACATTATCATCAAAGGCGGTGGACACGGAGCGGCGGCTGGCGTGACGCTGGAGACTGAGAAGATTGGCGATTTTCGTCGTCGCGTTAATGAGTTTTATGACTCGCTGCAACTTACAAACCAAGAGCGATATTTGCTGCCGCGAGCTGATGTGGAAATTGATGATTTTTCGGAAGTTGATGAGGAATTGGTGGCAAATCTGGCGAAAATGGAGCCATTTGGCAATGGTAATCCCGAGCCAGTGCTAAAAATTACTGCGGCAAGCGTATTGAGTATGCGGCGAATGGGTGCGGATGGGCAACACGTTAAATTAGCGCTGCGTGATAAAAACGGTAAAGTGTTGCAGGTGCTGGCATTTAACGCACCAGAGGAGTTTTTCCGCGAGCCAGGCGACGAGATAGCGGCGTGGTTCCAGCCAACTGTCAATGAATGGCAGGGAGCGCGGACGATTGAGGGGCGGTTGCTACATGTCGAGCAGGCCTAATCATAAAAGTTTACGACCTTAATATATCTTTTGGTATCTGTGTGTCTATGGTATATACTTTCGTTGTTGTCGTAAATCTAATTCTACGGGATATTCCGTTTTAGGTTAAGGGATCCTAGTACGAGGCATTGCATTATTATATAATATATGATACAATAAGCAAGTAGACAAACTAATGTATATGGAAATATTATGAAATCGCCAGATTATGGATTTACAGAGGGTTTAACGATTGAGAGGAAGACTCATTTAACGCCAGGTTGGCATAGCCAAGAGAATATTGGCAATGCGGAAGCGTTGGGCTTGCCGATAGATACTAGCCAGTCTGATAATCGGCTTCAAATTGCTACGCCTGAAGATATACAGAGGCTATCCAAGGACCCATATTCTGGAGAGCATGCTGGTAGAGTTGTAGAACAACTGAAAAATCCACGATATATTCGTAGCCTAGGCGGTGTTGGTTTTGAAGCAGCGGTGGTTGGCAATCCAGATGCAGAAGAGGTTAAATTTGTGTTTTACGGGTGGGGTGGTAATTTCCGTCATCCAAATGCACAGCGTGAAGCAATCACAATGACTTATGCAAATCCAGATGTTGCTTATGTGGTTATGAACGGCCCAGGGGTTGGTAATTCTGGTATGTTACCAGAATCAGCTCAGAAAGAAATAAGAAAGACTGGCAGTTATTTACCATTAGGAAAGTATTTAGCACCGGTAGTTGATCATGTTGCTCAGGATTATGAATTAGTAAATCTTGGCGGACATTCGTTAGGTGCGCGTACAGCTACGGCAGTTGCTGCTAATAGAGAGGGTTTTACAGAAGAGCTTCGTTTGTATGATCCGACTGGTACGCGAAAAACGAGCCTTGGCGGTATCGCGATGGGATTCTTCGTAGGCGAAGGTAGAGAGCTTATGAAGTATGATAAGGCATCGTCTGTACCAAAGCCTGGGGATGTTGGTTTGGAATTTCTGTCGCAAAATGACCCAGATAGTATTGAAGCGATTGCTGGTTTATCGGATGGTGCGGCAGGTGAATTTAAGCGGCCAGAAAGTGGCTGGATTCAGCAATTCTTAGTTGATCCGGCTGGGTTGAGGCGCGATGGTTTTGAGGGCGATTTGCGAGTGGCGGCACCGAATGTAGAGCGTAGGATTGATATTCTTGTGCCAGATGGGAGTCATTTGAATGATTGGCGCGATGTTGCCATGATTGTTGGGCGCTTACGGTCTGTGCCTGGATTGACGGCTGATGTAAGCCAATGGAATGTGCTGAATCATACGCACAACAGTATGAATCAGCCACCGGCTTTAGCGTCGGTTTATGCCGCTGAATTATCTTAGTCATTTAAGTAACTTGTTAATTTAATGCTAAATTGCGGATTAATGGTTGCAAAATAACCTCCTCATCTGTTATAATGGCAAAAGTATGGTTCAAGTTACACGTAGAGATCAGAAAGAAGCGAACGAAAATATTATTCGTCGGTTCAATCGTAGGGTTTTACAGAGCGGTGTCCTTGCGCGGGCAAAGTCGGTTATGCGGTTTGCGAAGCCTATTTCCAAGACTGAGCGCCGTAAGAAAGCGATTATTCGCCGCGAGCGCCGAGCTGAGAAAACAGCCAGAATGCGTTTGGGAGCGGCGCGTTAATGCCGGCGCTGAAAGCGCGTATTGCTGAGGAAATGAAAGCCGCTCTTCTAGGGCGGCATCGTTTTCGAGGCGATGTATTGCGTAATTTGAAGGCAGCAATCCTTAATGAGGAAGTAGCTTTAGGTAAGCGCGACGAAGGTCTAAGTGATACAGAAGTCGAGAAGGTTATTGCCCGCGAAGTTAAAAAACGCAAAGAAAGCGCCGAGTTATACCGAGCGAATGGCCGAGCGGAACTAGCTGAGCCAGAGGAGAAAGAGGCAGCAATTTTACAAGAATTTTTGCCTAAACAGCTGAGCGAAGACGAGATTCGGGCAATGGTCGAGGCAGTAGTTGCTGACTTGGGCGCGACGATGCAGCAAATGGGCCAGGTGATTGGCGCAGTGAAGGCTAAAGCTGGCAATGCAGCTGACGGCGCACTGATCGCGAAAATTACCAAAGAAACGCTAGCAAAACAATAACAATACAGAAAAAAGGAGCAAAGGATGATCTTATTATTTGGGCCGCCGGGGGCTGGTAAAAGTATGCAGGGGCAGATGCTGGCAGCGCGCCAGGGCTGGAAATGGCTATCGACTGGCGAGATGTTGCGCCGAAGCAATGATCCGGCGGTGATTAATATTTTACGCTCAGGCGAATTGGCTAGTAATGAACTGATTTATCAGGTGTTTGAGCAGGCGGTGCAGGATGCGCGCGATAAAAAATACTCGAATATTATCGTTGACGGTTTTCCGCGGACGAAGGAACAGGCGGCATGGCTGGATGATTACATGGCGCGGATGAATGAGAAAATTGATACGGTGATTTCACTGGAAGTGCCGGAGGCGGAGATTATGCGGCGGCTAGAAAAGCGCGGCCGGTTGGAGGATACGCCAGAGGCGATTGCCCGGCGAATGACGATTTATCGGCAAAAAATGTATCCGGTGTTAGGTATTTTTGCCGAGGCAGGGGTTAGGATTGTCCATCTGGATGGCGTCGGTACGGCTGGCGAGGTGCATGATCGGATTTATGAAGAGGCGGCTTACGCATGCCAACTTTAATTACTGGCGAAAAAACGCCGCAGCAGATGAAGGATATGCGCGAATGCGGGCGAATGTTGGCGACGATTTATGACGAGTTGCGCCGGAAGGTAACGGCTGGTATGAGCGAGCTGGATGTTAATGAGTTTGTGGCTGGGCGGATCAAGGGTTTTGGCGCTGAAGCGACGTATTTGACGGATGAGGTGAAATTTCCAGGGGTGATTTGCGTGTCGACCAATGAGCAATTGGTGCACTCATTTCCGACAGACTATGTGTTTGAGAAAGGCGACGTGGTGAGTTTTGACCTGGTGATTGGCTACCATGGCATGAAAACGGATAGCGCGTTTACGATGGTGATTGACGAAGAGCCGCGCGGCGCTAAGAAGCATTTGCTGCACGCAACGGAACAGAGTTTGTATGCGGGAATTGATGCGATTTCTGGCGAGGGAACGCATGTCGGTGACATCTCAGCGGCAATAGAAGCGGTGTTAAAGAAGGCTAAATTAGGCATCATTCGCGAGCTGGTTGGTCACGGCGTGGGACTGGAAATGCATATGAGTCCAGAGATTCCAAATTATGGCCGGCACGGTACCGGGCCAGTGCTGCACGCAGGTGATACGATTGCCATCGAGCCGATGGCCAGCCTCGGCAGTGAGAAAATTGTGACCGAGGACGACGGCTGGACGATTAGCCTGAAAGACGGCAGTTTGGGTGCGCATTTTGAACACACCGTGCTAATTACTGAAACTGGCGCGGAGATTTTGACGAGGCTATGATTTACTTGCAAAAGTATAGCCATAACCTGTATAATTAAGCCTGTATGCAAGAACAATCTCGATATGCTGTAGGAATTGATGTTGGTACGAAAAACGTACGCTGCGTCATTGGTTATATTGACGCGGATGGCGATGCGCCAAAAATTGTCGGCGTAGGAACGGCGCCAAATAGCGGTATGCGAAAAGGTACAGTAACTAATCTGGCGGGTCCGGCGGAAGCGATTGATACGGCTCTGGGGGCAGCAGAACGCATGAGCGGCCACCAGGTAAAGACGGCAGTGCTGAGCGTCAATGGATCGCATTTAACAAGTATTAAAGCCGACGGAATGATTACAGTTGGTACGACTGATAACGAGGTGACGCCTGAGGATATTGTGCGCCTGGAAGATATGGCAACGACTGGCAAAGTAGCGCAGAACCGGGAAATTCTGGAAATTGTAGCGCATTCTTATCGGCTGGACGGACAGGATAATATTAAAGACCCGATCGGCATGACTGGTACGAGGCTGGAAATTAAAGCAAATGTTGTGTCAGGGCTACTGCCGCATATTACTAATCTGCAAAAATTGGCGGAAATGGCTAAAGTTGAGGTTTCTTCGGTTGTTCCAGCAGTGCTAGCGAGTGCGCAAGCAGTACTGACAGAAAACCAGCGCGAGAATGGCGTGGCGGTATTAGATATCGGCGCGGCAACGACTGGCGTGGCGGTGTTTGAGGAAGGCGACTTGCAATATTTGTCGGTAATTCCGCTGGGCGGCCAAAACGTGACTAATGATTTGGCAATTGGACTAAGAACTGATCCGGAGATTGCCGAGTCGGTAAAATTGGCGCATGCGCGGTTTGGCGGCAAGAAATTAGGCAAAGTGGAAACTAAGCACGAGAAAAAAACATACTCGTTTGAGCAGAGCGAGATTGATGAAATTGTCGGCGCGAGGTATGAGGAAATATTTGAGGCGGTAGCTAAGGAATTGAAAAAAGCAGGTCGAGCTGGCAAGCTGCCGAGCGGTGCGGTTTTGACTGGCGGCGGCGCTAATACGAAAGGCTTGGTTGATTTTACTAAGGAACAACTGGGCGTGGCAGCCAGGCTGGGTAAGCCGTCTGAATACGGCGGTGCTAGCAATGAAATAAAAGGACCGGAATTCTCGGCGGCAGCTGGACTGATGCTGATCGATGCGGCGAGCGATGCTTCGTATACGAAATCACCGCAGAATGCTAAAAAAGCGGCGCAAAAAGCAGGCGGATTTTTAAGAGGTATTTTTGCTAAGTTTAAGTAAGTTTTGATATATCAGTTGAAAAAATGCTATACTGATGTAAGAATTAGAGAGAGGGAAATAGATGCCGCAAGTACAACCAAGTGAAGTTCAAACATTTGCCAGTATTAAAGTCGTTGGAATCGGCGGTGCTGGCGGTTCTGCTATAAACCGGATGAAAGATGCGGGATTAACTGGCGTGCAATTTATCGCCATGAATACCGACGCCCAGGCGCTGCACAATTCGAAAGCTGACGTTAAGATTCATCTGGGATATAATACGACGAACGGTTTGGGGGCTGGTGCTGATCCTACAGTTGGCGAGGCGGCAGCTAACGAATCGCGCGAGGAGATTAAGAAGGCGCTTGAGGGCGCGGATATGGTGTTCGTAACAATTGGTGCTGGCGGCGGCACTGGCTCTGGTGCTGGCCATGTGGTGGCAGAAGTGGCGCGCGAACTGGGAATTTTGGTAGTTGGCGTGGCAACGCGGCCGTTTAGCTTCGAGGGCGAGAAGCGGCGAATTAATGCTGATTGGGCGATTTCGCGGCTCGGGCGGCAGGTTGACACCTTGATTACTATTCCAAATGACCGTTTACTTCAGACAATTGATCGGCGGACGCCGCTACTGGAGACGTTTAAGATTGCTGATGACGTGCTGCGCCAAGGCGTGCAGGGGATATCAGAGTTGATTACCGAACATGGTTTGATTAACCTTGACTTTGCTGACGTGAAAGCAATTATGAGCAAGGCTGGTTCAGCGTTGATGGGTATTGGACGGGCGAGCGGCGACGACCGGGCAGTTCAAGCAGCCCAGCAAGCTATCGAAAGCCCGCTAATTGAAGTGTCGATTGACGGTGCAAAAGGCGTGCTGTTTAATGTCACCGGCGGCTACGATATGAGTATGGCGGAGATTCAGGAGGCGGCTGAGATTATTACCGGGGCGGTCAGTCCAAGCGCTAATATCATTTTTGGCGCAACGCTGAAGCCGGAGATGGAAGATGAGCTGGTAATCACGGTGATTGCCACGGGTTTTGATAGCGAATCGTTCCAGCAAGACGAGACAAGCTTAAGCGTGGATAATCCTGCGCCGCAGCCAGCAGTGCCTGAGGTTGACGAAAACGTGGTTAAAGATATTGATTTGGAGCTTGACAGAGAAAAAGCCGCGGAGGAGTTTGCTGCTGATAATGAAGTAAGTATGTGGGATGCTATGCCGGATCCAGATAGCGTTTCAAACGAGGAAGATGATGATACGCCGGCATTTTTGCGGCGGCGTAAGAAGAACGAGGACTAAATATGGCGAGTTTTAATATCGGAGACAGCCGCGTGATTGAGTCGCGTGAAGTCTCTGACGGCGTGGCGATTCGCCGCCGCCGTGAGACGCCAGATGGACGGCGTTTTACTACGTATGAACGCGTGGAAAAGCCAAACTTAATCGTGACTAAGAAAAATGGCAGCCGCGAACTATTTGATAGAGTCAAGTTAGCGCATGCGGTGCGCCAGTCGGTCGGCAAATTCCTTAAATCTGACGAGGAAGTCGAGTCGATTATCACAGCGGTTGAAGATAAGTTGTATGCCCTGGGCGCCTCAGAGGTGCCGTCGCGGCAGATCGGCGAGTTCGTGCTGGATGAATTAGCGAAGCGCAACGAAGTGGCGTACGTACGTTTTGCTAGCGTGTTTCAGAAGTTTGAAACGCTGGATGATTTCGTCAAGATACTAGAACAGCGCCGCCAGAAAGGGCAGGAATCATGCGAGTAGTTGTCGTGTATCGGACAGAAAGCGATTATGCGCGTAAGGTCATGGATTTTTTGCATGACTTTAATCGGCAGACAGGGCACACGATTGAGGAAATTGACCCAGATTCGGCTGAGGGCAGTGATTTTTGCCGGACGTACGATGTCGTTGAATATCCAACGATTATCGCGCTGAGTGCTGATAGCCAGATGCAGAATATGTGGCGCGGGCTGCCGCTGCCGACAATTAGCGAGGTAAGTTTTTATGTTTGAAAAGTTGTGCAAGCGGCTGCCAGGTAAAGAATCAAAGCGCCGGCAATTGGCAGCATTGTTTATGTTGGTTGGCAGTGGCTTGGGACTGTTGGCTTCTTTTGTGTTGTCGATTGAATCGCTGACGCTCGCTAAAAACTCGCATGCCGTGCTGAACTGCGACTTGAACGCGGCGATGAGTTGTTCGGCGGTGGCGAACCATTGGTCGGCGGCACTACTGGGCTTTCCTAGTAGTTTTATCGGTATGATGACGCTGCCGGTGATGGTGACAATTGCGGTGGCGCTGCTGGCGGGAGCGAAGTTTCCGAAATGGTTTATGTGGGGCGCGCAGCTTGGCGCAGTGGCTGGTCTGCTGTTTGCCAGTTGGATGTTCTACATGAGTTATATCGAGATTGGCGCGTTGTGTCCGTGGTGTTTGACGCTGGATGCGGGTATGCTGCTAATTTTTTATGGACTAACCAGGCATAACATCTTGAACAAAATTATTGAACACCGCGGGTTGCGCCGGTTTGTCGACCAGGGCTACGATACGCTAGTACTGGCCTCGGTGGCAGCGCTGATAGTTATGGCGATTTTAGCGAAGTTTGGCAGTCAAATTATCTAGTTCAAGTCATTGAGTTGTCCCTCCTCAAACAGATCGTGGACACTCCAGCCTTTTGTAGAATAGTTAT
>CAURPQ010000009.1:0-19257 GCA_963527005.1 uncultured Candidatus Saccharibacteria bacterium
CATAACTGTTTTACAAAGGAATGTATTTGTACGCGATGTGGTGAGTTAGGACACTAGTTGCTAAATAACTGTCTAATATGCTAGAATCAAACAGTCGGATAGTGGCTCTTTTAGTTGCAGAAACGAGTGATTATCTGATGGCTATGCCGCGATAGCTCAGTTGGTAGAGCGCATCCATGGTAAGGATGAGGTCTCGGGTTCAAGCCCCGATCGTGGCTCCAGATTTTGACATTTTTCAATTTACGACGGCATTGCTGTCGTTTTGTCTACTTATCATTATCTATAGTCGGTAAAATTACCGTGATTAGCTCGTCGGTTTCTTGTTCTTGCTTTTTCTGTTCGTCCTGGTCGTTGACAATGCGCGCAGATTCCGCCGGTTTACGTCTGCCGGCGATTACGAGCAGTGTGATTATCGCTAGCACAATTACTACTATTTCCATTTGTGATAGTATTATATCATTTTAATGCTCGCGAAGTTATTGTAAATGAGCAGCGTTATTTGTACGCTCAATAATTCCGCCTAAGAGCAGTTTAATTGGTTTTATTTATGGAGGTTTGCTAAAATAGACTTTAGAGAATTCGAGAGAATCGCTCTGTTTTGATATTTTTCAATTGCGCAATGATTATAAAAACTCCAGTTTCATCTAATCAAGAACTGATCCCGGACATTTTTCTGGCGGGCGGGGTGACGTATAGTCCGAATTGGCAAGAGGAAGCGCTTGAAATGCTGGTTGATACTGACTTGGTTGTTGCTAATCCGCGCCGCGATGAGATTATTTCCGCTATTGGCGAGACGGCGCGCCAGCAAATTATTTGGGAATTTGAAAACCTGAAATCTGCTAAAGTTGTATTGTTTTGGTTTCCTAATGCCGAGACAATTATTACTTTTTTGGAGCTTGGCAAAGAGCTGGCGCGTAAGTCGCGCATCGTTGTCGGCGTAGATCCAGACTATAATCGTCGTTTTGATATTGAAACGCAGGTTCATTTGGAATTACCTCGCGCTGTAATTTATACAACGCTAGATGAGACAGTTCGGGCGGCCGCAGAATTATGCGGTGAGGAATTGTAGATATGCACGATCGTATCATGGCTCAATTGACGGACCTCGCCCAAGGCAACGAATCCTACGCCGCCTTTAACCAGCGCATCGTCAACACCAAGATGCCGGTCATCGGTGTGCGTGTGCCAGATTTGCGGCGGTTGGCGAGGGAATTAGCGCCTGATATGAGCGCAGCGGACATTAGCAAATTGCTAACGGCCAAGAACAAATCATTTGACTACGTGCTGCTATGCGGGCTGCTGATTACGCACGCTCGGCTCGATGATCGGACGGCGATTAATCTAGCCAAGCAATACCTGCCGCGCGTTGACTCGTGGGCGCACATCGATATATTTGTTGAGAAAAAGCGGCGCTTTGCTGGCGAAGTGTGGTGGGATTTTGCGCTGGAATGCTTACAGAATGAAGCCGAGTTCACGGTGCGCTACGGCGTGATTTCTTTGATGACTAATTTCCTGGATGAATCGCACATCAATCAAGTTTTCGCGGCGCTGCGAAACGTCAGGCACGATGGCTATTACGTCAAAATGGCGCTGGCCTGGCTGTATGCGACGGCGGCAGTACACTTCTTTGAGCTGACGCTGGCGGAATTAGAAAACGAGCATATCGACGCTTGGACGCACAACAAAGCTTACCAAAAAATGCGCGAATCGCGGCGATTTACATCTAGGCAGCAACAGATTATACTAAAAAACAAGCGAGCGAGCGGTTGATGGCTGGGGTAATGGCGCTCTTATTTATTATCGCTATTTTTATTGCTGTTAAAATTTTCCGCGTTCATAAATTACGAGCAGCCGAAAAATATCATAATCCAAAATTCCTCAAACACCTGAAAAATATTGATGAGTTTTTAGCGCAAACCGACAGCTTTGATGATTATATAACTTGGAAAAATCGCGATGAAATTCTGAAAAAATACGAAAAAACTTATAACTTCTTTCAGGGAAAATCTAAGTATTATAAAAAGGAGCCGCGTGTTCGCCAATTTAACGGTCTTTATGAAAACTTTGCCGAGTTCATTAAAAATTACAACCAGAAATATGTCGCCGCGCAGAAACAACTCAACCGCGAGTTCTTTCGCGATATTGAGGGCAAATCGCTGGATGATCAGTAGCGCCAGGCAATCATCACCGATGAATATTCTAATTTAATTATCGCTGGTGCTGGTTCTGGTAAAACGCTGACGATTTTAGGGAAAGTTAAATATCTGATCGAGAAAAGAAATATTGACCCGTCAAAAATCCTGTTGCTGTCGTTTACTCGCAAGACTGTCGAGGAGTTAAACCAACGGCTGCGTAATTTGGGTCTGAAAACCAAGGCGACGACTTTTCATAAACTGGGTTATGACTATATCAAGCATTTTCAGAAGAATCCGCCGGCCGTCGCTAATGAGAATTTGCTGCACCAAACTATCAAGCAATTTTTGAAAGATGACATCTTGCATAACGATTCCGCGCTGCGGTCGTTCATTCAATTTATGGCTTGCTATCTGAATATTCCCGAGGAAAATGACGCGTTTGATTCGCTTGGCGAGAAGCTTGATGTTAAAAACGGCATAGATTTTGAAACGTTAAAGTCGAAATATTACGCCAATACTTCCGGTAGCCAGCGGATTAGTAAAAACAAACTTGATACGTTTTCTGGCGAGCGCGTTAAAAGCGTCGAGGAGCTGGTGATCGCTAATTTCTTATTCTTAAACGGTGTTAATTATGAATATGAAAAACCGTATCCGCACGGCGATCATATGTACCGGCCGGATTTTTATTTGACGGATTATGATATTTGGCTGGAGCATTTCGGTATCGATAAGCATGGGCGCGCCAAATGGCTATCGGAGTTTCAGGAAAAGCAATATTTGAAATCTATGCATAAAAAACGCGCCAAACACCATCTGTACCGAACCAAACTTTTAGAGACGTATTCGTGGTATAATCGCGATAATATTTTGCTGGATAAGCTGCGGGAAATGCTGGAGAAATCGGGCGTTGTTTTTCAGCCGTTGAGCGAGCAGGAGATTTATCATAAAATTATCAAGCAGGATTCGTCGTTTGGCGCGGAGATTATTAGCTTAATTACTAGTTTTATCAATTTAAGCAAATCGCGCGGTTTAGTAGCTGGCAGGTTGCGGCAATTCATTAAAAATAGCGAAACCAATAATAAGTTCCTCAGCGCCCGCCAAAACTTGTTTTTGGATTTTACGCTGCCAATTCTTGAAAAGTACAACTCGGCTCTGTCTTCGCGCGGTGAAATTGATTTTAACGACATGATTAATCAAGCTGCTAATCTGGTGCAGCAAAAGGGCGCCGCCAAAGCGTATGACTATATCATCATTGACGAATATCAGGATATTTCGGCGGCTAGATTTAAGTTAATTACGGAAGTTCGCCAGCGTTCGGGCGCGCGGTTGGTCTGCGTCGGTGATGATTGGCAGTCAATTTATCGGTTTACAGGCAGCGATATTTCGCTGTTCAGTGATTTTGGCAAGTTTGTCGGCGAGCATGAAAAATTATTCATTGAAAGAACTTACCGCAACTCGCAGCAGCTGATCGATATTTCCGCCAAATTCATCCAGCAAAATCCGCAGCAGCTGGCTAAGAATCCTAAATCTTCCAAGCAGCTGGATTGCCCGGTGGAATTTGTAGCGTATGATCAGAATAATGCCTTTGCGGTGCTGGTCGAGCAGATTCGTCAAATTGTTGCCGAATGCGGCGTAGGGCAGCATATTTTACTGTTGGGCCGGCATAGCTTTGACCTGGACTATGTGATTTGCCAGAGAGATAACAAGGGAAAAGTTATTAAAGACCAGCTGAGGGAGGAAGTTAAGAAATATAATGAAGCTACTGGCGCGCTGATACTTACTGGCTTTGAAAATGTTGATATCAAATTTATCACTGTACATAAGTCCAAGGGTCTGGAGGCGGATAATGTGATCGTCCTAAATCTGAAAAACGACTTGTATGGTTTCCCTAATAAATTAACCGGCGACCCGATTATATCGCTGCTGCTGAGTGCGCCGGAAGCTTGCCGTTTCGCCGAGGAAAGACGTTTGTTTTATGTGGCGCTTACCAGAACTAGGAATAAGGTCTATCTATTAACGCCGGAAAACGAATCGCTGTTTACCAAGGAGATTAAACAGTATTCCAATTATCTAATCCAAGGACGTTACGGCGAATCGGAATTGGTTAACTGTCCGTGGTGTAAAACCGGCAGGCTGATTATCCGCCAGAATAGCCAAACTGGCAAGAGTTTCGTTGGTTGCTCGCATTATCCGCATTGCAGCCAGTCGTATAATAACGTCGAAATTTTAAGCAAGCCAATCTTATGTTCGTCATGCCGAAGCGGTTTTCTAGTGCGCCGTCGCGGTAAGTATGGCGAATTCTTAGGCTGCACTAATTATCCGGAATGCAAGCAGACGCTTCAGTTTAGCAACTAGCGATTTTTAAGAATGTATCTCGGGGTAAATTTGGCTGTCAAATAAGCATAAGGTATAATAATTACAAATAGACGGAGGGATTATGAACAAACCAAATATTGCGGTTAAAGATATAGAGTTGGCGCTGAAGTTTCGGCGGGCGATAAAAAGTTTCGACCCGAAAAAGAAAATTAGCGATGAAGATATTGAGCTAATTTTAGAAGCGATTCGCCTGGCGCCGACATCGTACGGTTTTGAGCCGTTTAATGTTATCGTGGCGCAAGACGCCGATCTTCGTAAAAGGATTGAAAAAGCTGCCGGCGTTAACGCTGCGAGGTTTGCTGCCAGCCATCTGTTGATTTTTACTGCCAAAACCGGACAGGAATTGACGCGAAAGGACGGGCATATTGACCATATGCTGCGCGATGTGGCGCAGATGAATGCGATCGTCAGGACTGGCTATAAAACGTTTTGGAAAAAATGGGCGAAAACTGATTTTAAGATTCTGGGCGACGACGATAAGCTCCATCAATGGGCGGCGCGCCAGGCGTATATTGCGCTGGGATTTGCTATGATGGCGGCAGCGGAGCGGGGGATTGATTCGTGTGCCATGGAAGGATTCTCGATTGATAAGCTTGCAGAAATCCTGGAAGACGTTAAGCTGATTGACTGCGAGAAAGAATTGCCGGTGGTGATGCTGGCGCTGGGTTATGGCAATAAGAAACCGCATTCGCAAACGAGGCGAATGGTGGATGAAATTGCGCGGTGGTACTAAGATTCTGCTTCGTCGGTACGGGAATTCAAAAATTTAGCTAAATCAAGATTAAGATCTTCTTTGTCTTCTTTGTCTTTCCCGATGTGTTCAGTAATTTCAGTAATTGCTACACGTTTGCCGCTATCGAAAAAACGCATCCATTGGACGCCTTTTTCGTTAATAAAACCACCGTAAAGACAATTGTGTCCAAAAAAAAGATATTCAGCAGTCAAGTAGCTAGGCTCGTCTCTCATATGTTCTGTGTTTGGCGACAACTTGAATAACAACAACATACCAGAACTCGTGTCGCACTTGGCTTCAGCTGCAACGACTGATGTCAAGACCTCCACGCCTTTAATATTGTCATCACTGTATTCGCATGTTTCGTGGGGTAAAAACAACAGAGTGCGTATATTGCAGGTATATTTGCCAGATTTAGGGTCATAATCGTAGCGGCGGCTTATTCTTATTCCTTTTTTATCCAAAGCCTCTATGGCAGAGTGGAAACTAGAATCATTGCTAATTGACAGAACTTTCTCTTCATTTGGATTTCGTAAAATATCAAGAGCTTTTGAGGCGAGCGATAATTCCCCTACTATGTGAGGAACATCATGGTTACGAAAAATTTGTTGCTCTCCGTTCATACCTGGTATTATATTGGTACATTGCAAGGCGTGTCAAGTAGTCAATGCACTATAGGTTTTCTAATAGAGTTAGTTTGAGTTGTGCTAAATGTCTAGTATTTTCCGTATATGCATGCTATAATTAGTTAAGAATTTTTATAAAACTTAACGAGTAAAGAGATGGCAAAGAAGAATACGAAACGAAAGTTGATTGGTTTGGTGAGCAATTCAAGCAAGCACCGGACTTACTATACTACTATCAATACGCAAAATCGTACTAATAAAGGTAAAGGTAATTTGACGCTGCGAAAATACGACCCGATTAAGAGAAAACACGTGACTTACGTTCAGACGAAGAAAAACCTTGGCCGTAACGAAGTCAAAGCCCGCAAAGGCTAACAGCTGCCGCTTATTTACGGAAATAAGCTCCTTGCCTAATGTTTTATAGCAGGGAGCTTTTGTATATAGAAATAAATTTCTGGTATTTGAAAACGAACAACCTGGCGGTAGCTTAAACAAACAGGCAGATTGCGAAACTATTAGTTTAAGTCTGTATCTGCTGCGATAATCGCCAGCGAACATCGCGAATAGCGTTCATGTAGTATAAAAAGGCGTCGTACGGCGAATCATACGGACTAAAATATGCATGAACGTCGCCATCGGTGAACCATTTGGTGCACATATAATACAGATGGTCTGACGTCTGCAGCCTTCTCCAGTCGCTAATTAGCGATTCGTCGCCGCTGGATAGTATGCTGCTTTCTAAGTCATACAAATACCGCAAGGCTTCCGATTGCAAATCATTACCATTCCAAGCTGTCAAATCGCGCTCGCTGTCAGCCCAAGTGACTGGCGACGGCATGCTGATCTCGCCGACTGGACGCTGTACAGACAACGCCTCGCTAACGGTATAAAATGTATTGTCAGGATTATTCAGCCAACAGCCGACGAAACTCTCAAAGAAGTCAAATATACCTGTCTCCGACCACTGGTGCTCGCCAAAAGTTTCATAATCCATGAATAGATTAAGCAGCGGCGCGTGTTGCAGCGAATCCATCGCCCAAGCGTTAAACTTTTCTGCTGTCAGCGGCCAGCCGTTCCAATTTCGATTGCTAAAGCGGAACGCCAAGTCGTCGCTTAAACGATAATTTTTCAGCAGCAAACCAATCTTTTCTGTGCCGCTCGGGCGGTATACATAGTTTGGGCTGCGCCAATCCAGAATCGGATCCCAGCCTTCTGCCAATACGCCGCTGAAATCGTGATTCTCTGCCCATTTGGCTAGTTGATCATTATACGCTAACTCCGTATTTGCTAAAACGCGCGTTTCCACGCCAAAAATTCGACGGATAGCTTGGCGGTGTAATTCAATCTGAGTCTCGAACTCCTGTAAAGAATAAAAGAACGCCAAACTATGATGGTACGGACTTGACAATATCTCCACGCGGCCCGTAGCGACTAGCCGCTTGAAGCTTTCTAAAACTTCAGGATTGAACTGCTGTGCTTGCTCCAGAAACGTGCCGCTCATACTGAGAGATAGCTTAAAGTCAGGGTATTTGCGCAGCATTTTTTGTAACAGCGCATTCATCGGCAGATATGATTTGCGGGCAATTTTATGGAAAATTTGCTGGTTGTTCTGGGCTGGATTGTGGCCGTCTGAAAAATAGTCGTGCCGCTGCGCCGTGTCGAAAACACTGTATTGCCGTAGCCGCCATGGCTGATGGACGTGAAGGTAAAGCGTTATGCCGCGCCTGTCGTTCATGAAATTACTCCTTTGGATAATGAAATTTTATACAACTTTAAACACTGGCGCGCTGCATCTTGCCAGGAAATCTTCGCGTATTCATCTTTCACATTTTTCTTCAGCGTCTCTCGTAATGCTGCAGATTGGGCGATATTAACAATCTCATCGGCCAGGCGGTTAACGTCCCAATAGTCAAACCGCATAATATTATTTAACACTTCGCCAACTCCGGATTGGCGGCTAATTAACAGCGCAGTGTCATGATGAGCTGCCTCCAGCGCGGTTAGGCCAAACGGCTCAGACACCGAACTCATCACGAACACATCGATCAGATGATATATATCGCGCCATTGCTTGCCGCGGACGAATCCGGTAAAAATCACCTTATCGCTAATCCCCAGGCTGGCTGCTAGCGTAATAAGCTCGTCCCGCTGCTCGCCGCTGCCTGATAGGACGAAAGCGATTTTATCGTACTTGCTCAATGCTGCCGAAGCGGCGCGCACGAAGTAGGTTAGCCCTTTCTGTACTGTCAGCCGCGTCAATGTGCCGACAATCGTGTAGCCGTCGCTTTTCAGGTCTTCAAGGTATTTGTAGGTGTCGATATCGTACTCGTGCGGCGGCAGGCTGGCTAGGTCAATGGCGTTATAAATCACCTCGATTTTCTCTGGCGGGATGTGGTAATTCTTAACAATTATGTCTTTGGTGATTTGGCTAACAGCGATGATTCGGTCAGCCATCATCAAACCGTGCTGCTCAATCTCGTGTACCAGCGGATTGCCAAGTTGCTCGCCCGAGCGGTCAAATTCTGTTGCGTGTACGTGCACAATCAGCGGCGCATTGCTGTTTTCCTTAGCGATAATACCAGCCTCCATCGTCAGCCAGTCATGAGCGTGAATGGCGTCCGGCGGATGCTTGCGGACAAATTGCCGGACGAACTTGCCGTAACGGCGCTGCACTGCCCGCATTGGCGATAAGCCGTGCTCGTCTTTAGCGTTTTCTCGGTCTTCCGGCGTGCCGTGATCATATGCGCCCAAATCGTAATAATTTGGCGGCAGCGGCGTCGCTGAGTACACATTCATATAATCAATACCTGGATGCTTGGCAGAATAAGGAACGACAAAATCAATATCAACGCCCTGGGAAGCGAGCGCTTTTGACATTTGGTAACAGGCCACGCCAAGACCGCCGCTATTATGCGGAGGCAACTCCCACCCAAGCATTAAAATCTTCATCTCTATTCTATTGTAGGACTGCGCTTATGTTTTTTCAAGGGGTTTTGGTAACTTTTTCACAAGTTTTTATTTTCACGGATCATAGACCTTTTAATGATGTGAATTTTACTGAAATTGGTAGTTTGCAGAAAATTGCGGTAAAAAGAAAAAGCGCTTTTGCGCTTTATAAAGTTGGCGGCAATGTACGTCAAAGCTCGAATCTATTTCGAGAGTAACAGCTGAACTGTGCAGATTCATCCCCAACGCCTGCGGGCGCACGCGCCCGCTCGCCCCACCAGAAAAACCCTTTGAATTATCTTTTTGAAATTTCCCCCGCAATGATCAACGTTATGATCAGCCTCTCAAGGGCGCAATTTTTAGTAACAGCCTAATACATAAAGAAATTGTCGGAATAGCCCGCCTACATAAGCTGTAATAATCATGTGTTATTGTTTTACATTTTTGTAATCATAGCAGCAACGGCCGATACCCGTCCTTCGGGTAAAGGAAGTTTGAAATACCGAGCGTCAACAATATCTTCGTAGTTTCCGTCCATTATAGGATTGCCTTTGTGTGAAACTTCATAGAAATGACGCGTTGACTCCCATCCTTGCCCGGAATCGATATCGTAGAAGTACTCGGTGAATTTGCATATTTTTGTGGGTCTACCTATGACATCCAATCCTGTCTCTTCTTTTATCTCACGCTTTAAGCCATCTAATAACCGCTCTCCAGGGTCGATGCCTCCGCCTGGCAGATCCCATTTCTTATCAGAGGAAGTCCTGTCTCTGACGAGCAGGATTCCTTTTTCATTCTTTATAACTCCATAGGCGGATGTTCTCTTGACTAAACTTGACCTAGTGACGATATGGGCTTTGCCATTAATATCTCTACATAGTATCATATTCATATGGTTATTATAAACTAACTTTGCCTTAAGGAAAATAACTATGATCGTACATTTTATTGCCACGCGATACGACATAGATATTAATCATGTGTATCTAGAAAAATCCACGATACTATTAAACAGCTAGGACATAAACCTTCTAGAGAGTGGTTTAGTAGGGCGTATGAACTCATTAAATCGATCAAGTATGAAGATAGGATTAACTGGGGTATATTCACAAAGAAAGACTTGGAGACTCTAGGGAGGGTAGACTTGGTCGTGGCAGAAGTTACTGATGAAAATATACCCATTGGTTATCAAATAGCAGTTGCTGTACAGCAGAAGAAACCAGTCCTTATGCTATCTCGCCATGACATATCGTCTGTCAGCCTCTCTAGCAACGTCAACCCTGACTTTGACCAATTTGTTACTATCAAGAGGTACGACCTAAACACTGTTAGCGGGATACTAAAAGGTTTTTTTGAGAAAAATGATATAAAAAAACAGGATATGCGCTTTAATTTCTTTATAAACTCAGAAATTTATAATTATTTAAAGCACGAGGCATATATTACAGGTAAAAATAAATCTGAAATTTTACGAGAACTGGTACTTAAGGAGATAAGAAAGTAACGGATTAAAAGCAAAGGTTTTATCTGTAATATCGAACCTGTGACACAAAGTGAGCGGACAGGCTATATGAGCTAATCTGACAAGATGAATTGAAAGGTATCATCGGCGTGAGCTATCGAGCAAAGATACTGGACAAAAAGAAGTGTTTGCAAGGGCAAATCAAGCAATCCTCACTAGGCGTTTTGGCGTGGGTCGAACCGATGAAATGCTGGATAGAAAACATCTGGCTTTGCCAAAGTCTAAAAAACCGCCCGACGGGGCGACCGTTTTCGTTCCGAATTGGTGCGGGTAGAGGGAGTCGAACCCTCGTCTCATGCTTGGGAAGCATACATAATAGCCGTTATACGATACCCGCGCTGACTATATTATACACTATGTTTTGGCTATTTTCGCGGGCCGCCACCTCCGGATTGACATAACCGGTTTCCTTGCTACAATCAAAATATGAAAAAACAAAAACTTGTAATTATATTAGTTATTCTAACACTGATCGGGGCGGGGATAGGCGTATACATTGCTGTATGTATTGCGCCGAAAAATAAAGGTAATGCCAGCCAGCAGCAGGAGCAAAAAACAACTTCCAGTCCTAATTTTACTAAGTCTGGTTCCGGTAATAGTTCCAGCAGTAGCAAGTCTAATAAAGATTCCCAGCCTAAGCAGTCTACGCCGAACCAGCAAGAGAAGAAACCTGGAAAACCGCAGCCAAACCAAAAAGAGCAGAGAATTGACCCTGTACGCCCGAAACATAATCCAGCCCCGCAGCCACCGTCGAGTCCAGCCGTGCCGTCGCCGAAAAACAACCAACGGCCAGCTCCGCAACCTCAGCAGCCCGGTAATTCGCAGCAGTCTGCGCCGAATCTGCAGCCAAATCCAACTCCAAATCCGCAGCCGCAGCCGCAACCAGCAGACCAAGATAAAAAGTATGACATAGGTCCGCCAGATGCTTTGGAGATTCTTGAATTGATTAATTATGCTCGTAGTAAAGAAAATCTGAAGCCGCTAAAAATGTACGAGCCGCTTAACCAAACAGCACAGTGGATGGCGAATGACATGAAAGAGAATAATTATTTTAGCCATTATAAACCAGGCACAACTATTCCGCACGGACTGCTTAAAGCGAGGGCTGTCTGCAACGCGCCAGCCGAGAATCTGGTGCAAACTTCGCCGCCAAACCTGCACACCAGCCGCGTAGCATTCAACGCCTGGATGCAATCGCCGCCGCACAGGCAATCCATCATGTCGAGCAACTACACACTAACTGGATTTGGCGTCGCCGGCAATAAGATTGTGGAGCATTTTTGTTGAGGTGTTCGTCTTATAGTTATTCTCGCTACCATTGGTATTCTGTGAAAACTGCGTGGATGAATTTGATGCAGAGAGATAAATTTAAGGCTATTCCATACAACATCAAAGCCGTCAAAGCCTTTGGTATCGGTATAATCGAGACTATTCCAATGTTCTGATGGAATGTTTTTTTGTATTAACTTTACGGGCTTGGCGTGAAGTTGGTCGATAGGTTCTAAGTTATCAAATAAGTATGGTGAGTCTATTGTCATAATACCTTTTATTGTACACAAGCGTGACACGATAATACAGATAAAGTATAATCAGGATAAGTAAGCACGGAGGAAAATATGACAAAGAGTAAGTTGACAAAAATAGTATATTTCGATGAGCAAACCGCCCTCGATTTTGTTGAAATACGAGACAAGGGTCGCTATACACGAGAGATGGAAAATGAAAGCAAAGGTGAAGTAGGTGTATCTACGGAAGCTTCGGCAAAAACACCAAAACTACTTTCGATGTTTCGACTCAATGCTGATATTCACGCTTCTGCAGAAGCACAGAAGATTGTGCGAAGCACTATATCTAATACCATACTCACCGATTTCATTGAAAAATCCGAACAAGGAAAAGGTGTCGAGCGTCTCTCAGGCTATGACATTCAACTAACAGAAGAAACTCGTCTAACAATTTATACAGCGATTACAGATGCTGCAAGTGGTAATCTTCCTATGGACCAACAAGGAATGGGAATGGAGGTGTCAAAGTTCGGCTCTGTACTAAAGAATTTGCAAGGATACCTCGAATGTAATGCCGTAAAGGACGGTAAGGCTAGTGCAATTCTTCGCTTCAATAGTACATCATTCCGAAATAACTACCGCCTTGCAGATATTATCAATATGGACCTCCAGTACTACGGTGTAAAAGTGGGTACAACAGACACTTCAACACTCAGCTCCTTAGGCTTAGACCTTACAAACAATCCAACCGACACGCAAGACGAGCTTAACCGACTCCTTAAAAGTACGAATGCCGATCCAAGTGGTGAAAAATTAGATATCTACGATATTATCTTAGCTGGTGTATTCAACAATGCAGCAAACTAAGGGAGCTGTGGAGGTCAATTTTTTCTATGGTCCAGGCGATAAGCTTGGCGAGTCCTACGATCTTCAATCTGTCGAGTCGCATATAACACTGC
Organism: uncultured Candidatus Saccharibacteria bacterium; assembly: GCA_963527005.1. Lineage (GTDB taxonomy): Bacteria > Patescibacteriota > Saccharimonadia > Saccharimonadales > Saccharimonadaceae > Nanosynbacter. Next base: position 12,803 of record CAURPQ010000009.1, read on the forward strand.
TGCAGCTTGCCTCAAAGCTTGATGCTGCTCGACTATTATCTAGCAAGGAATTTCTCAATTTTGAACAAGATACACTTATAGTTTGGCCTGAGGAGTTTTTTGGCGTGAGAGACAGCTTTACAAACTCTTTGTGGAGAAATGTCCTGGAGACAAATCTACAAAAAGTTTATGTCGTCAACCCTCCAAAGCTGCTTGTGGAACAGGCAAAATTGCTATTTGGAATCGAGTCGGTCACTGAGCGTAATCATTCATACAAGTCAATTAGTCTCGACTTAATAAAGGAAGTGTCTGGTAGTCTAGAGAATGTCATAGTTGGGCAGGATGATGCTGTTCAATCCCTTCCACGCTGTCTCGTATCTTTAATGAATACTGAAAAGAAACCTGTAGTTATTATGCTCTATGGACCAACGGGCGTAGGAAAAACTGAATCTGCAAAGATAATCGCTAACGCCCTTGGTGGCGAGGCTAGTCGTATGCAATTTTCAATGCTTCAGACAGGTTCTCTAGCGGAGTATCTTTATGGATCAAGAGTTAATAGTAGATCGTTCGCTGCAGACCTACTCGAACGACAATCCAATGTTGTTATCTTTGATGAATTCGACAAGACTGGGAGTGTCTTCCATAGTGCGTTCTATCAGTTATTTGATGAGGGCGTTTTTGTCGATAAGAATTATAGCGTCGATATGACAAACACTCTCATAGTCTGTACATCAAACTACTCTTCACCACAAGAAATACGACAGCATCTCGGAGAACCCCTTAGCTCACGTTTTTCAGCATTTATAAAGTATACTACCCTTGATCAATCGGCGAAGACCGCCATCATCAAGCAAAAGATTAATAAACTCTACGAATCTTACCCAGAAGACATTAGGCAGGCTATCAATAAAGACGAAATAGAAGAGCGATTTCTGCCACTACTATGTAAGCTGAGTAACGTCAGAGAGATAACGAATTATATTGAACATATAATGTCTAACTCTATTCTTGCGTCTGTGGAGGAGAAGCCAGATAGCGAGAATACTTCTCCACCAAAGACCGCTGAGCTGATATAAGATATTGTATGTTTGGTCGACTAGACACCATTCTGTTTATGATATCTACTGCGGCAGGTGTCACCTCGCCCGTTTTCTGAAAGTATTCTGGACCACTAATCACAATACATACATCCTTGGTCATTGGAAAAACAATTTCTGAATCTAGTCGACCAAAACCGCCAAAAGAAAAATGAACCACTCCATTTGGCATACGCTTAGCGACAAAAGCTGGCATATCACTTGTAATAAACTCATAACCGTCTGGTGCAAACATGATGTGCCAACCTCGCCTGATAAATTTTTCAGCTATTGGTAATACCTGTTCAAATATACCCCTAATCACATTGTTTTTCCCAATATCTATCGTAAGCTTCATATTGTTTTCATCAATCATATCTTGAATATCTTGCTTGGACAACTCACCGGTAAAATAGGGATTTTCTTTTAATAGTTTTTCAAAACGTGCAGGATCATCCTTTTTGAATTCATCCATCATAGCTTTTCGGGCATTGTCATCGAGTAGTTTAGACAACTCATCTTTTAGAACGTCCTTTAGGAATTTTATTCCCGTCTCTTCAAAAAAATCCATAGTACGCGGTACTCGTAAATGTTGAAGGGCAATAAATATCGAAATATCTGCTATCGTCGTGTTGTCAATCCATTCACCTAGCCTTACCGTATTTAACCAACCCTGATATTTTGGCTCAATATCCTTTGCTAGCATTTCTTCAATCTCATCTGAGTCGTTGTCGTCCTTGTCCTTTACTCGGTACAAATAACTCTGTGAGCATATTTTATCTATTCTGGTTGGTGTAATCATTTTGGACCGTGAATTGTACGCATAGGTCCTCTCCTTCTTTTCATCAAAAAGAAATCCTCTCAAGTAGGTTTGCGGAACGAAGTGTGCTTGCTTTGTCGCCATGGTATTATTATAGCGGCTATACGCTATAATAAAAATGACATAGGTTTACTGCACTTAAGCAATGTAATTTTTCGCACGATAGAGTTCTGAAAAGAACATTACGTGAAACGTTTTGAGGTTTATCGCTTAAGTATGGCTAGAGGCATAGAGCATCTGCATGGTGCCCTCTTTATTTTATGAGAATCAATGCAGAGATATACAGGCTCTAGAGAGTCATGTCGATGAATTAGTCAGAGCTACCACTACACCTAGAATGTCTCTATAAAAGACGATACCATGAAAAAAGTATCGACACACAAGAATAAACTTGCTGAACTAGAGAATAGGATTGAGTCTCTGGAAGACATAAACGAACAAGACAAGGCTCGATTCATGGAGTTTGCCCTGGAGAGGGCCGAGCAAATGTGGCGACATTTTTTGCAGTTACCAAAAGATAAGCTACTACAGTGTAAACAATTGCTAATTCCTGCTGGATTCTGGGTTGATGAAAACGAAAATGTTTACACTCCTGAAATCAGCGTACTTTACAGATTAGCTACAAACAAAAAAGACCTTTCAGAGCTTGAAAAGTCTTTCATGGTGCGGGTTAGGAGACTCTAACTCCTGGCCTCTTCCATGGCAAGGAAGCGCTCTAACAACTGAGCTAAACCCGCATAATGTTTGCTGCGTATCTCGCCGGCAAATCGTCATAATTTTGCGAACTCGCCTATGATGTGCGATGCAACAACCAATCTTTCGATTACATAGATAAGTATAGCAAACAAAACCGCTCATTTCAATAATCTTCTCACCAATTTCTCTTCGTATGATCCGGCGTGGCGTCTTTGTAATCTTCCAGGTGCTGGTTTCTTTCCTGGGATTTGCGCTGTTCGTTGTAGGCGTCAATGAATCGCTTGTCCAGTTCTTTGAGTTTGCTATCGGTGCTGCCTGCGTCAACTTTTTCTTTATCGCCAGGTTTGGTGACTGAAATATCTTGGTCGCCGTTTCTAAGCTGTTTTATCTGCGCCAACTTTTGTCGGATTCGCTGCTCAATAACGATTGCCGTTTTGCCGTCGTCGTTGCTCGCGTCGACTGTCCGGCTGGCAAATTGCACGCCGCAACTATCCTCGCCATCGTGCAGTACGGCGTTTGCCTCGTCGTAGCGGATGATTGCTTGGTCGTAGCGTTTTTCGCTGGCGAGGGCGTCTGCTTGCGCTTCAATTGATAGCGCCAAGTTGATGCGGACAGGGCATTCGTGAGTTTTCGGCGCTTTTTGCAGGGCTTGGCGGAATTGTTTTTCTGCCGAGTCGTAGCGGGCTTGCTTATATAGAGCATTCCCATCGTTAAAAAATACTTTATAAGATTCAAATAAATTCATGGTATAAATCGGTGATAAGCGGAAGGAAGCCTGGCTATTGTCGCCGTCTTTATAGGCGGTATGCGCTGCTAGCGACAGCAGAGGAAAACTCGTCAATTTAATAGCAATCAGCAGAATCACCGCGCAAGCAGGGGACGAATAGCGGAGCAGTTTCCGGCGTTTTTCTCGGCGGATTTTTTCAAAATCTAGTTTTTTCAGGTCAAATGGACGATTCTTACTCACGATTTTCTCCCTCCGACGGCGTTATATTCTGAAGTTTGCATAGAGGCAAATAGATGTTTATGATTTCAAAGGCCAGCAAAATAGCAGCCGCAAATATCGCTATCCAATAGATATCGTTGTAGCCGTCGAACGAGCGGCTGCTACTGACAGCTTTATCGACGGAACCGTTCTTGACGACGGCGTCGATGGAGTTTGGGGTTTGCCGGTGCGTGTACGGCAGACCTGTTTGACTGGCAATGTTTTTAAGGTTTGTCTCGTCGATTTTCGATACGGCATATTTCAAATCTGGCCCGCGCAAGTAAAAACCGTCAAAGCCGCCGCTGTAGCTTGGCGTTTTCATTTTTCCGCCGTTGGCAGTGCCGTAGCCCATAATCGCGCCGCCGCCCAGCAGGGGCTTTAAGCTGGCGAATGACTTTGGCGAGGCATCGCTGGTTTGTTCGCCGTCGCCCAGGTAAAATAGCAGCGAGGTGCGCTCGGGATTTTTATGCTTGGTGCGAGTAATTTCCGAGGCGATAGTGTCAATCGGTGTATCAATTGAGCTGCCCATGGCATAGCTTTCGCTGATGATATTTACCGTGTCAACTGCTGATTCAAACATCCTGACGTCCGTCGATAACGGTGAATTGACGAAAGTTTTATTATTGAAAGTTATTAGGCTAAATCGCGCGCCGACCAGCTTTTTGGCAATTTCTTTGGCGTCGCGGCGCATGCCGTTGATTCGCGGCTGGCCGTTATCATAATCCTCGGCAGCAGAACTCATCGTTGTGTCCATGACAACATAAACATCAACTAGCGGCGCGCCCCATTCTTTCATTTCGCCAGGAATAGCTGGGCGAAAACAAGCGGCAATGATGAGCAAGACAATACAGAACCGCCGCAGCCACGCTCGCCGGTTAGATATTGGTTTGGAGAAAATCCTCCAGCCGGTAAAAATTGCAGCAACTACCAGAATTATCAGCAACAGATACCACGGCAAAATTGGTTGCACTATCATATGCGAAGCCTCCAATCGATAATAATAAGGGAAATTATGATAATAAGCATGCCGTATAGCAACAATTGCGGCTGATCGGTGCGAGTAACGCGCGGCGTGCCTTTGAAGCGGGAGGCGTCTTGGGCGGCGATTTTTTGGACAATGTTTGGAATTGTGTTTTTGTCGCGCAGTGCGTAGTAATCGCCGTTCGTCGCCAGCATGGTTCGCTTCAATTCTGCCGCTTCGGCCTCGCGGTTTTTATTACTATTCGGGTAAATGCCGTATACGCGGATATCCTTTTGCTTGGCGAGTTCTGCTGCTTCGGGCAGGGAAAGTATCGGCGTGCCAGCCAATTGGTTATCTGTTCCTAAAATGATACTTCGGGAGCGTTTGCTATCCAATTTGTCGAAGCGGCCGATGCAGCTTGCTAGTCCATCGCCAATCAGCGACGAGCCTTGCCCGTTCGAAACTACCGTACCAGATAAAATGTCAAAATATTCTAACGTTCCAGGCGGCGTCAGCGCTTTTTCGATTAGCGCTAATTTACTATCGATGAGGCTGGCGTCGTCTGTCAACGGAAATATCACTGCCGGCGAGCGGTCAAATAGTACCAAACCAAGCCGTTCGCCGTCAAATTTTCGCGCCAATGTGCGGTAAGTTTTAATAATCTCCACATCATATTCATACATCGACCGCGACACATCAAGGCATAACACAATGTCGCGATTTTTCACCTCGGGAGAAACGACGGCTACCGACGACGGGCGGCCAGTGAGAATAATCATCATAACCAGCAGGAGCGCGTGCAGTCCCAGTACAACCGCCAATAGTTTTTTATACCGCTTAACCTGCTGAATATAGAGCGGGAAAGCGCGCAGCCGCGATGTATTAGCGATAGGGAGTTTTTGCCTAGGCGCGTCATGGCGTTTCGATCGGCTGTATCGGCGGAGTATAATCGGCGCGGCAAACCACAGCAGGGCGATAATTATAATTAACGCCAGCGACAATTGCCAAAAAGCTAATTCCATGCTGCTACCGTCTTTCTGGCGAGCGCCGCTGCCTCGGTAACGCTGCCTTGCTCGACCGCAGTAAATTCAGGAATATAGAATTGTTTGATGGCGGCTGCCAATGTTTTATAACGAGTCTTTTCTAAATCTCGCAGCGTCAATGTGTCAACGCGGTGACCGTTTATCTCAACAACGAACATGCGAAGAACATGGCTTAATTTCTGGTGGGCTTTACGCGAGGATAACTTTCCAGCAGTATGATTTTGCTCAATTTCGTCGATTAGCCGTTGGTATTTCTGCTTCAAGTCAGTCAAATCTGGCGGCGTGTACGGTTTTGGTTTGAGTGTAGCCAAGCTGCGGTGGGAGCGGCGGCGAGTCGAGTAAAACACAAATCCGTACCATAAAATAATCGTACTTAAAAGCAAGCAGCCTATAATCAGCCACAGCGGGTCATAATCTACCCATTCGCGAAGCTCAGTGCCAGCGTGCATGCTTTTGCCTTTCTAGCAGTGAAAAGAAACTGCCGACGACGTCCTCTTCTCTGGAAATTCGCTCGCTAACGACGCCCAATCGCTCCAGGGCAGTGGAATATTCGCGGTAGTATGATTGCTGCTCGCGGTCGAAATCAGCCTGCAATTTCGTTTGTTTGCGAATAAAATAAGGCAGCTCAGCCAGATCGTCAATATCGTAAAAATTATGGCTTCCGTCAAGTCCTGAAGCGTCATTGACAGTTATCCATAGCATCTCGTGCTGGGCGCGCAACCGCCGGATAATATGCTGGTGCTCGCTGGTCAGTTCATCGTCGTTGGCGACCACCACTAGCATCATCTTGCGCCGTAAATTGCGTGCAATATATTCAAGCTGATTCACAATATTGCTCGACGCTGCTGCTAGCTGAGTATTCTTTTCAATGTGCCGCAGTAGCTGCTCGATATGC
>CAURPQ010000010.1:0-5985 GCA_963527005.1 uncultured Candidatus Saccharibacteria bacterium
ATAACTATTCTACAAAAGGCTGGAGTGTCCACGATCTGTTTGAGGAGGGACAACTAGCGCTTAGCCGTCTTAGATTTTGCTTTAGATTTGGTCTGGCTGGCCTTTGGCAGCCTCGGCGTTATGAAAGTATCGATCAATCCCCAGGCGATACCGTTGACTAAAAATGTAACCGCCAAAATACCAGAAAAAGACGCCGCTAAATGTGCCGAGGAAACGCTAAATAGCGTTGATAATCCCGCGGCCACCAGCCCGATAATTGCCAAAATTAAATATGCCTGCTGCAACTTCAACCGCTGGTTCTTTTCGCTGTTCCAGACGATAAATATTTGTTTTAATAATTCTAACATGCTTTAACTATAGCACACAAACATAAAAATGTCAAACAAAATCACTTTCACCAGAGAAAAGCTAAAGAAAAAAGCCGCCTCTGCAAGCGACAATTTTCTTAAAAATTATTCCTTGGTGCTGGAAGTAGGACTCGAACCTACGAAGCCTTACGGCGGGAGATTTACAGTCTCCTGTGATTGCCACTACACGATTCCAGCGCGTATTTGGAGCCGATTCTCGGACTCGAACCGAGGACCTGCTGTTTACAAAACAGCTGCTCTAACCAGCTGAGCTAAATCGGCGCTTCCATAATTTTAGCAATTTTTAGTACTGCTGGCAATAGCTATTCGAATTATTTGACATAATACCCCCAGGGGGTATATGATAAAATCATGAATACAACAGACATCAAGCGTCGAGCTCTGCACCGCACAAAAATTATTTTAGGGCAAATGCGCGGACTAGAGAAACAAATCGTCAACGACGCATATTGCATGGATATTTTAACGCAAAGCCTGGCGCTGCAAAAGTCGCTGGCATCACTCAATAAGCTTATTTTGGAGCGGCATTTGCGCACGCACATTGCTGACAAAATGACCTCGGGCGATGAAATCCAGCAAGATGAAGCTGTCGAAGAGCTACTTAATCTATACGAGTTAAATAATATAAGGACGAAATGATGCACCACGAATCTCACCCTCACTGCAATACAAAAACCTCAACCAAACACATGGCATTAGCAGCGACTTTACACTGTTTGGCGGGCTGTATGATCGGCGAAATGCTCGGCGTCACCATCGGCACGCACGCTGGATTTACACCGCACGCCACGGTAATTTTGGCATCGGTTTTGGCATTTACGTCTGGCTATACTGTATCAACTATCCCGCTGATAAGCGCTAAGCTATCGTTCATCAAAGCCTTCAAATTGGTTTTCGCTGCCGATACGTTATCAATTCTGTCGATGATCATCGTTGACAATGTCATCATGCTCGTTGTGCCAGGCGCCATGAACAAAGACCTCACTCATCCGATGTATTGGGCAAGCCGGCTGCTGTGCATGACTGCCGCGTTCCTAGTGTCGTACCCTGTCAATTTATATTTATTGCGCCGCGGCAAGGGTCACGCGCTGACTCATCAGTATCACCACCATAATAAATAATAACGGCGCGCGGATAAATTCCAAGGAGCCTTGGCTTTTTCCTTGCCAGCCAGCCAGATTTTTAGTACAATCATAAGGTAAGTTTGTGGCTCTTTAGCTCAGTTGGTAGAGCAGAGGCCTGAAGAGCCTTGTGTCCCCAGTTCAAGTCTGGGAGGAGCCACCAATTTGTTTTTTGTATTGATGTTTACTGCCAATTTTTGTCCGACCAGTTATTACCCGCGCGTGATTTTAATTTTTATTGTTTATCTTATTCAATAACCCTCCATAATTATACGGCGTGAATTTGTCATTAATGAAGATCGGATAGGCCGGAGTTTTTACTCCCATTTTCTCCGCCAAATTCTGGTCAATTGGCTGGAATGCTCGTAGGTTTGCCTGATCAAGGTTTAACCTTGTTTTATCCTCCAAGGTCATTCGATACACAAAGCGAAACTTCTCCACCCCTAAGACCGCCCGGCAATCAGCAATTTCCTTTTCAGCAAGCATTTGCAGCTTCTGGCGCCAGACTTTCACATCATTCAACCTGCTCTGTACGCTAATTTCTATCGACACGCAATTTAGAGCATACTTATTTATACAGTCATAATCAGCCACAATCACCCGCGGTAAACCCAGCAGCCATGACGCGGCCAGCAGCTCTTCATTTGCACCCTCCCCGACAAACGTACAGTCATTATCCGGGCAAAACGTATTGTGAAAGTCAAGCGCAATATCATATTCCTTGCACATTTCCAGTAGCTCAATCGGGCGCTGCTGCTCGTATATGCCGCTTGATTTCACGCCGGGAAATGACCGGTTCAAGTCTTGTTCGACAAACCGCTTATTTCTTTTTATTGCCTCCTCATTCGCCAGTACGCTATCAATATTTTCCAGCGGATTTTCCTGTAAATTCTTGACCAGATCAATGCCCAGCATTTCATTCCCGTGCATGCCGCCGATTACTAATATTTTCATGTTCTTATCCTCCTTACATATTATTTTTTACCGAGATAAATCAATTGATACAAAATTCCGCCAATCAGGAACATTAGATTTGGCTTTATCAATGGTCGCATCATCGCCAAAATCCCTCATGGCTGCGCGCGTCATTGCCGGCGCAATAGTCCGATAGGCTACCTTCGTCTGATCTAGGCGATCGGAAAACCCGTATATCATTGGGCGAAAATTCACGAGATTATTACGTCTCGATATCCGGCGGTTAGCAAAAACTTCATCCAGCCATAATATCTCTGGGTTAGGAGCAGTGTTTGGCGTGTACTTCTGCTTAAGCCACTCTGCCATTTCCGGCGACCCAGGATATTTTTCCGCCGCAATCTGCACCAGATCAGCCGTCCAAGCGACCGCCGCCAACGCTAATCCCGCTGGCGTCTCCTCGATATACCAACATGTTGGGCGCGTCTCGCCGATAGTATCAAATTTCTTGGTCAATTCCTGTTCTGTATAGGCTTCGTCTCCAGTCGTGCTGCCGCAAGCTTGACATATATCACCAGGATTTTGACGAGAATAACCTGACGAGCAGCCGCCGCATTTACTTACTTCATACCAAGGTTCTGCTGCAAACGCTGCTTGATACGCGGGAATAATCGCGTCGTATTTCTCCCTCGCCTCATCTGGCGCAGCGAACTTCGCTGTTCTTATTTCACTCATAAATATCTCCAAAAATTAACTAAATTAACTGTCAAAAAATCAAAACGCCAGCGTCGCGCCGGCATTTGTTTGGATTTATTCGCAAACTACTCAGCGCGAGCTGGCCAAACGTGCGAATGATGTTTGAAGACATTTTTATAACCGCCAGTGCCGTTTTGCATCCAATCGCTAATCCGAGCAACTGTACGACTGCTGAGCTTCGTTGCCGCGATGATGTCGGCGTATTTTTCGCCTTTTGACAACATTTTGGCAGCTTGTAGGCGCGCGCTAACTTCGACAATCTCCTTCTGAGTCATGACATCGCGAAGAAACGCCCGCATTTCATTAGAGTCATTTATACTAGCAAGAACATCCGCCAGCTGACGCGCCTGTTCATCTTTCCAAATATCGTTCTTGCCATTCATATTTCCAGTTTACCAAAGTAAAGTAGAAATGTCAATAATCTTCATATCACCATCTAAAAACTGGAATTTTGCTCTCATCTCGCTTATACTTAAACCATGAAAACTTGGCAAGATGTTGCTTCCCTATATCAGATTTATCCGCGTAGTTTTCGGGATACTAATGGCGATGGGATTGGTGATTTGAATGGCATTACTGAGAAGCTGGATTATTTGGCGTGGCTGGGCGTTGACGCGATTTGGATTTCGCCGTTTTTCCTCTCGCCGCTGACTGATTTTGGCTACGATATCGCTAACTATCGAGCCATTGACCCAACATTTGGCGGGCTGGATGATTTTCGAGCGCTGTTGGAAAGAGCTCATATTCTGGACATTAAAGTCATGATCGACCTCGTTCCCTGCCATACATCTGATCAGCATCCGTGGTTTCAGGAAGCACGGTCATCGCGGGACAATCCCAAGCGTGATTATTATGTCTGGCGCGACGGGCGGGACGGCAATGAGCCAAACAATTGGCAAAGTTTATCGGGCGGCAGTTCATGGGAGTTTAATGAGCAGACCAATCAATTTTATCTCCATTCGTTCCTGAAAACACAGCCGGATTTGAATTGGGACAATCCGGCGGTTCGCGATGAAATGAAAAACGTGGTGCGATTTTGGTTTGATATGGGCGTGGAAGGCATGCGGGTTGACGCGATTTGGGGCATTTCTAAAGATCCGGAATTTGGTGACGATTCACCAAATCCTGACTTTCACGGCGATCCTGAAGCCTACGGTGCGTTCATTCACGACCACTGTAAAATGGGGCCGCATTTTCAAGAATACCTGCGTGAGCTGGCATCAGTTTGTGATGAATATGATGATAAGCAGATGGTGTTTGAGTTTTACCCTGACGAGAAGTTGGGCGATATTTACCAGCAGTACCACCAGGTACTGGCGGCTCATCCGAAGGCGTCAGCGTTCTTTATGGAGTATCGCCAGGACGAGTGGCATGCGGAGCATACTGAGCAGAAAATTGAGAAATATTTACAGGCGGCAGATTCAGTCAAGCCGTTTTTCTGTGTTGGTAATCACGATCAGCCGCGCATTGCCTCGCGACTCGGGGCAGAGCGAGCGCGGGCCTTACATTTTCTCAACCTACTTACGCCGGGCGTCAGCGTCATGTACTATGGCGATGAGATTGGCATGACCAATGGCGAGCTGACCACTGAGGATATTCAGGACAATTTTAGCCCTGTTCATTCTACTATAGACAGCCGCGACCTGGAGCGCACGCCGATGCAATGGGATGATACGCGGTTCGCTGGATTCTCAGAAGTAAAACCGTGGCTGCCAGTGAATAAAAACCGCGCATTTGTTAACGTTAACAGCGAAAAAAGCTCGCCCGCGTCAATGCTAAATTTACACAGAGCTTTACTAAGATTACGCCAGGAATTCCCAATTATTAAAAATGGTATACTAAATATCGTAAGCAGTACTGATACTGGTAACGGGTTTATTCTGGGCATTAAACGCGAGCTAGGCAGAGAACGCGCTTATATTTTTATCAATTTCGCTGACGCGCCGCAAAGTTTTTCCATCCCAGAAAACGGCAAAGTCCTCGCTTCTACTCATCCGCAATATCTACTCTTAGGAAAAGACCGGCAAATGACAATTCCTGGTTATTGCGGAGTAATATTGATAGCTGGAAGCTAGGTTTTATGAAACAGCGTTGATGCCTTCCAGCGCGTAGGCGGTATCTTCCCAGCCTCTCACTTCGATTGAATCGACACCCATTTGCTTAACTGGAAAGTCATTACCGCCTTCTTGCAATTTGTCGCCAAAGAATAGCGCCTCTTCCTTTGACCAGCCGTTCAATTCAAGCAGCTTACCAATACCATAGGCTTTATCAATTCCTGGCAGCGTAATATCAGTGCTGGTCGTACCGCCAATCCTCACCTCAAGACCAGGCAATTTCTCCGCCACTTTATCGCGATATACCGGGCGAATATCTTTATACTTTTCCGCCCAGGCATACTTATCCTCTGGCGTTGCCTGCTGACCCAGTGCCGACATAGTAATCTGGCTGTGGCGATCCTCAATAATTTCACCCGCAGGATTATCGCACCAAATGCCCATCTCCCTGGCAACCTCTTCCAGCGCCGTAGTTATCTGAGTTTTTTGTTCATCAGACAGATCGTTCGCATACTGAACCTTCCACTCGTCATCAGCAGCGTCAAATCGATAATACCTAGTGCCGCAAGTCGGCATCGCGTGAAACCGCTGAAGCAACTCAGGCTGAACATTAAGCCGATCAATCACCTGCTTTTTAATCTGTTGAAATGTACCGCCCGTAATGACGCACACGTCATAATTTTCAAGCAACTGGCTAAGAATGCCGGCCATCCGATCGCTAATTGGCGACTTGGTAATAGCTAGCGTGTCATCCAAATCAAACCCGATAATTTT
>CAURPQ010000011.1:0-4657 GCA_963527005.1 uncultured Candidatus Saccharibacteria bacterium
TTAAGGCTCTACAAAAATATAAACTGACGATGATATTGCACAATCAAATTGTTAAGGTTCATTCTAAGCCGGTCTGAAGCATGATTTGCCTCACTTTACAGATTGTAAACCGTTGCTTAACTCGCACTCCAGCAACCAGACTTAATACCAATCTTACCTCATCTGATTGACTAGGTCAATAGATTTTCATTATTATTTTGTTGCGAAAAATACAACAATAGCTACAAATATCCCTAAAACTATCCCAGCCGCCACCTCAATAGGCGTATGCCCGTGTGCTACTCGAATACGAGACAGCGTACTTTTTTGCTCGTCAAGCAATTGATTCAACGTATCACCTTGTTGTCCCGAAGAAAAGCGCACCATTACCGCGTCATAAATAATAATCATCGCCAACCAAGAGCTAATTGCAAACTGCACTGTATCAACTCCGTCATACAGCCCAATCGTGGCCGCCAATGCCACCATCGTAGCTGCATGAGCGCTCGGCATACCGCCTGATAGCAATAAGGAAGAGCGCGGATTTTTATTAAATACTCGGCGGTTGCGGCCCATTAGATGGAAAATATGCTTTGACCCCTGAGCCAGCGCCCAAGCTAGCAAGGGTATCAACAGATACCGCATTAAGCATCCTCGCTCTGCGAACGCTCTTCCATAAGACCAATGGACGAGACTGCATCATTGCCATCCAGCCGCATAATCGTCACGCCTTGAGTTGTCCGGCCAAGCAATTTAATATCTTTCAAACTCAGGCGGATTGTCTGGCCGTTCTGCGATACTAAAATGGCGTCTGTCATAGCCGGATCAATAGTCTGCACCGAAATAATTGGACCAGTTTTCGCCGTAACGACTGCCGCTTTTATACCAACGCCGCCGCGCTTATGGGCTGGGAAATTTGCCGCTTTAGTGCGCTTGCCAAAGCCTTTCTCGCTAATAACCAGCAGTGTCTGACCGTCGCTCGTTACAACATCCATACCGACCACGCAATCATTTGGACGCAAGCGGACGCCACGGACGCCACGAGCTGACCGCCCCATCGGCCGCGCATCTTTTTCATTGAAACGAATTGCTTGTCCAGCAGATGTTGAAATAATTACATCATTTTCGCCATTCGTCTTCTTTATCCAGCGCAATTCGTCGCCATCATCCAATTTAATCGCGATAAGCCCATTTGTCCGAATATTTGCATAATCTTCCAAAGGAGTCTTCTTAACAGTACCATTCTTAGTTGCCATAAACAGATAGCCAGTATCTTTAGAGCCTTTCTCGTGCTTAATAATGGCGGTAATTTTTTCCTCTGGCTGTAATTGCAGCAGATTGACCGCCGCCACCCCTTTGGCATTCAAACCGGCAGCTGGTACTTCATAAGCCTTTAAGCGGAAAATACGGCCCTTATTCGTGAAGAATAACAAATAGTCATGCGTACTAGCAGGCACAATTTGCGCAATAATATCCTCTTCTTTGGTTGTCATACCGCGCTTACCTTTACCGCCGCGGTTCTGCTTGCGATAGTCGCTAGCTAGCGTTCGCTTAATATAATTTTCTGTTGTAAGAAGCACAACAGCATCTTCTTCCGGAATCAATTCCTCGTCCGAGAACTTGCCTAATTCATGATTGATAATTTTGCTGCGCCGCTCATCACCGTATTTTTCTTTCATCGCGATCAATTCTTCCTTAACGACCCGCAAAATCTCATTTTCGTCTGCCAAAATCGCTTCCAATTTACGAATCAATTCGTGCAGCTGTTTTAACTCACTCTCAATTTTATCGCGCTCCAGACCCTGCAGACGACGCAGTTGCATCGCCAAAATCGCTGCCGCCTGAATTTCCGACAAACCAAACCGATCCATCAACCGTTTGTCAGCATCGTCGTAACTTTCGCGAATCGTCTTAATTACCTCATCGATATGATCAAGCGCAATCTTTAGGCCCTCCAGAATATGCGCCCGCTCCTTAGCTTTGCGCAACTCAAACTCGGTCCGACGGCGAATCACCCCCTGGCGATGCTTAATAAACTCTGCCAAAATTTCTTTCAAACCCATCACCCTAGGCTGAATACCATTCACTAAGGCTAGTACATTGTAATGAAATGATGTTTGCAACCCAGTTAGCTTATATAGTTGGTTAAGAATCTTCTTCGGGTAAGCATCTTTCTTCAGTTCAACAACAACCCGAACCTTGCCGCGAGCGCTTTCATCACGCGCATCAGCGATATGAGTTATTTTTTTCGCAAGAACCAGCTCTCGAACCTTATCGACAAAATTTTCCTTGCTCATGCCATATGGCACTTCAGTAATTACAATACTGTAGCGGCCGTTCTTACGTTCCTCAATCGTCGCCACCGCCCGAATTGTCACCGAGCCGCGCCCAGTCTCGTACGCTTGATGCATTGGAGCGCCCCCGTACACTTCCGCACCTGTAGGAAAGTCAGGGCCTTTAATATGCGTTAAAAGCTCATCCAGTGTAATATCAGGATTATCTATTTGCGCCACTGTCGCGTCAACCACTTCGCCAAGATTGTGCGGTGGAATATTGGTCGCCATACCAACAGCAATACCCATTTGCCCGTTTAGCAGAATATTCGGTACGGCAGCCGGCAAAACAACCGGCTCTTTCTCTGTCCCGTCAAAGTTATCGCGAAAGTCAACCGTTTCTTTCTCAATATCGGACAATAGCTCGCTACCAACTTTATCCATTCGCGCCTCAGTATAACGAGAAGCTGCCGGCTCATCACCATCCATTGAACCGAAGTTACCCTGTCCTTCTACCAGTGTATAGCGCATTTTCCACGGCTGTGCCAAATTCACCATCGCATCGTAAATCGAAGAGTCGCCGTGAGGATGGTAATTACCCATAACCTCGCCGACAATTTTCGCCGACTTTACTGTTGCATGAGGAGCGCGCCAGCCATTCTTATTCATTGCATATAAAATTCGCCGATTCACCGGCTTCAAACCGTCGCGCACGTCCGGTAATGCCCGATCAATAATCACCGACATAGAATACTTTAAGAAAGAATCTTCCATGACGCTTTCAACCGTCGATTTTTCAATGCCGCGAACTTCTGGATCGTCGTTCAAAATTTCCGGCTCTTCTACTATATTCTTATTATCGCTATCCGCCATATCACCTCCTTAAAAGTCCAAGTCTTCCAAATTAACCTTAGCGGCGTTTGTTTGAATAAAACTTTTTCTCAACTCCACGCTATCGCCCATCAGCTTTGTAAATATCGCATCTGCTCGCTCCGCATCTTCGATATTAACTTTTACTAAAGTCCGATTCTCTGGATTCATCGTTGTTTCCCATAATTGAGACGCGTCCATCTCACCTAGGCCTTTAAACCGCTGCTGCGCCGTATAGCCCGCTTGCTTAAACCGCTCGGCACTCTCATCAATTTTTGTACCAGCAGCTTTACGTTCGTTAATTTTTACCGTCAATATCTCTTCCAAAGCCGCTTCATCATAGACATAATCTATTTTACGATTACTACCAGTTCCTTTACTCAAACCAAACAAAGGCGGCTTCGCCAAATAGACATGCCCCGCTTCAATAACCTCGGACATATACCGGAAGAAAAACGTCATCAACAGCGTCGAAATATGTGCTCCATCGACATCAGCATCTGTCATAAAAATTATTTTATCGTAGCGTATACCTCTAATATCAAACTGGTCGCCGATACCAACTCCCATAGCCTTAATTAGCGAAACAATTTCAGCGTTAGCAAACATTTTATCAAATCTTGCCCGCTCAGTATTTAGCACCTTACCGCGCAGAGGCAAAATTGCTTGAATAGTCGAATCGCGGCCGTCTTTAGCCGAACCAGCTGCCGAATTACCCTCGACGATAAACAGCTCGCAGTCTTTCCGATTACGCGACGAGCAGTCGGTTAGTTTAGAAGGCAAGTTCAGACCCTCAAACGCTCCTTTACGAATCACATTATCCCGCGCCGCTCGTGCTGCCTTGCGTGCCCGCGCTGCCAAAGTTGCCTTGCCGACCACTTTCTTAGCAGTCGCTGGGTTTTCTTCCAAATAATATGCAAAATATTCGCTCATTACTTGATCAACATAGCGGCGCATTTCCGGATTACCGAGCTTATTCTTCGTTTGGCCTTCAAACTGCGGGTCTGGCAATTTAACCAGAATAACCGCCGTCAAACCCTCGCGGATATCATCGCCAGTCAAATTATCTTCTTTTTCTTTCAATAAACCATTTTTACGCGCATAGTCATTGATGACTCTCGTCAAAGCCGCCCGGAAACCAACCAAATGCGTACCGCCATCCGGAGTCAACACGTTATTAGCAAACGGCTTAACAGTCTCCGCATACGTATCATTATATTGTACGGCAATTTCCACCATACAATCTTCAACTTGCTTTTCTACATAAAAAATATCATCAGATAGTACATCTTTACCGATATTCAAATTTTTAACATAGCTCTGAATGCCGCCCTCAAAGTAAAATGCCTTGCGATCTCCCGTACGCTCATCAAAAACGGAGGTATATACACCCTTAGTCAGATATGCCTGATGGCGCAGATAATTGACGACCCACTTATAATCAAAATTAACCGTTTCCTTAAAAATAGTAGGATCAGGATAAAATGTAATTGTCGTACCAGTAGTTTCAGACTTGCCAACTGCTTTTATATCAG